>NZ_JBEBMH010000002.1:0-727017 GCF_040081985.1 Mesorhizobium yinganensis | reverse complement strand
CTTGTGCGTGCGATTGGAGCCAAGCGACTATTCGGTCGTGCGTGACAAAGGCGAAGATCCCAGGCTCACCGACGGTTGTGGCCGAAGGGGGTACGGGCGACTTCGCCAAACCTCGAACCGGATGGCCATCCGGTTCGAGGTTCAGTCGCTGCAATCGCACAAAATCACTCTCGTGCAGATACAAGGGGGTGATGCCTTAGCGTCTCGCCGCAGGCGAGAAGCGGAGGATCATTCGTCAAGTCATAACACTGTCGGTGGCCGCCGACGTCCTCACCCCTTGAACGCCGGCAGCGTTAGTCCTTTCACGCCGACATCGAGCGCGAACAACCCGCCGGGATTCTTCTGGCCGGCGAAATGCTCGGCCGGGCGTTTCAGCACGGCTGTAGTGACATAGAGCACGTCGAGATCCTTGCCGCCGAACTCGCAGCAGGTCGGCAGGTCGGTGGGCAGCACCACGGTCTGCATCAGCTTGCCGTCGGGATCGTAGCGGCAGACTTTTGACGTGACCGGGATGGTGACCCAGTAGCAGCCTTCCGCATCGACCGTTGCGCCGTCGGCGACGCCGCCGGTGACCGTCATGTCGATGAAGGTGCGGCGGTTCTCGATGTCTCCTGTCGCGGGATCGAAGTCGTAGGCGTCGACGCGGCCGGAATGGCTGTCGGAGAAATACATGGTCTTGCTGTCGGGGCTGAAGGCAAGGCCGTTCGAGCAGCCGACGCCCTCGATCATCCTGTGGACCGACAGGTCGGGGTCCATGCGATAGAGCGAGCCGACGAACTCGATTTTTCGGCCTGGCACCTCGAACATCGAGCCCGACCAGAAGCGGCCCTGCCGGTCCGGCTTGCCGTCGTTAAAGCGGGTGTCAGGCATCGAGGCCTCCGGATCGGTGATCGCTTCGAACGTGCCGGTCTCGGGGTCGAAGAAGTGAAAGCCGTTGGCCATGGTGAGCACCAGCCCGCCTTTCTCGCGCAGGCCGATGCAGCCGAGAAATTCGGGAGTCTCGAACGTGTCGCTCTTGCCGGTCGTCGGATCGTAGCGGTGGATGTGCTTGCTCCAGATGTCGATCCACCACAGCACGCCGGCCTTCGGGTCCCACAGCGTGCCTTCGCCGAGTTCGGCTTTGGTATCGACGACGCAGGTGATCTCGACCATTCTTCAGCCCCTCATGTCTTGCGGGTGGATCGGCGCAGCGTGCCGGCGAGGCCGGCAAATGCCTCGCTGCCCAGCGAAACGGTGATCAGGATAACCGCGCCGTAGACGACCAGCAGCGCGCCGCTGGACAGGTTGAGTGCGGGCAGCAGCCCCGTCAGGATGGTCAGCACCATGGCGCCGGCGACCGTGCCGAGATAGTGGCCGCTGCCGCCCAGGATCGACGCGCCGCCAATTGCCACCGCGGCAATCGAGGTGAACAGATAGGCGTCGCCCATGCCGAGATAGGCGACGCCCGAATAGCCGGTTAGCAGCATGCCGGCGAGTGCGGCCGTGGTGCCGGAAATGACGTAGGTCAGCACCGTCGTGCGCGCCGTCGGCACGCCCGAAAATTCGGCGACGGTGGCGCTGGTGCCGAGTGCGTAGAGATGGCGGCCGAACGCCGCCTTGGACAGAAGCAACGTCGCGACCAGCGTCAGCGCCAGCCAGATCAGGGCGATGACTGGGATCGGCCCCAGCCTGCCGACCGACAGGAATTTGATCACCGCGGGTGCTGCCGGGCTGGGGGAGCCGCCGGTGACGACCAGGATCAGGCCCTGCAGGATGACGTTGGTGGCGAGCGTCATGATGATCGGCGGCACGCCGAACTGCGCGACGCCGAGGCCGTTGATCAGGCCGATCGCAGCACCCGCGGCGAGCACCATCGGCGCGACCCAGACCAGCGGCAAATCCTGGCCGGCGCAGAGCAGCGCCATGATGATCGCCGCCGAGTTCAGGACCCAGGGCACCGACAGGTCGATGCCGCCGCCGATAATGACAAAGGTCTGGCCGAGCGCAACGATGCCGACGAAGGCGGCGAGCACCACGGTCGAGCGCATGTTGGAGGCCGACAGGAAACCCGGCGAGAACAGCGCGGTGACCACGAGCAGCAGCACCATGCCGGCATAAGCGAGCAGGATCAGCCGGTTGCGGGCGAGGAAGGAACTCATGCCGACCTCCCGCGCGCCGCCTTTTCGGCAAGCGAGCTTGCCAGCACCGACAGCAGCAGGATGACGCCGGAGGCGACCGGCTGCCAGTAGCTGGAGATCTTCAGCACGAATACGAGGTTGCCGATGAGGGTGAGGATGAAGGCGCCGACCAGCGTACCGGCCAGATGCCCGCGCCCGCCGAATAGGCTGACGCCGCCGATGACGGCAGCCGCGACGGAGGGGAGGATGTAATCCTTGCCGATGGTCGGTGAACCGGCGCCGGTCTGGGTTGTGAGGTAGAGCGCAGCGCCCGCCGCGAACAGGCCGGAGAGGCCGTAGGTCAGCACGTTGATGCGGGTGATCGACACGCCGGACAGGAAGGCGGATTTCTCGTTCGAGCCGGTCGCCTGGATGGTGATGCCGAGCCGCGTCCAGCGGAACCACCACCAGAACAGGAGCAGGGCAAGCAGCATCCAGACCGGGCTGGAAAGGCCGAACAGGGTCAGGTAGCCGAAACCCAGCCACCAGCCCGGCACACTGCCGCCGTCGGTCGGCAGGATGATCATCGCCGTGCCGTTGAGGATGGACCATGTCGCCAGCGTCACCAGGAAGGGCTGCAATTTCAGCACGGAGATCAGCAGGCCGTTGAGCGCGCCGATGGCCGCTCCCAGCGCCAGCACGAGCAGCGACCAGAACAGCACGGTTGCCGGATCGTCGGTGAAGCGCGTCGCCGCGATCACGGTGCCGAGGCTGATCATGCCGCCGATGGAAAGGTCGATGCCGCCGCGCAAGAGCACGATGGTCTGGCCGGTCGCCGCCAGCATGAGCGTCATGGCGGCTGCGGTGTCGAGGTTCAGTTCGTCGAGCGTGAAAACGCCGGTCTGGTAGGACCCGTAGACGCCGACGATGACGGCAAGCATCAGGCAGGCGACGAGGAACGGCGCGCGGTCGAGCGCCCAGCCGCTCCAATCTCGCGTCGAGCTTTGTGTGGCGGCGTGTGGGGGCGCTTTTTCGGCGAGCAAGGTCACGCCGCCTCGCTCTCGAGCATGGCGGCGCCTAAAATGCCTTCCTCGGAGATGCGCTTGCCTTCCAGCGTCGCGGCGATGCAACCGTTGCGCATCACCATGACGCGGTCGGCCACGTGAACGAGTTCCGGCATATCGCTGGAATGGAAGAGGATCGCGTAGCCCTTGGCTGCGAGATCGCGCATCAATTGAAAAATCTCGCCCTTGGTGCCGACGTCGACGCCACGTGTCGGGTCGAACAACAGCAGCACGCGCGCCTCGGTGAGCAGCATCTTTCCGAAGATCACCTTCTGCTGGTTGCCGCCCGACAGCGTTCCGGCCAGTTGCTCCGGCGTCTGCGTCTTGATGCGCAGGAAATCGACCATCTCCTTGACCAGCGCCTCTTCCTTGCGGGCGCTGAGAAAGCCTTTTTCCGTGAAGCGCTTGATGACGGCCAGCGTCAGGTTCTCGCGCACGCTCTTGGTGAGCAGCAGGCCCTGGCCGCGCCGGTCTTCCGGCACAAGCGCGATGCCGTCGCGGCCGGTCAGCGCGGCGCGCGGATTGCGGATCGAGGCGGGTTTGCCCCAGAGTTCGATGCTGCCGCTCGCCTTGGCCGCGCCGAACAGGGCCTGGAACAGTTCGCGCTGGCCGTGGCCCTGCAGACCGCCGACGCCCAGCACCTCGCCCTCGCGGAGCGAAAAACCGACGCCGGAGAGCCGCCCGCTCGACAGGCCGTCGACGCGAAGCGCGATGCGGTCCGTGGCAGTGGGCACGCGCTCCGGATAGAGGCGATCGAGATTGCGGCCGATCATCTGCGTGACGATCTCGCCGTCGGAGACGGCGCCGGCGTCATGCGCGGCGACGGTGCGGCCGTTGCGGAAAATGGTGAGGCGGTCGGCGATGGCGCGCACTTCGGCCATGCGGTGCGAGATGAAGATGACCAGCCGGCCCTCGGCCGCCAGCCGCCGCGTCAGTCTGAGCAGCCACTCGGCCTCGCGCGCGGGCAGGGCGGATGTCGCCTCGTCGAGGATGAGCACGCGCGGCTCCTTGGCGAGCCCTTTCGCGATCTCGACGATCTGCCGTTCGGCGAGCGTCAGGCGGCGCAGTTCCTGATCGGGGCGGAGTGCGGGAAAATCGTATTTGCCGAGCAGGTCCAGTGTCTTGCGTCGCAGCACCGCGCGGTCGACCATGCCGACCAGCGTGCGCGGTTCACGGCGGAACCAGATGTTCTGCTCGACGCTGAGATCGGGGATGAGCGACAGTTCCTGGAACACCGCGGCGATGCCGCGCGCCTGCGCTGCGTCGGGGTTGGCCGGGCGATAATCCTGGCCGTCGACGAGAAGGGTGCCGCCATCATGGCGCACCGCTCCGGACAGGATCTGGATGAAGGTGCTCTTGCCGGCGCCGTTCTCGCCGAGCAGCGCATGCACCTCGCCGGCGCGGGCGCTGAACGCGGCCTCGCTCAGCGCGACGATGCCGCCATAGCGCTTCGACAGGCCGGTTGCGACGACGAGGTCCATGACTGTGCTCGAACCGAACGGAGTTACGAAAAACCTCCCGGCATTGTCATGCCGGGAGGTTTTGTCCGCAACCTGGATTACTTCGTTCCGGCGGCTTCCGCGGCGGTGATCTCCACCCAGTCCGGCGTGATCGGCAGCGTCAGGCCGGGCGCCTGGTCGGGGAAGGCGTTCTTGCCGACCTCGATGGTCTGCATCTTGGTGCCCGGGAAAAGCTTGCTCTCGAACGGCGTGGTGGTGACGAAATCGCCCTCGACCTCGATCGAGCGGTTTTCAGGCTTCTTGCCGGTGTCGAGGATTTCGACCGCGAGCTTGATCGCCTCGGACGAAAGATAGGCCGGGTTTGAGCCGAGAATGCATTTTGCGCCGCTCTCGACGCAGGTCAGTGCTGCGACATTGTAGGAGAAGCCGACAACCGGAACCATCGGCCGGCCGGCGTCCTTCAGCGCCTGGATCGCTCCGGACCCGTAGCCCTGGGTCAAAATACCGTCGACCTGCGGATTGGCCGCGAGAAGGGCCGCGACGCCGGCCTGTTCCGGGCCGAGCGCGTATTCGCCATTGTATTCGCCGACCACCTTGATGTCGGGATAGTTGGCGAGCACCTTCTGGTAGCCTTCCTGCAGCTGCGCCGAAATCGGCGCGCCGGCCAGCCCGCGGTCGAGCAGCACGTTGCCCTTGCCGCCGAGCTGCACGGCCATCCACTCGGCCATGACGGCCGGGATGCGCTCCCAGTTGGAGGCGAGCGTCAGCGCGCAGGGCTCGGTCACCACCTGGTCGAAGCTGATGACGACGATGCCGGCGTCGCAGGCCTTCTTGATGGTCGGGTTGAGCGCGGAATCGGACGCGGCATCGACCAGGATGGCGTCCGGCTTGGCGCGGATGATGTTGTTCAGCGAATTGATCTGCGCCTGCACGGTGCCTTCGGCGACCTCGATGTGCAGTTCGACCCGGCCCTTCAGCGGGCCCTTGTCGACCGACACCTGGGCGACGCGCTGCATCTGCTGGCGCCAGTCGTTGCCGACGAAATTGTTCGAGAGGTAGATGACGTAGGGTTTCTTGTCCTGGGCCACGGCCGGCGCCGTGCCGATGGCCGCGACCGCCGCGGCAAGCGCCGCGAAACCGGCGCACAAAGTCTTCAGTCGCATGGTTCTCCTCCTGCGTTTCCTCGACGCCCTCGGCGGACTGCGCCGCCTTGCCGGGCAATACATTGTATTGTTACCGGTACCAAAATCCAAAGTCAATTTCGCCCGGCGGCCGCGCTTTCGATCTCGACTCCCATGCGGCTGCAGCGGGTTGACGGAGCGTGTAGGCGCGCCAGGAGAAAGTCAAGATATAATGCTATTATAATTTTCAATACGTTTGATTTTGGCGACGTCACCTACCCTCGGCCTCGCATCCGGTTCTGGTCGGAGGCACCGGACGAGGGCAGCTAACCGGTTACGGCACTTGTCCCATTGGAAGTCGGATAGGGGATCCCGGTCACGGATGCATCGTTGACATGCCGTCGTTGACAGACAACTATGGTACCGGTAACAAGATCAAAAAAGACCGCTGGGAGGATGGTTTGTCGATTGCGGAAAACATCGCGCCGCGTGGCCGCGCGCTAATCACCGGGGCTGCCGGCGGCCTTGGCCGAGAGGTGGCTGCGCAACTGGCGGCGCGCGGCTGCCACGTCGCCATCGCCGACATCAACGCTGTGGGTACCGCCGAGACGGCACAACTGATCCGCGCGCATGGCGTCGAAGCCGAGGAGATCGTCGGCGATTTCACGCAGGAAGGCGCACCGGAAGCGGCGGTGCAGAAGGTGGTCGAGCGCTGGGGCGGCATCGACATTCTGGTCAACAATGCCGGCTACGGCGTGATCGAGCCGTTCCTGGAAGCCACGCATAAGGCCTGGACCCGCACGCTGGCGCTCAACGTCACTGCGCTCGCCATGGCCTGCAAGGCGGCAGGCCGCGTCATGCGCGACCAGCGGTCTGGCCGCATCGTCAACATCACCTCGCCGGGCTCGCGCATGGCGCTGCCGGACTACACGGCCTACACAGCGAGCAAGGCAGGCGTCGATTCCATCACCCGCGCCGCCGCCGTCGCGCTGGCGCCCTATGGCGTGCTGGTCAACAGCCTGGCGCCGGGCATGATGGACACGGAGATGCAGCGCTCGACCGAGATCGACCTCGCCCGCATTGCCGGCCGCAACGACATCCAGGCGTTCCTCGACGAGCGCACCCGCCGTATCCCGCTCGGCCGCCGCGCCGAGATCGCCGAAGTCGCCGAGGCGGTGGTCTGGCTGGCACTCGACGCCCCCGCCTACATGACCGCCGAACGGCTCAACATGTCCGGCGGCCTGGACAAGGACTGACGAACAATGCTGCGAAACTCTCCTCCCGGCGAGGCCGACATCGCCGCGCTGCGGCAGAAGGCGACACGACTGCGCCGCCATATGCTCACAATGGCCCGCGGCCAGGGTGCCGGTTACATCGGCCAGGGGCTCGGCATCGCCGACCTGCTGGCGGCGCTCTATTTCCACGAACTGCGCTACGATCCGGAAAACCTAACCTGGGCCGACCGCGACCGCTTCCTGCTGTCGACCGGCCATTATTCGATCGCGCTATGGGCGGCACTCGCCGAGGCCGGCATCATTCCGGTGGACGAACTTCGGACCTATGGCGCCGACGACAGCCGGCTGGAGATGTCGACGCTCGACACCACGCCCGGCGTGGAGGTGATCGGCGGCTCGCTCGGCCACGGGCTGGGGCAGGGGGTCGGCCAGGCGCTGGGCCTTCGCGTCCACCGGTCGGACGCGCGCGTCTTCGTCGAACTGTCGGACGGCGAAATGCAGGAAGGCTCGACCTGGGAGGCGGCCATGTCGGCCAGCCATTTCCGGCTGGACCGCCTCATCGCGCTGATCGACTGCAA
Source organism: Mesorhizobium yinganensis (assembly GCF_040081985.1). Taxonomy (NCBI): domain Bacteria; kingdom Pseudomonadati; phylum Pseudomonadota; class Alphaproteobacteria; order Hyphomicrobiales; family Phyllobacteriaceae; genus Mesorhizobium; species Mesorhizobium yinganensis. Next base: position 719,463 of record NZ_JBEBMH010000002.1, on the reverse strand, counting down.
CGGCATCCAGGCTGACGGCCCGGTGGTGCTCGACATGGAACCGGTCACCGACAAATGGCGTGCCTTCGGCTGGGAGACTTTTGAGATCGACGGCAACGACATGGCGGCGGTGGTCAGCGCGCTCGCCTATGCCCGCCAGCGCAATGGAAAACCCAAGGCGATCGTGCTGCGCACCCTGCCCGGCAAAGGCGTGCCGCGCATCGAGACCAGCGAGAAGTCGCATTTCTTCCGCGTCGATATCGGCGAATGGGACGGCATCATCGCTACGTTCGAGCAGAGCGTGGGAGGCGCGGCATGAGCGGCAAACTGATGGAGGCGGGCCGCACGCTCGCCATGGGCGAGAACGAGGCGGCCGCGCGGGAGCGTGCGACGGTCGAGGCGCCGTTCGGCCGGGCGCTGGCGCGGCTTGGTCAGACGCGCTCCGACATCGTCGGGCTGACCGCCGACCTCGGCAAATACACCGACATCCTGCCGTTCCGTGACGCCTTCCCGCAGCGCTTCTTCAATGTCGGCATGGCCGAGCAGAACCTGGTGGCGGTCGCCGCCGGAATGGCGCGCACCGGGCTGACGCCTTTCGCTACGACCTACGGCGTGTTCGCCAGCCGGCGCGCCTTCGATTTCATCGCCATCGCGCTCGCCCACTCCAACCTCAATGTGAAGATCGTCGCCGGCCTGCCGGGCCTGACGACGGGTTACGGCGGCACGCACCAGGCGATCGAGGACCTCGCTCTCATGCGCATGATCCCCGGCCTGACGGTGATCGATCCCTGCGACGCCACCGAGATCGAAGCGGCGACCGAGGCGATCGCCGACCATCCCGGCCCGGTCTATATGCGCCTGCTGCGCGGCGTCGTGCCGGTCGTGCTGGAGCCGGGCCAAAAATTCGAGATCGGCAAGGCGCGAAAGCTGCGTGATGGCGCGGATGTCGGCATCGTCTCGACCGGCTTCATGACCGAGCGCGCGCTCGACGCCGCCGAGGTTCTGGCGGGTCGCGACGTGTCGGTCGCGGTGCTGCATGTACCGACGATAAAACCTTTCGACGCGCAGGCAGTAGCGGAATTCGCCGCAGGCGTCGGCCATGTGGTGACGGCGGAAAACCATGTCGTCGTGGGTGGGCTCGGCAGCCTCGTGGTCGAGACGCTCTTCGACGCGGGCGTGTCGCGAAAAGTGACCCGCATCGGCCTGCCCGACCGTTTCATCGAATGCGGCGCGGTCCCGACCTTGCAGGCGCGCTATGGCCTGACGACCGAGGCGGTGGTCGCGACAATCGCTGGATTGCAGTAGGTCGATATGAAAATCACCGAGATCGAAACCTTCACCGTCGGCGCCGGCTGGAAGAACTGGCTGTTCGTAAAAGTCCACACGGACAAGGAAATCCACGGCATCGGCGAGGGCACGCTGAACGGCTTCATCCGGACCACCGAAGCCGGGGTACATGAACTCAAGCATCTGGCGATCGGCCAGGACCCGCGCCGGATCAACGCGCTGTCGAAACGCATGCTGGACAGCGTGTCGCTCGATGGTGGCCATATTCACCGCACGGTGATCGCGGCGGTCGAGGTCGCCTGCTGGGACATTCTGGGCAAAAGCCTCGGCGTGCCGATCCATCAATTGCTGGGCGGGCAGGTGCGCGACACGGTGCTGGGCTACGCCAATGGCTGGTACCGCACCGAGCGCACGCCCGAAAGCTTCCTCGAAGCGGCGAAGGCTGTGCTCGAACAGGGCTTCAAGGCGTTCAAGCTCGACCCATTCGGCACCGCGCAGGGTTTCATCTCACGCGAGGAACTGGAGCTTTCCTACGAGATATGCCGCGCGTTGCGGGACAAACTGCCGGCCGACACGCGCATCCTGATCGACGTGCATGCGCGCTTCACCGAGATCGCCGCGTTGCAGGCGGCGCAAAAGTTCGCCGACCTCGACATCTACTGGTGGGAGGAGCCGACCTCGCGCGACCGGCAGGAGACGGTGCATGAGGTGGCGCATCGCTCGCCGATTCCTGTGGCGACCGGCGAGATGTACGACACGGTCGGCCAGTTCTACAGCCTGGCCGCCGGCGGTGGCGTCAACATTTTTCAGCCCGAACCAATGTCGCTCGGCGGCATCGCGCCGTCGATGCAAGTCGCGAACCTGGCCTTCGCCCATGGCAGTCACATCGCGCCGCACCAGAGCGGCGGCCCCGTGGCGACGGCGGTGTGCCTGCAACTGGCCGCGGCTGTTCCCAACTTCCTGATCCAGGAGCATTTCGACGCCTTCAACGACCCGTGGACACGCGATCTGGTCACCTGGCATCCGACCGTCGATGCGTCGAACGGTCATTTGTCGCTTCCCGACGCGCCCGGTCTCGGCATCGACCTGAACATCGACGCGATCAAGCAGCACCCCTACGACCCGCACGCCTATCTCAACGTGCATGCGGAGGGGTGGGAGAAGCGGCTGGGGACGCGGAAGGCGTAAAGTTGGCTCTCGGCCAATTCTTTGACGTGTTTACCACCAGGTAGGGTCATCCCCAGCCTGCGAAGGAGTCGATTGGCCGAACAGGCCGAGCCAGAACCCATTTCATTCGCCCGATCCATATCACGGCTGATTCCTACCGCTCCGCAAGGTCGTCTGCCTTCCTTTCGATAGCCGAACGAGGCATAGGAATAATTTCCTTGATCTTTATCCACTCTCTGTTATTGTCCTTGAACGGAGGACGGAATGAACAGCGGTGAGGTCGAGGAGGATCGGAAAAGGCTGAAGAGCATCTCGATCATGCTGCTTCGGCTGGCCGTTTTGGCCGAGCTTCTTTGCGTTCAGCCATTCTTTCTCCGCGTCTTGCTGCTGCCGCTCATGCGGCATGCCGAGGCCGTCGCGCGGGAATTTGCCATCCGGCGGGTCGGCGGTGTGCTTGCCATGCCTCCCGCGAAAGTCCATGCGCCGGATTTCGACGGTTGCCTCGAGGCGTTGCGGCTCGCGCGCTGCTTGCGTGCGCTGGCCGCATTTTTCGGCTGCTGGCAGGGTCTTGCTGGCCGGCTGTTTCGCGGCGGGCCGGACGAGCGTCATGCGCGGCGCGCGCCTGCGATTGGATGGGCCTGTCTCGTGACGTCTCAGCACGCAATCGCCCTCCACGCCGCGGGGCGAATGGATACGTCATGACCGCCGGACACGCTTTTGTCGGGGAATTGTAACGCCATGCGTCATGCGTTTGGCGATACAGGCGTTTTCGCGTTCTGATATCGAGGAAGGTCACGCTTGACCGCCACCGGTATCACTTGGCTTTTAAGTGATTTCATAGGGAGGCAATTTCAGGCATGCCGTCCTACGCACTCTCCCGGTCGACGATCTCGAACCCGAGACTGGTGATGGTCGGGACTTTTGCGTCGCCGGAAAGCCGGGCCAGCAGTTGGCGCACCGCGCGGCGGCCCATTTCGTAGCGGTTGACTTTTACCGTGGTGAGCGACGGCACGAGCTGCGCGGCGAGGTCCATGTCGCCGTAGCCGGCGATCGCGATGCGCTCCGGCACCGGCCAGCGGCGGCGGTGGCATTCCTGGATAGCGCCGACGGCAAGCGTGTCGCTGGAAAAGAAGATGGCGTCGATATCGGCGTGCCGGTCGGTCAAGGTGACCAGCGCTTCCGCGCCGCCCTGCGCGGTGATCGGCACCTCGACCTCCATGTCGCCAGAATTGTCGAAACCGAGTTCGGAGAGCGCTGCATGATAGCCGGTGCGGCGCTGTTGCAGGCGGTCGTTACCATGGATCGGCGTCGACACGAAGCCGATGCGTTTGTAGCCTTTGGCGGCAAGATGCATGGTCATCGCATAGGCGGTCTCGAAGTTGGAGACGCCGACGACCATGTCGAGCGGTTTTCGGCCCTTGATCTCCGAGATTTCCACGACCGGCGCGCCGCTGGAAAGCAGCAGGGCGCGGGCCGTGTCGCTTTGAACGAAACTCTGCAAAATCATGCCGGCCGGCCGCCAGCCGAGCAGGGTGCGGATCGCCTGTTCTTCGCCCTCCTGGGTGAACTCGCCTTGCACCAAGAGCATCGAATAGCCGCCTTCATGGCATTCGTCCGACATGCCCTGCACCTGCTCGGCGATACCGGAATTGATCAGCGGCGGGACGACGGTGCCGATCATCCGGCCGTTGCCGCGCATCGAGGAGGCCAGCCGGTTCGGCACGAAACCGGCTTCCTCGATGGCCTGCAGGACTTTCGAGCGCGTTTCGGCCGAGACGATGTCTGGATTGGACAGTACGCGCGACACCGTCATCGGCGCGACGCCGACGCGCCTGGCGATCTCGCGAACGCCAAGACGTTCGCCGGGTTTCCTGTCGCCATCGTCCGGTTTGCGAACCATCGCCGCCTCCCGCCTCAAGGCACCGTAGCGGCTGGCCCGCCCGGTTTACAGGCTATCGACGCGACGGCTTGCAAGGCGTCAGCCACGGTCGTTGGGCGCGTCATAGGTGATGGAAAAGCGATCGGCCGGGTGGCGGGCCACCGAGAGCTCAACGTTTCGGCCGTCGGACGCCTGGTAGAGCATCTCGACGATGAGCAGCGCCGAGCCCGGCTCGATATCCAGCACTTCCGCGGCGGTGGCGTCGGCCACTTCGGCGCGCACCGTCATATGCGCCACCGCCAGCCGCAGCCCGAACTTGCGCTGCACCGTATCGAAGATCAGCACGTCGGTGAAATCGCGGCGGCTCAGCCGCTCCCCGACCTCCGCGGGAAAATAGGTGGTGATGTAGACCTTTTTCTCCTCGCCCGACTTGAGCACCGAGCGAAGGCAGTATCCGGCCTCGCCCTTGCGGGCGCCAAAATACTGCTGGAGCAGGGGAGGGCTCTCTCGGCGGTAGGAAAGCACGTTGAGCGAGGCATCGCGCGCGAAGGCGGCGATGTCGGTGAAATTCGCCATATGCCAGACCGGGGCCTCCGCGTCGCGCGCCGCCACCACCGCCGGCTTGGCCGAGCGCTTCCTGATCAGGCCGCTGTCTTCCAGATCCCTCAGAGCGTGGCGCACCGTGATCAGGCTGACGCCGAAATGGTCGGCGATGCTGGCTTCCTTGGGCAGTTCCTCGCCGACCGCCAGCACGCCTTCCGCGATAGGCCGCCGAAGGATGTCGGCCAGTTGGCGATAGAGCGGTCCGCCCTCGCGGACGAGCGTGCGCCTGGGGAAGAGTTCAAGGAGCGAATTCGACTCGCGCATTTCCAGGTCCCATGACGCCTCGCGGCTTAACCCCATCACCCGTTTGTGACAAATCACGGAGGGAACGCAAGATCATAGAAGCGGCCGAAACGCCAGAAATATCGCGAAAATCTTGGGTGCCGGACGCTCCCACGGGCGTTTTTGGAGTGACTGGACGGTTGGCAGGCCACGGATCGGCATGGATTGCGGTTGGACGGGCCGGGGCGGCTGTATTCTCGACGGAGCGGCCGGCATGTGAGTCGCGATGACATGCCGCCGGCCTTGCATATTGGCCGGGCGGCATGCCGCAGCGAAGCGAAACCAGGGACACCTATGCGGCGCGCGGTTTCTGTCGCAGATACTCCTGGTTCACGCAGTTCATCAGAACGCCCTCACGCAGGTAGGTGACGATCACCTCGATCGCCTTGCGCTGCATGTCCTGCAGCGAGGACGGGCTGTAGAAAGCTGAATGCGGCGTGAGCGACAGTCTGCCCTCCGTCCACGGCTCGCGCGCCCGCCACGCCTTGATGAGCGGGTGGTCCGGATCTGCCGGCTCGCGCGGCAGCACATCGAGGCCCGCGCCCGCGATGCGGCCGGCCTTCAGCGCTTCCGTCAGCGCGTGGAGGTCGACGATCGGCCCGCGCGCCGTGTTGATGACGATCAGCTCGGGTTTCGCTTTGGCGAGCAGTTTTTCACCGACCAGCCCGCGTGTTTCCTCTGTGAGCGGCGTGTGAACGGAAAGAATGTCGGCGCGGGCTATGACCTCGTCGAGGCTGCGCACCCGCTCGTAGCCGACGGCGAGTTCCGTTCCGTTGGGCAGGTAGGGATCGTAGAAGATCACCTTCATGTCGAAGGCGGCGGCGCGCCGTGCAGTCGCGAGCCCGATGCGGCCGAGGCCAAGCACCGCAAAAGTCTGGCCGCGCAGGCGGCGTACCAGCGGTGCGGCGGCGTAGTGCCAGCCACCGTCCGGCCGATCGCGCACGGCTTCCTGGTAGCTGGTCGTGCCGCGCGTCAGCGACAGCAACAGGCCAAGCGCGTGGTCGGCGACTTCGGTGGTGCCGTAGTCGGGCACGTTACAGACCGGCACGCCGCGCGCGCCCCAGCCGGCAAGGTCGAGCGTGTCGTAGCCAACGCCCTCGCGCACCACGATCTTGCAGCGCTCGAAAGCCTCCACCGGAACGCCGATCTGCAAGGTCGCGGCGCAGTTGATGACGGCGTCCGCGGCGCGGCAGCGCTCCAGCGACGGCGGCTCCGTCGCTTCAGAGCCCGAGCGATGGATGTCGAAGACCACGTCCGGCCCGAACGCCTGGTAGAGCGCGGTGTCGGGGGCGTAGGTGTTGACTTTCAGGATGCGCATAGACCCTCTCTGCTTGCGGGGCCGACAGCGAAAGCTGGCGGATGTTTTTCGTTGATTGTATTCAATTGCCGATGAGCGACGATTCCTTCGATTTCTCGCCGACGCCGCGCCGCGTCCTGACCGACGACGTGGTCGACGCCATCCGCAACGCCATCCTCTCGGGAAAAATCCGTCCGGGCGCGCGGCTGATCGAGGAGGACCTGGCCGCCTCGCTGAAGGTGAGCCGGGGGCCTGTTCGGCAGGCGATTTTCCGGCTGCAGCAGGAAGGGTTGGTCGTCCACGAACCGCATCGCGGCGCCACAGTCGGCGAAGTCTCGGAGGACGACGTCGAGGCTATCTACAGTTTGCGCCTCGCGCTGGAGCGGCTGGCGATCGAGCAGGCGAGCCGCAAGGCTAGCCCCAAACAGCTTGCCGAAATCGAGGCGGTGCTGGAGCGCTTCAACGCGGTGCCGCGCGCCGAGGTGTCGCGCCGTCTGGTGGCCGACATAGACATCGAGTTCCACGACGCCATCTTTCGCGCCGCCGGAAGCTGGCGCCTCTACCGCGCCTGGGAGACGCTGCGCTCGCAACTGATGATGTTCCTGATGCTGCGCGACGCCTTGCCGGACGACTATCTCGACAGCTGGCATCGCGACCATGTTCACCTCATCGACGTGATCCGGGGCGGCGATACGGCAGTCGCGCAGGACGCCATCGAAACCCACATCAACGGCGCCAAGGGCCGGCTGCTCGCCAGCCTGCACGCCAGCGGCCTCGCATCTTCGACTTCGTGATTCCCGTTGCCTTGACATGTGCCTGCCTTGGACTCTACGCTGTGATTGTAAACAATAAACAGTTCTCGGCGCAACCGGTGTTCTTTGCCGGCGATGCCGGGGCAGCCAGGGAGGAGTGGCATGCCGAAGACACTGTACGGGTACCGCGGAGCAGTGGGCTTGAACGCCGGCATTTCGCGGCGTGGTTTTCTGGCGGGAGCAGCCGCGCTGGGCGCCGCGACGGTCACCACGACCAGGCGGACCTTCGCGCAGGACCGCGCGGTACTGAAGGTAATGAGCTGGGAGCAGTTCCAGCCGGGCGAGAAGGAGGGCTGGAACGCGCTCTTCGAAAAATTCAACCAGTCGCAGTCGAAATATCTGGTCGAATGGACCGGCTGGCCGGCCAGCCAGTTCGCCTCCAACGTCGTCATCCAGGCGCAGGCCGGCGGCATCGACGCCGACGTGCTTATGGCGATGCCCGACCTTGCCGCGCAAACCATCCGAAAATTCAAGCTGGCCGAGCCGCTTGACCCGATTGTCTCCGAACTTGGCATCACGCCGAGCGGCGGCCATGAATTCCTGAAGCAGGACGGAAAACTCTACGGCCTGTCGGCGATCGATGTGAACTTTGCGCTGGTCTACAACAAGAAGCTGTTCGCCGACGCCGGCGTGAAACCCGCGACTTCAGCCGACGGATGGGTGGAGACCACGGCCAAACTCACCAAGCGGCCGGAGCAGTTCGGCATCGCGTTGACCAACACCATCGCCGATGGCGGCGAGTGGTGGTTCCAGCTCCAGAATTTCTGCCTGCCCTTCGACGGCAAATGGGCAGAGGGCAAGACGCCGCTCGCCAATTCGCCGGAGACGGTCAAGGGTTTGGAACTGTGGAAGGCGCTGTACGAGGCCGGCGTGCCGCAGGGCACGGCGCAGGGCGCGATCATGAAGCTCGCCGCCGACGGGCGCGTCGCCCAGGCGTTCGGCGTCAACCCGACCGTGGTCGTGCTGCGCGCCACCAATCCCGACATCTACCCGAACCTCTTGTCGGCCGCGCCGCCATGGGCAAGCAAGCGCTCGCTCGACCGCATCCATCCGCTGATCGCGCTGAATTCGTCGAAGAACCTGGATGGCGCAATGGAATTCATCAAATTTGCCATGTCGCCGGACGTGATGGCCGACCTGATGGAGACCAATCTCTACGTCATCCCGCCCTACGACCTCACGGCGAAGTCGGAAAAGTTCAAGAATTTCCTGGCCGACAAGCCTTGGGTCACCGGCTACAACGAAGCAAAACAGGTGTCGCCGATCGACGTCATGGGCGAGTTCGCCTATGTCGACGACCAGTTTGGTCGCATCATCATGCAGAATTTCCAGCGCGCGCTACAGCCGGGAGGGTCTGTCAAGGACGCGATGGACGCGGCGCAGAAGCAGCTTGAGGCGCTGGCGGCGCGGATTTGAGGGGGGCAGTTCGCTCGATAAACCCGTAGTCGATGGATTCTTTCGCACCCCCCTCTGTCCTGCCGGACATCTCCCCCTCAAGGGGGGAGATTTCGCCGGCCGCTTGCTTTTCGCCAATCGCCAATGTCGAAGGAGTGTCGGCATCGCCGAAGCTGTCAATCTTCCCCCTTGAGGGGGAGATGTCCGGCAGGACAGAAGGGGGTGCGACAGACTACAAGCCTGACATTCTAGACATTCCCGTCGACTTCGGTTGACCGAGACCCGCGTGTCAGTCGCCGCCGCTTCCCCCGACACCACCCGCCCCTCGATCGTCGACGGCAAGGCGCTGCCTTATCTGCTGATCCTGCCGGCGCTGGTTCTGGAAATTGTCTTCATCCTCTACCCGATCGTCCGGGGCAGTCTGTTCAGCCTGGAAGGGCCTGCAGGCGATCTCGGCCTCGACAATTTCCGCTTCATGGTCGCCGATCCGTCCTTCTGGCAGATGCTGAAGGCGACCTTCATCTACGTGCTGTTCGTCGACGTGATCATCCTCATCGTGGCGCTTGCCGTCGCGCTGCTGATGAACTGGAGTTTTCGCGGGCGCGGCGTGGTGCGCTCCATCCTCACCGTTCCGTGGGCGATCCCCGACGTGCCGGTGGCCATCACCTTCGTGCTGATGCTCGACCCGACCTTCGGCGTCTTCAACCGGCTGGCGCGGCTGCTGCCCTGGGTCGGCGAAAACCAGCAATGGCTGCTTGACCCTACGCTGGCCATGGCGACCGTGATCATCGTCACAGTGTGGAAGGGTTTTCCCTTCTATTCGTTGGTTCTGCTGGCCGCCCTGCAGAATGTCTCGGACGAACTCTATGACGCGGCGCGGGTCGACGGGGCAGGGCCGATCGGCCAGTTCCTCCATGTCACGCTGCCCGGCATTCGCGACACCATCGCGCTTCTCGCCGTGCTCGCCTTCATCTTCTCCACCCAGCAGTTTACTCTGATCTGGCTGATCACCGGCGGTGGGCCGGTCGACGCGACGACCACGCTGGCGCCGGCGATCTATCTGCAGGCGTTCCGCTTCTACAATTTCGGATATGCAGGTGCTTTTGCCGTCATCGGCTTTTTCATCTCGGCGCTCGCGACACTGGCCTTCGTCGTCATCCAGCGGCGGCTGGCGAGGGAGGTGGATACGTGAGCGCGCTGCAGCACCCCCTCTCCGTCCGCTTCGCGGACACCTCTCCCCCCGTTCCGGAGGGAGAGGATGGGAGTCAAGCCGGACGCCCATCCTCTCCCCTCACGAAGTGGGGGAGAGGTGTCCGCGAAGCGGACGGAGAGGGGGTCTGCCGCCTTTCCAGAGAAAAGTCGGCACCCCGATGAGCACAACCTACCTTGGCGCACCGACTTCACGAGCAGCCGAATGGCTGCGCATCGCCACCCTGATCCTCGTCTGCGCGGTCGTCTTCTTCCCGGTCTACTGGATGCTGCTGTCGGCGATCCAGCCGGCGGAATTCTCGCTCTCCTATCCGCCGCCGCTCATTCCAAAAGGCTTCAACTGGGATGCCTATGCGCAGCTTTTCCGCGAGAAGCCGATCGCCCAGTGGCTGGTGAACTCCACCTTCGTTGCCGCGCTGGTGGTCCTTGGTACGCTCACCTTCGTCATCCCCGCATCCTACGCGCTGTCCGGCCTCAATTGGCGCGGCCGTTCAGCCTTCGGCCTGCTCCTGCTTTTCACCCAGATCATGCCGGCGGCGATCGTCGTGGCGCCGGTGCTGGCGCTCTACCGAGGCCTCGGCTGGACGGATAGCCTGCTGGCGCTCGCGCTGCTGCATGTCGCCTTCGTCGTGCCGCTCTGCGCCTGGGTGCTGAAGAGCGCCTTCGACGCGGTGCCGAAGGAGATCGTGGAGGCGGCGCTGATCGACGGCTGCAACCGGCTCAGCGTCCTGCCGCGCGTCTACCTACCGCTGGCGAGGCCTGGGCTGGTGGCCGTCAGTGTCATCGCCTTTTTCGCGAGCTGGAACGAATATCTGTTCGCCTCGACGCTGATCATCGACAATGATCTCTATACGGCCTCGCTCGGCATCGCGACGCTGATGACGCAGCTTGACACGCCGCTGTTCGTGCTGATGGCGGCCGGCGTGGTGTTTTCGGTGCTGCCCGTGCTTTTCTATATGGCGATACAACGGCACGTTCTGCGCGGCCTGACCGCTGGGTCGGTCAAGGGTTAGCAGCGGGAGGGGAGACGACATGAAGATCACCAAGATAGAGACCATCTGGTTCGAGGCGCTGCCGGCCGCCGAATGGCAGAAGCAGAACCCGAAGGCGCGGCAGGCGCTGCCCAACAATCTGTGGGTTCGCGTCCATACCGACACGGGCCTCTCCGGCATCGGCGAGACCTATTATCTGCCGCGCGCTGTCGCCTCGATCGTGCATGACGTCTATGCGCCACTGCTGATCGGCCGCGACCCGCGCGACATCGAAAACCACTGGCAGAACATGTTCGCGCTGACCAATTTCTGCGGCGTCATGGGCGCGGAGATGCGCGCCATCTCGGCGCTCGACGTCGCGCTGTGGGACCTGCTCGGCCAGATCGCCGGCCTGCCGATCTACACGCTGCTCGGTGGCCGCAGCCGCGACCGCATCCGCATCTACAACACCTGCGTCGGCTCGGGCCGCTATGCGGGTGATCTCGACGCCTGGCTGAGCGGCAAGGCCGGCGAACTGGCCGAGGACCTGCTGAAGCAGGGCATATCGGCCATGAAGATCTGGCCCTTCGACCAGTTCGGCACCGGGCTCGGCGGCCCCGGCAACGAGCGCGGCGACACCATGGTGTGGGGCGCAAAAACCGCCGCCGGCACGCGCGGGCTCGGCATCTCCAACGACGACCTCAAGGCCGGCGTGGCCATCGTGGAGGACATCCGGCGCGCCGTCGGCGACAGGATGCAGATCGCCATAGAAGGCCATTGCCGCTGGGACCTGCCGTCCTCGGCGAAGATCGCAAAGGCGCTCGAGCCGCTTGACGTGATGTGGCTGGAAGAAATCATGCCGCCCGACAATGTCGACGCCTTCGTGCGGCTGAAGGCCGAAACCACCGTGCCGATCTGCCAGAGTGAGCGCGTCTTCACACGTTTCGGCTTCCGGCCGTGGATCGAGAAGGCGGCGACCGACATCGTCATGATGGACCTGTCCTGGGGCGGCGGCCTGACCGAGGGCCGCAAGGTGGCTGCCATGGCCGACACGGCGATGCTGCCCTTCACCTGCCACGACACGATCGGCCCGGTGGCGCTGTGGGCTGCCACCCACATGATGGTCAACGCGCCGAACGGCCTGATCATGGAGATTGTGCGCGGCTATGTCGACGGCTGGTATGACGACGTGGTCGAGGACCGCATCGAAATCGTCGATGGCAATCTGGTCCTGCCCGACTGTCCCGGCCTGGGGACTAAACTGCGCGAGGATCTTTTCGCGCGGCCGAACGCGCGGATCGAGACGACCACGGAAGAGAGCTTGAAGGTGTGGTGATGAAGCCTTTTCGCCTCGCTCCCCCCTCTGTCCTGCCGGACATCTCCCCCTCAAGGGGGGAGATCGGCTATCAGCCGCGTTTGTACCAATCGCTAACGTTGAAAGGCGGCCGCCTCGGTAGACATCGCCGATCTCCCCCCTTGAGGGGGAGATGTCCGGCAGGACAGAGAGGGGTGCGAGGCCATGACACTCCGCTTGGCATCATATGACCCCCTTCACCGTCAACTACACTGGCGACTATCTCGACGAGCGTGGCAATCTCAGTGTTCCCGACATCGCGCTCGATCTTTATGCCGGCAAGCCGTTCCTCGCGCAGGGCTTTCTGACCGAGCAGAGCCCACGGCCAGGCGACGCGGCCTATTGGGACCGGCTCTATTCGCTGGAGGTCACGCCCGAACAGGTCGCCCGCTCCGAGGCGATCGTCATCTTCCGGCCGTGGGTGCGCGCCTCGGCCTTTGCACGGGGCGCGGAGCGGCTGGCCGTCATCGGCAGGGCAGGGGCGGGCATCGACAAGCTCGACCTCGCCGCCTGCACCGAAAACGACGTGGCTGTGTTCAACGCGCCGGACACGCTGACCCATGCCACGGCTTCCTCCGCCTTCCTGTTCATCCTGGCGCTGGCAAAACGCCTGACCGAGCAGGAGCGGCTGGTGCATCGCGGCAGCTGGGATCTGCAGCCACAGACCATGGGCATCGACCTGCCCGGAAAAGTGCTCGGCATTGTCGGGCTCGGCGCCAGCGGACGCGAACTGGCGCGGCTGATGCGGCCTTGGGGCATGGAGATCATCGCGTTTTCGCCGCGTGCCGGCGCGGATGACGCGAAGGCGCTCGGCGTGGCGCTGTTGCCGTCGCTGGACGAATTGCTGGAGCGATCGGACTTCGTCAGCCTGCATAACCGGCTCGACGCCTCGACGCGCGGCAGCATCGGCGCCGAGCATTTTTTGCGCATGAAACGCGGCGCCTATTTCATCAATGTCGCGCGCGGCGAGATCGTGCGTGAGCCCGAACTGGTCGAGGCGCTACGTAACGGCGTCATCGCCGGCGCCGGGCTCGACGTGTTCGAGCACGAGCCGATCCCGGCAAACCATCCGCTGACCAAGTTCGAGAACGTCGTCCTGACCCCGCACTGGCTGCCGTCGACGCGCGATGCAGCGCGGCTGACCATGGTGACCATGTCGAACGGAATTCTGCGCGCCGCTCAGGGTCTAGTGCCCGAGAACGTCGTCAACCCGCAGGTTCTCGACCGGCCCGGTTTTCAGGCAAAACTCGCCCGCTTCGCCGCCAATCGCTCATCCTGATCTCACCCCGAGGACAATCCAAAAATGTTTCGCCCCAACCGCCTAAAAGCCCGCGTCCGCGCCGGGGAAAAATCCATCGGCACATGGCTGCAGAGCGCCTGTCCGACCTTTGCCGAGATCGCGGCGGTGGCCGGCTTCGACTTCATCATCATGGATGAGGAGCATGGCGCCGGCGAGTTGCACCACGCCGTCGACATGATGCGGGCGGCGGCCTGCACCGACACAACCATGGTCATCCGCGTGCCCTCCGATAACCCGGTCTATCTGCGCCGGTTGGTCGAGTCGGGCTGCGACGCGCTGCTGGTGCCGATGGTGGAAAGCGCGAGTCAAGCCCGCGCTATCGTCGAGGCCGTGCGCTTCCCGCCACGCGGCAAGCGCGGCAATGCCTGGGACGCCGCGCGCGCCTCGAGCTTCGGCCTCTATCCGCATTATTACGAGGAGGCCGACGACAATCTGCTGATCATCGTGCAGATAGAGACCAAGGCGGGCGTCGAGAATGCGCGCGAGATCGCAGGCGTCGAGGGTGTCGACGTCATCTTCATCGGCCCGACGGACCTTTCCGGCAGCCTCGGCTTTCCCAACCAGACCGGCGCGCCGGAAGTCGACCGCGAGATCCGCCGCGCCATGGCCGCCGCGCGCGAGGCCGGAAAACCGCTCGCCACCGTGCCGCGCGTCGGCCGCAGCAGTTTCGAACTGTTCGATGAGGGGTTCTCGATGATCGCCTCGGGCAGCGAGCTTTATTTCTATCGAATGGGCATCACCCAGATCATGAAGGAATGGCGGGAGTATCAGGGCAAGGAGCCCGCACCCGTGGCGGTCGGCACGTCGTCCTACGGGCGCTAAGCGCCGCGGCCCACCTCCCCCTTGCGGGTCGCGCAGCGACCGGGTGGGGTCGCTGATGAAGTGCGCGACACCAAATACGCAGGCTATCGCTTCACGATGCCTGGAAGAAGAGACGTTGGCGAGGTGGGACCGACCCCACCCGGTCGGTGCGCGACCGACCTCCCCGCAAGGGGGAGGTGGGCGCTCGCGCTCAAAACATGAACCCGGCTGTCCAGCCGCCATCGACCATCATGAGATGGCCGGTCATGTAGGAGTTTTCCGGCGCGCACAGGAACAAAATACCTTCCGCGATTTCCTCGACATGAGCCGGGCGGCCGAGCGGGATGTGGTTCATGAAACCGGCCATCTGCGCCCGGAACGACCCATCGTCGCCGTAGAAGAGTTGCTTGGTGCCCTCGGTCAGCACCGAACCGGGGGCGAGCGAGTTGACCAGAATGCCTTTCGGCCCGAGTTCCAGCGCCATCGAGCGTGTCAGGTGGATCATCCCGGCCTTGGCGGCGACGAAGGCGCTTTGCAGCCGCATGGCGGTGACGCCGACCACCGAGGCGATGTTGACGATGCGCCCCTGGCCGCGCGCCACCATCGGCTGCAGCACCGCGTGGCTGACGATATAGAGACCATCGAGGTCGATGCCGACGATGCGGTGCCACTCGTCTTCCGGAAACCGGTCGATGTCGACACGGTCCTTGAACGTGTTGACGCCAGCATTGTTGACCAGCACGTCGATCTTTCCGAATTTTTCCAGGGCCAGATCGACGGCGCGTTTGGCGTCCTCGGCGCGGCGCACGTCCATGGAGACCGCGAGCGCGCTGGGTAGTTCGCCGGCGACGCGCTCCGCGCCGGCGGCGTCGATGTCGGCAACGACGATCGATGCGCCGTTGGCCGCCAGCCGGTGCGCGGTGGCGCGGCCGATGCCGCCGGCGGCGCCGGTGATGAAGATCACCTTTTCGCTGAGGTCAGTGCGCATGGGAGGGCCTTCCGAAGTGAAGCCTGGACGGAGGGAGAAGTGCCACCATCTCAGAAATTCCGCGCATAGCCGATCGCCCAGCCGCCATCGACGTTCAAAGTGTGCCCGGTCATGTAGGCATTGTCCGGATCGGCGAGGAACAACACGGCGGAGACGATCTCGTTCAGCGTGGCCGCCCGCTTGACGCCGGTATGGGTCAGGAAGCGCTGCGTCCGCACGTCGCCGTCGGCTTCGTATGCGCCGACCGCAACGGCGTTGACCATCACGGACGGGCCAAGTTCCATGCCCAGCGTGCGGGTTAGCGAGGCGAGCCCGGCTTGGTCGGCGGAGAAATCGGCAAACCCTTTTACCGGGACCTGCCCCGCCGCCGAAAACACCAGCACGACCCGTTTCAGCCTTGGCGCGGAATGCCGGATCGCGGCCACGAATTCGGCGCGCTCTCTGCCGAAGCCGGCGTCGGTCTCGGGCAACCCATTCGCGCCTTCGCTCACCAGCACAAGCACGAACGGCTCGCCCTGAGTTGCTCCTGCCGGCTCGGTTGCCGCAGGACTTGTCGGATCGATCTCGACGACGTTCGCGCCATTGTCGGCAAGTGCCCGGCGCAATGCCGAGGTCAATGCGCCCTCGGAACCGCCGACCAGTGCGAGCTTGCCGTCGAGGTCGATGTTCACGCCTTTGCTCCTGCGCTGCCGGACGTCTTGCGCTCTTCGGGAACGACTTGGCCGTAGCGCTGGGCAGCCTCCTTCAGCGCCGCCCAAGTCGTGCGGTCGATGGGAATGCCGTTCTTAGCCCGCCGCTCGGCCTCGGCCTTCTCGACATCGCCTGGCGCCATCACCTTCTGGCCCGGCTGTGACGGCTGCGCGCGAAGGTCGTGCAGGAAGGCGCCGACCCGCTCGTCGAAGGCGGCGAGCGCCTGGAAGATCACGGGATTCAGGATCAGGAAAAAATGGCCGATTGGGATCGGCTTGCTGTAGTCGCTTCCTGCCAGCGCGGGAATGGTGAAGCCATGGCCCATGCCGGAGAAGGCCGAGCACAATATGTCGACCACGGCGGCCAGCCCCGCGCCCTTGTAGCCAAAACCGGCGCCGCCGACCGGCAGCACGGCGGTCGCCTGGAACGGATCGGTAGTCATCACGCCCTCCGCCGTCATCGCCACTTCCGGCGGCAGCGGCTTGCCGGTGGCGCGGCGCAGGAAGATGCGGTTGTAGGGGATCGAACTGGTCGCCATGTCGAGCAGCATCGGCTCCTCGCCGGGTGCCGGCACCGCGAAGCTGATCGGGTTGGTGCCATAGAATGGTTTTGTGCCGCCGAACGGCACCACCGCCGGGTCCGCATGCGTCATGCTGATCGCGGCGAAGCCGGCGCGCGCCGCGGCCAGCGCATAGACGCCCGATGCGCCATGATGGGTCGAGTGGCCGACCGTGACAGCCGCGACGCCGCTTTCCTTTGCCAGTGTGATGCCTTCCTCGATGGCGCGGAACGAGGCCAGATGGCCGAACCCATTATCGGCATCGACATAGCCGACCGCCGAGGCTTTTTTCGCAAAGGTGACGTTCGGGTTCTTGTTGATGCGGCCGCCCTCCAGCATCTGGATGTACCAGGGGACGAGCCGCACGCCGTGGGTGTCGACACCGCGCGAGGAGGCGTCAACGACTGCCCTTGCCACGGCTTCCGCGCTTTCCTGGCTTGCGCCTCCGGCCTCGAGCAGACCGCTCACATAGGCCGCAAGGTCGGCCGCCGAACATAAAAATCCATCGATCGGCTCGATTGCCATTCAAACATCCTCCCATGGAGTTCCGCCGCGTCCCGGCCCTTTTACCGGCAGACCCTAGACCAGAAGGCGGAACGGCGTCTCCACCAGGTCGCGGAATTCAGCGAGAAATTCCTCTGCGCTTTCGTCGTCAACCCTCGCAGGATCGTAGCCGAGCAGGCACTCGGCGAAGCCGTCCTTTTCCTCCGCTCCGATGACCAGCCTTGCCGCGCCATCATCGATCAACCGCGCGGCGACCGGACGGATGCCGGCCCGGCCGAGGAAAGAGACCGCAAACGCGGCCGCGCCGTCCTCGCCGGCCGACAGCCGCAGTTTCGCAATGGCGCTAAGCGACGCATCCGCCAATCCATTGAAGCGCCGGCGCTTGCCGGAAGCGGTGAGCAGCACGAGCGCCTTGTCCGGGATGACGGAGGCAATGGCACCAGATGCGACGGCGGCCGCCTTGAGGCAGATATCCTCCCGCGACACATCCGGCCGGAGTTCACGGACCTGGGAAAGCAGCGCCTCCAGGGCTGAAAAGTCGACCCTGGCGACGATTGCCGAAGGCGCCGCCGCGACGGTGATTTTCAGCGGTTCCGCAATTGCCGGAGCGGGATCGGCGGAGACGGGGGCAAGAATTGCCGGCGCCGGCGGCGAAACGCTTTCGACTTGTGGGGCCCTGAAATTGATCAGGTCGTCGCCGGTGATGCGCCCGTTCGGCCCCGACCCGGTGATGGCCGAGAGCGAAAGGCCCCGTTCGCGCGCCAGCCGGCGGGCATAAGGCGTGGCGCGGATACGGCCCGACGGGGGCGCGGAGGCAATGGCAATCGCCATGGCGGGCCGCCTAGTGCACAGCGCCGATGCGGCCGCCCATCGGCACGACCGTACCGACCGCCTGCTCGATCGTCAGTTTTCCGTCCGCCGGTGCCTCGATCTCCACCACCGCCTTGTCGGTCTCGATCTCGGCTACCAGTTCGCCCGCTTTTACCGTGTCACCCTCGGCCTTGGCCCAGCGGATGATCGTGCCCTCGCTGACCGTCAGGTCGCCGAACGGCATTGTGATCGGTTCGCCGCCGCTGCCCGTCGCGGCACCGGGTGCTGGCGCCGGGGTGGGAACGTTCGTGTTCGCCGCGGGAACCGGCGCTGGCGTCGCCACTGCCGTTGCAACTCCAGCCGCCGCCGCGGGTGCGGCCGCCGCCAGCCCCGGATAGCGCCAGTGCCACGGCACCGGCGCGCGGCCGCCGAGCACGTCCTTGGCCGCCGCCACAATCTTCGCCGAATCGACCAGCATCATGCGCTCCAGCGAGGGCGCCAGCGGGTGCGACACCGGCTCGGTGTGCAGCCGCGCCACCGGCGCGTCGAGGTCGTCGAAGGCGATCTCGTTCATCGCTTGCCCAAGCTCCGCGCCGACGCCGCACATCGCCCATCCCTCGTCGACGATCAGCAGCCTGTGCGTCTTCGCGACGCTCTCAGCCACCGTCTTGACGTCCAGCGGCACGATGGTCCGGAGGTCGATTACCTCGCAGTCGATGCCTTGCGCGGCCAAGGTCTCCGCTGCCTCCAGGGTGCGATGCACGAGCTGCCCGGCCGAGACGATGGTCAGATCCTTGCCGGTGCGGGCGATGCGGGCGACGCCGAAGGGAACGAGGTGTTCGCCTTCGGGCACTTCTCCCTTGGTGGCGAACAGGGCCTTCATCTCCATCATCATCACCGGGTCGGATGCGCGCAGGGCCGTCTTCATCAGGCCCTTCGCGTCGGCCGGTGTCGAGGGGACGCAGACGATGAGGCCCGGCACGTGCGCCCAGACGGGATGATAGGCGCCCGAATGGTGCGGACCGGCGCTGCGCACCGCGCCGGCGCCGACGCGCACCACCATCGGCGCGTTCATCTGGTTGTTCGACATGTAGCGCAGTTTTGCCGCCTGCAGCACGATCTGCCCGCCGGCCTCGAACATGAAGTCGGCGAACATCAGGTCGGCCACGGTGCGCGCGCCGGTCGCCGAGGCGCCGACGGCGGCGCCGGTAAAACCCTGCTCGGAGATCGGCGTGTCGACCATGCGATTGGCGCCGAACTCCGCCCAAAGGCCCTTGGTGTGGGCAAAGGTGCCGCCCCGCTCGCCGGTGCCCTCGCCGAAATAGAGGATCGCCTGGTCGCGGCGCATTTCCTCGGCGATGCCGTCGCGGACCGCGTCGAGCCAACCGGTTACCGTCCCGCCTGTCTTCGGCTTCGCCGCCAGCGCCTCGGGCGGATTGATCGGCTCGGCGAAGACGTGGTGGTAAGCGGTGGCCGAGTCCGGCTCCGGCGAGCGCCGCGCGAACTCCAGCGATTCCTGCACGATCTTTTCGATACGCTCGTCGATCGCGTCGAGTGCGCCGGCGTCGGTCGCGCCGTATTCGTCGACCAGCGCCTCGCGAAACGTCTTGATCGGGTCCTTCTTCGCCCATTCGTCGACTTCCGCCTGGGTGCGGTAGGTGCCCGTCACCGGGTCGCCCTCGTGATGGCCGACCGTGCGGTAGGTTTTGGACTCGATCAGCGTCGGCCCATCGCCGCGCCGCGCCCGTTCCACCGCCTCGCGCATGACTTCATGGACGGCGAGCACATCGTTACCGTCGACGGCAATGCCGGGAATGCCGTAGGCGGCGGCGCGCGTGGCGATTTCCGGATTGAGTGTGGCAGTCTTCAGCGGCGTGGCCGTCGCGTAAAGATTGTTCTCGCAGACGAACACCGCGGGCGCCTTCTGGATGCCGGCGAAGTTGAGCGATTCATGGAAGCCGGCATGGTTGGTGGCGCCATCTCCGAAGAAGGCCACGCCGATGTCGTCGCGGCCCTGTGCCCGCGCGGAAATGCCGACGCCGGTGGCGTGGCTGATGCCGGCGGCGACGATGCCGTTGGTGCCGAAAAGCCCGACCGAGCGGTCGTAGAGATGCATGGTGCCGCCGCGTCCGCCGCAGCAGCCGTCACGCTTACCGAACAGCTCGGCCATCAGGATGTTGGGGTTCATGCCCTTGGCCAGCGCGTGGCCGTGGCCGCGATGCGTGGAGGTCACCCAGTCGGTGGGCCTCAGATGCGCGCACACGCCGACGGCGGTCGCCTCTTCGCCAATATAGAGATGCAGGAAGCCGGGCGTCTCGCCCTTGCGGCAGGCGATCTGCGCGACGCTCTCGAATCGCCTGAGCAGAACCATCTGCTCGTAGAGTCTCAGCAGCATGGGAACATCGAGGTTGCGCCTCGCGCGAGCGGAACCGTTGCCGGCGACGGCGATGTTTGAACGGGCCATTTCCCCACCTTTTTAGCGACATTGCGCCAAGCGCACTCTGTCGCATACTGTTATAATAGCATTATACTATCGAGATCGGTTTCGCAACGTTCGCCCGACCGGCAAAGGCTTCCTCGAAAACTTTGTAAACAGTTTCCAATGCGTGGACAACGGCAATCGATTATAATAGCATTCGTGTGCGACAGGGGGAGGACGCCTGCGCTTGGCGTTGTGCAAGCGCATCGAAAACTGACGCGAACAGACACGCCGCGGCCTCGTGCAGGATGCGGACGTAAGGCATCACATGCATGGGAGGAGACAACATGCGAGCATTGAACGGTCTGAAAAAACTAGGCGTCACGCTGGGCGCGTTGCTGCTGGTCGCCGCGACGTCGCTGCTGACGCCGGCCGCCGCGCAGTCGGTCGATGAGATCATCGCGCGCGGCAAGCTCATCGTCGCCATTGACACCACCACGCCGCCCTACGGCTTCCTCGACAAGGATTTGAAGCCCACCGGCTTCGACATCGAGGTCGCCAACAAGATGGGCGAGGCGCTCGGCGTTCCGGTCGAGTTCGTCACCGTGACGTCGCCGGGCCGCATCCCGGCGCTGCTCACAAAACAGGTCGACGCGGTCATCTCGATCTTCTCGATCACCCCGCAGCGCGCGATCCAGATCGACTATTCGATCCCCTATGCCGGCCAGTCGTCGGTGGTGATCGCGCCGAAGGGCACGGCGATCAAGGGGCCGGAGGATCTCGTCGGCAAGAAGGTCGGCGTCACCCGCGGCACTGGCGAGGACGGCCTGCTGACCAAGGCGGCGGAGAAGCTGACCGGCATCGAGATCCTGCGCTTCGACGACTATTCGTCGCTGATGCAGGCGGTGCTCTCCGGCCAGCTCGACGCGGTCGGCGGCGGCGACTACGGCGAGATTTATCTGAAGAAGAGTGCCAGCGGCGACGACTTCGAGCAGAAATTCATCCTCAAGTCCTTCTATTTCGGCATCGGCGTGACCAAGGGCAACGACAATCTGCGCCAATGGATCAACACCTGGCTGATGACCATCAAGGCCGACGGCACGCTGAACGACCTGTCGATGAAATACCGCAACCAGCCGCTTCCGGCGCTGCCGGTTTTCTGATCGGATGGAATTGCCGACATAAACGCCGGGGCCAGCGGATGGCCCCGGTTTCCCATTGCCACGCGACGGGATGTCCATGACGACCGCCCTGCAATTCGGCCCGGTTCTGGTGCATCTCGACAGGCTTCTATGGGGCCTGACGCAGACGTTGCAATATGCCGTGCTGTCCATCCTCTTCGGCACCATCATCGGCATTCTCGGCGCCGTCGGCCGCAGCTATGGCCCACGCTGGCTGTCCTGGCTGATCGCAGCCTATGTCGAGTTGATCCGCAACACGCCGCTGCTCATCCAACTCTACATCGTCTTCTTTTCGCTGCCGCTGATCGGGTTCAAGTTCACGCCGGGCACGTCGGCGGTCATCGCGCTTTCGATCCATCTTGGTGCCTACGCCACGGAAATCCTGCGCGCCGGGGTCGAATCCATTCCGGTCGGACAGATCGAGGCGGCGAAGTCCCTTGGCTTGAGCCCATACCGTATCATCCGCCATGTCGTGCTGTTTCCGGCCGTGCGCGCCGTCTATCCATCGCTCTCGGCGCAGTTCATCCTGCAACTGATGGGCACTTCGATCGTCGGCGCGATCGCGGCGGAAGAATTGACGGCCATCGCCAACAATCTGGTCATGCAGACGTTCCGCAGCTTCGAGGTCTATATCATCGTGGCCGTCATCTATTTTGTCGTCGTCCAGGCGGCGAGCCTGATGCTTGCCGGTCTCGGCCGCCTGCTGTTCCGGTGGAAGCAATGAGCCTGCGCGAATTCGGGCCGAACGAGCTCTGGTTCATCCTGCTGGCGACACGCTGGACGATCCTGCTTGCGCTGATCGCCTTTGTCGGCGGCGGCGTGCTGGGTATGGTCATCGCCGCCATCCGCGTCGCGCCGTCGAAATATCTACGCTGGTTGGCTGCGGCCTACATTCAGTTCTTCATGGGAACGCCACTGCTCATCCAGCTTTTCATGGCCTATTACGGCTCGTCGCTGCTTGGCTACCGGCCGGACCCGTGGACCGCCGCCGCCGTCACCTTCTGCCTCAACGGCGCGGCCTTCTTCGGCGAGATTTTTCGCGGCGCCATCGAGGCGATCCCGAAGGGCCAGTGGGAGGCATCGACGGCCCTCGGCTTCCGCTTCATCCGCACGCTGCGGCTTGTGATCGTGCCGCAGGCGGTGAGGCTGATGCTGCCGCCCACCGTCGGCTTCATGGTGCAGATCGTCAAGTCGACCTCGGTCGCCTCGCTGATCGGCCTGACCGAGCTTGCCCGCGCCTCCGTGCAGGTCAACACTGTCACCTTCGAGCCGGTTTATGTCTTCGGCACCGCATCGTTGATCTATTTTTCGCTGTGCTGGCCGCTGTCCCTCTATGCCAGCCATCTGGAACGGAAATTCGCGGTCGGCACCGTGCGCAAGCCGGAAACGCCGTTAATGATGACGGCTTGAAGCGGATCGGGGCAGGGTGCCGTCAGTTCCCGCCCGAAAGCAGTCCGCGCGCCACGACATGTGCTTGTATCTCGCCGGCGCCTTCGAAGATGTTGAGGATGCGCGCGTCGCACAGCACGCGGCTGATCTCGTATTCCAGCGCATAGCCGTTGCCGCCATGGATCTGCAGGCTGGTGTCGGCATTGCTCCAGGCGACGCGGGCCGCCAGCAGCTTCGCCATTCCCGCCTCGACGTCGCAGCGCCGGCCCTTGTCCTTCTCGCGCGCCGCGAAATAGGTCAGTTCCCGCGCCATGACGATCTCGGCGGCCATCAGCGCCAGCTTGTCCGAGACGCGCGGGAACTCGACGATCGGCCGCGCAAACTGCTGGCGCGCCATCGCATACTCCAGGCCAAGCTCGAAGGCGCGCCGCGCCACGCCGACGGCGCGTGCCGCCGTCTGGATGCGCGCGCTTTCGAATGTGCGCATCAGTTGCCGAAAACCTTCGCCCTCGACACCGCCGAGCAGCCCGTCCGCCGGCGCGGCAAAACCGTCGAAGGACAGTTCGTATTCGCGCATGCCGCGATAGCCCAGAACTTCGATCTCGCTGCCCTTCATGCCTTCGGCCGGGAACGGGTCCGCTTCGGTGCCGCGCGGTTTCGGGGCGAGCAGCATCGACAGCCCCGAATGCCCCTTCACCTCTGGTTTGGTTCGCACCAGCAGTGTCATCAAATCGCTGCGGCTGGCATGGGTGATCCAGGTCTTCGACCCGAACACTTGCCAGTCTCCTGTCGCGCTGCGGACCGCCCGTGTCGTCAAATTGCCGAGGTCCGAGCCCGTATCCGGTTCGGTGAACACGGCGGTCGGCAGGACCGCGCCGCTGGCAATGCCAGGCAGCCATTGCGCCTTCTGCGCGTCGGTGCCGGCCAGGCTGATCAATTCGGCGGCGATCTCGGAGCGAGTGCCAAGCGAGCCGGCGGGAATCCATCCCCTGCTCAGTTCCTCCGTGACGAGGCACATGGCCACCTTGCCGAGGCCCTGCCCACCATGCTTCAGGTCGATCGACACGCCGAATACGCCGAGGTCCGCCATCTCGTTGACAATCTCGTCAGGGATCAGTGCGTTTTCGAGATGCCATTTCTGCGCATGCGGAATGACGCGCTCGTCGGCGAAGCGCCGGAACTGGCCGCGGATCATGTCCAGCGTCTCGTCGCCAAGATCCTCGGTGATGCCGTCGCCGGATCGAAGTCCGGCGACGAGTGCGGTGCGGTTTTCGGCCGTGTTGCCGCTCCGGACCAGTGCATCGACATATTCGTCGCTCGCCAGCCGAGTCGCCGCCACCTCGATACCGAGATCAATCGGCCGCGCGATCTCGTTCTGGCTCATCGGCAGGCCGCCGATCAGTTGGGCGAAGTACTCGCCGACGCCGATCCTGAGCGCCAGCATCTCCATCTCGCCGAGCCGGTCGTCATCGGCCAACTGCTTCGCCCAGGCCACGGATTTTTCGATCGCGGTGACGGTCGTTGCGATCCAGGCAAAGCCATGCACAGCGCGCTGCTCGCGATCGAGGGCCGGAGCCGAAATCCGGCCATCGACGGTGACCCGTTCCGCCACCGCGCGGCCCGCTTCGGCGAGGTAGCGAGCGGCCGCCTCGCAAGCACCTGACAGCGTGTCGAGCAGAGCGGCGGGCTCTGACGTTCGCAACGGCGCGGACGCGGTCATGCCGCGTCATCCGCGCCAGCGACGATTTTCTTGTCGTGCAGCGTGCCGATCTCGGTTGCCGACAGGCCGAGCACCTCGGCAAGAACCTCGTCCGTGTGTTCGCCAAGCAGCGGAGAGCGTCCGGGCAGGTCACGCTCGGCGCCGCTGAAATTTGCCGCCGCCCCGGGCGTCAGATAGGCAGGACCGCTCGGATGTTTCACCTTTGCGAAGACCGGGTTTTTACTCGATAGGTCCGGATCGTCGGCGAGTGCCTGAGACAGCGTCCGATAGGGGCCCCAGCAAGCGCCGGCGGCATCCAGCGCGGCGGTGAGTTCGCCATGGTCGCGTCCTGCGATGGCGGCCGCCACCAAGGGATTCAGCGTCTCACGATGCTCGAAGCGCACCCCTTCGTCGCGGGCGAAGGATGCGCCCGCCGCCGTTTCGGCACGGCCGACCGCATCGCCGATGCCGAGCACTTCCACCAGCCCCGACCATTGCCGCTGGGTGATCGCCACGATCATGATCCGCTTGCCGTCGCGTGTCACGAAATCCCGGCCGAAGGCGCCGAACAATTCGTTGCCGTAGCGCGGCCTGTCGGCGCCGGAGAGCGCAGTCTCGGCGATCTGGCCGAGATGGCCGAGGCTGGCCATGGCGACGTCGCTCAGTGGTACACGGATCTCCTGACCCTGGCCGGTGTCGCGCCGATGGCGCTCGGCCGCCAGCAGGGTGAAGGCGCCGTAGGCTCCGGCCAGAAGGTCCCAGGCCGGCAGCACATGGTTGACCGGTTCGTCGCCCATCGAGGCCGGGCCTGTCATCTGCGGAATGCCGATGGCCGAATTCACCGTATAGTCGACGGCCGGCGTGCCGTCCGGCCGGCCCATGATGCGCAGCACGATCAGATCGTCGCGCTTCGCTTTCAGGCGTTCGTAGGAAAGGAACCCGGCTGCTGGGAAATTGGTGAGGAAAATGCCGCGCTCCGGGCCGGGCGCGGCGATCAGGCTGGCCGCCAGTTCGCGGCCTTGCGGGTTGCCAAGGTCGATGGCGATCGACTTCTTGCCCTTGTTCAGCCCTTCCCAATAGAGGCTGGCCCCGCCGGCGAGCGGCCAGCGATGAAAGTCCGGCCCGCCGCCGATCTGGTCGATGCGCACGACCTCCGCGCCGAGTTGCAAAAGGTGCAGGCCGCATGACGGCGCGGCGATGAACGACGCCGCCTCGACGATCCGCATCCCGTTGAGAAGTCTGTACATTTTCGTCCCCCGTCCGGTGTCCCGATCGAACGGCGCGGAGGGCCTTCCGTGATCGAGACGGTTTCCCACCCGGCGCGTCCAGACCGGAAAAACCGCCTGCGGCACAATGGCATCGAAGCCGCTGTCGGTAAAGTTTCCAAAGACCTCCAGCGCGGCGGCGCCCGGATGGAGGCATTGTCGTTGACTTGATGCGCGCAAAACGGGAACGTGGCACAGCCTAAAAATTTCGAACACGGGAGGGGGAGAAAGATGGCAAGCACCATTCGCGTCGGTGTCGTCGGTTGCGGCTTCTATGCGCAGAACCATTTGAATTCATGGCATGAATTGCGCCGGGAAGGTGCTGATCTGACCGCCGTCTGCGACGTCGATCCGGCCAAGGCCGAAGCGGCTGGCGGAAATTTCGGCGTCCCGCATTACACCGACGCGGCGAAGATGCTGGACGCGGAAAAGCTCGACGTGGTCGACATCGTCACCCGCCACGAAACGCACCGGCCGCTGGCGGAACTGGCGATCGGCAAGGGTGTCGCGGCCATCGTCCAAAAGCCGTTTGCGACAACCTGGGACGACTGTGTTGCGATCGTCGATGCCGCGGACAAGGCTGGTATCTGGTTGGCCGTGCACGAGAATTTCCGTTTCCAGACTCCCATGCGGCATGTCAAAAGGGTGATCGACAGCGGCGCCATCGGCCGGCCGACCTGGGCGCGCATCAATTTTCGCACCGGCTACGACATCTACAAGACGCAGCCCTATTTCTATAATGAGGAGCGCCTGGCGATTGCCGATGTCGGCATCCATGTGATTGATCTCGCACGCTTTTTCCTGGGCGAGGTGGCACATATCTCCTGCGAGACGCAGCGCCGCAACCCGAAGGTGAGGGCGGAAGAAACCGCCACCATGATGCTGCGGCATGAGAGCGATGCCGTCAGCGTGGTCGAATGCACCTACGGGGCGCGCAAATTGCCGGACCCTTTCCCCGAAACCCTGCTCGAGATCGAGGGCGAAACGGGCGCCATCGTCGTCGGCATCGGGCTCAGAATGTCGGTCACCAGCAATGGCCAAGTGTCTGAAGAATCAATCGGTTCTCCGCTGCGCTCATGGACCAGCGAGCCCTGGCATGCGAGCCAGGAAGGCGCCTTCAACGCCTGCCAGCATTTTCTCGACTGCCTGAAGCGCGGGGTGCCAGCGGACACGTCGGGAGAGGACAATCTGAAGACCTTCGCCCTGGTCGATGCGGCCTACAAGGCGGCCGAGGAAAAGCGCGCGGTCGAGCCGGAGAACTGGCGGCGCAAGGCTTGAGGGACGGCGTGCGCGAGACGGTCTCCCTGCGGCGGCATGGAAAACGCTGAACGATCAAAGGCTTAGACGTCCTCGGCAAAGCCGGCGCGGCGCCTCGCCAACCTGCGGCAAGTTCGGAAGATCGTTGTTTATCAAAGGTTTGGATGGAAAATAGCCTTCGGATTTCCGGTGTGCGCTGACGCGACCCCCTCGCGGACTTGCCGGAGCCACTGGAATCCGGCGACTATGGCTGACATGCCGTTCCGCCAGACTGCCGTTTCGGCGTTTGCCGGGACGGCCGAACTCTCGACGGGAATATTTGATGAGACGCTGGCAGCTTGCCCACGGAAGGCACCTCGACCTCGGGGACAAATCGATCCTGATGGGCATCCTTAATGTGACGCCGGACAGTTTTTCCGACGGGGGCGAATTCGACCGTCCCGAGCAGGCGATCGCCAAGGCGAAAAAAATGATGGAGGAGGGCGCGGCCATCATCGACGTCGGCGGCGAGTCGACCAGGCCGAACGCCACGCCGGTGTCGCCGCAAGAGGAGCAAAAACGCATTCTTCCGGTCATCGAGGCGCTGGCGGGCGAGGGGTTTCTGATCTCGGTCGACACCTACAGGGCCGAGACGGCGCGGCTGGCGGTGGCGGCCGGCGCCCACATCGTCAACGACGTGCACGGGCTGCAGCGCGAGCCGGACATCGCCAAGGTTGCAGCCGACACCGGGGCAGGGCTGGTCATCATGCATACCGGCCGCGACCGCGAAAAGCTGCCTGATGTCATCGAGGACCAGTTTTTCTTCCTCAGACGCTCGCTGGAGATCGCGGCGGCGGCGGGCATTCGGGACGACCGCATCGTGCTCGATCCCGGCTTCGGCTTCGCCAAGGATTATGAGGAAAACCTTCAGGTGATGGCGCGGTTCGGTGAGTTGAAAACGCTGGGCTTTCCGCTGCTGGTCGGCACCTCGCGCAAACGCATGATCCGCCACGTGGCTGGCGCCGACCGGCTGGCGCAGGACACCGGCACCGTCGCCACCAGCGTCATCTTGCGCATGAAGGGCGCACTGATCTTTCGGGTGCACAATGTGCCGATGAACCGCGACGCGCTGGCCTTCGCGGATGCGATGGTGGAGAGGGCTGCCTTTCACCCGTAGAGGCGATGTCTCGGGTCGGGATATCCCGACCCTGGTGGATGGAGATCAGCGGCAACCCCGTGGTCTTCGAAGACGAGTGCAGCGTCTCCAAAGCCGCCTTGATATTCCCTCAGTCTGGCCGGCAGTCATGCGGCGGCGATAGATGGCGAAAATGCCGCCAAAGATTCGCCGCCCGACTTGTCAATCCGAAGGGGCGCCGATTATTCCGAGATAGGCTCCGTTCTCTTCGAAGCGGCAGTCGAAGCCGGCGTCGCGGTCGTCGTCCTCGCTATCCACCGTGCCCAACACCAGAAGCTTTCCTTCACGTCGAATTGGCGGATCGGTCGAAATGTCCTCGGGTTGCGCCTCAAATTTCGCCGCTACCGCCTTCTGACAAAAGATAGTCATCTCGCCTTCGGGAACTATGGTTCCAAGCGCGGGTTCTTCGGCGGCGTTGCCGCTCCGAGCCATGACACAGCCAACGATCGCAAGCGTCAGCAGTATGCCCTTCGAGTGAAATGTCATCATCGTAGATCGCTCCTTGTCAAGACATGTCTCAAGCTTGCAATTGCTTTGCGAAGTCGGCGAGGGGACATTGCTCGCCTGACGTTACTTGATAGTGATCTTACGCTGGGGAAGCCATAGTGCTATTGTCCTTAGGTGAAGCTCGCCTTGAAATTTGAGATATCCTATCCCCTCGCTCGCTGCACCAGTTCCTTCTCCTCGCCACCGCTCCGATCCGGCGATTTACCAAGCTGCTCATCGCACCGGCTGGGCGGCTAGCTTGCTCGATGGGCGCCGCCAGGGGCATCGAGCGCAGGCCATGAAGGATATGGCTGGCGGCTACCGGGCGTTCGATGTCGGGGGGGAACATAGGTTGGGTTGGCGCAAAATGGATGGTTTCCGATCCGGACCTTGGGTAAGGATGGGTTGAGGGGCCGCACGGCCTGATTGCGGCAAAGGTGAGACCATGAGACGCTGCTTGAAGTTGACCACGCTGATCGCCGCTTTTGCCCTGCCTTCGGTAGTTGCCGTCGCGCAGGTGGCGCCGGAGACCGTCCAGTCTCTGGGCGCGCCAGACTCGGTGCGGACGCGCTTCGTCGGCTCGCTGGAGTTCAAGGACGGTGCGCCGACCGACGAAACCGCCCGCAAGATCTACGATACGCTCGATTTCACCCGCGCCCTCGACGTTTACAACAACAGCTTCCGGGGCGCATCGGCGCTGGCGATCGTCAAGGGCTTCGAGGGCATCGGCGCCAAGCCCGGCGATGTCGCGATCTTCTCCGAACTGATGGATGCGAACTCGCTGTTTCTGACGGCGAATGCCGACACGGTCTACTACCTGACCGCGCTCGATCTGAGCAAGGGACCGGTGGTCGTCGAACAGCCGTCGGACGCCGTCGGCACGATCAACGACATGTGGTTCTCCTGGATCATCGATATCGGCGCCCCGGGTCCGGACCGCGGCCTCGGCGGCAAGTACCTGATCGTGGGACCCGGCTATGACGGCCCGCTGCCCGAAGGCGGCTATTTCGTCGCGCATTCGAAGACAAACCTCGCCCTCTATGCCGCGCGGGCCTATCTCGTCGACAACGACCCCAAGCCGGCCGTGGAGAACGTCAAGCGCAACCTCAAGATCTATCCCTATCGTCCGGGCTCCTACGGGACGAGCATCGCACAGGCGCTCGATGGCACGGTGCGCATCGAAGGCGAACCGAAGATTCCAGAGACGAAATTCATGGAAGTCAGCGGGCAGTCGTTCAACACGATCCCGCCGAGCGATTACGGCTTCTTTGAACTGATCAACGAGAACGTGCAGAACGAGCCGGCCACGAGCTACGACATCGAGCTCGCCGGACAGTTGGCGGCCATCGGCATCGCGCATGGCAAGACGTTCGCGCCCGACCAGCGGATGAAGGATATCCTGTCGGAGGCTGCCATGGTCGGCCAGGCATCCGGCCGTGCGCTGAACTGGCGCTACGCGCTGAAACATCCGGATTGGGCTTACTACGAAGGCTCGCAATGGGGCAGCATGCTCTGGGAAGGCGGAGCGTTCTTCGAGACCCCGCCGCCGGTCTTCGAGAAAGGCATGTTCAAGCCGCTGCCGCCGACCGGCGCACGCACGCTCGATTCCCGCACGGCCTTCTATTACGGCTATACGCTGGACTCGCCCGGCATGATCATGCGCATTCCGGACGTGGGTTCGCAGTATCTCATGGGGTTCCTCGATGCCGAGGGAACGCCCTTCGACGGCGCCAAGACCTATAAGGTGACCTTGCCCAAGGATATTCCCGCCAGGGCGTTCTGGTCCTTCACGCTCTACGACAACCAGACCCGCTCCATGCTGCAGACGCCGCAGAAATACCCGCGCGCCGGCAGCCAGAGCTATCCCTCGCCGGCCGCCGAGACCGCGGCCGACGGCACGACGACGGTCTATTTCGGTCCGAAGCAGCCGGAAGGTGTCGCCCGCGGCAACTGGATTCAAACCGATCCCAACAAGGGCTGGTTCACGATCCTGCGCCTCTACAGCCCGCTGCCGTCGTTCTTCGACAAGACCTGGCGGCCAAGCGAGATCGAAGCGGTGAAATAGCCACGCCAGGCATGCGGAGATCGCGAGCGGGCGTGTTGGTGCGGCCTGCCCAGGCATTGCGGTGCCTGGGGCAGGACATAGGACTACGGCGGCCAGCGAGGGCCAGTCGCCGCTGCCGCTCGGTCAGGAACCCGGTCGGGTTGGTCGCCTCGTGCGAAATTCGCGTGGTCCAAGACCGGTCACCTTTCGGAAGGCCCGCGCAAATCCGGAGGGCGACGAGTAGCCCAGGTCTTGCGAAATGGTCGTGATCGACACGCTCATGTCTTGCAAAAGTTCGGTCGCGCGCTGAACTCTCACGACACCGGCGAGGCTGCGAAAATCTGTGCCCGCGTGATGAAGCTCGCGTTGCAATGTCCGCACGCTCGTGTCCAGAGATCGCGCGGCATCGTCGATCGAAACGGTGCCCATGAAAAGCTGGATACGGATCTGCTCGATCGCCACATCGAGCAGGCTTTGTGGGGCTCCGCCCACGCGGTCCCGCGCGACATCCTCGATGGTCACGATCGAGCGCGCCGGGCGCTTCGATACCGCCATCATGCAGTGCCGTTCAACGACGATGGCCACCGCGGGCGCGTTGAAAAGCACGGGGCATTGGAACACGTCTTCAAAACGCGCGCTTTGGCATGGCGCGGCCATGTCAAGCTCGACGCGGAGCGGCCGCCAGGTGTTGGGCAGATATGCCTTGAACAGGCTGAGCAGCACGCCGGCGGCCGCGATCGCGACGGCCCCATATCCCTTGGAACCAGCCAGGGCGAACGCATAGGTGTACCGGACTTCGTCGCCAAGATTTGCGGACGACAACCGGTCGCCGGTGCTATGATAATCCAGTGCGCCGATGCTGCGCCGGACGGCCTGGCCGAGGGTGTCGGCGCCAAACACGTAGCGTCCGAAACTGCCGTAACCTCCGAGGTTCATGGCGGGCGCGATGATAAGCCCGAGATCGGGCTCGCCAGCCTCTTTTGCCGCCGCTTCGAGAAAGTCGATCACCGACCGTTGAGGAATGAAGCAATGTCGCGCCTCAAGCAGTTCGACGTCGAAGCCCGCCGCGCGATTTGCGCGCTGCAGGGCCTTTTCCCCGATCCCGTCGCGGATGAATGTGGGCAGGCCTTGCAGGACGTGGCTGGAGATTACAGGAACTGCCACCATTTTCGACGGCGCTCCCGAACGCGGCCTTGGCGCAAAACGAGGGATTTCAGTATCGACTGCCGCCAAGCGGCGCAAGCGGCGTCCGTGAGCGCATCTCGTGCGACACGCGGCGAAGGACTTTGACTGCCGCTATCCTTGCACGCCGGGCGAACTGGACGGAGTCTGACCACGACGAAGCCCGGTCGACTGAAATAAGGCTTCAGGCAGGCTCACTCCACCAGTTCCCTCCGCCGCGCCGCCGCGCCGATGCGGCGGTAGACGAAAGGTTCGTCGCGCCTTACGCGCGCGCTCGCCTGTGCTTCTCCGATCAGACGGGCCATGCGGGCGTGCAGGGGTGATTTCGCGCAGGCGGGGTCTGTGGCGGCGGCGTCGCCGGCAATCGCCATGGCCTGGCAGCGGCAGCCGCCCCAGTCGATCTCGCGCCGCTCGCAGCTCTTGCAGGGGTTTTGCATCCAGTCGGTGCCGCGAAAGGAGTTGAAGGCGGGCGAATCGCGCCAGATTTCGGCGAGCGTGCGCTCGCCGAATTTTTCGAAGGTGAGATGCGGGATCGAGGCGGCGGCATGGCAGGGCAGCACGGTGCCGTCGGGGGCCACCATGAAGGCGTCGCGCGCCCAGCCGCCCATGCAGGGTTTCGGGTAGGTGGCGAAATAGTCGGGCGTGACCAAGTCGATGTTGAGGATGCCGATGAGTTTTTCGCGCGCTTCCTCGACGATTTCGGCCTGGCGGTCGACCGCCGCGCGGTCGGGCATCAGCGTGTCGCGGTTGACCAGCGCCCAGCCCGAATATTGCACGTTGGCGATCTCCAGCCGCTCGGCGCCCAGCGACAGCGCCAGCTCGATGAAGGCCGGCACCTCCTCGATGTTGTGGCGGTGGATCGGCGCGTTGACGGTGAGCGGCAGGCCGGCGGCGCGCGCCCGACGCGCTGTCTCCAGCTTCTTCTCATGGCTGCCGGCATGGTTGGATACGAGTTCGGTGGTGGCGGGTTTTGCGCCCTGGAAGCTGAGCTGGAGATGGTCGAGACCGGCCTCGGCCAGCGCCTCGATGCGGCCCTCGGCGATGCCGACGCCGGCGGTGATCAGGTTGGTGTAGACGCCGCGCGCGGCAAGGCCGGCGACCAACTGCTCGAGGTCGCGGCGCAATGTCGGTTCGCCGCCGGAGAGGTGGACCTGCAAAACGCCGAGATCGGCGGCCTGGCGGAACAGGTAGAGCCAGGTTTCGGTATCGAGCTCGCGATTTGCTTTGAGGAGCTCGGTCGGATTGGAGCAATAGGGGCATTGCAGCGGGCAGCGGTGGGTGAGTTCCGCCAGCATGCCGATGGGGGGCAGGAGCTCGGTCATAGCTTCACCAGAAGTTTGTCGGACCATTCCTGGAGGAAATTTATGACGTCGGCCGAGACGTCGGTTTCCGGAGCGTCGTATTCGGCGGCGAGGCCGGCGACGATCTGCGCGACCGTGGTGCGGCCGTCGCAGCGGCGCAGGATGTCGAGGCTGATATCGTTCGGCCAGAACACTTTTTCGGGCGAAAGCACCGCGTCGGCCTGGCGAACCGGGTCGTACTGTATGCGCACGTGGCGGGGCAGGGCAGGGATGGAGTGGAGCGAGACGAGAGCACGTCCGCGCGGGGAGGGCTGTTGGGGGATCATGGGAGGGGGCTCCCGTTTATGGTGGCATGCCCCCTCCACCGCCTTCGGAGGTCCCCCTCGCCCGTAAACGGGGGAGGATCAACCGGCACCGGCGGTTCCTCCCCTGCGAAGCGGTGGAGGGGGACCGCCGAAGGCGGTGGAGGGGGCGTGTGTCTCTCTATCACGTCCCATCCTCCCTGTACGCTCCCGGCGGGATGTGGCCGGCGCCGCCATAGGCGTGTTCCAGCGCGTCGAGCATGGCCCACAATATATCACATTTGAACACCAGCGCGTCGATCACGCTTTGCTGACGCTCCGGCGTGTCGGCGTGGCTGACGACATAGGCCAGCGCGAAGTCGGAATCGCGCGACGCCTGTTCGGGGCGTTTCTTGAAATAGGCGAGCGTGTCGTCCGTGATGTAGTCGTATTTCGCCAGCATCGCCGGCACGCGCTCGCCGATGATGACGGGGGAAAACAGTTCCGTCAGCGACGAGGCGACGGCCTCAAGCAGCGTGCGGTTGGCGCAGAAGGAGAGATAGGCGCCGACGGCGAAACGCGTGGCCGGCAGAGCCAAGCGCTCGCTTTTGACGGCGTCGGCGTCGAGGCCCAGCGAGGTGGCGAGATAGAGCCAGCGGGCGATGCCGCCGCTCCAGCCGTCGTCGCCGTCATGGTCCTCGATGCGCTTGCGCCATTCGGCGCGGAAGGCGGGGTCCTCGGCGCGGGCAAGAATTGTGGCGTCCTTGCGCGGGATCACAGCCTGGTAGCAGTAGCGGTTGAGCGCCCAGGCCCGCATCTCCAGTTTCGACAAGGCTCCGGAGGTCATCTTGTGATGGAAGGGGTGGCGGTTGTGGTAGCGCTCGGCGCCAACCTGGCGAAGAACCGTTTCGAGTTGGGCTGGTGTGAGGCCGTCCGTGGCGGCGTCGTGGAAGCTGCGGGGCGCGATGGTCATGACGTTCATGTGGACCTCCGCGCGCGACTCGGCAGGCGCACGTGCCGGGGACGGTTTGCTTTTTTCGGCCCGCGCCAGATCTGAACCGCTACCGCCTTTCGGCCGAAAGAAAGTAATACCCGGTCCACTCGGAAACCCGAAAACCGTTCGCGCGTGGCCGATGCTCGAAGGGTAGCCGCAGGGGACAGTCTACTTTCTTTCGGCAGAAAGGCCGCAGCAGTCCAGAAGTCGCGCGGGCCGAAAAAAGTAAACTGTCCCCTGCACTTGTGCCTGTTCGGCCGCATATCTCCCAGGCCGTTTTCGGGTTTCCGAGTGGACCGGGTAAAACTGTCCCCTCCGCCGATACTCACAGCACGATCTCCATGCCGTCGTGGGCGACGCCCCATCCCGCGGCGCGGAGCGCGGCGCGCTCGGGCGAATGGTCGTCGAGCGCCGGGTTGGTGTTGTTAATGTGGACGAAGACGCGCCGCCCGATCTTCAGCCCGGAAAGCGCGGCGACCGAACCATGTTCGCCCCACATGGCGAGATGGCCCATACGCTGCCCGGTTTTCTTGCCGACGCCCGCGGCGATCATCTCGTCATCGGTGAAGACGGTACCGTCGAACAGCAGGCAGGCAGCGCCGTCCAGGCGGATGCGCAGGCGCTCGTCGATGCGGGCGCAGCCGGGGATGTAGAAGGCGGACGGACCGGGGCCGTTCGAAACGCGCACGCCGATCGTGTCGCCGTCCTGCGAGCCGAAATCCGCGTCGGGACGGCTGATGTCCTCCAGGTAAAGCGCGATCTTCCCGGGGACCGAAAAGCTCTCGACGTTCACGCCCGTCTCCCGGTTCTGGGCGTCGCGGATGGGGACGGTCTCGTCGGGCGGCAGCAGCCGGCGCGGCACGATCTTCGGATCGAGCACGTTGAAGACGGAATTGGCGGCGAGCACGTCAAGCACCCGCCGGCTGGCGTAGATTGCGAACGGCTCGCGCTCGCGCAGGCTGAGCAGGCCGGCGACATGATCGACATCGGCGTTGGTAAGCACCACCGCACGGATCGGGGTCGAGCGCAGAGGCGCTTCCGGCGCGGGCTGAAGCTCCGGCGTGGCGGCGATCTGCTGGCGGACGTCGGGGGAGGCGTTGAACAACACCCAGCCGTTGCCGTCCGCCGAGGCGGCAAGGCTGGACTGGGTGCGGGGGACAAAACCCTGTTCTCCCGCGCGCGCGGCCCGGCTCAGACGAAAATTGCAGTTCCATTGCGGAAACCCGCCGCCTGCCGCCGATCCGACGATCTTCAGGCGCATGGCCGAAATCCATTCTCAGCTTGTGAACCGGCCAAAAACTCACGCCCCGCGAAAATATCGCGAGTTCATTCCTTGAACCAGTAATGCGGTAGTGGACGGCGCGTGGCCCTGCCGACAGGGCCACGCGCCGCAGCGGCTTATTTCTTGGGAGCGATCTCGGCAGGCAGATACCGCGAGATTTCCATGCCGGCGGCTACCTGGCACATTGTGGGCTTCTTCCAGCTTTTCTTCATGCGTTCCTCCTGTTGTTCCGGCCCAAGGGCCGGACCTCGCCATACTTGCCGCCGCGAGGCACCGTTACGCGGCGACCCGTCCATCAGTCGAAAATGGACAAACGAATAATTACGTGAGTGCAACTACGAAAACATACAAATGTGGCGTGTTTCAGTCTACTTTAGTTCCTTGATCTCATAGGGCCTGTTTTCCTCCAGCGGCAGGTTTGCGCCCTCCCATCCGTCCGAACCGGACGGATACCAGAGCACCGAAGC
This sequence comes from Mesorhizobium yinganensis, assembly GCF_040081985.1. NCBI lineage: Bacteria > Pseudomonadati > Pseudomonadota > Alphaproteobacteria > Hyphomicrobiales > Phyllobacteriaceae > Mesorhizobium > Mesorhizobium yinganensis. Next base: position 683,155 of record NZ_JBEBMH010000002.1, on the reverse strand, counting down.
GTATCCCCATTCCACCGCCCGCTTCGCTGCGTTCCAGGACATCCAGCAATCGGTCATGCAATAGAACAGGATGGGCTTCGACTTGTCCGAGCCGGCATTCGCCTCGATTCCAGAGCGGAAATAGGCGGCCGTCTCCGCGTTGATCGCGCCGTAACCGACATTGGCCAGCCAGATGCTGCCCGGTATGTCGCGCCTGACCTTGTCCCGCCAGATCGTGCCTTTCGGAAGATTGGCCGGCTTGGGCGCGTTCGGCATGACGTCGAAGAACACCGCCTTCTTTTCCCGCCACAGCGTCTCGGCCTCTTCGGTCGTCACGACCTTGGCCCCTCGCAGCGTTTCCGGCACGGGCCCGCGATAGTCCTCCATCCGGTAGCCGGCAGGCTCCGGAACGCCGTCCGCATGGGATGGAGCGGCCCAGCCGAGGAGGCCGGCCGCCACGATCAGAAACGCCTCCTTTCTCCATCCTTCGCTCCTCATGCCGATCGGTCCGCCGCGTCTATTGCGTGATCGGTTTGTCCTGTTCGTCGATCAAAGGCACACCGTAGCCGAGCAACAGGGTGTTGATCTCCGCCTGGTTGTCCTTGATCAGCCGGTTTAACGTGCGTTTCCATTCCTGATCGGAGGGGCGCACGCCCATGGTGATGCGGTAGGCCATGCGCGAGCCGGCCTTGTCCTTGATCAGCGGCACCACGGCGATATCGGGATTGGACCTAGCGTAATAGCCGCCCATCGGACCCCACACCACAGCGGCATCGATCTCGCCGGACATAATGTCCTTGATCATCAGTTCGGCCGGCGAGTCGGTAAACCGGGTGTCGACCATCAGCCCGTACACCTTGGCCTTCTTCATGAGATGGGCCTTGGCCATGTTGGAGGCGGGCGGCGTGCTCTGCACCACGCCGACACGCTTGTCGGCAAGTTTCGGGTCCTCGAGCGTTTCGACGCCCTCGAGGCCGCTGCCCTTCTTGAACATCAGGACGTAGGCCGAGCGGTAGTAGGCGTTGGTGTTCTGCACCTGCTCGTCGCCCTGGGCGTAACCCATGATGATGTCGCAGCGGTTGGCGCGCAGCGTGTTGCGCACAAAACCCATCACCATCGGGAACCATGTGTAGGAGACGGATTTGCGGCCGGTCTTGGCGGCGACCAATTCGGCGAGCTTGTTCTCGAAACCCTGGCCGCTCTGGTCGGTGAAGGGCATGTTGGATGGATCGGCGCAGACGCGCAGCACATCGGGATCGACCAGTTCGCCGGCGGCGCCCACGCCCGCGCTTTGAGCGAACGCTGAACCCGGCACGGCCATCGCTGCGCTGAGCGCGAGCGATGCGATGAGCTTGGTGGCGCCGCGGAATGTCATTTCATCCACCCATGCAGGATGCTTCCGCATCCTTGGCCGCCTGCGGCTTGTCGGCCTTCTTGGCCGGCCGGCCGCGCGGCAGGTCGCCCACGGCGCGTGCGCGCAGGTAGATGTAGAGATCGTCCATGTAGCAATAAACGTTCTTGTTTTCACCGAAGGCCGGCATGACGTTTTCCTTGCCGCCGCCGACGTTCTTGCGGCCCTCCGCGACGATCGACAGGAATGTGCCGTAATCCATGACCTTGATGGATTCGACGAGGGCGGGGGCGTAGGTAGAGCCGACGCCGTCCGGCCCATGGCAGACGTGACAGTCGGAATTGAAGCGCCGGTAGCCGCTGAAGGTGTACCAGTCGACCGTGCCGTCGTCCTGGATCTTGAACGTCGGATTGCCGTTGGCGTCCGTATACTTGCCGCCGTCGTCGCCGACCGCCGCTGCCTTCTCCTTGGTATCGGGTTCGCTGGTGCTCTGCGCGAAGGCATGGCCGGCGACGGGCAACAGGAGACAGGCGAAGAGCGCGGCACGAAACTTCATTACGAACCTCTGAGTTGGTTTCGCCACGGACACAGCTTGGCTGTCGGAGTGCGGCGGTGACAGGTGCGTTGTGGTTGGCGAAATCGAGAGCCCGACCCATGGTCGTATCGAGCCGGGCTCTCGTTTCTCTGGCCTCAACCTTTACAAGGTGCAGGCGTGGTCATGGTTCCCGCCGAAGATCAGTCCGGGAGACCGAAGACGGTGAGCTGGCCGCCCAGCGTCGTGTATTCGGCGAGACCGGCGTAGCCGCCGACCGCACCCAGACCTGCGGTGCCGACCGATGCGGCCTCGTCGCCCTGCTCGCGGCCCTGGTCGACCGCGCCATGCCATGCGGCGGCGTTCTCGGGAGCGAGCAGACCGCCCGCAAGACCGATGCCTGCCCAGCCGCCGACACCCGACAGAATGGCGATGTACTGCTTGCCGCCATGTTCGTAGGTGTTGACGTTGCCGATGATGCCGGACGGAGTCTTGAACTTGTAGAGTTCCTTGCCGTCCTTATCGACCGCCTTGATGTAGCCTTCCAGCGTTCCGTAGAAGACGACATCGCCATCGGTCGCCAGAGCGCCTGACCACACCGAGAACAACTCGGGTTTCGACCAGACGATCTCACCCTTGGCCGCGTCCCAGGCAATGAAATTGCCCATGCCGCCATGGCTGTTCGGCGCCGGATACATGGCCACGGTTGCGCCGACATAGGGCTGGCCGGCCGTGTAGCTCACCTTGTACGGCTCGTAGTCCATGCAGACGTGGTTGGTCGGCACGTAGAACAGGCCGGTCTTCGGCGAATAGGTGGCCGGCTGCTGGTCCTTGGTGCCGAGTGCCGCCGGGCAGACGCCGGTGGTGTTCACGTCCTCGCCGTTCTGCTGGGTCGAGTATTTCGCGACGACCTGCGGGCGGCCATACTGGTCGCTGTTCTTGTCCATCACGACTTCGGTCGCCCAGTTCACGGCCGGATCGTATTTCTTGGCGACGAGCAGTTCGCCGGAGTTGCGGTCCATGGTGTAGGCGAAGCCGTTGCGGTCGAAGTGGACCAGAACGTCGTGCTTGGCGCCGTTCACTTCCATGCCGTCGACGAGGATCATCTCGTTGATGCCGTCATAGTCCCACTCGTCGTGCGGGGTCATCTGGTAGACCCACTTGGCGACACCGGTGTCCGCATCGCGGGCGAAGATGGTCATCGACCACTTGTTGTCGCCAGGACGCTGCACCGGATTCCAGGTCGACGGGTTGCCGGAGCCGTAGAACACCAGGTTCGACTTCGGATCGTAGGCATACCAGCCCCAGGTGGCGCCGCCGCCGGTCTTCCACTGCTCGCCTTCCCATGTGCCGGTGCCGGAGTCCTTTCCGACCGGCTTGCCGAGGCTGGTGGTCTTCTCGGGATCGAGAAGCGTATCGGCGTCCGGGCCCATCGAATAGCCGCGCCACACCTGCTTGCCGTCGGCCAGATTGTAGGCCGCGACCCAGCCGCGCACGCCGAACTCGCCGCCGGAGATGCCGACGATGACCTTGTCCTTGATCACGATCGGAGCATGGGTCGAGGATTCGCCCTTGCCGCCGTCGGTCTGGTCGCCGTTCTTGATCGACCACACGACCTTGCCGGTCTTGGCGTCGAGCGCCGTCAGCATCGTGTCGGCTTGGTTCAGGATGATCTTGCCGTCGCCATAGGCCACGCCGCGGTTGACGGTGTCGCAGCACATGATCGGGATGACGTTCGGATCCTGCTTGGGTTCATATTTCCAGAGGATCTTGCCGTCGTTGTTGAGGTCCAGTGCATAGACGATGTTGGGGAACGGTGTATGGACATACATGACGTCGCCGATCACCAGCGGCCCACCCTCATGGCCGCGCAGGACGCCGGTTGAGAACGTCCACTTGACCTGCAGATTCTTGACGTTGTCCTTGTTGATCTGGTTCAGCTTCGAGTAACGCGTATTGGCATAATCGCCTGTCGGCATCGCCCAGTTCTTGGGGTCAGAGGCAAGCTTCTGCAAGTCGTCGTTCGCCCACGCGCCAAAGGCCGAAGCGCTGCAAATCAGCGCCGCGGTCAATGGAACGAGGGTGGCTTTCTTAAGTACACGCATCGAAAATCCTCCCGGGGTTCACATGCAGGAATCGGTTGTCTTGCCACAAGGGCTCGCCCAAGCGATTCAAGTAGTGGGAAGTATTTCCGGCAGCGTGTCACGACCTAAGCCAATGAACAGAGGGCACCGTTACTGCCCATCCGCTTGGCCTACGAAAGACGGTCACCGCTCCCTATGACGGTGACGCCCTTTGAAGCCGGAAACACGAAAAACCTATGTCATTTGGATGAGGCAGGCAAGCAAAAAGCCCCCTGTTGGTGTTGCACTGCAATATCGGTGATTGTGCAGCGCAATATATGTCGAATAAAATCTAAAATTGTTTCGTTGTACTCTATCTCCACTGATGATGAGCTCCGGAGCGTATAACGCAAGTCCGAAACAGGTCTGGCTGCTGTATCTTGAACACTATCAAGGGACGGGTGGGCCTCCCGATTTCTTGGTGTTGCCTGGAAGCGTGGAGGATCACCGCGACGATGATTTGGACTGTATCGGGAAAGGCTCCGCAAGGACGTGTTCAACAGAGGCTGGCGCGCCAGCGCCGGCAGGAAAATTGGAAGCTGCGCCATTCCTCCTTTGGTCCTATAGCCTTTCGTCCTATCTGCCCCACATCATTGCCGCGGCGTTCCAGCGGCGAGCGGAAGCCGCTTCGCCGTAGCGATCCGCCCCGTCCCGCCCGGCGGCACGCCACGCAGTCCAAAGTGGAGGAATTTTCATGCGCTGGCCAGCAAAGCCCCTGTCGCTCTGCCTCGCGGCGAGTGTCCTTTGGTGCGTTCCCGCGGGCGCCGCAGGCGACTATCCGACCACCGCGCTTGCCGACTATGTGCTGGGCTGCATGCAGTCCAACGGCCAGACGCGCGATTCGCTGGAGCGCTGCTCCTGCTCGATCGACGTGATCGCCTCGATCATGCCCTACGCGGATTACGAGCGGGCGGAGACTTTTCGGCGCATGGCCCAGTTGAACGGCGAGGCCGGCGGGCTTTTCCGCGAGAGCGCGCCGGCCAAGGCGGCGGGCTCGGAACTGCGCCGGGCGCAGGCGGAGGCGGATGTGAGGTGTTTTTAACCGGCGCTCGTGCCGGATAGCTTTCTAGCCGTTCATCCGGTCGTCCTGAACTGGCCGATCGCGGTCAAAGGCCAGCCGCTTCCAGCGGCCACTCGTCCTTAAAAACCTTGCCGTCGGTGTCGACCGCCTCGACGCGGATATCGCCGGTTCCTTTGACGTCGAAGTCGAAGCGGAAGTTGGGATCCTCGGAGATCGAGATGCCGCCCTCCATCGACAGGATCGGCCGATCCTCCTGCGAGATCGACAGTTTCTGGACGAAATGGGCCGGAATGAAATATTGCGTCAGCGGGTCGCGCTGCAGTCCCGAATTGTTGGGGTGGCGGATCATCAGTTGCAGTTCCTCGGCCTTCGACATGGCTTCTTCAGCCGGGAACTGGCGCAGCTTCATCTGTCCCATCGAGGCCAGCGCCTCCTTGGAATTCTTCACCGCGGGCGCCGAACAGCCGCCGGAAGCCTTCACGAAAGTCTGCGCCATGTGTAGTTCGCCGCCGCCGGTCTCGGCGATGGCGCGGATCCACGAATAGTCGTTGACGCGCACGCGGGTCGACAGATGCGTGACGCCGGCATCCTTGCCGAAAGTGAAGGTCGCCGCCACGGGCGCGGGGTTGACGTCGATGATCATGGTGACGGCCTTCACGCCTTCGGGCGCCTTCGCTGGATCGATATAGATGTCGACCGGCACGAGGGCGGCGTCCTGCGCGCGCTTCGGCGCCTCGATGCGCACCAGGCCGGTGTCGGCCAATATGGCGCGGTCGCCGAACACGTCGCCCTTCAGGCCCGACCAGATTTTGTCGGAGGAGGCCATGGTCTGCTGGGCGGATGCCTTGCCGGAAAGGCCGGCCATTGCCAGAATGATCGCCGCGAGCAAAGAAAGCCATCGGAACCCGGAACGCCGGTCCGCGAGAAGTTGAAAGCGCATCTCATGCCTCCACCGGGAGAAAGGTGGTGCCCAGGCCGGTTTGAATAATAGGCCTCGGCGGCGGGATTGGCAAATCAGGGGAACGAGAGAGGGAGAGAGAAGCCAGGAGGTTCTTCTACTCCCACTCCAGTTCCGCATAGGCTGCTGTGGCGTTGCGGCCGTTGTAGTCGTCGAACAGCGCCCAGTTGCCACGCTCCGAGAGTCCGGCCGTCTCGACGGCCTCGGCCAGCGGCACGCCGTTTTTGATCGCCTTGCGCAGATCGGTCGCCAAAGCCTCGAAATAACGGCGCTCGGCGTCCAGCGCCTGCGGCCACGCCGACGGCACCGGCCCGTGGCCCGGCACCACGGTTTTGGCGCCGATGGTGGCGAGCGTATCGAGCTGCCGCATCCAGCCGAGCAGCGAGCCGTCGAGCGTCGGCAGGTGGCCGAGAAAGACGAGGTCGCCGGCAAACAGCGTGCCGGTGCTGACGTCGAGCACGGTGAGGTCGTTATCGGTATGCGCGGCCCCCCAGGCGCACAATTCGAGCGTGCGGCCGCCGAGGTCAAGCTCCAGCCGGTCCTGCACCAGCAGCGTCGGCGGGATGATCTCGATGCCTTGCATCAGTTTTTCGCCAAGCTGCTCGCGAAAACTGTGCAGGTAGAAGGCGCCGCGCGCTTCCAGCGCCGCCGGCAGGTTCTGGTGGCCGACCACGGTCGCGCCCGTCCTGCGGAAGGCGGCGTTGCCGAAAATATGGTCGGGATGCATGTGGGTGTTGATCAGGTAGCGGATCGGCTTTTGGGTGACGCCCTCGACCGCCTTGAGCAGCGCCTCGCCCTCGACAAGGCTGCCACCGCTGTCGATGACGGCTGTCGCCTCTGCGCCGACTACCACGCCGAGATTGGCGATTGCCCCGCGGTTTTCCGGCGTGGTCAGTTCGTTGACGCCCTGTGTCGCGAAGACGCCGTCGCCGAGCTCGACCAGCGCCAGGTCGCCGCTGGCCGCGCGTGCGCCAAGGCAGCAGGGCGGCAGCATCGCGCCTGCGGCGAGGCAGGCGAAGCCGCCCAGCAATTTGCGGCGGAGCGGATCGATGCGGGCGGCGAGCATCAGGCGCGCCCCGGAAACTTTTCGTAGAACGACCGCACGAGGTCGGTCATCACCGTCGGATTGCGAAAATTGCGCGGCAGGCGCACGTCGAAATAGCCTAGGACATGCGCCGGGCGCTGCGACAGGACGATGATGCGATCCGACAGCGTCAGCGCCTCGCGCAGATTGTGGGTCACCATCAGCGCCGTCGTCGGCCGTTCCGACCAGACGGAGAGCAGCAGGTGGCGCAGCCGCTCGGCGGTCGGCTCGTCGAGCGACACGAAGGGCTCGTCGAGGAACAAGATGTCCGGCTCCGTGGCGAAGGCGCGCGCAAGCGCGGCGCGGCGCGCCAGCCCGAGCGACAGTTCGCTCGGAAACAGCTTTCGCATTGCCGACAGGCCGAGCGTGTCGAACAGCGGCGTGAGATCCTTGCCGCGCAGCGGCTTCGGCAGGGCGAGACGCACATTGTCCCCGACGCTGCGCCAGGGCAACAGCGTCGGCTCCTGGAACACGGCCGCGATGCGGCCGCCCTCCGGCAGGCGGATAGAGCCGGAAAAGTCGCGGTCGAGCCCGAGCAGGATGCGCAAGGTCGTGGTCTTGCCGCAGCCGGAGGGGCCGAGCAGGCAGGCGAACTCGCCGGCGCGAACCTCGAAGGACAGATCTTTCAGGGCCGGCAGCGCGACGCCGTCCGTCGACACAAAGGTCTTGTCGGCGATGTCGACGGTGAGCGACGGTTTTGCCGCGGCTTGCGCATCGCCTCCTGTCTCGTCGTCTTCGCGGCTGAAATTCAACATCGTGCTACGCCGGCCGCCTGCGCCAGCGGGTGGCGTGGCGCTCGAAGGGCTGCACCAGCAAAAGTTCGATCAGGAGCATGACCGCCACGAAGGCCAGCGTATAAGCGAGGATGGCGGCGACGTCGAAGAGCTGGAAATAGAGGTAGATCTGGAAGCCGACGCCGTTGGAGCGGCCGAGCAGTTCCACGACCAGCACGATCTTCCAGATCAGCGCGATGCCGGAGCGTGACGCGGCGGCGATATAGGGCTGCAGCTGCGGCAGCAGGATGTGGCGCACTCGCTCAAGCGGGCTGAACCGGTAGACCGACGCCATTTCGGCATAACGCGGGTCGAGCGCCCGCGTGCCTTCGCGCAAGGTGACGATGACGTTGGGGATCTTGTTGACCGCCACCGCGCCGATTGCCGCCACCTCGTTCAACCCGAACCAGATATAGGCGAGCACGATGACGACCAGCGCCGGCACGTTGAGGAACAGGATGACCCACGGGTTGAAGAACCGGTCGGCGCGGCGGTGACTGCCGAGCAGGATGCCAATGACGGTGCCGACGACCATTGCGACGATGAAGGCGGCGGCGACACGCAGCAGCGTCATGCCGAGATGGAAAGGCAGCTCGCCGTTGATCGTGTCGTGGACGAACACCTGCCAGACGGCCGAAGGCGGGGGGAAGGCGCGGCTTGGCCAGAGTGTCGCGGCGAGTGCCCACAGCAGGCCGAGTCCGATCAACGAGACGGCGACCGTCAAGGCCGGCGTGAGCGCCGACCCTACGCCCGCCGCTGGTTTTCCGCCGCCGCCGGCCTGTGCAATCGTCATTTCACAAGGCCCGTCCAATAGGTGCCGGGCGCCATCTCGGTCGCCTTGCCGACCAGCTTTTCGCCGCCGATCTGTGCCAGAACGGCATAAAGCCTGGCGGCGTCCGCCATCTCGTCGGCAACAGGCCGAGTGGGAATGCCCTGCCGGTAGCGGTCGCGCAAGACTTCCAGTTCCTTGCCCTCGGCACGCATGACGGGCGCCAGCCGCAGCCACTCCTCGTCGGACGTGGCCATCAGTTTTTTCGCGTCAGCCGACGCCTTCAAGAAGCCGCGCACCGTATCGCCGTTGTTCGCGGCAAACTGGTCATGGAAGATGTAGCCGAGCGCGGAGACCGGCCCGGACGCGCCGAGCGCCAGCGCCGCGTCGTTGGCGCCGATCAGGCGGCGAAATCCGTTTGCCTCCAGCCGGGCGCAGAAATGCCAGAAATTCAGCACGGCATCGAGTTCGCCCTGCATCGCCTTCTCCGCCAGCAGCGGCGGCGCGCCATAGGCGACCTCGCAGGCGGTCGCGAGGTCGATGCCGTGGTCGCGGCTGGCAAGCGCCCGGATCAGCAGCCAGCTCTTGTCCAGCGGCCCGCCGGCGACGCCGAGTTTCTTGCCCTTGAGGTCGGCAAGGGTTTTGATCGGCGAATCCTGCCTCACCATGATCGCGCCGACGGCGGTCGAGTAGGGCGCCAGCGTCAGGTCGGTGCCTTCCGAGCGCAGCCGCGACACCCATAGCCAGTCCGATACGATCACGTCGATCGCGCCGCCGAGAATGGCGACGTTGGTGGCGTCCTCGCCGGCGAAGGGCAGGACGTCGAGCTTGACGCCGTTGGCGGCGTCGAAGCCGTGATACTTGATGGTATCGAGTTCCCAGCTCACGGTGCCGAACTTCAGCACGCCGACGCGGATTTTCGGGGCGGCGAGGGCCTTTTGCGCGGGCATGGCGGCGAGCGCGGCAATGCCGAGACCGGCCAGATGCAGGACTTTGCGGCGGGACAGGTTCATCGCGTTTGATCCTGCGCGATGGCAGGCAACGGACGGCGCCTCATATTTCCTTGCCCCTTTCGGGGAAGACGCATTTCCAGCGCACCACCTTGAGTTTCGGATGGCCTTCGGACCATTTAGCGATCTCGGGCGGGGCGAGAAACGTACACTGTATGAGGCCGCCGCGGCGCTCGAAATAAAGATGCTCGTCGTGGCAGGTGTCCGGATTGGTTACCAGGCAGACCGTGAGAATGAGATCGACAAGATCCATAGAGGCACCTCCCACCGCGTTCCCGCTGATATCGTCGGGCTGTCGACTCCGCCGGTCGGAGCTGTCAGCCGGACACCGCTTCCCGTAGGTGCCCGAACGGGAAGTTTTGAAAAGCTACGCGTTCGACGGTAGGGCGTCAACAAAGACGAGGGATCGGAGGGCGCTCATCCCATCACCTTTCCATCAGTCGGCGTGAAGGAACCGGCATACTGGACCTTTGTACGGTTGACATATGGCGGGCCGCATCTAGCTTCGGCGGCGGTCACTCAGGGCACTTTGAGGATCAACGAGGAAATGCCTATGCGCTTCACCCAAGTTTTGATCGCCGGCTCCCTGCTGGCTCTGGCAACGGGCCAGTCGTCCGCGCAGGACGCCGCCGCCGGGGAAAAAGTCTTCGCCAAATGCAAGGCCTGCCATGTCGCCGACACCGACCAGAACAAGGTCGGGCCGACGCTGAAGGGGCTGATCGGCCGCACCGCCGGCACGCATGAGGGTTTCAAATATTCGCCGACCATGATCGCGGCGGGGAAGGGCGGCCTGGTCTGGGACGAGGCCCATCTGGCTGACTACCTGACCAATCCGCGCGAGAAGGTGAAGGGCACCAAGATGGCCTTTGCCGGTCTCAAGAATCCCGACGACATCGCGAATGTGATTGCCTATTTGAAGCAGTTTCCATAGTGGCGCGGCGGCATCCGGCCGCCGCCAAGTCTCACGCCGCCGTCGGAAGCCGCTGCAGCGCCGCTGGCAGATCATGCAGCGTGTCGCAGACGAGGTCGGCACCGAGCTCCTCGACCGGCGTTTCCGTATAGCCGCCTCGGATCAGCGCCACCGGCATGCCGGCGGCGCGGGCGGATTTGACGTCCGAGATGCTGTCGCCGACCATCAGCGCGTCGGCAGGCGCGACGCCCAGTTTTTCCAGCGCGAAGAACAGCATGTCCGGCGCCGGCTTCGGGTTGGTCACCGCGTCGCCGCCGACCAGTGCGCCGAGCCGCTCCAGCAGGCCGAAATACAACAGGATTGTGCGTGCCGCCACCTGCGGCTTGTTGGTGGCGACCGCCATCGGGATGCGGTTGCCGTGGAAATGCGCGATTGCCTCGCGCGCGCCGGGCAGCAGCCGGGTCAGGCCGGTGAGATGGCGCAGATAGATCGGCCTCATGTCGCGATGCGCCTGCTCGAGCGCGGCGGGCGTGAGCGATGTGCCGGAGGCGGCAAAGGCGCGCTCCACCAGCTTGCGCACCCCGCCGCCGATCATCTTCGTCACCTGCGGCACCGCCAGCGGCGGGAGATTCGAGCCGGCGAGCAGTTCATTGACGGCGGCCGTTATGTCCGGCGCGGAATCGATCAGCGTGCCGTCGAGGTCGAACAGGATGGCTTTTGGCATCCGTACCGGCTTCGGCGTGCTGGCGTCCATGAATCGTCTCCTTAAAACCGTCACGCTCGTCGTTGAATCTAAAGAAATTTCCGGAAAGATTATGCGGCCTTGCTCAAGACCCCGTCAGCCGCTGCGCGGATGGCTTCGATATTGGCACGGTAGGCCGCTTCGGTTCCGCCCTTGAAGACAGCCGAGCCGGCGACCAGCACGTCGGCGCCGGCCTTGGCCACCAGCGGCGCGGTGTCGGGCGCGATGCCGCCGTCGACCTCGATGTGGATCGGCCGGCGGCCGATCAGCGCCTTGACCTTGGCGATCTTGCCGAGCATTTCGGAGATGAACGCCTGGCCGCCAAAACCGGGATTGACGGTCATCACCAGGATCAGGTCGAGCTGGTCGAGCACATTCTCGATCGCTGCAACCGGCGTCGCTGGATTGAGCGAGACGCCGGCCTTCTTGCCGAGATGCTTTACCGTCTGCAGCGAGCGGTGGAGATGCGGGCCGGCCTCTGCATGCACGGTGATGACGTCGGCGCCGGCTTCCGCGAAGGCGGCGATATAGGGATCGGCAGGCGAAATCATCAGATGGCAGTCGAACACCTTGTCGGTGCGGTCGCGGATGGCCTTCACCACGGGCGGGCCGAAGGTGATGTTGGGCACGAAATGGCCGTCCATCACGTCGAGATGCACCCAGTCGGCGCCGGCGCGAACCACCGTCTCGACCTCGTCGCCGAGGCGGGAGAAATCGGCTGACAGGATGGATGGAGCGATGATTGTCTTCATTGGTCGCCTTTCCCAAGGCCGGCTGCCTTGTTGCCGGGCATGGTGAACACCCGGCTTGCCAAAATATCCTCCGCCGAGATCGTCGACAACGCCTCGGCGTCGAGCGGCCCGTTGGCCGTTTCGAACAGTCGGTTTGCCTGCCTCAGCCGTGCCCGGTCAAGAGCGTTGCGGATCGAGCGTGCATTGGCGAAATGCGGCTGCGTCCGGCGTTTTGCGATGTAGCCGACCATCGCATCGGCGGCGGGCCTGTCGAGATGGTAGTTCTGGTGGCCCAGCATGGTCTCGGCGATACGGAACAATTCGTCGTCGGTATAGTCCGGAAAGTCGATATGGTGCGCAATGCGCGAGCGAAAACCCGGATTGCTTTCAAAGAAGCGGTCCATGCGCTGTGCGTAGCCGGCAAGGATGACGACGAGGTCGTCGCGCTGGTTTTCCATCACCTGCAGCAGGATCTCGATCGCCTCCTGGCCGTAGTCGCGCTCGTTTTCCGGCCGGTAGAGGTAGTACGCCTCGTCGATGAACAGCACGCCGCCCATCGCCTTTTTCAGGATCTCCTTCGTCTTCGGCGCGGTGTGGCCGATATACTGGCCGACGAGGTCGTCGCGCGTCACCGAGACGAGGTGGCCCTTGCGGATATAGCCCAGCCGGTGCAGCAGGTCGGCCATGCGCATGGCGACCGTGGTCTTGCCGGTGCCGGGATTGCCGGTGAACGACATATGCAGCGTCGGCGTCTCGTGGGCGAGCCCCATGCGTTTTCGCGCGCGCTCGACCAGCAGCAGGGCGGCGGTCTCGCGGATGCGTTTTTTCACCGGCGCAAGCCCGATCAGGTCGCGGTCGAGTTCGGCGAGCACATCCTTGACGCCGGAGGATTCGAATTCTTCGCGCAGGTCGATCGCGGTGGGGACGGGCTTGACCGGCTTCTCGGCTTCGATGGTAACAGACTGCGACATGGTTGCCTCACGGCCTCATTTATCATTTCGGTTGGAGGCCTGGCGCCCTCGCACCCCCCTCTGTCCTGCCGGACATCTCCCACTCAAGGGGGAGATTGGCCTTCCGCTTTGGTTTCGCTAACCGCCAGCGTTGCAGGACGAGCGGCAGCGGTGAAGCTGCCAATCTCCCCCCTTGAGGGGGAGATGTCCGGCAGGACAGAGGGGGGTGCGAAGGGCGAATACGTTCACCCGTACCTGTTCCCCGCTGGCCGGTCTGCCGCGTAAGGCGTGGTGGTGTAGTGCACCAGCCTCCCGGCGCCTTCCTGCCGCGACAGGCGGAAGCCGGGTTCGTCGACCGGGCGGTTGACTATGAAGGAGAGTTTCACCGACTCCCAGCCATGGCTGGCGTCGAAGGCGACGACGCGGATGTAGCGGTCGCCATAGACTTTCCGGCATTCCCGCAGTTCCAGCATGAGGGCGGCGGCGTCCGGATTGTCGAACATGGGATGGCCCCACATGTCCCAATAGGTGTTGCGCGGGTGGGGATCGTCGGTGAATTCGAGGCTGACGGCCCATTGATTGTCGATGCAGTACTGGACCTGCGAGCGGATCTGGTCGTCGGTCAGGTCGGGCAGGAACGAAAAGGCTCCCTGGGTGATGCGCATGGTGGTTGCTCCTGGTTGCGCCGTCTACCCTCCCCCTTGCGGGGAGGGTCGGCGAATGAACGGAGCGAAGCGGAGGTCATGGAGCCGGGGATGGGTCGGTGCGGGCGGCCTCAACGTTGCTAGGAACGTCGAGCACTGCCGCGATAACCCCACCCCGATCCGCTTCGCGAATCGACCCTCCCCGCAAGGGGGAGGGTAAGCGTTGGCGCTATTCCGCCGCTGTGGCCACCGGCACGAAGTCAGGCGAGTCGGTGGAGGCGTAGTTGAAGGTCACGTCCTTCCAGATATCCAGCGCCTGCTTCAGCGGCATGCAGTGGCGGGCGGCCTCGGCAAGGATTTCCGGCCCCTCGCGGACGTAGTCTCGCCCGGCGTTGCGCGCGAAGATCATGGCTTCCAGCGCGACGCGGTTGGCGGTGGCGCCGGCGGCGATGCCCATCGGATGGCCGATGGTGCCGCCGCCGAACTGCAGCACCGTGTCCTCGCCGAGCAGGTCGATCAACTGGTGCATCTGGCCGGCATGGATGCCGCCCGAGGCCACCGGCATCAGCTTGTTGAGCGAGGCCCAGTGTTGGTCGAAGAAGATCCCGTTCTCCAGCCGCATCGGGTTAAAGTCCTCACGGCAGACGTCGTAGTAGCCTTTTGTCGTCGCCGGGTCGCCCTCCAGCTTGCCGACCACCGTGCCGGCATGGATGTGGTCGACGCCGGCGAGCCGCATCCACTTTGCAATGACGCGGAACGACACGCCGTGTCCCTTCTGCCTTGTATAGGTCGAGTGGCCGGCGCGGTGGAGGTGCAGGATCATGTCGTTCTGCCGCGCCCAATGGGCCATCGACTGGATCGCCGTGTAGCCGATGACCAGGTCGATCATGACGATGTTGGAGCCGAGTTCCTTGGCGAAGTTGGCGCGGTTGTACATCTCCTCCATCGTACCGGCGGTGACGTTGAGATAGGTGCCCTTGATCTCGCCGGTCTCGGCCTGCGCCTTGTTGACGGCCTCCATGCACCACAGGAACCGGTCGCGCCAATGCATGAAGGGCTGCGAGTTGATGTTCTCGTCGTCTTTTGTGAAGTCGAGCCCGCCCTTCAGGGCCTCGTAGACCACACGGCCATAGTTCCGGCCCGACAAGCCGAGCTTTGGCTTGACCGTAGCGCCGAGCAGCGGGCGGCCGAACTTGTCGAGGCGCTCGCGCTCGACCACAATGCCGGTGGCCGGCCCCTGGAACGTCTTCACATAGGCGACGGGCAGGCGCATGTCTTCGAGCCGCAGAGCCTTCAGCGGCTTGAACCCGAACACGTTGCCGATGATCGACGCCGTGAGGTTGGCGATCGAGCCCGGCTCGAAGAGGTCGAGGTCGTAGGCGATATAGGCGAAGAACTGGCCGGGTGCGTTGGGCACCGCGTCGACCCGGTAGGCCTTTGCGCGGTATTTTTCCTTGGCCGTCAGCCGGTCCGTCCACACCACCGTCCAGGTGGCGGTGGAACTTTCGCCGGCGACGGCGGCCGCCGCTTCGATCTCGTCCACGCCGTCCTGCGGCGTGATGCGGAAGAGGGCGATGACGTCGGTGTCCTTCGGCTCGTAGTCGGGCTCCCAATAGCCCATCTTCTTGTATTCCATGACGCCGGATCTGTAGCGGGCGGCGCCTGTCACGGTCATTGACTTGGCCATTGCTCTGGGTCCTTTCCTTGTTTCTGGACCGCTTGTCAGGCGGCTTTGGCGGTGGCGATCAGCGGGTCGAG
Source organism: Mesorhizobium yinganensis (assembly GCF_040081985.1). Lineage (NCBI taxonomy): Bacteria > Pseudomonadati > Pseudomonadota > Alphaproteobacteria > Hyphomicrobiales > Phyllobacteriaceae > Mesorhizobium > Mesorhizobium yinganensis. The sequence goes on along the minus strand of NZ_JBEBMH010000002.1, from coordinate 667,820 downwards.
CTTTCCGGCGGCGTAGCGTTTCGCCATTTCGTCGAGCGGGATCACCTTGATCTTCGAGGCGTTGCCGGCAGTGCCGAAACGCTCGAACCGGTCGCGGCAGAGGTCGCGCATGGCGTCCATCGCCGGTTTAAGGAACTTGCGCGGATCGAACTCCTTCGGAGTCTCCGACGCGATCTTGCGGAACTGGCCGGTCATGGCCATGCGGCAGTCGGTGTCGATGTTCACCTTGCGCACGCCGTGGCGGATGCCGCGGACGATCTCGTCCACCGGCACGCCATAGGTCTGGGGCATCTCGCCGCCATAGCGGTTGATGACGTCCTGCAATTCCTGCGGCACCGAGGAGGAGCCATGCATGACCAGATGGGTGTTCGGCAGTTTTTCGTGGATCTCCTCGATGACGCGCATGGCCAGGATGTCGCCGTCGGGCTTGCGCGTGAACTTGTAGGCGCCGTGCGAGGTGCCACAGGCAATCGCCAGCGCGTCGACCTTGGTCCTCAGCACGAAGTCGACGGCCTGGTCCGGGTCGGTGAGCAACTGGTCGTGCGACAGCGCACCTTCGGCGCCGTGGCCGTCCTCGGCCTCGCCATGACCGCTCTCCAGCGAGCCCAGCACGCCGAGTTCGCCCTCGACCGACGCGCCGACCCAGTGGGCCATGCGCGCCACGCGCTCTGTCACTGCGACGTTGTAGTGGTAGCTCGCCGGCGTCTTGGCGTCCGCCTCCAAGGAACCGTCCATCATGACGGACGTAAAACCGTGGCGGATGGCGGACATGCAGGTGGCTTCGTTGTTGCCGTGGTCCTGGTGGATGCAGAGCGGTATCGCCGGATAGATGTCGGCCAGCGCCTCCATCATCTTCGACAGCATGATGTCGTTGGCGTAGGAGCGGGCGCCGCGCGAGGCTTGGATGATCACCGGCGCGTCGCAGTCTTTCGCCGCCTCCATGATGGCAAGGCCCTGTTCCATATTGTTAATGTTGAAGGCCGGCACGCCGTAGCCATGGTCGGCGGCGTGATCGAGCAACTGGCGCAGCGTGATTTTTGCCATGGCGCTTCAGCCCCTTTCGTTCGTGGTCTGCGTTGCGTGGTCGCCCGGCTTGCCGGCCTCCTTGCGCTCGCCGTCCGGCTTGGCGGCAGGCTCGGGCTTCTTCGGGGAGGGGCGTCCAATGCCAGTTTCACCGCCATACATGGCCAGTCTCCTCAGATGAGTTTCAGCGCGGTCGCCGCGACCGCCTCGGGCGTGATGCCGAAATGTTTGTAGAGGTCAGGCGCCGGCGCGCTGGCGCCGAAGCCGGTCATGCCGACGAAGGCGCCGGTCTCGCCGATCCAACGGTCCCAGCCCATGCGCGCGGCCGCTTCCACCGCGACACGCGGGACGTTGCCGAGGACGGCAGCCCGGTAGTCCGCGTCCTGCTCCTCGAACAGTTCCCAGCAGGGCATCGAGACGACAGCCGCCGCAAGGCCGTGATCGGCGTGGAGGATTTCAGCCGCCGTGACCGCGATCTCGACCTCAGAGCCGGTGGCGATCAGCGTCAGGTCGCGCCGGCCAGCGGGCTCGCGCAGCAGATAGGCACCGCGCGCCGAGCGGTTCTCCGCAGTATGCGCAAGACGCAGCATCGGCAGGTTCTGGCGCGACAGCACCAGCACGCTCGGGCGGTTCTCCGATTGCAGCGCCAGTTCCCAGCACTCCGCCGTCTCGACGATGTCGCAGGGGCGGAAGACGTCGATGTTCGGTGTCGCGCGCAGCATCGCCAGATGTTCGACCGGCTGGTGCGTCGGGCCGTCCTCGCCGAGCCCGATGGAATCATGCGTCATGACGTAGATGACGCGCTGGCCCATCAGTGCCGAAAGCCGCATCGCGCCGCGCGCATAGTCGGTGAAGCACAGGAACGTGCCGCCATAGGGGATGAAACCGCCATGCAGCGCGATGCCGTTCATCGCTGCCGCCATGCCGTGCTCGCGGATGCCGTAGTGGATGTAGCGGCCGGCAAAATCGTTGGGCGCGATGCGGCCAAGTCCCTTGGTCAGCGTCAGGTTCGAATGGGTGAGGTCGGCCGAGCCGCCGACGGTCAGCTCCGTCGCCGCATTGATGACGCCGAGCGCCATTTCCGAGGCTTTTCGCGTTGCGACTTTGGTCGCCTTCTCGACATGCTCCTTGCGGAAGGCGGCCAACGCCTCGACCAGGCCGTCGGGCAGTTTTGCGGCGATGGCCTCCTCGAAGGCTTTTGCCTGCGGCGAGGCTGCCAGCCGAAGCTCCCAGGCGCGCCGCGCGGCCTTGCCGCGCGTTGCGACCTCGCGCCAGGCGGCGACGATCTCGTCCGGCACCTCGAACGGCCCATGCGCCCAGCGGATGTTTTCGCGGGTTGCGGCGATCTCAGCATCACCGAGAGGCGCGCCGTGAGTCTTTTCCGTACCCTGCAAGGTGGGCGCACCCTTGCCGATGATGGTCTTGCAGGCGATCAGCGATGGCTTTTCCGACTGCCGCGCCTTCTCGATGGCCTCGGCCACCGCCTCCGCGTCGTGGCCGTCGACCGAAAATACCGCCCAGCCGGCCGCCCGGAAGCGGGCCGGCTGGTCCATCGACGTGGAGAGGGAGGTCGGGCCGTCGATGGAAATCGAGTTGTCGTCCCAGAACACGATCAGCCTGTTCAGGCCGAGATGGCCGGCGAGGTCGATCGCCTCGTGCGAGATGCCTTCCTGCAGGCAGCCGTCGCCGGCGATCACATAGGTGAAGTGGTCGACGAGGTCAGTGCCGTGGCGGGCGGCGAGCATGCGTTCCGCCAGCGCCATGCCGACGGCTGTGGAAATGCCCTGGCCGAGCGGGCCGGTGGTCGTCTCGATGCCTAGCGCATGGCCGTATTCGGGGTGGCCGGCGGTGCGGCTGCCGAGCTGGCGGAAAACCTTCAGCTGCTCGATCGGCATGTCCTCGTAGCCGATCAGATGATGCAGCGCGTATTGCAGCATCGAGCCGTGGCCGGCCGACAGCACGAAGCGGTCACGGTCGGGCCAGTCGGGTTTCGACGGATCGATGTTGATGAAGCGGTTGAACAGCACCGTCGCGACGTCGGCCATGCCCATCGGCATGCCGGGATGCCCGGAATTGGCCTTCTGCACCGCGTCCATCGCAAGTGCGCGGACGGCATTGGCCATGTCGCGCTCGGAGACGGCGGGCAGGACGGCATGCTTGATCGCGGCCTGGCTCATGAATTCCTCCCAACTTGGATGAAGGCACCCCCACCCCTAACCCCTCCCCACAAGGGGGAGGGGGACTTTGCGGCAGCGTTGACTGGCACCAGCCCATGAAGGTTGCCGCTGGGAAGGCGGCCACCTAATTCGCCTCCCCCTTGTGGGGATGGGTTAGGGCTGGGGGTAAAAACCTTCAGCAAGAACAACAGCATCATCTCCTCCTCACGAAACCCGCCGCTTGCGCTCGATGAGCTGCAGGATCAGCGGCGTCAGGATGAGCTGCATGGCGAGATCGAGCTTGTTGCCGGGCACGACGATGGAATTCGGCCGGGACATGAACGAGTCGTGGATCATCGACAGCAGGTAGGGAAAATCGATGCCGCGTGGATTGGCGAAGCGGATGACCAGCATCGATTCGTCGGGCGTCGGAATCCAGCGCGCGATGAACGGGTTCGACGTGTCGACGATCGGCACGCGCTGGAAGTTGATGTTGGTCAGCGCGAATTGCGGGACGATGTAGCGGACATAGTCCGGCATGCGGCGCAGGATCACGTCCACCACCGCCTCCGTCGAATAGCCGCGCGTCGCGCGGTCGCGATGGATTTTTTGGATCCATTCGAGATTGATGACCGGCACGACACCGATCTTGAGGTCGGCGTGCTTGGCGAGGTCAATGTCGCCGGCGACGGCGCAGCCATGCAGGCCTTCGTAGAACAAAAGGTCGCTCGGCGCGAAGTCGCGCCAGTCGGTGAAAGTGCCGGGCGGCGAGCCGAAAATTTTCGCCTCGTCCTCGTCGTGCACGTAGCTCCGCGTCTTGCCGCTGCCGCGCCGGCCATATTCCTCGAACACGCTTTCGAGAATGGCGAGTTCGTTGGCCTCCGCGTTGAAATGGGTGAAGTTGGGATTGCCCTTCTTCTCCTCCTCCGCGACCTTTTCCTTCATGCCGGCGCGGTCGTAGCGGTGGAAGGCGTCGCCCTCGATGAAGGCCGCCTCGATCTTCTCGCGGCGGAAAATCTGCTCGAAGATGCGCTTCACCGAGGTGGTGCCCGCGCCGGACGAGCCGGTGATCGAGATGATGGGGTGCTTGGCGGACATGGGACCGGTCCTCAGGCTCGGAACAGGCCGCGATTGCCGAACAGCGGCGCGCGTTCGCCGATGTTCGACGGCTCGGTGTGGTAGCGGCCGATGCGCTGAACCTCGCGCGCCGAGCCGAACACCAGGGGCACGCGCTGGTGCAGGCTGTCCGGCTCGATATCGAGGATGCGGCCGACCGTGTCGGTGGCGGCACCGCCGGCCTGCTCGACCAGCAGTGCGATGGGGTTGGCCTCGTAGACCAGCCGCAGCCGGCCCTGGCCGTAGCCGCGCCGCCGGTCGCCCGGATAGAGGTAGACGCCGCCGCGCATCAGGATGCGGTAGCAGTCGGCCACCAGCGAGGCGATCCAGCGCATGTTGAAGTCTTTTTCGCGCGGGCCTTCGCTGCCTTCCAGGCAGTCGTCGACATAGAGCCGCACCGCCTCGTCCCAGTGCCGGTAGTTGGCGGCGTTGATGGCGAATTCCTGGGTGCGCTCCGGGATGGCGCGGCTTTCATAGGCCTGCACGAAGGTGCCGAGGCGCGGCGAGGGCACGAAGATATGCGTGCCGCTGCAAAGCGTCAGCACCAGCGCGAATTGCGGGCCGTAGATGAAGAAGCCGGCCGCGAGCTGCTTCGATCCTGCCTGGAAAAAGGGGGCGGCCGGATTTTGGTCCGGCGCGCCAGTCGCAGGGAGGAGCGAAAAAATCGTTCCGATCGAAACGTTGACGTCGATGTTGGAGGAGCCGTCCAGCGGGTCGATGGCGATGGCAAGCGGGGCGGCCGCGTCGAGCAGCACCGGCTGGTCCAGTTCCTCCGAGGCGTAGAGAGCCACGGGCGCATGCCGCATGGCATTCAGAAAAATGTCGTCGGCAAAGACGTCCAGATCCTTTTGCTCGTCTCCGCCGGCATTGGCGCTGCCGCGTGTGCCGGCGAAGGCATGGCCGAGCACGCCCTGGTTGATCGTGCCGCGCACCGTCGTCGCGGCCTGCACCAGTTGCCGAATGGTCTCGGCCACGGCCGCACGGATCGGGCTGTCGGTCCCGGCATAGGAATTGAGAAACGCGTCGAGCGTTGCCGCAGTCATTGGATTGTCCTCCCGGACCGCCGACCTCCTCATGGTCGACGAGGCGATCACAACAGGCAGCGCGAGCTAAGTAAACTTTAATAACTTTACTTCCGAGCTAAATATCCCTTAGCATGCGCCATGCGTAACCTGACCCTCAAGCATCTGCGCGCCGTCCAGGCGATCGTTTCCAGCGGCAAAATCGTCAATGCCGCCAATGCCTTGGGACTTTCTCCTCCGGCGGTGACCATCCAGTTGCGACAACTGGAGGAGGAGATCGGGCTGGCGCTGTTTGACCGCACGACGGACGGCATGCGTCCCACTGCCGCAGGACTGGCCTTCGTTGAGACGGCGCGGGTCATCGACGAGCGGCTACGCATGCTGGAGGACCAGGTGGACGCCATAAAGGGCCTGCGCGCCGGCAGCCTGCGGCTGGGCGTGGTGTCGACGGCGAAATATTTCGCGCCGCGGCTGATGGCGGCCTTCATGAAGGACTATCCCGACATCGACATGCGGTTGCTGATCGGCAACCGCGCCGAGACCATCGCCAACCTGAAGAACCATGATGTGGATGTCGTTCTGATGGGCCGCCCGACCAAGGACGTGCCGGTGCGCGCCTCGGCCTTCGGCGACCATCCTCTGGTGATCGTGGCGCCGCCCGACCATCCGCTGGCGACGGTGCGCGACATCTCCAAGGAACGCATCGCGGAGGAACATTTCCTGATCCGCGAACCGGGGTCGGGCACGCGCATCTCGCTGGAGATTTTCTTTAGCGAGATTCCCGGCCGCATCGACGATCTCGGCGTCGAGATGGGATCCAATGAGACCATCAAGCAGGCTGTGATGGCGGGGCTGGGGATCGCCTTCATCTCCGCCCACACCATCGCGGCGGAGGTTGAATGGGGCCGGCTGGTGGTGCTCGACGTGGCCGGCATGCCGATCCGTCGGCAATGGTTCGGCGTGATGCGCGCCGACCGGGCGGTGTCGCCCGCCATGCAGACGTTCCATGATTTTCTGATGCGCAAGGGCGCAATGTATCTGCCGCTGCTGGGGAAGCTATATCCGGACAGCCTGAAGTAGTGGCTGGCTAGGCCTTCAAGGCAACATCCCAGGACGTCAAAGGCGTCTCGGGATGTTGCCTTGCCGTCTGAAGTCGGCCGCCTGCGAGCTCAAGGCCGCCGGATCGACAGGATCTCGTAGAACTGGCCACCCATCATCCCTCGCTTGGGATAGCTGGATATCCGCACCCGATTGCTTTGATTGCCGCCGAGAATAGACACATGGCTGGTCGTCTCTGACAGCCAGAATGCGACGTGACCTCCGGCGACCGGGCCGCTGGCCGAGCCGTTGCGGCGACGAAAGACAACGATGTCGCCATCTCTCGGATTGTTGGTCACCTCGGCGCCCCAATCCATTTCGTGCCATGACATGGCCCATTTGCTGTTGGTGCCAGTCATGCCCGCCTGCTCGACGCAATAGTTCATGAAGGATGAGCACCACGCCACCTCGTCTCCTGCGGCGCCGGTGCTGGTCGTGGCGTGGTACATGACGATCCTACGGTTGCTCCCCGAACCAGGAACCTCCCTTACGTCCAGAGCCAGTTCCTCGCGCGCAACGTCGATTGGCCGTCGGGTGCCCGTACCCGGTCCTTCCTGTGGGAAACCGCCAGAAGTGACTTTCAGGAAGTCGCCATGCACGAAACCGTCGGCAGCACCATCGCTTTCCAGGTCGACGCGCACCCAGCTTCCGTTCCGGCTCAGTGCGGTCACCAATGTTCCGAAAGGCAGGGTTCTCACCACGTCGAATTCTGTGCCGGGACCCCGCCGTACGTTCAGGCCCGACCTGGCGATGACGGTCATTATGGTCGTAGCCGGCACCGGTCGTTCGTGAATAGCCGCAGGACCCAAGGTGAATTGGCCGAAATCGGCGAAGCGCGGGTTGAGCACGTTGCCGTCATAGGTGAATTCTCCGCCCGGCCAGGTTTTATCCAGTTCTTTCTGAAACAGCGCCCAGGCATCGGTTTCGAGCATGTCGCGGGTGCCCGACCAGCCGGTCGCGCCGGCGAGCCAGATCAGGTCGACGAAGCCGGCGCGGACCATGGCCCCTCCGACAGTACCGGAGCCGTAGCAGCCCACCCGGAACGCACCGTTGACGGTCTCTCTGACCGCCTGGAAATATGGGGTGATCCTTGCGATCTCGGAATTCCGGAAATAGTCGTGATCGACGGCGAAATAAATGGCCGAGCCATGCGGCTGCCCCAGTTGCTGGGCCAATTCCAGGGCTCGCCTTGCGTCCGCCAGGCCGTTTTCGCGGTCCAGGTCCTCGATATGGCCCTCCGCTCCGCCGCGCTGCTGAAAGACGACGGCCAGGGACATCCCGGCTTCCGTTATGGCCTCCGCTTCAGCAGGTTCAATGCGTTTGGTCGGAAGGCGCGTACTGTTGCGATGATTGTAATATCGGAAGATAGTCCTGACGCCTGACTGGCGAATATCCCTGGCATGATCACTTACATTGGATGGGACGTCGATTATGCCCTGCATAATTTACCTCTCTCGTTCCAATTTTGATGAAAACCTGAAAATATTAGATCAACATATAAAAATATGTCAATAGATATTATGTAAAAATGATCGTCTAGCTGCAACAATCTACAGGATAATCTTTTCATAGTCGGAAAATGGAGGGTTGGTGGAGATCAAGTATAGAGGATTATTTTCCACTGCGGTCCGCGCCATCTTTCTCAGGCACATCAGCTGGTTGTCCGGCAGGTTTGGTTCATTCGCGACATTCTTGATGTCGCGGCGATGGAAGCCTTGTGCCCTCTCGAACTTGCGCGAAAAAAAGCGAAGCGATTTTTGCGCGCCTCTTCAAAGTCTTGCCGGTGACGGCAGAAAAAATGATCGTGGCTTGACTGTCCCTCCCTCCGGGCGTCTTTCACGATCCTCTGCGGTTTCTGATGAGGCCGCCATCGCAAGGGGGATCTGCGGCGGGGGAACGGCGCGTTCCAGGCAAGGATCGTTTTTATGCGCGATCCTTGTCCGGATGGGACAAACAGGGCATGGCGCCGACGAGGCCGCGTGCATGAACGGTTCACTCAAGAAGGCCTCGGCCACGAACAGGTTGGCTTGAGGAGATAGAAGTGAGCTGTTCCGGGGCGAACCCTGATGGGTCTACTTTTCCTTCATCTCCTCCGCAATCACCTTCGCCAGCGCATAAAGCCGTTGCTCGATCAGCGTCGGCACCTCGCAGACATAGGTCAGCGACTGAACCCGCTCCTCGAAGATGCGGGTTTCGAACACCAGCCGGTCGGTCAGCCGCGCGATCTCGGCATGATCGGCGTCGGGTTTGGCGCTGAGCGCGTCGACCTCGGAGCCTTCCTTGCGCAGCCGCGCGGCAAGCTGCACCTGGTTGCGCGCGTAGCGGCCGATGCCGGACATCACCTGCGCGCGCTCATTGTTCATATGGTCGAACAGGCCCTGGAACAGTTTTGCGAGTTGCTCCTGTGCCCTGTCCTTTGGCAGCGCGGCGGCGAAATCGCGGATCTCCTGCTCTGCCTCGGGGATCGGCACGCGCCGCGCGGCCAGTTCGCGCACGAGGTCGGGAATGTCGGGGTCTGTTGACCAGTCGGCGGCGGAGGCCGGTAGGTCCGGACCATTCCAGATCTGGCCGAGCGACAGTTCCGGCACCTTTCGCTGGACACAAGGCCAGTCGGGGTCCTGGTTCTGTGCGGCGAGGGCTGAGGCGGGAAGAGCGAGCAGGATGATACTGGCGACCACCCGAGCGCCAGCCCATGTTGCGCCGGCACTGCCCCTCACCCTTACCCGTTCCTGGGCGAGCCACTGGTCTCGCCCGTCCTTAGGACCCCCGTGAAGAACGGGGAGAGGGGGGCGCCGATGGTGCAGGCAGCCCCCTTCTCCCCGTTCTCCAAGGGGAGAAGGTCCCGGCAGGGGGGACCGAAGGACGGGCCATCTTCCGATCTTTCTCATCAGCCGTTTCCTCCCGTATCCTGTTTGCGGATGACCAGCCCTCGCGAAGGGTCGTAGGCGACGATCGCCGCGGCGAGGAAGACTGCCGTAAAGCCGACGACAACGGCCAGCGAGGTCCATTCGATCTGGCCGTAGAAGGCGAAGCGGATCAACTCGACCGCGTAGGTGAACGGGTTGAGCTGACAGATCTTGTGAAGAAGCGGGCTGGATTCCTGCACCCGCCAGAGCGGATAGAGCGCCGGCGAGGCGAAATACATCGGAAAGATCACGAAATTCATGACGCCGGCAAAGTTTTCGAGCTGCTTGATGACCGACGACAGCAGCAGCCCCAGCGCACCCAGCATCAGCCCCGCCAGGAACAGCGCCGGCAGCACCATGAGATAACCGATCGGCGGGGCCTTCACGTCCCAGAACCAGGCGACGGCGAGGAACACATAGACCTGCGCCAGCGATACGACTACGCCGGCGAGCAGTTTCGACACCAGCAGGAACCAGCGCGGAAAAGGGCTGACAAGCAGCGTGCGCATGTTGCCCATCTCGCGGTCGTAGACCATCGACAGCGACGACTGCATGCCGGAAAACAGCAGGATCATGCCGCACAAGCCCGGCGTGATGTAGACCTCGTAGAGCACGTAGGTCTTGTAGGGCGGGATGATCGACACGCCGAGCACCTGGCGGAAGCCGGCCGCGAAGATGAATAGCCAGAGCAGCGGTCGCACCAGCGACGAGATGAAACGTTCGCGCTGGTTGAGGAACCGCAACCCCTCGCGAACCAGAACGCCCTTCAGGCAGACGAGGTAGTTGTAGAAGCCGAAGGCTGGCGCCTCGACGGGAGTGGCGGAGAGGGTGATGGATTCTCCGGTTGCCGGCGCGTTCATGCTGCGGCTCCCGGTGTAACTGCCGACGCCTTGCGGCTGAGCGTGGTAAACGCCTCGCCGATCGTGGCTGTGCACGTCTCGCGGATGACATCGGCGACGAGGCCCTTTGCAACGACCTTTCCGTCCGAAAGCACCACGACATGGTCGCTCATGTCCACTTCGTCGATGAGATGCGTGGCCCAGAAGGCGCTGATGCCTTCGGTCGCCACCAGCCGGCGGATATCGGCAAGGATGCCTGCGCGCGACTGAACGTCGAGCCCGACGGTTGCCTCGTCGAGCAGCAGCAGGCGAGGGTGGTGCAGCAGGGCGCGCGCGATCTCGACGCGCCGCATCTGGCCGCCCGACAGGCTGCGCGCCTTGTCGTGCAGGCGGTTCGTCATGTCGACGGTCTCCAGCACCGCATCGATTCGTTTTCGCGCCTCGCGCGCCCCGATGCCGTGCAGCGAGGCGTGGTAGGAGAGGTTCTGGTGCACGCTGAGGTCGAGGTCGAGCGTGCGTGCCTGGAAGACGATGCCCAGCCTGCGCAACGCCTCGCCGGAGGCCCGCGTCACATCATGGCCGAAGATGCGGATCGCGCCCTGGCGGGTGTCGTAGAGATGGCTGATCAGCGAGAACAGCGTGGTCTTGCCGGCGCCGTTGAGGCCGAGCAGCACGGTGAAGGTGCCGGGCGCGATGGCAAAGGAAACGTTGTCCAGCGCCTTCTTCGGTCCATAAGAATGGCTGACGGCGGCGACGTCGAGCGCCGCGACCGTATCGCCGCCTGTCTTCACATGCTGCACGCCGGTTTCCTCCCTGCCGCGACCACAGACATAGCGCGGCAGGCTGCCTCGCGTAGTTTCTACTTTATGGTGATCGTGCCCTTCATGCCCTTGTCTGCAAGATCGGGGACCGACCAGGTGTAAGTACCCGGGCGCACCGTGGTGAACTGCACCTGTATGGTGCCGTCGGCGTCGAATTCCAGCCAGGCCGGCGCGCCGTTCATGTGCACTTCGAGGTCGTTGATGACGATCTGGTTGTTCCAGACATTGCGGAACAGGTCGGTGTTGAACTTGTATTCGAGCCCGCCGGCGGCGGTGATCTTCCAGCGGTAGCCTTGGCCTGCGATGAGGTTAAAGTCCTTCTGGTTGACAATGAACTGGTCTTCCTTCGAGCCGAGGATGAGTTCCGGCACGTCCTTGCTGGCGCGCGTCGGCTTTTCGGCGGCGGCAGGCGCAGCCTGTTCGGTGGCTGCCTCCTTGTCGTCGTCATCGTCGTCGGTGTCCTGCGCCCAGACCTGCCCATGCGCGAATGCCAGCCCGATCAGCGACGCGAATGCGACTGCCCGAAAATTCCTCATGATTTCCTGCCCTTTTGCTCTTTGCTTGATTCTTTTTGTCAGTTCGGTGAGACGACGACGCCCCATGGCAGCGCCCCCACAGTAACCGACTGCACCGGCTCGTCGGTGGCGACGTCGATGAAGGTGATGTCGTTGGACACGCCGTTGGTGCTGATGATGATCTTCTGGTCCGGCGTGAAGGCGAGCTGCCAGACGCGCTGGCCGACCAGCACGTATTTTTCGACCTCGTAGGTCTCGGTGTTGATGACGGCGACGCGGTTGGCCGGCCCCAGCGCGACATAGGCCTTCTTGCCGTCGGCGGTGATGCGGATGCCGACGGGCTGGATCGCCTCGGCGCGCAGGCCGGGAATCTCGAACATGATCTTGTGCTTCACCTCGCGCGTCGCATTGTCGATGACCGACACGGTGCCGCCGATCTCAGCGCTGACCCATGCCTCGGAGCCGTCCGGCTTGAACTCGACGAAGCGCGGCCTGGAATCGACTAGCACGTTGTCGGTGATCTCATGCGAGGACGTATCGATGAAATGCGCCATGTTCGTCGTTTCCGACGTGTTGACGATGGTCTTTCCGTCGGGGCTGACGCCCATGCCCTCCGGCTCGACACCGACCGGAATTTCCGTCACTACGGCTTTCGATTCCAGGTCGATGACCGTGACGAGATTGTCATCCTCGTTGGCGACGTAGAGCGTCTTGCCGTCGGGCGAGAGCACGAACAGTTCCGGGTCTGGGCCGGAGGGAAGTGTGTCGACGATCTGCAGAGTTGCCGTGTCGATCACCTCGATCGTGTCGTCGTCGCTGGCGCAGAGATAGACGAATTTTCCGTCATGCGAGATGGTGATGCCGCGTGGCCGCTGCCCCACATTGATGGTCTTGGTGACCTGCATGGTCGCCGAGTCGAGCACGGTGACGGTATTGTCCTTTTCGTTGGAGACATAGACCGTGTAGGCCGATGCCGGACTGGCCAAAAATCCCAGCCCCGCCATGAGGGCGATGGCGGAAAGGCTTCTTCGCATCAAATTCCTCCCGTTAGTCATTGTTATTTCAGAACGCACTTGGTCTCTGGCTGATCGACGCCCAGCGTGTCCAGCTCGGAGAACTGGTGCAGAAAGCCCTCCTGCGGCGAGGTCGTCACCACCGAGCGGCCATCGCCCAGAAAGATCGGCTGGCGCAACTGCCAGTTCCATTTGCGGAAGGTCAGCCTCTGGCCCTTGAAAGCGGCGATCGAGAATTTGTCGTCGCGGATGAACGCCTCGATCTTCTTCTCGTCATTGCTCTGCGTGCGGGTCGCGGCGTCGCCGATGATGCGCGCCGCCGTCCACGCCGCCATGTCTTTCGACAGCATGCGCCGGCCGCTGGCTTTCGCAAAACGGTTCTGAATCTGCGAGCCGCCCCATTGCTCGCTGGCCGGATGCCAGCCGGACGGGGTGAGCCCCGCCGTGCCGGCCACCGGCCGCGGTATCCACGTCCGGAACGGCACATACGTGCCGAACACCTCGCTTTCGTCGGCGACCAGCACCACATCGTGGTCGGGCAAGTCCTGCATGAAGACGGGCAGTTGGCGCTGGATCTGCACCACGCCGGAATCGGTGCGCCGCGCCGTGCCAGTATCCTTGAACTCCTTCTCGGCGACGATCTGCCCGCCGAAACGGGTGGCGGCGCGCCGCAGCGCATCTGCAAAAAGCTGATCGCGCTCATGTGAGCCAAAGACCAGCACCCATCGGGGCCACTGCTTCCAGATCAGGTACTGCGCCAGCCCGTCGGCCAGCATGCTGCGGGTTGGCGCGGTGTGAAAGACGTTCACCCGGCAGTCTTCCTCGCGCAAACTGTCGTCGGTGGCGCCGACATTGAACAGCAGCACGCCATTGTCGCGGGCGATGTCGGCGATCGACAGGAGCTGCTTTGCCGACAGGTCGGTGAGCACGTAGCGGTCGCCCTTGGCGACCATCTCGCTGAAAACTGGCACCACGTCGGCGTCCGGCTTTACCTCCGTCACGTCCAGCGTGAACTTCTGGTTGAGAAATTTTCCAGTCGTGTTGTTGTCGTTTATGGCTACGTTGGCGCCGGCGACGCCCTGGTCGCGCGGCGGAACATCGAGGACCGACAGCGCCAATTGCGGCTCGTAGGCGCGCAGGTAGCCGAGCTTTATGTCGAGTGCAGGTTTCTCTGTCTTCTTCGTCGGGCTGTCAGCCTTGGGCTGCGGCGCGGCTTCCTGGGCCGCGACGGCGCACACATTGACGCTGGCTAAAAAAAGGCCGATGAAGACCGCGAGAGTGTTTGGCACCATGCTCTTCATAGTTCCGCGTTCTTTCCGCGCGCTCCGCCTCCCCGCCTAAGTGGGGCAAAAACGTTGCGAAATTTCGGTGCCGTCATGACCTTAACCAAGCTTCATACAATCGCAACCCTGAAAACTTCACTTTTTGCGGCAGCTTTCGTCATCGCAGGAGGGGCTGGAGTGCAAGCTGCCGGGAAAGCGGCGGTCTTCCCCTTCGAACTGCAACGGGGCGACGTCGTGCCCGGGGCGCCAGACAAACACGAGGCGGAACAGAAACGATTGGCCGAGGTCACCCGGAGCTTGCGCGATCTGCTGGCTAAGTCGGGCTTCGAGGTCGTCGATGTTTCGCCCGTGGCCGAAAAGGCAGCGGCCGCCAATCTGCAGTCCTGCGGCGACTGCGCCGACGAGTTTGCACGCCAACTCGGCGCCGACTATGCGGTAACCGGCGTCGTCTTTAAGGTTTCGGAACTGGTGCTGAGCATGAACGTTCGCGTCCATGACGCCGCCGATGGCAGGCCGCTGACAAGCGCTGTCGTCGACATGCGCGGCAACACCGACGAGTCCTGGCGGCGGGCTATCAGCTACCTATATCGCAATGTGCTGTCGCCCAGGCTGGAGAAGCTGACGAAATGACAAAGATGCTGGCCAGCGTCACCGGCGTTGCCGAAGCGGAGATCGCAATCTCCGGCGGCGCCGATATTATCGATCTGAAGGACCCGAAGGCCGGCGCGCTGGGCGCGGTGGCGCTGGACGAGATTCGCAGAACCGTCGCCGCCGTCGGAACGCGCGCCGAGACCAGCGCGGTCTGCGGCGACTTGCCGATGCACCCCTATACGATCCGCACCTGTGCGGAGGAGATCGCCGCGACAGGGGCCGGCTACGTGAAGGTAGGTTTCTTCCCGTCCGATGAGGCCGCGGCATGCGGCCGTACGCTTGCACTTCTCGCACGGCACACGAAGTTGGTCGCTGTTCTGCTCGCCGACCGCGCGCCGGATTTCGACCTGCTGCCCGTCTTCGCACAAAGCGGCTTTTTCGCCGTGATGATGGACACGGCCGGCAAGCGCGAAGGGCGCTTACTCGATCACATGCCGCCTGAGCGCATTCCTGCCTTCATCGCGGAGGCGCGCCGCCTCGGTCTGAAGGTCGGCCTTGCCGGTTCGCTGGAGGCACCGGACATTCCCCGCCTGTTGCCATTTGGGCCAGATTTTCTCGGCTTTCGCGGCGCGCTGTGCGATCAGTCGCAGCGCACCGCCGCTATCGACGCCGAGGCTGTCGCCGGTATCCGCGCGCTGATCCCGGAGGAACGGCAACTCGACCGCTCGGCGTCCGTCGACTACCGCCTGCTGGCGGCCCGTGGTTACTCGCCGGGCGCGGGCGACCCGGCGCTCGGCACCGACAAGATTTTCGTGCGCGACTTTGTCCTTCCGGTGCAGATCGGCGCCTACAGTTTCGAGCATGGCCATACGCAGAAGGTCCGCTTCGACGTGACCGCCGACGTGCAGCGCGTCACCAGCAATCCCGAAGACATGCGCCATGTCGTCTCCTACGACCTGATCACCGACGGCATCCGCGCGATCGTGGCGCGCGGCCATGTGCAGCTCAGCGAGGCGCTGGCCGAGCAGGTGGCGGCCGTTGTGCTGGAGGATCCGCGCGTCGTGAAGGTCACGGTCAGCGTGCAGAAGCTGGAGCTTGGGCCAGGTGGCGTCGGCGTCGAGATCGAGCGCAAGCGGGCGAAGTCGTCCATCCTCGCGCCAAGCGGAACGTCGGGTGGCATGGCCGGTGACGACAAGGCGTTTTCCGGTTTCGGCCAGAAAGGCATCGGTTCGTGAAGCCAGCCGTCGTCAAGCTCGGCGGCAGCACGGCGGGGGCGGCGGAACTCGACCTCTGGATCGCCGCCCTGGCCGGCAACGCGATGCCGCTCGTCATCGTGCCCGGAGGCGGCCCTTTCGCCGACACGGTGCGGAAAGCGCAGCGCGAGATGGGGTTTTCCGATACGGCCGCGCACAGAATGGCGATCCTCGCCATGGAACAGTTCGGGCAGGTCATCCTCGACCGCCATCCGCGTTTCCTTGCCGCCCGTTGCGAGCGCGACTTCGATGAGACATTGGCTGCGGGGCGTATCCCCGTCTGGCTGCCGTCGGAACTGGCGCTGTCTGTGCCAGAAATCCCGCAATCCTGGGACGTGACATCGGATTCGCTCGCCGCGTGGCTTGCAAGCCGGCTTGGGGCGGAGACGCTGCTATTGATCAAGCAGACAGACGATTTTTCCGATTCGGACAACGTTGCCAGCCTGTCGGCGCGTGACATGGTCGATGCGGCGATTCCATCGATGCTGCCACAAAACGTAGCACTTCGGCTTGCCGGACCGCGCGACGCGACGACCGCCGCGGCGGATTTTGGGTCGGGAAAACTGCCCGGCACTTTGGTCGCTCTTGCATCCGGGGCGCTTCGCAGGACAGCTTAGCGCATGACCAAACTGCATATCCCGCGCTGGGCCTGGGTGCTGACCGGCTCCGGCCACTTCTTCACCGAGAGCTTTCAGATGATCCGCGATCTGGAGCATTGCGACGTGTTCGTGTCGAAGGCCGCGAACGAGGTTCTGCGCATGTACAAGCTGAAGCTGGATTTTCCGGACACGATGCGCGTGCTGCACGACAAGACAGCCAGCGCCATTCCGGTCGGCGAGTTCTATCACGGCGTCTACCACACGGTGGTGGTGGCGCCCGCAAGTTCCAACACGGTGGCGAAATGCGTCTGGGGCATTTCCGATACGCTCGCCACCAACGTGTTCGCGCAGGCCGGAAAGTGCCGCGTGCCGTCGATCGTCTTTGCCTGCGACACCGCGCCGGAACTGGAGACCATGGCCCCGCATGGGCTGGTAAAAGTCTATCCGCGCAAGATCGACCTCGACAACACCGAGCGGCTGAAAGCGTTCGAGCGCACGCAGGTGGTGGAATCTCTGGCCGAATTGCGGGCGGCGGTGGAGCGACGCAGGGCGGAACTAGATGCCGATGGATAGGCGGTGCTCGGTGCTGGGGGACAGTTTACTTTTTTCCGCCCGAGCCAGCCTTGAAGCGGCCGGGCCTTTCTGCGGAAAGAAAGTAAACTGTCCCCGGCGCTCTTCCTCCCGGCTCACCTATGCCTGAGCGGCTGGTCTTTATCACCGGCCATCTGGCCAAGGCGCGGCTGGAGCGGCTGCTGACGGGCCTCGGCGAGACGGCGTTCTCTTGGGAGATCATCGACATCGGCGTGAAGGTGGCCGCGCTGATGACTGAAGAAATCATCAAGCGCCGGCTAAAGCTGCCGGAGGGCGCGGACCGCGTCATCCTTCCAGGCCGCTACCGGGGCCATCTCGACGCGCTGTCCGCGCATTTCGGCGTGCCCTTCTTGCGCGGCCCCGACGAGA
This sequence comes from Mesorhizobium yinganensis, assembly GCF_040081985.1. Lineage (NCBI taxonomy): Bacteria > Pseudomonadati > Pseudomonadota > Alphaproteobacteria > Hyphomicrobiales > Phyllobacteriaceae > Mesorhizobium > Mesorhizobium yinganensis. The sequence continues at coordinate 650,625 of NZ_JBEBMH010000002.1, read as the reverse complement.
TCGCCGACCTGCCGGCATTTCTGGGCCGCGCCGGCCAGCCGCCTGATCTCACGCGCCACGCCATGCGCATCTTTGCCGAGATCGTCGACGCGCCTAGCCTGACGCTGGAAGCGCTGCTTTCGCGATCGAGAAAACTCGTGGCCGCCGGCGCGGACGTCATCGATCTCGGTTGCCTGCCGGAAACGCCTTTCCCGTTGCTGGCCGAAGGCGTGCGCATGCTGAAGGGCGCAGGTTTTTCGGTCAGCGTCGATTCCGCCGATATCGAGGAACTGCGTATCGGTGCACAGGCCGGCGCTGATTTCCTGCTCAGCCTGGACGAGAACACGCTGCCGCTCGCCCTGGAGCATCCCGTCACGCCCGTGCTGATCCCTGCAATCCCCGGCGATCTCGATTCGCTCGGCCGGGCGATAGAGGCTGCGCAAGACGCTGGACTAAATTTCATCGCCGACCCGGTGCTCGACCCCATTCATTTCGGTTTTGCCCATTCGCTCGGACGCTTCATTGAGGCGCGGCGGCGCTGGCCGGATATCGAACTCCTGATGGGCACCGGCAATCTGACCGAACTGACCGACGCCGACACGTCAGGCATTACGGCGGTGCTCGCCGGCATCTGTTCCGAACTCGGGATCCGCAACGTTTTGACGGTGCATGTCAGCCCGCACACGGTGCGCACGCTCGAGGAACATGACCTTGCCCGCCGCGTCATGTTCGCCGCGCGTGCCGACGGCGCGCTGCCGCGCAGCTACCATCCCGGTCTGCTGCAGGTTCACGACCGAAAGCCGTTCCCGGCGACCGTCGCCGACATCGAGGCGCTGGCCGCAGACGTGCGCGACGCCAATTTCCGCATCCTCACCGCCGAGGACGGCATCCACATCTTCAACAGCAAGGGCCACGCGGTCGCCACCGACGCCTTTTCGCTGTTTTCCGGCCTGGGCGTCGAGGCAGACGGTGCGCATGCGTTTTATCTCGGCGCGGAACTGATGAAGGCCGAGATCGCGTGGCGGCTGGGAAAGCGCTATGTGCAGGATGAGCCGCTGGCCTGGGGTGTCGCCTCGCCCGCGCCGGAGGAGGACCGGACGCGGCTGGCGGAAGCGGGTCATACGCTGAAGGCGAAGAAGGAGCGTTAGGCGTGCCCTATATTCGCGAGTCGATTATCACCACCGTCGATCTTGTTGGAAAGGTCCATATCGCGCCGATCGGCATTATCGCCGAGGCCGACGGCTGGGTCATCGCTCCGTTCCGCCCCTCAGTGACGCTTGACAATCTGACCGCTGTCCCTTTCGCCGTCGCAAGTTACACGGACGACGTGCGCATCTTCGCCGGCTCCCTGACCGGCCGCCGCGACTGGCCGCTGGCACCGGTGGAAGATTGCCCGGTGCCGCGCCTCGAAGCCGCGCTCGCCCATTCCGTGCTGAAGGTCGAGACCGTGTCCGACGATCCCGTGCGCCCCCGCCATTTCTGCCGTGTCCTGGGCCAGGGCACGCATGCACCTTTCACCGGCTTCAACCGCGCAAAAGCCGCTGTGCTGGAACTGGCGATCCTTGTCAGCCGGCTGCATATGCTCTCGCGCGAAAAGATCGAGGCCGAGATCGGCTACCTGACCATCGCCATCGAAAAGACCGCGGGACCGGAGGAGCGGGAGGCATGGGGCTGGTTGATGGAAAGTGTGACAAAGCATCTTGCCGGCGAGGAGCACGGAAAGCCAGCCTCTTCATAGAGCAGGCGCCGCTTCTTTCACCCGCCCGACTTCAGGAACTCGACGATCACCTTCCTTTGTGCGGCATCATTGATGCCGCCATAGGGCTTCATCGTATTTCCGTTTACGACCTGCTCGGGATTGGCGATGAACTTGTCGAGATAGGCCTCGTCCCAGGTGATGCCGGATTGCTTCATCGAAGGCGAATAGTTGAAGCCTGCCGCCAAACCGGCCTTGCGGCCGAAGACGCCGGCAAGGCTGGGGCCTTGGCGGTTGTCGCCTTCCTTCATCGTGTGGCACATGCGGCAATTGGTGTTGAAGGCGGTCTGGCCGTCATCCTGCGCCATGGCGGGAGCGGCGGCTGCGGCAGCCAAGAACGCGACAGCGAAACGTTTCATATCCGTTCCTCCTGCCGCTGCAACGCAGGCGGCGAAGTCCTGTTCCGTTACCCTGACATGCCCGCAAGCAACGCCACCGCCATTGCCGGGCCGGCATTGCTGGATTCGCCCCGCACGGATTTGTCGGCCGGGATGATTTCGGCGAGATCGATGAAGCGGCGCTCCATGCGTGCCGCCAGCCGCGCGATCTGCCAGCGGCCTGTGCCCGCGGCGACGATGGGCGCATCGTCCGGCAGCGTGCTCGCAACTCGGAACGCTGCGTCGTGCATCATGCGCAATTGCTGTTCGCTGAACCAGCGGGCGATGTCGCGCCATTCGCGCGGCGAAAGATCCCCGGCGTCGCGCCCCACCATTCGTGCCAGCCGGGCGGTCGAGCCGGCGACCGTCTTCTCGCGGCCGTCGGCGGAAGAATGTTTGTCGCTCGCCTCGTCGAGCACACCAAGGATGCGGTGCGCATCGGCGATCGAGGCGAAATACTCATTCATCAGCGGCGTCATCTGTCCGCGCACCGGCGCCGACGATGCCACGCCGAACAGGAAGGTGCGGGTGAAGCCGGTATAGACAAGCTCGCCGGTCAAGAGCCGCTCGGCATCGGTGTAGCCCCGATTGACGACCGCGCCTTGGCGGATCGGGATGATGTCGGTGGTGGTCGAGCCCATGTCGACGAACAGAGCGTCGCCGGCGAGCCGCCCCACAAGCGAGGCGGTCGCATGCCAGTTGGCCGAAGCGACGTCGCCCGGCAGTGTAGCGGCGCGGTTGACGCCGACGAAGCCGGAGCGGCCGGCATAGATCAGCTTCTCGCTATCCGGGAAATGCGCGGCGATCTCGGCAAGCAGTGCCCCCACGCCCTCGTCGCGCGACGGAAAAATGTCCACGAGTTCGCCCGTCATGGTGATGGCCAAAGCATCGCTGCCCGCACAGAGCGGCGCAATCTCGTGCAGCGCCCGATCAAGCTTGTCCAGCCCTTGCCAAAGCGGCATGGCGACGGTTGCCGCCGCAACGATGCGGCCATTCTCCGCGCGCGCCACTTTCAGATGCGCGCCGCCGACATCGAAGCCGGCGACGACCTTGCTTGCTTTTGCCATGCTTCAGGCTTTCATGCGGAAAATTGATCGGACATAAGGTGGGAAGGCTTTGCGTATCATTCCGGTTCTGGACTTGAAAGGCGGCTTGGTCGTACGCGCTGTAGGCGGGCGCCGCGATGAGTACCGGCCGATCGTCACACCGCTGAGCATCGGTCCGGACCCCGTAGACGTGGCCGCAGGACTGCGCACGCTTCATCCATTTTCCACCTTCTACATAGCCGACCTCGACGCGATCGAGGGGCGTCCTTCGAACGCGGCGGCAATCGACCGGCTTCGCGCTATGCAAGACCCGCCGGAACTCTGGGTCGACGCAGGTCTCGCAGGCGAAGCAGCGCTTGCGGCGGCACTTGGCGAGCCAGGCGTATGCGCAGTGGTGGGTTCCGAATCGCAGCAGGACGACACTCTCTTGCGGCGCTTCCGCCACCGTCAAAATCTCATCTTGTCGCTGGATTTCTTCGCCGACGGTTTTCGTGGGCCGCAGCAAATCCTCGATCGGCCGGAAAACTGGCCAGCGCGCGTGATCGTGATGACGCTGGCGAAGGTCGGCGGGGGTGGCGGCCCGGATTTCGACCGGCTGCGAGAGGTGCAAGCGAAGGCTGGAGACAGAATCATCATTGCAGCCGGCGGCCTCCGCGACGCCGCCGACATCGAACATCTGAAATCGCTTGGCGTGGCGGCCGCGCTGGTCGCCACCGCGCTTCACAACGGAAAACTCAACGCCAAACGGCTGGCGCCGTTCGGCGATTGAGATCGACATCAAATCCATCCAGAGGCGTTGCGCGCCTCCGGATGGCATTCACAGGCCCAAGAGCTTTTTCAACCGACGCAGCAGACCCTCCGGCTCCGCTGGGGGTTTTACCTGTGCGGGGTTGTCTCTTGTCTAGGCGCCGAACGGATGCTTGACCTTGTCGCGTTGGGCAGTCGCCTCGGCGGCGGTCGGCTTGCCGGTCACGGCGCGCTGGATCGCCTCCTTGGTGGCGCGATAGTTGAAGTCCTGGATTTTTGCGTCGTCGTTGGCTTCCCAGTGGATGAACACGCCGACGCAGATGAACACGTCGTCGGCTTCCTCGGCGGGGATCGTGCCATCCGCGACGCTGTCCTGCACCGCCTTGGCGACCGCGAACTGCGCCGGGCCGAACATCTGCACCGCCTGCTTGGCGCCCTTGATCGTGACCTTGTTGAACATCACGGTGTTGGGCTTGCACTGAAGATTGGGTGCGATCACTGCGAGCAGGGAGGTAAAGCCGTCCTTGTTGTTGGTCAGCGCGTTGCAGAACGCCGATTCGACCGCGCTTCCCCGCGGGCCGATCAGAAGGTCGATATGGGCGACTTCATTGCCGTCGCCAATAAGCGACTCGCCGACCAGAACTTTAGAGATCTTTGCCATGCCAGTTTTCCTCCAGGACATAATTTTTGGAGTCCAAAGACGCCGCAACCGAGCGGGCGCTCGATGGACGACTATCCTTGTTGGCAGCATCCGGACGAGCCGGACCGGTTGGCTAGATAGCCGCGAAGGGATATCCCCCGCTGGCAAAATTCAATCATCAACCCTGTGCTTGTGCAAGTTGGTGAAAGGCAATGTGGACTAAAAGACTAGCCACCGTGAGGTCGGCGGAGGTGCCTGGATTGATGCCACGCGCTTTGAGGTAGGCATCGAGCGTCATCAGCCGTTGAATGCGCGTGTCTTCATCGGGGTCGGTCTCGAGCGAAGCCTGGAAGGCGGCCGCCTCGTCACGCAGTTCCCGCGCGGTCTGCTCGCCATGCTTGCGGGCGACGTGGCTGTCCGGAAATGTCGTCAAGAAAGCCATGTAGGCGCGAATCGCCGGCCACATTCCCGTCTCGCCCGCTGCTCGTGAAGCTTCTATTGCCGGCAATCCAACCCCGAAAACGTCCGAAAAGCCGTTTGCATACTGCCGGGCAATCAGATCGCGTCCCGCCGCCTCGCGCATCGCCTCGACCAGCGGGGTCTTCGGTTCTTCGCGCACGTCGTTGCCGTCGGCCGAGCCGAGCCCCCCGGGCGAAGCTGCGACGATCGCCTCGAACACCGCGTGCGTGTCGTCCATGTCGAGGCCTGCCAGCACCGAGTTCAGGCCGGCGCGAAGATCGTCGGGCGACAGCTCGGCGGCCTTGATGATGGGACCGCAAAGCAGGACGATGCCGAGATTGGTGTTGGTGGCGACCGCCCGCCGCGTGGCGCGCACAGCCCCCAGCATGCGGCGCCCGACCGGAAGGGTGGGATCGGTCAGCGGGCTGGAAGAGACGCGGGCGCTCTCCAGGAACTGGGCGGCCGACATGCGGTGGCCGCCGGCGAAGACATGCACGTTGCCGGGTTTCAGCGCCTCGATTTCGAGGCGGCACGCATCTTCGTAGGCTTCCCGCAGTGTCTCGCGCGAAAGTGGCATTTCAGGAGTTCGCGGGCGAGGCAAAACGGTAGGGCCGCTGCGCAGCCGTCTGTTCGGCACGGTCGGCGAGGAACTTCAGCAGCGCGGAGGCAATCGCGTCGGCAATATCGACGCTGACCACCGATTGCAGGCCCGACCAGGCCGGCATGCTGTTGACCTCCAGCACGGTCAGTTGGCCCTCGGCGGCGCGCATGATGTCGATGCCGGCAAAATCCGCGCCGACAGCAGTCGCTGCCGCGACCGCGAGATCAGCCAGATCCGCCTTGTCCGATCCTGGGATCGACTCAGGAATAGCTCCCCGATTGACGTTGGTGATCCAGTCGCCGCCGCGGCGGCTCATCATCGCCACGGCCTCGCCGGCGCAGACGAAAACGCGGAAATCGCGAAAAGGCGGGCCGGGACGCGGCACGTAATGCTGGAGATAAAAGACGTCGCCCACTTCTTCCGACACCGGCAGATCGGAAAGCGCACGGATCAGTTTTATGCCACGGCCCTGCGCGCCGAACAGCGGCTTCAGCACCAGCGGATTCATCGGCAGTTCACGTTGCACGATTGCTTGCGCGGCTGCCATCCCCTCGACCGCGAAAGTTTGCGGCGTCGGCAAGCCGGCGGTCTTCAAAAGGAATGTGGTCATCGACTTGTCGACGCAGCGCTCGATGGCTTGTGCCGAGTTCCAGACAGGCACTCCCAGTTTGGCGAAGGCATGCAGCAGGCCCAGCCGCCGCGTCACCGCCTCGAACGAGCCGCCGTCGATCGAGCGCACCAACACGGCATGCGGCAGCGCGCCGCTGAAGGCGGGGATGGCGAGGCCGGCGGGCGCCTGCGTGTCGAAGCCGATCGCGGCTAGCGGCACGCTACGGACGATCGCGCCGCGCCGGCGCAGTCGTGAGGCCAGTCCCTTGGAGCGCGCGCCCGAACGGTCGCTGACGATGAGGATGCGGGGGATCATATGGTGATTGCCATAGGAGGAATGCGAAGCGCTGCCGGCAACCTTCCAACAGTTCCCATCCTACCCAAGGCTTCGCTCCAGCATTTCCGCATCGATCCGACCCGTCCGAAACGTCTCGCCGCTGTCGATAGCCGTGACGATCGCCCGCGCGGGACTGAACAGCAGCGGGTCGATGGCATAAAAATCGCCCTTGAACTGCTTGAAGATTTCCTTGAACGGCTTTCCATGGTCGCGCGAGGTATGGCTGGGCAGCCGCTTGGCCAGTTCGCGTGCCGCATCGGCCGAGCCGCGCACGAAAAGCTGGACGCTGCCGCCGTAGATGATGGCGTCGTTGGTGCGGCCCATCGCGGTCAGAAAGTCCGGATGCGGCGCGGGCAGGGGAGCCGCCGCAATCCCGTCGACGATGTCGGCAATCGGGAATTTCAGGTCGTTGGCCTTATGCAGGGCGACTTCCAGCGAGCGGGCGACGATCTGCACGGTGCCGGCGAGGCTCTGCGTCGGCGCGTAGAGGAAGGTCAATTTGTCCGTTGGCAGGCCCGTTGCCTTGGCCACCTTTTCCACCACCGTCTGTGGCGGCGGCGAGGCGGTCTCGAGGATGAGCACCGCGGACGCTGCTTCGTCGCGATAGGCCAGCGTCTCATAAAGCGGCTCGACCCGAGCGAGCGCCCGCGCCGGGCCGGAGCCCATGGCGAAATAGCCATCGGTGGACAGGTTCCAGCCGGCATATTGAGCGCCGAGACAGGCGATCACCGGCTGCGACGAGCGCACCTCGATCGAGTAAGGCCAGCGCTCGGAATTCCGATCCATCAACGCCGTGATCGTGCCGAGCCCACCCATCGAGGCCTCGGCCATGCGCAACCCGGCCTCGATGCTGCCTTGCGTCTTGGCCCCGGCATCGATCAGCGTCTCGCCCAGCGCACCGGTCGAGACGGTGACGCGCAGCCGCTCGGCGTCGCGGATCATGGTTTCGGCGATGCGTCGCGCATTGTCGTTCAGGAAAGCGGTTCCGTCGTTCATCTCAGAACTCCTTCCCAATGACGGCTCAAACCTGCGGCCTGTGCCTCGGCGGCTCGCCGCGTGGCCGTGGCGCTGGCGCCTCGGGCAAAGACGGTGCAGACCGGGTCGCCGGCAGCCAACGCAGTGCCGGCCGGTTGGCGATCCGCCGTCCAGTCCGGCCATACGAATTTCGGAAACCCTTCGATCGCACGTGACGCATAGGTGACAAGCGCGGCCGCGCAATCGTCGAAACGCGGCACACGAAACGGCTTTTTGCGGCAAGCGTCGATATGAGCTTTCAACAGCGGTGCCTCCGGGCTGTCGAAAATGTCGAGCGTCGCACCGGGCCGAGGGTTGATCTCGACCAGATGAAAGCCGGCTTCGTTGGGAATGAAGTCGGCGCTGTTGAGGCCGATGAGGCCGGCACGCTCGGCCAGACCGGAGAGCCATCGCCCGATACGCGTCGCATCCTGCCGGCCGAATCGCCGCAGCCGCACCGCGCCGCCGTAACGGTAGGGCGCGCCGGGCGCGGGCGAGGCCCACTGCCGGCTGAAGCCGACGACATGTGCTCTCTCTCCGTCGGCGAGGAAGAGCGCCGAGACGCTTTGGCCTCGAATGAAGCGCTGGAAATAGCGGCCCGGCTTTGCGGAGGCGCCATTCGCCCGAGCGACATGCCCGCCGCCGGCGCCACCGGCCGACTTCGTCAGCCAGTTTTCCGGATCGGGCGGTGAATCCCAGCGGAGTTCCGGATGCGAGATGCCGAGTGCGGCGCAGTCCTCGGCCAAGCGCCGCGGGTCCTTGACGCGGGCGACCGTTACCGCACTGTTGCCGGCGAGTGGAAAATGCCGTGCGAGGTCGTCGACGATAGCGGGATCGTGCTCGAACCCCGAGCCGAGCACCAGCGCCTCGACGGGCTCGCCTGCCGCCAGTTCCAACAAGGCTTGCGGCAACCGCTTGTGGTCGATGCCTTTTCGCAGGTCCCCGGCCAGCATGGTCGCGCGCTCCGACAGCGCCACCATGTCGTTGTCACAGAACAGGTCGGCGACAAGCGGCCGGTAGCCGGCACGCCTTGCGGCGGCGGCAAGGGCGCGTCCCGAGATCGCGGCGATCATGACGGCGCCGGCGTTATTTGGCCAACTCGCGGGCAAGGGAGAATGCATCCTGGAAATCGTAGGTGACGGTCTTTTCGGCTTCTATCATCCTTTTGAAAAGACCGGATTCCACCTTGTATTTCACATTGCCGATGGCGAGCGGCCCGATGCCGAGCGCCGTTCCGCCGTCGATGGCCTCGCCATTGGCATGCACGCCGAGACCTTCGACTCCGGCCGGCGGCACGGCGTTGACGTCGGCCGCGATCAGCAGGCTGCCGGCCTTCGCCAGTTGCGCCTTGGATATCACCTGCACGCCGGCTTTGGCCGCGGTGAGGATCACTTCGGCAGTCTCCACCAGCACTGCCTTTTTCGCCTCGTTCGACCCGTCGGCAGGTTCGACCGTGACGCCAAAACGGCTTTTCATCTCCTTGGCCACCTTGCCGACCCGCTCAAGCCCGTCATGGCCGGCAATGGTGACTTTTGCGCCTTCCTTGGCGGCGATTACCGCCGTGCAGAAGCCGACTACGCCGGTGGCACCGAAAATCGCAATCTTCGTATCCTTCAGCCCGCGCGAAAACGTCTTCGCCAGCGCCTTCTCGACCTTCGCCACCATTGCCGCCGCCGTGGTGAACGAGCCGGCCGGGTCGGCGAACACCGAGACCTGGAACGGCGGTACCATGGATTTTTTCGCCGCATCGAACATGTCAAGCGCCAGCGATACGTCCTTGCCGGCGATGAAGATGCCGGTGTCGGACCCGGCATCCGGCGGCCGCGAGAAGATTGCGTCCTGCACCAGCCCTGTCACCTCGTCGAGACCGACCCCGACATAGGGGACGACCGCGTCGAAGCCCGCGTCGAGCGCCATGTTCACGTCGAACGGGCTCATATGCCTGAGCGGCGTGATCATGTGAAGGATGTGTTTTCGCGCCATGTTTTTCTCCCAGACTGCGGGATGTGTCGTCAGCTGCCGACGAGGTTGAGGCCGGTGGTGCTGATCGTCGCACCGGCGTTCCTGCCGCGCACGATCCGCATCTCGACGCCGTCCCTCGCGAGCGGGGCGGCTGCCGCGACCATCTGTTCGGCGGCGGCCTGCGACGGAGCGAAGGCAAATCCCGTCGGCCCCCATGAACTCTGGCCGATGCCGACCGCGCCTGCTTCGGCCAGCGCATGGATGACCGCTTCGACGCGCTTCGAGGTGAAGACGCCGCCTTGAGCCGGAGCGAAATGGCTGCCGACAAGCTGCTGGATCGACGAAATGCCCGCGCCGAATCCTCTTATGTCGTGATCGAGCAACGCCGGCATGACTTCTGTCAGCACAAGCCGGCAGATTTCGCCGGTGTCGGTGATGGGGAAGGGCGGCAGCATGCGGAACGCCTGCATTTCCGCGTCGCCATGCAGCCCGTCGAGGGCGTCGTCGAGCACCAGTATGGCGCGCCATGTCTCTGGGAAGGGTATGCGCGCCACCACCGGCGGCGGCCGGCCGCTGCCGTCATTGCCGGCATCGACGATCAGGCCGCCGGTGTCGAAACTGGCGATGCCGATGCCGGAGCGTCCGCCGCGTGCCAGCAGGACCGCGTCGTCCTCCACATCGAGCGGCATGCCGTGCAGCGTGCGCAGGGCCGCCGCTACAGCCAGCGCTATCTGCGTGCCAGAGCCGAGCCCGGCATGGCGTGGAATGGCGTCCAACACCACCAGTCGGTGCTGGGCGCGGATGGCGAGCCGTTTTGTCAGCGCCGCCAGATGCGAAGCCGCGCGCTCGCTCTCGGGACCGATGACGATGGTCTCGACGGCTCGCGACAGAGTGATCACGGTTTCCGGCTCGCTCAGCGGCAGGCCGATGCTGCCAAACCGGCGCCCACCGGCGCCGCTGGGATCGAGAAAGCCGAGATGAAGGCGCGCGGGCACCCTTATGGTAACAGAATTCGACATCCGCCCCTCGATGGGTGCATGATGCATGCATCACGGAAGTTTAGGTGCCCGCGACCATGATAACCGCTTTCGCCCGCCGGGCAAGCGGCAGGGAGCCGACAGGGCTCCCCTACTTTGGTGCCGGGCACCACGCCGCAACGCGGGAAGAGGGAGGCGAATATGAGCGAAACGTCGAAGGAAAAGGTCTACACGGAGGCGGAAATCGCCGCGCGGCTGGAAAAGGATCTGCCGAAATGGCGCTACGAAAACGGCTGGATCAGGCGAAAGTACAAGACGCATAGCTGGAAGGGTACGTTGATGGTGATCAACACCGTCGGGCACCTGGCCGAGGCTGCCTGGCACCACCCCGACATCGCCGCGTCCTATGCCTTCGTCGAGGTCAAGCTGCAGAACCATGCGGCGAAAGGGATCACCGACAAGGATTTCGAACTGGCGAAGAAGATCGACGAGGTGGTGTTGTGGCAGCCTGCCAAGGAAGCCGGCGCACTGGAAGGCACCCCGCCGACGGACCAGCGGTTTGCGTATATCAAGTATGATTGAGCTCCTGGCTTGAACTGCGGCTCGTGACTTTTTGGGGAAAAATGATCAAGATTTCGCTTGTAGGTTAAGCATCGGCTCAAACGCCGATCATACAATTGCAAAATGGTATGGTGGATTGGATTCTGGGCCGCCGCCGGTAGTCTTTATGCGCTGGCGCTCGACTATCGAGGCCGCAAACAAACCGGTCGCCCTTGGCTGCCTGAAGGATACGGGACGAGACTGCCATTCTATGCCCTCTTTGGTGGGGCATCCGGCGCACTACTCGGGTGCATTCCGGTCATGGTGTTCGATTTCGGCGAGGCCATCGTCCGCCTTGTCATTGATCCGCCACCACCCCGTTTGCTGCTGGGTTTGCCGCCTATCGCCGCAGGCGTTGCCGCAGGTCTTGTTCTGGTCACTGCAGCCAAAAAAAAATGGCAAACAGGTATTCATTATCTTCGATCTGACAGGGCTGCCCAAGGAATTGGAAATCTGACGCTTGCGGCGTGTCTCTTTGCCCTCACCATTTTGGCCCTATGGCTGGGCACCTTCATGAGCTTCCATATCATGCGGGATGTGTGACAGCTCTCAATTATCCGAGATCGAAGCGGAGCCGCCTCGCAGCTCGGCAAACTCGCGCCTGCCACCCGGTGTCAAGTTTTGATAGCCTGCCTTATGGTGGGGGTTTTCGGCTCGGTGGCTTTCGTCTAGAGTCCGGTTGGCACCAGAAAGTAGCGTAGTGAATGGCGGTTGCGTGGATCGGCAACCGGGAAGCGCAATTGCAGGACGCGGCCGGGGAGACCGCGAAACTTCTGCAATCTAGCCGGTGCCCGGTTTTCAGTTTTGACACGGATGTGCACGGCACGCGGGCGGCGATAGCGTTGGCCGAGCGCGTGGGTGCGGCTTATGACCATATCGACGGCGCGGTGCTGGCGCATGAGACGGCGCTGTTCACCGACAGGGGCGGCATGACGGTCGCGCCCGGCGAGGCGCGCCGGCGTGCCGATGTCGTGGTTGTCGTCGGCGAATTGCCGAAAGCCTATGGCCGCTTCTTGCTGGAACTCGCCGCGACCAAGCCGGACTTGCCCGTTGCGGGCGAACGCGCGTTCTTTTCGGTCGGCGATGTCACTCCGGCGCTCGACGGCAAGCGCGAAGCGACGCCGCTTGTCTGCGAGGGCCAAGGGCTTGCCGCGACGCTCGCCGCGCTGCGAGGCCGTTGCGCCGGCCGGCAGGTCTCCGCGCCGGTCAAAAACTTCGAAAAATTTGCCGCCGCGCTGGCGAAGGCGCGCTATCCGGTCTTCTTTTATTCCGGCCAGTCCGCCGCCGCGCTGGCGCTGGAAATGCTGCAGGGCCTGATTTCCGACCTGAATGCCACTGGACGCGCTTCCGGCCTGCTGCTGCCCGCCAGCGAGGGCGGCTGGGGCGCGGCGCTGGCGTCCGGCTGGATGACCGGCTTTCCGCCGCGCACCGGGTTCGGGCGCGGCTTTCCCGAACACGATCCGTGGCGCTTCGACGTGGCGCGCATGATCGCCGACGGCGAGGCTGATTGCCATGTATGGATTTCTGACGATCCGCAGCGGCGGCCGCCAAAGGCGACAAACGGCTGTGCCTTGATCGCCTGCGTCCGCACGGACGGACCCGTGGCTGGCGCGGCCGTCACCATCGGGATTGGCCAGGCCGGCCTCGACCATGATGGCGTCGTCTATTCCGCGCAGGTCGGCACTTTGATCGCCGTCGACGGCAGTTCGCGGTCGGACAGCGTCGCGGCTGCCGATATCCTGCGCGCGATTGCGGCCGGCGTTGAGGCCGAGGCGGCGCTGCCATGCTGACCAAAATCGCCGGCGGCGACATTATCGATCCGGTCAATGGCCGCTCCGGAAAAGGCGACCTCTGGATCCGCGACGAAGAGATCGTCGAGCCGCCTTCAGGCGGCAAGGCCGACAAGATTTTTGACGCCTCCGGCTGCGTCGTCATGGCCGGCGCCATCGATATCCATTCCCATATCGGCGGCGGCAATGTGAACACGGCACGGCTGCTGCTGCCGGAACAGCATGCCGCCCACCTGCCGCGCCCCTCGGCCACGCCGCTGTCCAACGCCGGGTGGTCGACCTTCGAGACCGGCTGCCTCTACGCCAAGATGGGGTTCACCACCGTGGTCGAGCCGGCGATGAATCCGGGTGCCACACTTCACACCCATCTGGAACTCGCCGACATCCCGATCATCGACAAGGCGACGCTGGCCATCCTCGGCAACGACGATTTCCTGCTGTCGCTGATCCGCGACGGCGCGTCGGAGCAGATGATCGACGACTATGTCGCCTGGACGGTCGGCACCACGCGGGCGCTTGGCGTCAAGGTGATCAATGCGGGTGCGGCGGCGGCCTTCAAGGAGAACGTCCGCAATTTTTCGCTGGACGATGTCGTGCCGTCCTACGGGGTGAGCTCGCGCAATATCGTCAAGACCTTGCAGGCCTCGGTCGGGCGGCTGGGTGTGCCGCATCCACTGCATGTCCATTGCAACAATCTCGGCGTCGCCGGGGCCGCCGACACCGCCGCCGCGACGATTGCCGCCGCCGAGGGGCGACCGCTGCATCTCGCGCATCTGCAGTTCTACGGCTATGGCAAGGAGGGCAAACGCGGCTTTTCCTCGGAGGCGGCGCGGCTCGCCGAACTGGTGAACGCCACGCCGGAAGTCACCATCGACATCGGCCAGGTGATGTTCGGCCAGACCGTCACGGTCTCGTCCGACGTGATGCGGCAGTTTTCGGCGCGCGGCTCGGCGCATCCGAAGAAATGGGTGATCTGGGACGGCGACGGCAATGGCGGCGGCATCGTGCCCTACCGCTACCGCGAGGATTTTTACGGCACGCTGCAATGGGCGATCGGCCTGGAACTGTTCCTGCTGATCACCGACCCGTGGCGGGTTTTCTTCACCACCGACCATCCCAACGGCGCACCCTTCACTGCCTACCCAAAGCTGTTCGAACTGCTGATGCGCCGCGATGCGCGCGCCGCCATGGCGGAGGGGCTGTCCAAGCCGGCGATGGCGCTGTCGACGCTGTCGTCCATCGACCGCGAATACACATTTGACGAGATCGCCATCATGACGCGCGCCGCGCCGGCGAAACTGCTGGGGTTGAAAGATCGCGGCCATCTCGGCGCCGGCGCGCTGGCCGACGTCGCGGTCTACCGGCGCGGCGAGGATATCGCGAAGATGCTTGGTTCGGCCGCGCTGGTGTTCAAGAACGGCGACCTCGTCGTGCAGGATGGCGCGGTGACCCACTATCGCTGGGGCAAGGCGCTGCGGCTCAACCCGACGCCCGACAAGGCGATCGTCAAGCGCCTGGAGGATTTTCACCAGAGCCGCTACGGCCTGTCGCTCGACTGGTTTTCCTTCCCCGATTCCGCGATCGCGCGCGAAAATCCGTTCGCGGAGGTCGCATGAACACGCTGGAGGTCAACGGCGTCACGATCGACGACACTTTTGCCGAGGCGTTCGGCATGCGCGCCACGGCGATCATCATCACAGGCCCGAACCGCAAATGGGCGCGGCAGGCGGCGGTCACCATGACCGGCTTCGCCACCTCGGTCATCGGCTGCGGCTGCGAGGCGGCGATCGACCTCGACCTTCCTGCCTCGGCGACGCCGGACGGAAGGCCCGGCTGCCGTGTGATGATCTTCGCCGTCAGCACCGACGAATTGCAGAAACAGTTGCAGAACCGGCTCGGCCAGTGCGTGCTGACCTCGCCCGGCAGCGCCTGTTTCGCGGGCATGGAGGGCGCGAACCAGCTCAATCTCGGCTCGGCGTTGCGTTATTTCGGCGACGGATGGCAGATATCGAAGAAACTTGGCGGCAAGCATTTTTGGCGCGTGCCGGTGATGGACGGCGAGTTTTTGTGCGAGGCGACCACCGGCATGACCAAGGAGGCGGTCGGCGGCGGCAATCTTCTGTTGCTCGCCGGCAGCAATGCGAAGGCTCTTGCAGCGGCCGAGGCGGCGGTCGCAGCGATCGAAAAGGTGCCGGGCGCGATCATGCCGTTCCCGGGCGGCATCGTGCGCTCGGGCTCGAAGGTCGGCGGCAAATACAAGGGCATGATGGCCTCCACCAACGACGCCTTCTCGCCGACGCTGCGCGGCGTGACCCGCACCGAATTGGGGCCGGACGTCAACGCGGTGCTGGAGATCGTCATCGACGGCGAGACAAGCGACGCCGTCGCCGCCGCCATGCGCGCCGGCATCAAGGCTGTCACCGGGCTCGGCCCGGAGAACGGTGCGAGCCGCATCAGCGCCGGCAATTACGGCGGAAAACTCGGAAAATTCCACTATCACCTGAAGGAGCTGCTGCCGTGAAAGCGCTGACCTTCAGGCTGAAGGAAGAACCGCCGGAGCGGCTCGATCTCTCGCCGCTCACTCCGCAAAAACTCGCCGGCATGGCGCGCGGCGACATCGAGAAAATCCGCATCGGCATGTCGAAACGCGGCCTGCTGGTCGGCGACGTTTTCAAACTGTCCGGCTCGGATGCCGGTGCCCTTGTCTTCGAGGGCGGCAGTGGGCGTTTCGACCGCGTCGGCGCGGATTTGACCGAAGGGTCCATGCGCGTCGTCGGCGATGCCGGCGCGCAGGCGGGACGGCTGATGCAGGGCGGGATGCTGACGGTCGAGGGCAACGCCGGGCCGCATGCCGGATCGGGCATGCGCGGCGGCCGGTTGGAGATAACAGGCGACGCCGGCGACGGCCTTGGCGCCCCGCTGGCCGGCGAAATGGCCGGCATGAAAGGCGGTGTGCTCGTCGTGCGCGGCAAAGTGGGCGCCCGCGCCGGCGACCGCATGCGGCGCGGCCTGATCGCGGTGCTGAAGGGCGCCGGCGACTATGCCGGCTGTCGGATGATCGCCGGCACGCTGGTCGTCACCGGCGGCGTCGGCGACCTGCCGGGCTATTTGATGCGGCGCGGCTCGATCCTGCTCGACCGCGCGCCGCAAAACCTGTCGCCGAGTTTCGTCGAGAGCGGCGCGCCCGACATCAGTTTTGCCGGAGTGCTCGACCGCCACCTGATCGCCGAAGGAATCTTGAGGCGCCCGCTGCTCGGCCGCGCCCCGCGCAAATATGGCGGCGACAATGCGGTGTTGGGGCTGGGGGAGATTCTTTTTCCGAGGTGAGGAATTTCATCGGAATACCTGCCGATGAATCTTCTGTCGCCACTAATCACGACGGGATGTGTTGGAGGTGGTATCCGAAGCGCGCTTCGGGTCACCGACAAGTAATCGCAACTCTTTTGGCGTTGGCCAACCGCGCCCACCTTTTCTGCCTTCAAGGTCAATCAGATAGTACAGCCAGGCTAGGTATGCCGGAATTCCGACGCCTGCGACGAGAAAAGCAGGTGCGATCCCGAACCAGCGATATGTCGCCAGGGCAAGCCCAGGAAGCAAAACCAGCCCGGCGATACTGACGATAGTAGGCATGTCGTTTTCATAGCAGCGTTACTGCTCGATGTAACGTCCTTTGGCTACATATATATCGTCGGTAGAAAGCGTCAGAGAATAGGCGCAAACTCGGCGATGTCCGCCCTTGGACCATCGCTCAACATCGTTCGCCGCAGGCGCACTGCATTGCCCCAAGACTCACCCATTCCGCGCGACAATCTCCTTCAGCGCCACCTCGAACCGCAAAATCTCCTCGACCGTATTGTAATGCACCAGCGAGGCGCGGATGCAGCCGCTGTCCATTGAGAGGTTGAGCCGCTTCATCAGGCGCGGGGCGTACATATGGCCGTCGCGGATGCCGATGCCGCGCGCGGCCATTTCTTCGACGACCAGTTGCGGCGACAGCTTGCCGATATTGAAGCAGAAGGTCGGCACGCGCTGGCCGACACGTTTTTCGTCGCCGATGCCGTAGATCGTGGCACCCACGCCGCTCAGCACGCGCAGCATCTCGCGGGCCAGAAAGATCTCGTAGGCGCGGATTTCGGCCATGCCCGCAACAATGTTTTCGCGGCGCGAGCGGTTGTTGGCGGGCGCGAAATTGCGGCCGATCGATTCGAGATAGCGCACCGCCGCGTCCATGCCGGAGACGTTTTCGTAGACGAAGGTGCCGGCCTCGACCTTGTAGGGCGGCTCGTCGGGAATGAAATCCTCGCGAAAAGTCGGCAGGCGCTTCAGCGTTTCGAAGCGGCCCCACAGGAAACCCATGTGCGGAGAAAAGTTCTTGTAGCCGGAGCAGACGAGGTAGTCGCAGTCCCACATCTGCACGTCGATCAGCCCGTGCGGGCCGTAATGCACGCAGTCGAGAAAAACTTCGGCGCCCGCCGCGTGGGCGATTGCCGCCACGGCCGCGACGTCGACGATCGAGCCGATCGAATGCGCCGTCACCGTGCAGGCGACGAGGCGCGTCCGCTCCGACAGCAGCGGCGCGAGGTCGTCGACATGCAGATTGCCGTCCTCGCGCATGCGCCACCACTTGAATTTCGCCCCCGCCGGTTCCAGCGCCAGCCAGGTGGCGATGTTGGCGTCGTGGTCCATGTCGGTGACGATGATCTCGTCGCGCCCGTCTTCTTTGGCATTGGCCAGCATCTGGCCGATGCCCAGGCTGACCAGACGGATGAAGGAGGTGGCGTTCATGCCGAAGCAGATTTCCTCCGAACTGTAGGCGTTGATCAGCAGCGCGACGCTCTCGCGCGCCTGCGCCACCGACTGGTCGACCGTAACGCTGCGCCCATAGCGGCCGCCGCGCTGCACGTTGTGGCCGACCAGATGGCCGGTGACGGCATCGAGCACGCTTTGCGGAATCTGCGCGCCGGCGGCATTGTCGAAGAAGATGAAGTCGCCGGCCTGCTTCAGCGCCGGAAACATCGCGCGGATGTCTTCGACGGGAAAGGATGCGGCGCTGTCCGCTTTGGCGGTCTGGTGCTGGTTCACGGGATTTCCTCGATATCGTTAAGGCAGGGAGAAAGACTTCAGCGCGCGGCGGCCTTGGCGCGTTTTTCGACGTAGCCGACGAGCCGGACCATGGGCCACAGGAAGGCGAGATAGACGAGTGCCGCGCCGATCAGCGGCGATGGGTTGGCGTAAAGCGCCTGCGCGTTGTTGGCCTCCTTGAGCAGTTCCGGCAAGGCGACCACCGAGGCCAGCGAGGTGTCCTTGAACATCGACACGCAGTTGCTGGTGGTGGGCGGGATGACGAGGCGCACCGCCTGCGGCAGCACCACCTTGCGCAGCGTCAGCAGGAACGGCAGGCCGAGCGCCTGCGCCGCCTCGAACTGCCCCTTCGGGATGCTTTCGATGCCGGATCGGAACACTTCCGCCGAATAGGCGGCGAGAACCAGCGAGAACGCCATGATGGCCGACGCCCAGGAGGACAGACGGATGCCGACGAAGGGCAGCGCATAGTAGATCAGGATCAGCACCACCAGAATCGGCATGGCGCGAAAAATGTCGATGTAGCCGATGGCGAGCCAGCGCACCGGCTTCGGCGCATAAAGCCGCACCAGGCTGATCAGCAGCCCCGCCGGCACTCCGACGCCGATGCTCATAACCCCGAGCAGCAGCGTGTTGAAGAGGCCGCGCATGAGCGCCGGAAAAGCCGAGACCAGCACGTTGGCGTTGAAGAAGGTGTCGAGCAAGGTCATCGGCATCCCCGGAAACGGCGCTTATGTCCGAAACGATCGTGCCGGCGGGAAGCCGGCACGACACGGTCCTGCGATGGTATCGGGAAATCAGGGCTTCGGCACAGGGGCCTCTTTGACGGTCGACGAATCGGCCGGTGCGTCGGTGCCGAACCACTTCTTGTGGATCGCCTGCAGCGTGCCGTCCTTCTTCATCTCGGTCAGCGCGCCGTTCAGCTTTTCGACCAGCGGCGAGTCCTTGGTGACCATCAGCCCGTACTGCTCGCCGGTCTTGATGCGCTCCACGACGGCCAGGCCCTGCATCTTGGTGAAGGCATATTCCATGCCCGGGACGTCGCTGACCACGCCGTCGACGCGGCCGGCGGAGAGGTCGAGCAGCACTTCCTGCTGGGTGTTGTAGCCCTTGACCTCGCTGAAGCCGTGGGCGTCCTTGTTGTCGTTGGCGTATTTCTCGCCGGTGGAGCCGGAGAGCACGCCGACGATCTTGCCCTTGAGGTCGGCGAGGCCCTTCACCGCGCCATCCTTCTTGGCCGCGATGCCCATGTCGGAGTCGTAATAGGGCTGGGTGAAGGACTGCGAGCCGAGCCGCTCCTTGGTGATGGTGATCGAAGAGATCGCCACGTCGACGCGGCCGGAGCTGGTGGCCGCGAACAGCGGCTGGAAGTCGTAACCCTCGATGTTGACGGTCATGCCGTTGCGTTTCGCCGCCTCGGTGACGATGTCGACCTCGAAACCCTCGAAATTGCCGCTCTCGGCCTTGAATTCGAAGGGCGGGTTGTTCGGATAGGAGGCCACGTTCAGCACGCCCTCGGCCTGGGCGGCGACCGGGCCGGCGGCAAAGCCGACGGCGGCGGCGAGGATCAGAAGACTGCGGCGTGTTATGCTCATTGTACGTTCCCCTGGTTGTTGATCCGCGCGGATTCTCGTCCGCCCGGGTTGTTGCCGTCCCGCCTTTTTTAGCGGGACGTCATTTCATGGCCCCGACCATGCGGTCGAGCGCCGTCTCGATCTGGCCTGCGTCGCGGCACACGCACATGCGCAGGAAGGCATTGGCCGAGCTGCCGAACAGATAACCCGGCGCCAGCCCGACATGCGCCTTTTCGAGGATGTCGGCGCATACCTTGCGCGAGTCGTCCTGGCCCTCGAAGGCGAAGAAGGCGTACATGCCGCCGCGTGGTTTTGTCGGCAGGATGATGCCCGGCAGTTGCGCCAGCTTGCCGTAGGCGAGGTCAAGCCCGGTCCTGATGCGCTCCCGGATCTCGTGGACCAGCGGCTCTCCCTGGCGGATCGCCGCGTTGGCGCCGGCCTGGATCGGCCCGGCCGACCCGCTGTTGATATATTGCGTCATCGCGCCGAGCTGGTCGGCGACGCCGGACGGGTGGGTCAGCCAGCCTAGCCGGAAACCAGTCATCGCCCAGGCCTTCGAAAAGCTGTTGACGGCGAGCACGCGGTCGCCGTCCTCTGCGACCTGCAGCATGGACGGCGCTACCTCGCCGTCGAAATAGAGCCGCGCATAGACCTCGTCGGAGATGATCCAGATGCCGGTTCGCCGGCTGAATTCCAAGAGCGCCAGCATCTCCTCGCGGCTCGCCATCCAGCCGGTCGGGTTGGAGGGCGTGGAGAGAAAAATGGCGCGCGTGCGCGCGTTGCACATGGCGAACAGTTTATCGAGATCGAGCCGCCAGTCGCCGTCGAAATCGAGATGGCAGGGCCGCGGCTCGCCGCCGATCAAATGGATGGCGTTGTGGATATTGGGCCATTGCGGCGCGACATAGACGACATTGGTGCCGACATCGACCAAGAGTTCCAGCGCGAAATACAGCGCCTGCATGCCGCTCGGCGTCACCGTGGTGCGCGGGATGCCGATGTGCTGGCCATGCAGGCGGGTCTGGTACTCCGACAGCGCCTCGATCAGCGGTTCGTAGCCGCGCATGTTGGGAATGTAGAAGGTCAGGCCGTCGTCGAACGCCTGTTTTGCGGCGTCGCGGATGAAGGCCGGCGTCACCATGTCGCCTTCGCCGTACCACAGCGCGATGACGTCGCCGATTTCGCGGGCGCGCATGGCGAGGTTGGCGATGGTTTCGGTGTGCAGGTCGCGCATCTGGGCGCGGATGCCGTCGAATGCGTAGCGCGCCTTGGCCACGGACGACGACTGAGGCGGCATGAAAGACAAGGACGAAAACCCTTCAAACGTACGGGACGCGTGTCGCTTCCGTCGGATGAAGTTCTCACGCGGCTGACGCGACTGACCGGGAAATGCTTATCCGAAGCGTGGCGGTTTTCAAGATCAAAATTTCAAGCTTAAAACAAGCGGGCGGTTCTGCCGTCGCTTTCGACATGCTCATCGTTCTTGCTGGGTCTGGAAACTTGCCTTCGGCTCGACCCGACGCCAAGCTGGCCGCCCGCGATATCGACGATCGGGCAGGGTGATGCGATGAGCATGATAGAATTGGACGAAGCGCTGAAGATCATCGCCGAAAATGTTGATCGGGCCTTCTTTGTCGGACCGCGTGATGAAACTCTCATCTTATCCGCAGAGGATGCGCTCGCTGGCAGTTTGCCGCCCACCTATCGCGCTTTCGTCGGTAGCCTCGGTGCCGGCAACTTCGACGCGTTCGAAGTCTATGGCGTCATAGACCGGAATTTTGAGGACTCGACAATTCCAAATGGCGTTTGGCTTACACTAAGCGAACGCCAACAAAACGGTTTGCCTAGCGAGTATGCCATCGTCAGCGCCAGTGGCGACGGCGGGTGGTATTGTATCGAGCTTGGCGACCAGGAAAGTCCGGTGTTCCTCTGTCCGGTGGGCTCCGCACCCCAAGCGAGGCAACGCGTCGCCACGGATTTTGGGACGTTTTTCCTCAACGGTGTTTGTGGGCAGAACTGAAAGTGCCAGCATAATTATGTCGGTCAATTGGCTCTGCTCAAGCCGCAGTCTCTCGCCGTTATCTTTCCTCCCTTGGTCATCTCGACTGATTGATAAGCCCAGACGCCTCCGCTGCGAAGCAGGCAGACGTTTCATGCTTGAAATATTTTCGTCAGCCCGTAGCGTGCCGCCCTGGAGGAACAATCCCATGGCAAAATCGCATCCGCTGAAAGGCCCGAACCGGCTGAAGCTCGGCGTCTTCTCGACCAATGCCGATGGTGGCCTGGCGATCACCGACGTTCCGGAGCGCTGGACGGCGAGCTGGCCGGACAATCTGACCGCTGCGCAGATTGCCGACCGCGCCGGGCTGGATTTTTTCCTGCCGATCGCCCGCTGGAAAGGGTTTGGCGGCAGGAACAAGGTGCGCGAGCATTCCTTCGAGACCTTCACCTGGGCGGCGGGGCTGGCGGCGGCGACCGAAAACATCGGCCTGTTCATGACCGTGCATGTGCCGCTGGTGCATCCGCTCTACGCGGCGAAGGCGCTGGCGACCGTCGACCACATCAGCCAAGGCCGCGCCGGCCTCAACATCGTCTGCGGCTGGAATCCCAAGGAATTCGGCATGTTCGGCACGCCGCTGGTCGAGAAGGGATATGACCAGGCGGCCGAATGGATCGAGATCGTCGAAAAACTCTACGCTTCCGACGAGCCGCTCGACTATGAAGGCGCCTATTACCACCTCAAGGAAGCCGTCAGCCGCCCCGCCAGCCTGCAGGCGCCACGTCCGGTGACGATGAACGCGGCCTTCGGCGGGCCGGGCCGCGATTTCGCCGCCGCCCATTGCGACTTTCTTTTCACTACCTTTTCCGAACTTGCCGATGCTGGAAAGCATGTCGCCGACATTCGCGAGCGTGCCGACAAGGCCGGCCGCACCGTTGGGTGTTACACGGTGGCCCACGTCGTCTGCCGCGAGACGGTCGAGGAAGCGCGCACCTATTACGACCGCTATGCGGTCACCATGGCCGACCACGCGGCGGTCGATGCCCACATGGCCGGCAAGAAGGAATTCTCGCGGTCGCACGACGCCCATGCCTACGACCGCTATCGCCAGCGTTTCGCCGGCGGCGCGGGCAGCTATCCGCTGGTGGGCACACCGGAAAGCATCGCCGAGGAGATGGTCGCCATAGCCGGGCAGGGCTATGAAGGCATTGCCCTGTCCTTCGTCAACTACACGCAAGAATTGCCCTATTTCTGCGACCGCGTCCTGCCGCTGCTGAGGAAGGCGGGGTATCGGGAGTAGGGCTAGGTTACAGAGATTGCGATTGGGTTTGGCATTCCGTCCAACACCCCTCATCCGACCTCGCTTCGCGAGGCCACCTTCTCCCACAAGGGGAGAAGGGAGAGCACTGCCGCTTCGCCTCTGCAAATCGCCAACGTTGGCGATTAGCGGCGAGGCGGGCGCGAAACTCCCCCTTCTCCCCTTGTGGGAGAAGGTGGCCTCGCGAAGCGAGGTCGGATGAGGGGTGTTGGACGGAGTGCAACCAACCAGACAAATCTCTCTAAGGCGCGGGGCTCGCCAGCGGTTTGTCCGCCTCGGCCACATAGGTGGCCAGTGCCTTGCTGGGACCGTTGCCGATCGCCTTCACGTCATGCACGACGCCGGCCGGGATCAGGTAGGAATCGCCTGCCTTCAGTGTCTGGTCCGGCTGGCCGTCGACTGACATCAGCACCTCGCCTTCCAATATGTAACCGGTCTCGATGCCTGGATGGGTGTGGCTTCCCGAAGATGCGCCCGGCGCGATCTCGGCCAGCCCCATGACGGTGCTGTAGCCTTCGGGGAAGGCGATCTTCTGCAACGGCGTGCGCTTGATGCCGGCGGGCGCGTCCTGTGCAGCCGAAACCACTGTCAACATGGCGAGCGAGACAGCGATGAGAGCCATTCTCAGCATTGCGATTTCCTCCTCGGAAAGTGGCGCTGGCAGGCCAGTTTATGATCGAACGCCTGAGCCCTAAGGCGCCGGGGTCGACAGCGGCTTGCCTCGTTCGATGACATAGGTCGTAATGATCTTGGCCGCTTTGTCGCCCACGGTTTTCACACTGTGCACCGTGCCTGCCGATATCGTGTAGGACTCACCGGCCTTCAGGACGATGTCCGCCTTGCCGGCGACGGTGATCGTCACCTCACCATCGAGAACGTAGCCCGTTTCAAGGCCAGGATGCGAGTTGGGGCTGGATTGCGCACCGGGTGGAACGTCGGTCACGCCGAGCAATGTCTCGTGTCCATCCGGAAAGTCCACGGATTGCGGGGGTGTGCGCTTGATGGCGGCGGGCGCGTCCTGCGCAAGCGCGGCTGCCGGCAGCAGCGCCAGCGCCAGTGCGGTCAAGAGTATCTTCAGCATGTGTCCTCCTCCTTGATGATCCCCGGAACCGTCTCTCTATTCGGCCCGCGCGACGTCTGAACTGCCTCGCCGTTCTGCCGAAAGAAAGCAAAAATCGTCCCCTGCGCTTCCTCTTGCTACCGCCTCGGCGCCTTCCTCCGTCCCGCTTCATCTCGGCCGATGGCGGTGTGTCGCGGCATTGCGTGCCGCCTGCTCGTAGATGCCAGTCATGGTGTCCAGCGTGCGCGCTGCCTCCTGCATGCCCTTGGCGAGTTCCTGCACCCTGCCCACCGGGTCGATCAAAAGGTCGGCGCGCACGTCGGCATAGCGGTCGCACACGTCGCGGCCAAGCTCGGTGGTCTCGTAGGTGACGCCGGAACGGCCGCTGCCGCTGCGCACAACCAGCCCGCCCTTGATCAGTTTTCGCAGGCTGTACTGGATGTTGGGAACGTCCTGGCGATTGGCCATGTGGGCAAGATCACGCACGCTTTTCGGCCGGTCGTTCATGCGGATCATGTGCAGCAGCGCGTTCTCCGGGCCGCTGGCGGAAAAATCGGCGACCGAGGCCAAGCACTCCGCCTGCCAGTGTCCGAACGCCTCGAAGCAGCGGATCAGCGCGTATTCGATTTCCGCGACATCCATCTCCTGCGGCGTGCGGGCGAGGTGCCACGACCGGTCGAGCATTTTTTTCGGCGGGTCGGCGGGCGTGGCGCGGCGTGGCATCAAGGGTCTCCTCCGGGCGGAAGATGCCCCAGCCCTGACCTTGCGTCCACTTTGAAAATCAAATAGACTTTCTATCATAAAATTGAACATAAAATGGGGTTTGAGATGGAGGAGAGTGTGATGACCCGCAACCGCATGTTCGACCGCGACCAGTTCCTGCTCGGCACGTTCGCGTCCAACGGCTCGGGCGGCATGACGGTGACAAAGCTGCCGGAGCGCTGGAAGAGCACCTGGGACAACAATCTGAAGCTGGCAAAGCTGCTAGACGCCGCCGGCATCGATTTCATGCTGCCGATCGCCCGCTGGATCGGTTATGGCGGCGAGACGAATTTCCACGGCAACGTGCTGGAGACCATCACCTGGGCTGCCGGACTGCTGGCGCACACCAATGACATCACCGTCTTCGCCACGACGCACACCGCCGCCAACCACCCGGTCGTGGTCGCCAAGCAACTCGCCACCATCGACCAGATCAGCGGCGGGCGCATCGGCCTCAACATCGTGGCCGGCTGGAACAAGCCGGAATACGAGGCGCTCGGCCTGACGCTGCCGGACGACCACGAGACGCGCTACGGCTATGCGCAGGAATGGTTCGACATCGTCCGCGCGCTCTGGAGCCGCGAGGAAGCCTTCGACTGGGACGGAAAATTCTTCACGCTGAAGAACGTGCTCGGCGACCCGCGCCCGTCGGCGCCACTGCCGATCCTCAACGCCGCCGGCTCCGAGCAGGGCCGCAAATTCGCGGTTCGCAACGCCGATTTTCTGTTCACGCCGGCCATCGACCTGTCACGCTCGGCGGAAGAGATCGCCGCGCTGAAGCAGCAGGGCAGGGAGGCCGGGCGCGACATCGACGTGCTGACCTTCTGCCACGTCGTCTGCCGTCCGACCGAGAAGGAGGCCAATGACTACCTCCATCATTTCGGCCAGGCCAACGCGGATTGGGAAGCGGTGGATAATCTGGTGCGCCTGCAATTCGCGCATGCGCAGTCCTTCCCGCACGACCTGCTGGCGCTGATCCGTGACCGCATGGCCGCAGGTCATGGCGGCTTCCCGCTCACCGGCACACCCGAGCAGGTGGCCGACGGCATCGCCTCGCTGCATCAGGCGGGCTTCAAGGGGACGACGCTGTCCTTCGTCGACTATGTCGAGGAGTTTCAGTATTTCCGTGATCACGTGCTGCCGCTGCTCGAACAGCGGGGCATCCGCATCGCGCGGCAACAGGCTGCCGCGGCGGCTTAGGAACTGACGGGGACAGTTTACCTTTTGCCGCGGAAAAGCTGAGGCATTTCAAGGCTTTCGCAACAGGCAAGAAAGTAAACTGTCCCCAGCGCCGAGGCCTACTTCGCCATTTCGCCCTTGATCTTGTCGACTTCCTCCGCACTCATCTCGCCCACCGTCGTCACCTGGCCGTCCTTGATCCGCCACAGGCGGAACGGGCCGGTGATGTCGCCATACTGGTCGAAGGTGACCGGGCCGATGACGCCCTCGTATTTGATCGGCTTGCCTTCCTTGATCAGGCCGAGCGCCTTGCCGAACTCGTCCTTGCCGGCATGGATCGGCTCGCCGCCGGCAGCCGTGACCTCCGGAATGGCCGCCTTGATCGCGGCGGCGTCGCCCTTGCCGGCCTTGGCGATGGCCAGCGCCACGATCGCGCCCGCATCATAGGAGCGGTCGGCCGCGGGCGCATCCGGCTTGATGCCGCCCGAGAAGGCTTCGTAGCCGCCGTAGAAATAATCGGTGGAGGCGGTCTTGGCGGTGCCCGACGATGTGCCGAAGGCATCGTTCAGATATTGCGCGCCGACCGCGTCGATGAATTCGGAAGAATTCATGCCGTCGTTGAGCAGGAATTTCGCCGCGCCGCCGCCGGAGATCCAGGCGCGTGCGATGGTCGCGCCGTCGACGGGGTAGCTGACGAGGTAGAGCGCTTCCGGCTCGCCGGCCATGGCCGCACTCGCCTCCGACGAATAGCTCGCCTGCTTCTCGTTGTAGGGCGTCGTCGAGGTGATGGTGCCGCCGAGTTTGGTGAAGGCGGCCGAAAATTCCTTCATCATGTTCACGCCGAAATCGTTGTTGACGTGGATGATGGCGAGTTTTTTCAGGCCCTGGTCGATGGCGTATTTCGCCGCCGCCGTGCCTTGCAGCGCATCCGATGTGATGGTGCGGAAGAACACGCCGTTGGTCTTGCCGTCGCGGGCAAGCTGGGTGAGCGTCGGCGAGGAGGAGGCGGGCGATACCTGCACGACGCCGGCGGGCGCCGTCACCGAGGTCAGGATCGGGATCGACACCGAGGAGATGATGCCGCCGATGACTACCGGCACTTTCTTGATGTTGACGAGCTGCGTTGCCTGGTCGACGGCGACGTTGCCCTGGCTCTGGCTGTCGCGCGTGTCGGTCAAGAGCTTGCAGCCGCCGACACCGCCGGCCTCGTTGAAGTCGCGAAAAGCCATCTCCACCGACTTCGCGCCGGCCTGGCCGTAGGCGCCGGCCGGGCCTGTGAGTTCCATGACGACGCCGACGGTGATGTCGCAGTCGGCGGCCATTGCGGGCAGGGCCGAAACGCCGGCGAGCAGCGCGGTGGCGAGCAGTAGTTTTTTCATGTCGTATTCCCCTTCTGGTTCTGGCCGACTCCCGGCGGCCGTTGGTTCATTTGCAGGCAAAAGTCAGTCCGGGCCGCCGGCGCGGGCGTCAGGCGGCTCCCTTGTTCAGATTGTATTTCATGATCGAGCCGTGGCGGCCGTGGCGGTCGCGCTCCAGCGCATAGACGTCGCCGTCCAGTTCGCTGGCATTGGCCAGCACGGCGTCCATCTCTTGCTGATCCTGCGCCGTCAACTCCAGGTCGGAGATTGCCAAGTTTGACGTAAGATGGTCGCGGGTGCGCGCACCGACGATGACGCCCGCCACGGCCGGCCGTGACAGCATGGCGGCGCTGGCGACGGTCGCGATGTCGACGCCATGCCGATCGGCGATGCCGCGCAGCGTCCGAAGCAGCGCCTGGAAAAGATCCCAGCCGCCGATTTCGTCGATGATGAGTTTGTATTTGACCAGCGAGCGGTTCTCCAGCCCGTCATCCGGTTCGGCCGCGCCCAGCCAGCGGTCGCCGAGGAAGCCGCCCGCCACCGTACCGTAGCAGAGCAGCGAGACGCCATGCTCGATCGCGGCTGCGGCCTTGCGTTTTGCCGGGCGGTTGTCGAGCAGCGAATACTGCACCTGCATGGAGGTCAGCGGCACGCCGGCATCGATCATCGCCAGCATGCGGTCCGTGTCGAAATTGGTGGCGCTCACCTTGTGGATTTTTCCGGCGCGGCGCAACTCTTCCAGCCACACCGACGTCTCCAGCCAGCGGTCCGCCGCGTAATCCCACCAGTGGAACTGAACGAGGTCGAGGCGCTCCATCTTGAGCCGCCGCAGCGACTGGTCGATGACGCTTTCGACGTAGGATTTGGAGATGCGCGGCAGGATTTCGAGGTCGGGCACGAATTTGGTGTGAACCTTGATCCGGTCCAGCGCCTGCTGCCCGCGCAACTCGCGAAAACGCAAGCGGAAACGGCCGATCAGGTCCTCGACGCCGGTATAGATATCGGCGCAGTCGAAGGTGGTGATGCCGGCATCGGCGAAGGCGATCAGGTCGGAAACGGGATCGTCGCTGCGAACCGAGCCGTGGCCGGTCGCCATCTGCCAGCCGCCGCGGATCACCCGCGAGATCTCGTAGTCCGGCGCGAGTTTAATGCGCTGCATGTCAGTCATCCCCAAGCGGCACGGCCGTTGTCTCGGCATGGCTGAATCTGCGCAGCCCCAGCCGCGTGATCCTGAGCCGCGAGCCGCAATGCGGGTCGGGACAGGCGATCTCGGCATCCGTGGTCATCCAGTCGTTTTTGTGTGTCGGCCGCTGCTTGGCAGCGAGAAGCGGCAGCACGGACGACAGCGAATAGATCGAAATCCCCTGGCCGGGCGGCAGGTGCAGCATCTCGCCGCGCATTTCGAAATGGTCACCGACCTTCGCGCCGCAATAGATTTTCGCGCCTTCATCGGCGACGACCTCGACGCGCAGGTCGAAGAGCTCAAAAGTGTCGTCCTTGCGCTCAGCCATAGGCCCGTTTCTCCTCGGCCGGATCGTCGGCGGGCAGCCGGCCACGCACCAGGTTGAAGGACCGCGTGATGTCCTCGGTCAGCGCCTTCACCGCCCGCGCCTTGGCACCAAGCTCCAGCGCCTCGATCAGCGCCCAGTGGTGATGCGTGCCAGACATGTCGCGCAACTGGTCGTGGATCTGCGCGGCAGCCCTCACATAGGGGCCGGATTGCAGCCACAGGCTCTCGACCACCGGGATCAGCACCGGCGAGCCTGCCGCGCGGTAGATGGAAAAGTGGAAGGCATGGTTGAGTTCGGAGGTGCGATGAGCCTTGTCCGGCGCGTTGTCGGTGAACGCCGCATCGCATTCGCGCGTCAGGTCCTTCAGCATGTCGAGATCGTCCGCCGTGATCCTCGGCAGCGCAAGCGCGGTCAGTTCGCCCTCGATCAGGCAGCGCGCGCGGGCGAGGTCGTCGAGCTTTTCGCGGTTGATCAGCGGTACGCGCACCGAGCGGTTGGGCAGCGCCTCCAGCGCCTGTTCTGAAACCAGCCGCCCCAGTGCCTCGCGCACCGGCATGGTGCTGGTCTGCAAGGTCTCGGCGAGGTCCTGGATGCGCAGCATCTCGCCGGGGTCGAACATGCCGTGGATCAGCGAGCGTCGCAGTTCAGAATAGACGCGATCATGCAGCGTCTCGCGTCCGACGGGGGAAAGCGCGCGGCGCTGGGTCATGTGGAGTGATCCGCAGTACTCCGTCCAACACCCCTCATCTGACCTCGCTTCGCTCGGCCACCTTCTCCCACAACGGGAGAAGGGGAAATCTCGCGCAGGTGTCTCCGCCAACCTTCGACGTTGGAGATCGGCAGAGGCGAAATTGCCGGGCTCTCCCTTCTCCCCTTGTGGGAGAAGGTGTCGAGGCGAAGCCGAGACGGATGAGGGGTGTCGGACGGAGTGCGGCATTTAATTAATCCGCGGACCGGAGCACCACGGATAACCGGACACTCACCGTAAACTTCGCGGACTGCGTTTCGCCGATCGCGCATCAGGTCGCCGCCATTAGAGCCGACAATCCCCAATTTTCTAGTTGCAATGTTTGTCGATGTAAAGTTTGATCAAACATCACCTATCAAAAATTTCCGGTCCCAGCCTCATGGCCACCACAGGAGCCCCAGCCCGTGCGAACACCCCGCTCATCGAAGGGCGGGGGCTGGTAAAGCAGTTCGGCGGGCTGCGTGCGGTGGATGATATGTCGATCGCACTGCGTCGTGGCGAGATGCTGGGGTTGATCGGCCCGAACGGCGCCGGCAAGACGACGCTGTTCAGTCTGCTCGCCGGCAGCCTGAAGCCCACGTCCGGCACCGTGACGATTGCCGGACATGACGTTTCGCGCGGCGGGCCGGAGCGCCGCATCGCACACGGCGTCGGCCGCACCTTTCAGATCCCGAGACCTTTCGCCGAGATGACAGTACTGGAAAATGTGCTGGCCGGCGGCCAGCGCCAGGCGGGCGAGAGCATTTTCATGAATTTCCTGCGGCCGGGCCGGGTAGCCGCAGAGGAGAGGGCGGCGGTCGAGAAAGCGCGGTCGCTGCTCGACTTCGTCACCCTGTCGCATCTGGAGGGCGAGCCGGCGCGCGTGCTGTCGGGCGGCCAGCGGAAGCTGCTCGAACTGGCGCGCATCCTGATGGCCGACCCGCAGGCGATTCTGCTCGACGAGCCGGCGGCAGGCGTCAACCCGACGCTGCTGGAACTGATCATCGACCGCGTGCTGGAGCTTAACCGCCAGGGCAAATCCATCCTGCTGATTGAGCACAATATGGACATGGTGGCGCGGCTCTGCGGCCGGGTGGTCGTGATGGCGGGCGGCCGCTTTCTGACCGAGGGCGCGCCAGACGATGTGTCGCGAGACACGACGGTGGTCGAGGCCTATCTGGGCGGGGTCGCGGCATGACCAACCCCCAGCAGGCGCTTTCCACGCAGAACCTCGTCGCCGGTTATGAGCGAGACCTGCCGATCGTGCGGGGTGTGGATTTTTTGGTGGCAACGGGCGAACTGATTGTTATCCTCGGTCCGAACGGGGCCGGAAAATCGACCTTCGTCAAGGCCATAGCCGGTCTCGTGCCGGTGCATTCCGGCACGGCGCTGCTGGGCAGTGCGGACATCACCCATGTTCCCGCGCACGAAAAAATCCGGCATGGCCTGGCCTTCGTGCCGCAGACCGAGAACATTTTTGCGACGCTGACCATCGAGGACAATCTGCGGCTGGCCGCCGACATCCTGCCAAGGGAGCGGCAGGCGCGCCGCATCGCCGAACTCTACACGACGTTTCCCGACCTCGCGGCGCGCCCATCGCTGCGCGCCGGCCAGCTCTCCGGTGGCCAGCGCCAGATGCTCGCCGTGGCCCGCGCGCTGATCGTCGAGCCCTCCGTGCTCATCCTCGACGAGCCGTCGGCCGGCCTGTCGCCGAAAATCGTCGCAGAAGTTTTTTCGCGGCTGAAGGCCATCAACAAGACCGGCGTCACCATCGTGTTGGTCGAGCAGAATGTGAAGGCGGCACTTGCGATTGCCGACCGCGCCGTCATCCTGGTCGAAGGCCGCGTGCGCCATGAAGGCCCGGCCGCCACGCTTGCCGACGATCCGGTCGTCGCCGAACTCTATCTCGGCGCGCGGCACGATCGGAGGGCGGTGTCATGAATCCGCAGGCGCTGATGGACGGGCTGATCACCGGCTCGATGATCGGGCTCGGCGCGGTCGGCGTGACGCTGACCTATTCGATCCTGCGCTTCGCCAATTTCGCGCATGGCGAGTTCATCTCCTGGGGCGCCTATTTCGCGTTCGCCGTTGCCGGCGCGCTCGGCGCCGTTTCCGGCGCGATGCTGGCGCCGATCGGCCCCTTCTCTTTCGGCTGGGCACTGCCGATCGGCCTGCTCGCCGCCTTGGCGCTCACCGGTGGGCTCGCGCTGGTGGTCGACGCGCTGCTGTTCGGCCGCCTGCGCCGCCAGCGCAGCACCGTCATCATCATGGTCATGGCGAGTTTTGGCGCCGCGCTTACGCTTCGCAGCCTGCTTGAATTCATCTTCACGTCGAAGCCAGCCTATTACACCAAGGCCTTGCAAATCGCCCTGCCGCTCGGCGGCGGTATCCGTGCCACGCCCGATCAATTGTTGTCGCTGGGGCTGGCCGCCGTGCTGGTCGTCGCCATCCATCTGCTTCTGACCCGCACGGCGATAGGCCGTTCGATGCGGGCGGTCAGCGAGAACCCGCAACTCGCCGGCGTCGTCGGCATCGAGGTGCGCAAGGTGATCCGCGTCGTCTGGGTGCTCGGCGCAGGGCTCGCGGCTGTGGCCGGCGTCATCGCTGGCCTGCTGGTTCAAGTGCGGCCGCAAATGGGGCTCGACCTCCTGCTGCCGCTGTTCGCCGCCGCCATCCTCGGCGGCATCGGCAGCGTGCCGGGCGCCATGCTTGCCGGCGTCATCGTCGGGCTCTCCGAGGCGCTCGCGGTGCAACTGATCGGTGCCGAATGGCGCGCAGCGATTGCCTTCATCATTCTTGTTCTCGTCCTGCTGATCCGCCCGCAAGGCATTTTCGGGAGGCCGGAATGAGCGTCGAGTTTTTCGCCTACGCTGCCTTCTTCCTGACCATGGCGCTGACCTATGCCATCATGTGCCTCGGTCTCAACGTGCAGTGGGGCCAGACCGGCCTGTTCAATGTCGGCGTGGCCGGCTTCGTGGCCATTGGCGCCTATGTCTCGGCATTGCTGACGACGCCGGACACGCACGAGCGTTTCGGCGGTTTCGGCCTGCCGATCGCGGTCGGCTGGTTCGGGGCCGCACTCGCCGCTGGTCTGATATCCTTCCTGATCGGTGCGCTGACCATCCGTCTGCGCGCCGACTATCTCGCCATCGCCACCTTCGGCGTCGCCGTCACCGTGCAACTCGTCGCGCTCAACCTCGAGCCGGTGACGGGCGGCCCGTTCGGCATGGGCTTCATTCCCCGCCCGTTCGCCGGCCTGGCCGGCAATCCGCTTGCCTTCAGCCTTTCCAATCTGGCGCTGCTCGCCGCCGTCGTGATCGCGCTATATCTGGCGCTCGAACGGCTGGTCCGCAGCCCGTGGGGGCGCGTGCTGCGTGCCATCCGCGAGGATGAGGCGGCAGCGCGCGCGCTCGGCAAGAATGCGACAAAATTCCGCTTGCAGGCTTTTGCCATCGGTGGCGGCATCATGGGGCTGGCGGGCGCCGCGCAGGCGCATTTCATCGGCTTCATCGCCCCGGAGAACTACGTGCCGATGCTGACCTTCCAGGTCTGGGCGATGCTGATCGTCGGCGGCTCGGGTAACAATCGCGGCGCCATCCTCGGCGCGGTCCTTGTCTGGGGCATCTGGGCCGCATCCGCTGGCGCCTTCGCGGCGCTGTTCCCGCCGGGCGAACAGGCGCGCGCCGCCGCCTTGCAGATCGTCATGATCGGCGTTGCGCTCTGTGCCATCCTGCTGCTTCGCCCGCGGGGCATTCTCGGCGAGGAGCGCGTCGTGTCGCGCCATCTCGGCCGGCTGGCGGGCCGCGCGGCCCCATCGACTACAGCTAATCAGGAGACGACCCGTGCCGGCAGCGCCTGAACGAATATTGCTCGGCGACGGGCTCTCCGTCAGCCGCCTGCTCTGCGGTCTGTGGCAGGTGGCCGACCTGGAGAAGGGCGGCGCGCCGCTCGATCCAGAACGCGGCGCTGACGCGCTTGAGGCCTATATCAGCGACGGCTTCGACACATTCGACATGGCCGACCACTATGGCAGCGCCGAACTGATCGCCGGCCGGCTGCTGGCGCGCCACAGGGGCGCTGAAAAAAGACCGCTCGCCTTCACCAAATGGTGTCCCGAGCCTGGCCCCATGACCGCCGAGATTGTGCGCAAGGGCGTTCAGGAGCGACTCGACCGGCTAGCTGTTGAGAAGGTGGATCTTTTGCAGTTCCACTGGTGGACCTTCGAGCATCCGGCTTGGCTCGACGCCCTGCACGAGATGAGCCGGCTGAAGGACGAGGGCCTCATCGGCGCCATCGGCGTCACCAATTTCGATGCCGCGCATCTGGCGCTGGCGCTGGCCGACGGCGTTCCGCTGGTCAGCAACCAGGTGTCGTTCTCGCTGGTCGATCGGCGCGCCGCCGGCCCGCTGTCGGAGGTCTGCCGCGCCCATGGCGTGAAACTGCTCGCCTACGGCACTTTGTGCGGCGGCTTTCTTTCCGGCAAATGGCGCGGACAACCGGAGCCCGCCACGATCCCCGACTGGAGCCGTTCGAAATACAAGCGCTTTATCGACGCCGCCGGTGGCTGGGACGTCTTCCAGGGCATTTTGCGCACGGCGGGCACCATCGCCCAAAAACACGGCGTGTCGATCTCCAACGTCGCGACGCGCTGGGTACTTGATCACGCGGCGGTGGCCGGGGCCATCGTCGGCGCGCGCCTCGGCGAGAGCGAGCACCGCGCCGATAATCTGAAGGCTTTCGGCTTTTCGCTCGACGCCGAGGACCGGGCGCTGCTGCAGGAAGCCTTTGCCGCCTCCACGCCGATACCCGGCGACTGCGGCGACGAATACCGCAAGCCGCCCTATCTCACCGCCTCCGGAGATCTTAGCCATCACCTCGACGCCATCCCGTCGATTTATACGGCCGAGCCGGTGCCCGGCCGGCCGGGCCGCAGCCGCGTCTCGTCGGGCAGCGTTTGGGAGCCCATCGCCGGCTACAGCCGCGCTGTTCGCGTCAAGGACACGATCCGCGTCTCAGGCACCACGGCCACGCACGCCGCCGACCGCTGCGTCGCGCCCGGCGACGCCGGCGCGCAGACCACCTACATTCTCGACAAGATCGCCGCCTCGATCCGCGCGCTCGGCGGCTCTTTGGAGGATGTCGTTCGCACCCGCATCTATTTGCGCGACGCGGCAGCTTGGGAACCCGTCTCGCGGGCCCATGGCCGGGTCTTCGGCGACATCAAGCCGGCCAACACTCTGATCCAGGCCGGCGGACTGGTCGGCGGCTACGAGGTCGAGATCGAGGCGGAAGCCGTGGTAGGTTGAGCCGATAGCGCTCATCCGGAAATGGATCAGGGCGAGGCGAAAAAATTGTGTTGTGAGTACCAGAGCGGAGCGTACATTACGTAGGTGAGCACCGGAGCGCAGCAAGGCGGCGTTTGCAGCCCTCATCCATCTCCGTCAGTCGGGTATGACGGCAATAGCCTGAATCTCCACTTTGGCGCGGTCCTCGACCAGCGCCACGACCTGCACGGCAGCCATCGCCGGAAAGTTGCGGCCGATCACTTCGCGATAGGCTTGGCCTATGCCCTTGAGATTGCCGAGATATTCGGCCTTGTCGGTGAAATACCAGGTCATCGACGTGATGTGCTCCGGTCCCGCGCCCGCCTCGGCAAGCACCGCCACCACATTCTCCAGCGTCTGTCGCACCTGTGCGGAAAAGTCGTCGGTCTCCCACTGGCACTGGCCGTTCCAGCCGACCTGGCCGGCGACATAGATCTGCCGTCCGCGTGCCGAGACGCCGTTGGCGTAGCCCACCGGTTTTGCCCAGCCTTCCGGCTGCAGGATCGTGTGCATTTCCACTCCTAGACGTTCAAAATTCTTCCTTGCCGCAACGGATTAGAGTTCCGTGCGGACCTTCCACAGCTCCGGAAACAGCACGACCTCCAGCATCCGGCGCAGATAGGACACGCCCGCCGTGCCGCCCGTGCCGCGCTTCAGCCCGATGATCCGCTCCACGGTCGTTACGTGGTTGAACCGCCAGCGCCGGAAGTAATCCTCGAAGTCGACCAGTTTTTCCGCCAGCTCGTAGAGCAGCCAGTGTTCCTCGGGCGCGGCATAGACGGCCTTCCACGCCGCCAGCACCTTGTCGTTCCCGGCGCGCGTCTCGCGCCACTCCGTGCGGCTTGCATCCTCGCCGATGTCGAAACCGTTGCGGGCGAGCAGCAGCAGCGCCTCGTCATAGAGGCTGGGTTCGGCCAGGATGTCCTCCAGCGCCGAGACCAGTTCGCCGCGATGTGTGTGCGGCCCGAGCATGGCGAGGTTGCGGTTGCCCGCCAGAAACTCGATCGCCCGGTATTGCCACGACTGGAAGCCCGACGACTGGCCGAGCGAACCGCGGAACTCCGTGTATTCGCTCGGCGTCATGGTGCGCAGCACGTCCCAGGCACTGTTCAACTGTTCGAAGATGCGCGCCACCCGCGTCAGCATCTTGAAGGCCGGCTGCAATTCGTCAGCGCGGATCGCGCGGATCGCCGAGCGAATTTCGTGGATGGCGAGCTTCATCCACAGTTCCGAGGTCTGGTGCTGGATGATGAACAGCAACTCGTCATGCGCGGTGGACAGCGGTTCCTGCGCGTCCAGCACGCGGTCGAGTCTGAGATAGTCGCTGTAGGACATCCGCTCCCTGAACGACATCTCCGCGCCCTCGTGCGCCGGATCGTGGGGTTTTGCGCTCACGTCACGGCCGCCTTGCGAAGATATTCCGGCCGGTCCCACAGCCTAGCCGTCATGATGTCTTCCAGGATTTCGGCTGCGCGCACGGCCTCTTCACGCCCGAGATAGAGCGGTGTCACACCGAAGCGGATGGCGTCGGGCGCACGGAAATCCCCGATGACGCCGCGCGCGATCAGCGCCTGCATGATCGCGTAACCCTGTGGATGCCTGAAGGACACCTGGCTGCCGCGTTTTGCACCGTCGCGTGGCGAGGCAAGCACGAGATCCGGGCACCGCGCCTCCACCTCGGCGATGAACAGGTCGATCAGTTCGATCGATTTTTTCCGTACGTCCTGCATGGAGACGCCGTCCCAGGCGTCGAGCGCCGCGTCCAAAGCCGTCAGCGCGATCACCGGCGGCGTGCCGCAGCGCATGCGCTCGATGCCGGGCGCTGGCGCATAATCGAGGTCGAAGGCAAACGGCGCGGCGTGGCCCATCCAGCCGGAAAGGGCAGGGCGGACGGCCTCGGCATGTCTTGGCGCCACATAGATGAAGGCCGGCGCGCCCGGCCCGCCGTTCAGATATTTGTAGGTGCAGCCGACAGCGAAATCGGCTTGCGCCGCCGTCAGGTCGACGGGCAGGGCGCCGGCCGAATGGGCGAGGTCCCAGATGGTCAGAACGCCGGTGGCATGTGCCTTTTCGGTCAGCGCCTTCATGTCGTGCAGCCGCCCGGTGCGATAGTCGACCTCGGTCAGCATCAGCACGGCGATGCTGTCGTCGATGGCTGCCTCGACGTCTTCCGGCTCGACGACCTTCAGGACATACCCCTGTCCGAGCGAACCAATCAGCCCCTGCGCCATGTAAAGGTCGGACGGGAAATTGCCGCTATCCGACAGCACGACTTTCCGCGTCGGATTGAGCTCGAGCGCCGAAGCCAGCGCCTGGAAAACCTTGATCGACAGCGTGTCGCCCATGACGACGGTGCCTTGCGGAGCCCCGATCAGTTTTCCGACGCGGTCGCCGATCTTTCGCGGCTGCACGTACCAGCCGGCGGAATTCCAACCCTTGATGAGCTGCCCACCCCACTCGTCGGCGAGCATTTTTGCCACGCGTTCCTTCGCCGCGATTGGCAGCGGCCCAAGCGAATTGCCGTCCATGTAGACGACGCCGTCCGGCAGATGGAACAGCGCCCGGGTTTTGGCGAAGTCGGTCATGGGCGGGCAGCCCGGGGACAGTTTACTTTTTTCGGCCCGCGCGACTTCTCAACCGCTGCGGCCTTTCTGCCGAAAGAAAGTAAACTGTCCCCTGCATCTAGATCGGCGACCATCATTCCCCCTCCCTCAACCTGAACCGCTGAATCTTGCCCGTCTGCGTCTTCGGTAAACCATCCACGAACTTCACCGAGCGGGGATATTTGTAAGGCGCGATCGTCGCCTTCACATGGTCCTGCAGGATCTTCCGCGTGAGATCGTTCGCCGAAACACCCTCGACCAGCACGACATGCGCCTCGACGATCTGCCCTCGGTCGACATCGGCGACGCCGATCACCGCGCATTCCCTGACATGGAGATGCGCCAGAAGTGCTGCCTCCACCTCCGGCCCGGCGATGTTGTAGCCCGACGAGATGATCATGTCGTCGGAGCGCGCAGCGAAGTGGAAAAACCCCGCCTCGTCCTGGATGAAGGAATCGCCGGTCAGGTTCCAGCCGCCGCGCACATATTTGCGCTGGCGATCGTCGGCCATGTAGCGGCAGCCGGTCGGCCCGCGCACCGCCAGCCGTCCGACCTCGCCGCGCGGCAGTTCGTTCATTTCGTCATCAACGATCTTCGCTTCGTAGCCGGTCACAGGCCGGCCGGTACTGGCAGGCATAGCATCAGCAAACCGGTTGGAGATAAAAATGTGCAGCATCTCGGTGGCGCCGATGCCGTCGAGGATCGGCTTGCCGGTCTTTTTCGTCCAGTCTTCGAACACCGGGGCCGGCAGCGTCTCGCCGGCCGACACCGCGACGCGCAGCGACGACAGGTCGGCGCCCTGATCCATTGCAGCCAGCATGGCGCGATAGGCGGTCGGCGCGGTGAAGGAGACCGTCGCACGGTATTTCTCGATGATCTCGACCATATTTGGCGGCGAGGCGTTTTCGAGCAGCGTCGCCGCAGCCCCGAAGCGCAGCGGAAAGATCGCCAACCCGCCAAGCCCGAACGTGAAGGCCAGAGGCGGCGAACCCACGAACACGTCTTCGGCGGTAACGCCAAGCACTTCCCTGGCATAGCCGTCGGCGATGATCAGCAGGTCGCGGTGGAAATGCATGGTCGCCTTCGGCACGCCGGTCGTGCCGGATGTGAAGCCGAGCAGCGCCACGTCGTCCCGGCCAGTCTTCACCGCCTCGTAGCGTACCGGCTTGTCCAGCGCGATGCGGTCGAGTTCGGCGTCATGGTTGGCCGTGCCGTCGAAACCGATCACTGCCTTGAGGAAACGGCTGTCCTTGGCGCAGGCGACCAGTTCGTCCTTGATACGGGTGTCACATAGAGCCAGCCCGATCTCGGCCTTGTCGACGATCTGCGTGAGTTCGCCGGCGCGCAGCATCGGCATGGTGTTGACCACCACCGCGCCGGCCTTGGTTGCGGCCAGCCAGCACGCAACCATGGCGGGGTTGTTCGCCGAGCGGATGAGCACGCGGTTACCCGGCTTGACGCCGTAGTTTTCCGTCAGCGCATGCGCCAGCCGGTTTGTCCAGTCCGCCAGTTCCTTGTAGGTGCGGCGGCGTCCGTTGCCGATCAGAGCGGTATGGTCGCCGAACCCCTTTTCGACCATGCGGTCGGTCAGTTCGACGGCCGCATTGAGGTGTTCGGGATAGTCGAAGCCTTCGAGCAGGAAATCTGGCCATTCCGCCGGAGGCGGCAGATTGTCCCGCGCAAAAGTGTCGGTGTGGGCGGAGGGACCGAGCATTTACGCGTTCGCTTCTTCCGGCAAAAAATCCACGTCGTGCTCGGCCGACAGCTTTATGATCGTCGGGATGTCGCTCTTGTCGTGCAGTTCTTCGAACAGCTCCTTGAGCCGGCCAGCCGGCGACACCCAGAACAAAGCGCGGCAAGGCTTGTCGGATTTGTTGAAATAGCCATGCGGGATACCGCGCGGCATGCGCACCAGATCACCGGCTTTCGCTGTCGACCACACGCCGTCGAGCTTCAGCTCGAGCTGGCCTTCCTGCACGAGGATGAATTCCTCCTGGTCGGGATGGATGTGGACCGGCACGAACTGGCCGGGCGCGCTGTTGGTCTCGAAGGCGAATGTGCTCTCGCACACCGCCTTTGGATAATAGGTCTGGCCGAGAATGTTCCACTTCACGCCGTCGAAGCCGGAGCCGTTGGCCGTGATGCCTTTTGCAAGTTCCTTCGTCATTGCCTTCCCCCTTTTATGCTTGTCTGAATTCCGAGAGCACCTGCCGTGCGATCACCACCTTCTGCACGTCCGATGCGCCTTCGTAGATGCGCAGCGCCCGTATCTCGCGATAGAGGCTTTCGACGATGTGGCCGCGCCGCACGCCGTCGCCGCCGTGAAGTTGCACGGCCTTGTCGATCACCTCCTGCGCCTTGTCGGTGGCAAAAAGTTTTGCCATCGCCGCCTCGCGGGTCACGCGCACCGCGCCCATGTCTTTTGTCCAGGCGGCACGATAGACCAGGAGTGCGGCCGCATCGACGTCGAGCGCCATGTCGGCGATGTGGCCCTGCACCATCTGCATTTCGGCGAGCGGCGCGCCGAACAGTTTTCGCTCGCTCGCCCTCGCGACGCTCTCGTCCAGCGCGCGCCGCGCGAAGCCGAGTGCCGCCGCGCCCACCGTCGAGCGGAAGACGTCGAGCACAGACATGGCGATCTTGAAACCGTCGCCTGGCTTTCCGATCATCGCCGAGGCGGGCAGGCGCGCTTCGTTGAAGACAAGCCGCGCCAGCGGATGCGGCGCGATCACCTCCAGCCGTTCAGCGATCTCCAGCTCCTTTGTGTCGGCCGGCGCGAGGAAGCAGGAAATGCCCCGCGCGCCCGGCGCCTCGCCGGTGCGGGCGAAGACGACATAGAGGTCGGCGATGCCTCCGTTGGATATCCAGGTTTTTTCGCCGTTGAGAACGTAGTCGCCGCCATCGCGTGTGGCCGTCATGTCCATATTGGCGACGTCCGAACCCGAACGCGGCTCCGACAGTGCAAAGGCCGAAATCGCTTCACCCCTGCGCGTTTTCGCCAGCCATTTCTTGTGCTCGTCGGAGCCGAACAGGCTGATTGCGCCCGTGCCGAGCCCCTGCATGGCGAAAGCAAAATCGGCCAGCCCGTCGTGCCGCGCCAGCGTCTCGCGCGTCAGGCACAGCGTGCGCACGTCGAGCGGCGCGGGATTGTCCGTGTCGATCGCTGTCGGCTTCAGCCACCCGCCCCGCCCGAGCATGATGACTAATTCACGGCAGGCGGCGTCGACGTCATGATGGTCGGCAGGCAGGTTCTTGGCGCACCACGCTTCGAGGCGCTGGGCAAGATCGCGGTGGCGGTCGTCGAAGAACGGCCAGTGGAGGAAGGAGCGGTCAGGCATGGTGGCTG
Source organism: Mesorhizobium yinganensis (assembly GCF_040081985.1). Classification (NCBI taxonomy): domain Bacteria; kingdom Pseudomonadati; phylum Pseudomonadota; class Alphaproteobacteria; order Hyphomicrobiales; family Phyllobacteriaceae; genus Mesorhizobium; species Mesorhizobium yinganensis. Next base: position 609,888 of record NZ_JBEBMH010000002.1, on the reverse strand, counting down.
CCTGTCGCTGATGTACCCCCCTCTGGCCTGCCGGCCATCTCCCCCTCAAGGGGGGAGATTGGCAGCTTCGGCAACACCGCTCGTTCTGCACCGCTGGCTATTGGCGAAACCCGAGCGGCCAGCCAATCTCCCCCCTTGAGGGGGAGATGGCCGGCAGGCCAGAGGGGGGTATCGGCGGTAACGCGCATCCTCAATCCCCCTGAAACACCGGCTTCTCTTTCGCCACGAACGCCCGGTACGCCCGCTCGAAGTCGCGGGTCTGCATGCAGATCGCCTGGGCCTGAGCCTCCGCCTCGATCGCCTGGTCAAGCCCCATCGACCATTCCTGGTTCAACTGCGTCTTGGTGATGCCATGCGCGAAGGTCGGGCCGGAGACGATGCGCGCCGCCATCTCCAGCGCGTCGGCCTCCAGCGCGTCGGCCGCGACCAGCCGGTTGTAAAAACCCCAGCGCTCGCCTTCCACCGCCGTCATGGTGCGGCCGGTGTACAGCAACTCGGCGGCGCGGCCCTGGCCGATGATGCGCGGCAGCATCGCGCAGGCGCCCATGTCGCAGCCGGCCAGACCGACGCGGGTGAACAGGAACGCCGTCTTCGCTTCCGGCGTGGCGATGCGGATGTCGGAGGCCATGGCGATGATCGCGCCGGCGCCGACCGCCACGCCGTCCACGGCGCAAATGATCGGCTTGCCGCAGTTCAGCATCGCCTTGACCAGGTCGCCGGTCATGCGCGTGAAGGCGAGAAGCTGCTTCATGTCCATGTCGACCAGCGGCCCGATGATCTCGTGCACATCGCCACCCGAGCAAAAATTGCCGCCATTGGGCAGGAACACGACGGCATCGACATCGTCGGCATAAACGAGGTCGCGAAATGTGTCGCGTAGTTCGGCGTAGGATTCGAAGGTCAGCGGGTTCTTGCGTTCCGGCCGGTCGAGCCGCACCCGTGCGATCCTGCCGTCAACCTGCCACAAAAAATGGTCCGGCTTCAGCCCGGCCATCTGCAAACCTTTCATTCGCGTCCCTCCCAGTTGCTGCGGAAGGATTTCAGCATGCCAGCCAGCCGCCGCGTCTCTTCCTCTGTCACTCCGCCCAGCAACTCGCCGATCCAGCCTTCATGCGCCGACGCCATGTCGCGGAAGACATGCGTGCCGCTCTCCGTCAGTCGCACCATCGAAGTGCGCCGGTCGCCGTTGCGCCGCGCCCGCGTCACCAGTCCTTCGGAAACCAGCCGGTCGACGATGCCGGTGACATTGCCGTTGGAGACCAGCAGGAAACGCGACAGGTCGCTCATCAGCATGCCTTCGGGCGCGCGGTAAAGTGCGGCCATCACGTCGAAGCGGGGGAGCGTGGTGTCGAAATCCTTCTTCAGCCGCTCGCGCAGTTCGGCCTCGATGGTGCGCGAGGCGCGCAGCAGGCGTATCCACAGCCGCAGCCGCTCCTTGCTGTCCTTCGAGATGTCGGGCGCGGAAAGCGGGGCGCTCACCATGTCTCGCCTCCCGAAACCGAAATCGTCTGTCCGGTGATCGAGCGCGCGGCATCAGAGCATAGCCACAGCACGGCCGCAGCCACCTCGTCCGGCTGGATGAAGCGGTTCTGCGGATTGGTCGCGGCCAGCGATTTCCGCGCATCCTCGACGCTGCGGCCGGTCTTCTCGACGATGCGCCGCACGGACTCTTCCAGCATGTCGGTCTCGACGAAGCCGGGGCACACCGCATTGACGGTCACGCCGGTCTTCGTGTTCTCGGCGGCCAGCGCCCGCATCAGCCCGACCACGCCGTGCTTCGCCGCCACATAGGGCGCGACATAGCCATAGCCTTTCAGCCCGGCGGTAGAGGCGACGAAGATTATCCGGCCCTGCTTGCGTTTCGCCATGGCGCCGAGCGCGGGTTTCACCGTCAGGAACGCGCCGGTGAGGTTGACGGCCAGCGTCTGCTGCCAGTCGGCCAGCGACACTTTTTGCGCCGGCGCGCTACTCGCCATGCCGGCATTTGCGACGACGATGTCGAACGGTCCGCGCGTCGCTTCCGCCTTTGCATGGAGGGCCTGCATCGAGGCCTCGTCCGTCACGTCGGCGGCGATCCCGTGAATCCGCTCGCTCTCCGCCGCCACGGCTTCCAGCTGCGCCTCGCGCCGCCCGCAGATGGTGACGTCGACGCCGTCGTTCGCCAGCGCCAGCGCGATCGCGCGGCCGACCCCCGAGCCGCCGCCCGTCACCAGCGCGTGGCGGAAGGGGGTCATGGGTTCGGCCTCGAAGATTGGCGCGGACCGAGCGGCCGACCTTCCCTCCCCCTTGAGGGGAGGGTGGCCGCGTAGCGGCCGGGTGGGGTCCAAGCGGCCGCGCTCCAACGTTCAGATTCAACAATGGAAAAAGAAGCATCGCGCACTGCCGCTCTGACCCCCTCTGGCCCTGCGGGCCATCTCCCCCTCAAGGGGGGAGAAATCGCCGCCGCCACCCTCATACCTTCAGCCCCATCGTCGCGGTGCGCTCGGCCAGCCGATAGATCTGGTCGCGGCCGGGCAGATACGGGTCGGGCCACTTCACGTCCCGGTCGTTCAGCGTCACGGCGGCATGCAGCGTCCAGTACGGGTCGGCGAGATGCGGCCGCGCAAGGCAAACGAGGTCGGCGCGCCCCGCCATCAGGATCGAGTTGACATGGTCGGGCTCGAAAATATTGCCGACGGCCATGGTCGCCATGCCGGTCTCGTTGCGGATTTGGTCGGAGAATGGTGTCTGGAACATGCGGCCATAGACCGGCCGCGCCCGGATCGAGGTCTGGCCGGCCGACACGTCGCAGATGTCGACGCCCGCCTTTTGCAGCATGCGCGCGATCTCCACCGCCTCGGCCGGCGTGACGCCGTCGCCGCCCACCCAGTCATTGGCGGAAATGCGCACCGAGATCGGCTTTTCCTGAGGCCACACGGCCCGCATTGCGTGAAAAACCTCCAGCGGATAGCGCATGCGGTTTTCCAGCGACCCGCCATAGTCGTCGCTGCGCCGGTTGGTCAGCGGCGTGATGAAGGACGACAGCAAATAGCCATGCGCCGCATGGATCTCCAGCATGTCAAAACCGCAACGCGCCGCCATCCCGGCCGACGCCACGAACTGGTCGCGCACCAGATCCATGTCGGCACGGCTCATCGGCTTCGGCGCCTGGTTGCGCGGCGACCACGGCACGTCGGAAGCGGCCATCACCGGCCAGTTGCCGGCGGCGAGAGGTGCGTCGCTTTCCTCCCAGCCGAGTTGCGTCGAGCCTTTCGGACCGGAATGCCCGACCTGCGCGCAGATCTTCGTATCGGTCTCGCGATGCACGAAATCCACCAGCCGCTTCCATGCAGCTTCGTGTTCCGGAGCATAGAATCCGGGACATCCGGGCGTGATCCGTCCTTCCGGCGACACGCAGGTCATCTCGATATAGATCAGCCCGGCGCCGCCCTTGGCGCGTTCGGCATAGTGGGCAAAATGCCAGTCGGTCGGACAGCCGTCGACGGCCTTGTATTGCGCCATGGGCGAGACGACCACGCGGTTGCGCACCACCATGTCGCGCAGCTTGAACGGCGCAAACATCGGCGCGCGGTTGAGATTGCCGGTGTTGCCCGCCTGCCGATGGAACCAGGCTTCCGCGTCGCCCAGCCATTCCGGATCGCGCAGCCTCAGATTCTCGTGGCTGATACGCTGCGAGCGCGTCAGCAGCGAATAGTTGAATTGCACCGGGTCGAGATGCAGGTAGCGCTCGACCTCCTCGAACCATTCGAGCGAATTGCGCGCCGCCGATTGCAGCTTCAGCACCTCGGTTCGCCGCGCGCTTTCGTATTTCTCGAAGGCGGCAGCAAGCGTCGGCTCCGAATGCACGTAGTCGGCCAGCGCCACCGCGCTCTCCAACGCCAGTTTTGTGCCCGAGCCGATGGAAAAATGTGCGGATGCCGCCGCGTCGCCCATCAGCGCGAGATTCTTGTGCGACCAGCGCTCGCACAAGACGCGTGGAAAATTGATCCAGGCCGAACCGCGAATGTGGTTGGCGTTGGTCATCAGCGCGTGGCCGCCGAGGTGCTTTTCGAAGATGCGCTCGCAGGTGGCGATCGATTCCTGCTGCGTCATCGCGCCGAAGCCGAAGCCGTCCCACGTCTCCCGGCTGCATTCGACGATGAAGGTCGCCGTCTCCGGGTCGAACTGGTAGGCATGCGCCCACACCCAGCCGTGCTCGGTCTTTTCGAAGATGAAGGTGAAGGCGTCGTCGAACTTCTGGTGCGTGCCCAGCCACACGAACTTGCATTTGCGCACGTCGATGTCCGGCTTGAACACCTCCGCGAAGGCCGCGCGGGAGCGCGAGTTCAGCCCGTCGGCCGCGACGACGAGATCGTGCGTCTCCATATAGGGTTTCGGATCTGGCACCTCGGTCTCGAACTGCAGTTTTATGCCCAGCTCGCGTGCGCGTCTCTGCAGCAGCGTCAGCAGCCGCTTGCGGCCGATGCCGCAGAAGCCATGGCCGGTCGACACGGTGCGCACGTCCTTGTGGATGACAGCGATGTCGTCCCAATAGGCGAAATAACGCTTGATCCAAACCGCGCTGACCGGGTCGTTCCTGGTCAGGTTCTCCAGCGTCTCCGCCGACAGCACGACGCCCCAGCCGAAGGTGTCGTCGGGCTTGTTGCGCTCGATCACGGTCACTTCGTTGGAGGAATCCCGCAACTTCATCGAAATCGCAAAATAGAGGCCGGCGGGGCCGCCGCCGAGAACCGCAACCTTCATCGGGCGATCTCCTCGTCGCCGCCGTAACCGGCGACGTGAATGCAAATTGCTCCATACAGTATCGCGCTCGAATCGAATTACTTCAAGCTTAAAATTTCGCAGTTAAGCGACAACTGGCTCGCGTCGAGCCAGGGTATTGCCGTCCGAATTTGAACGTGAGTGCGGTCTCGGAGAGGTACTAAATCCGATTTATCGCCTTCGTAAAATCTTTAAATTTTACTTAGCAAGGTCTATGAGCCCATATGTCCGCGCAACGGCACCGGCGATCCCGCAGAGGACAGAACCATGAATGCGTTTTCCAGGAATGCGTTTTCGACCGCCGCGTTTTCGCCGCCCGCGCGGCTGCTGATGGGGCCGGGGCCGTCCAACGTCGCGCCAGAGGTGCTGGCCGCGCAGGCGCAGCCCACCATCGGCCATCTCGACCCGGCCTTCGGCGAACTGATGGAGAGCATCAAGGACCAGTTGAAGGCGGCATTCCGCACGCAAAACCGCGTGACGTTTCCGCTGTCGGCGCCGGCCTCGCTCGCCATGGAGATGGCGCTGGTGACGCTGCTGGAACCCGGCGACACGGTTATCATTGCGCAGAACGGCGTGTTCGGCGCCCGCATGGCCGAGATCGCCCGGCGCACCGGCGCGGTGGTGAAACTGGTCGCCGGCGAATGGGGCCGGCCGGTCGATCCGCACGACGTGCGCTCGGCGCTGTCCGAGGCGCCGCATGCGAAACTTCTGGCCTTCGTGCACGCCGAGACCTCGACCGGCGCGCTTTCCGATGCGGCGACGCTGTGCAGGCTGGCGCGGGAGGCCGGCATGCTGAGCGTGGTCGACACGGTGACCGGTCTCGGCGGCGTGCCCGTCTCGGTGGACGAATGGGGCGCCGACGTCGTCTATTCCGGCACGCAGAAATGCCTGTCGGCTCCGCCGGGATTGGCGCCGATCACCTTCTCGGACCGGGCAGTATCAGCGGTGAAAGCGCGAACGACGCCGGTGCAGAGCTGGTTCCTCGATCTCAGCCTGATCCTTGGCTATTGGGACGGGGAGGGCGCCCGCTCCTATCACCACACCGCGCCGGTCAACGCGCTGTTCGGCCTGCACGAGAGCTTGCGGCGCCTGCTGTCGGAAGGGCTGGAAGCGGCCTGGGCACGGCACTGGGCGACGCATGAGCTTCTGGCCGAAATGCTGGAGGAACTGGATTTCACCTTCGTCGTTGACGCACCGTATCGTCTGCCGCAGCTCAACACGGTCTGGATACCGCAGGGCGTGAACGACGCGCCGACGCGGCGTCGGCTGCTCGACGAATTCGGCATCGAGATCGGCGGCGGGCTCGGGCCGCTGGCCGGAAAGATCTGGCGCATCGGCCTGATGGGCGAGACTTGCCGGGTGGAGAACGTCGAGCGCTTGGCGGAAGCTATTGCAGCGGTAAGAGGCTGAGGCGATCGCGCTTACCCGAGATTGCGCGCGAGGCATTTGAAGCGGAGGCTACGTAGCCTTCACCTGCATCATCCGATCGCCTGCTCATACACATCTGGCTTGAACCCGACCGTCAGCCTGCCGTCTATGTCGAGCACCGGCCTTTTGATCATGGTCGGATGTTTCAGCATCAGGCTCAGCGCTTTCGCCTCGTCGATCCCAACCTTTTCGGCGTCGGGCAGTTCGCGAAATGTCGTGCTGGATTTGTTGAGCAGCTTTTCCCAGCCGAGTTTTTTCACCCAGCCGCGCAATGTCGTCTCGTCCAGCCCCGCGGCCCGGTAATCGTGAAAGCGATATTTTTGGCCGTGACCGTCGAGCCAGGTCCAGGCTTTTTTCATCGTGTCGCAGTTCTTGATGCCGTAGATGGTGATGAGCAAGGCGGGCTCCCTGAATCGATGGATGCGCCTTTGTATGAGCCATCGGCACGATTGGCTATCGCGATCGATCTACTGTCCCAACGACGCCACGGTCTTCAGCGCGCCGTCGAGCAGGTCGCCCTTCTCATCCTTCAGCGCCGCCTCGCGCAGCCGGCGGATCCAGTCGGCGGCGTCGGGACGGCCCTCCACGAGATTGAGGCCGGAGAGAACGCGGTCGAATTTCGACTGGGCGCGGACGTGAGTGTCGGAATAGCCCTTGATCAGCCGGCGGCATTCGAGGATCTCGACGGCGAGCGCATAATCCTTGCTAACATGTTCGAGCGCCAGTGCGTACCAGCGCTCCAGATGCTCGGTTTCCACGGCGTGGCGCAGCAGCTTTCGGCGCCAGCGGCGCAGGCCGCCGATGACCCATAGCGTGGCGAAGCCTGCCATACCGTCGGTGCGGACATGACGGCCGCGATTGATGCGGCGGTCGAGCCAGGCGGCAAGTTTTGGCCGCGCCTCGATGTAGCGGCCGAGACCGGCTGGCATCGTGCCGCAGAATTCCTCGATGCGCGGATGGAAATATTCGGTGACGCGCAGCACGTTCTCGTTCCTGACGCCGACCTCACGGCGCACGCGCGCCGCACGGGTCGAGCGGGTCTTCAGGTCGGCGACGCGGATCATGTCGTCGTAGCACATGGCGTTGGCGAGATGTTTTGCCGCCACGATCGACAGCGCATAGCCATGCACCGGACCGTCAAGCGCCACGGCGCGGGCCAGCCTGTCAAGATATTCGCTGCCATAGGCGAGGTCCTGGTAGTCGACGACCTTCTTCAGGCCCCGAGCCGCCATCTCGCGGACAGGTTCGGGAAGGCGTTCGACGCGAGCGGCGAGCGATTGCCAGCCGGCGAGTTGCGCAGCGGGGCCGGAGACCTGGAGTTGGGAGGCGTCGGCGTCGCCGCTTTTCGGACTGCCGGCGGAGCCGGCAGAGACCCCCACCCCTGACCCCTCCCCACAAGGGCGAGGGGAACCCTGCGGCGATGCGCTGTTCCCACCGTCACCGGCCTTGCTCGACAGAGCGGCCGGCGAATCCCCCTCCCCCTTGTGGGGAGGGGTTAGTGGTGGGTGTAACGTCGCTGACGATTCGGACGAAGATCGGCTCGTTCCCCCCGCCCTCTCATACGCACCCGCAAACGCGGCAAGACTCTGCTTGACGCCGCGCCCGCCGGCACCGATCGCCTGCTCGTAGCTTTCGCGCGGGAACGGCAGGGCGCCGCAGCCGGCCAGCGCGCCGAGCAGGCTGGCCGAGATGACGGAACCCGCCTGAACGGCGATTCTCTCCATGTCGAAGGTGACGAAGCGTTTGGACGCGGCTTCGGCAGCGGCCAATACCTTCGGAGAGGAGGCGCGGCCGTCGCCCGGTTCGATCTTTTCCGACACGGCAGCGATGCGATGCGAGGACGAAATCAGCGTCGTGCGGTCGGGCGTGACGAAGCCGCGCATGATGGCGCGGCCCGCTTCCATCAGTTCGGCGGCGATCAATATGTCGACGTCGCCCTGCGCCGGCGACAGCGCGAATACCGGGCGGCGGCCGGTGTCGCGGCACATCTCGATGTAATAGATGGTGGCGCCGGTGCGCTGGGCGACGCCGGCGACCGAGGTCGATTGCGCGAGGTAGCCGCTGCGCTCGGCCGCATCAACGATCCAGTCGGCGAGCACGCCGCCGCCCTGGCCGCCGACGGCGAGCATGGCGAGCTTTATGATCTCGCCGTCAGCCGGGACATGCGTGCCTTCGGGCAGGATGATGGCTGCCTCAGGCATCGGCGAAGGTCAGCCGCCGGGACTCGCGGAAACGCTGCAGCACGCCGATCGCCTTACGGCGCATACGGTCGAGGAAACGGTCCCACCCACCCGGATTGTGGACCGTATCGGCGCGGTAGAAGGACGGGCAGAGCACCGCCGCGTCCGCCACCTCGCCGCAATTGCCGCAGCCGACGCAGCTCTGGTCGATATGGGCGACCGGATCGTCGCGCAGCGGATCGTCCAGCGATTTCACCGACAGCGACGGGCAGCCGGACAGCCTCATGCAGGCATGGTCACCGGTGCAGATGTCCTCATCGACGCCGAAGCGCGGTTTCACCACCGTCTCGCCGGCATGAACCGCCTTGTCCAGCAGCGGGCGCTCGCGGCGCTGGCGGTTCAGCATGCATTCGGACGAGGCGACGATGACTTTCGGGCCCTTCTCCTCTGTGGTCAGCGCTTCCTTCAGCGTCGCCCGCATCTTCGACACGTCATAGGTGCGGTCGATGTGGCGCACCCATTTCACGCCCATGCCTTTCACCGCTTCGGTGATTGGATGTTTCGTCGACTTCGAGCGGTTGCTGGCGCGTGACGACAGAATGTCCTGGCCGCCGGTCGCAGCGGAATAAAAATTGTCGACCACGACGATGACGCCGTCATTGCGGTTGAACACAGCATTGCCGATCGAGGAGGTCAGGCCGTTGTGCCAAAAACCACCGTCGCCGACGAAGGAGATGGAGCGTTTTCTTGCATCTGGCGAATTGAAGGCGGAGGCGGAAGCCGGGCCGAGGCCGTAGCCCATCGTCGTGGCGCCAAGCTCGAAGGGCGGCATAATCGAGAACAGATGGCATCCGATGTCGGAGGCGATATGGTGTTTGCCGAGTTCCTTCTCGACCAGTTTTGTCGCCGCGAAGATCGGGCGTTCGGGGCAGCCGGTGCAGAAGCCGGGCGGTCTTGCGGGCACGACGCGCGACAGGTCCGGGACCTCGTGGCCGGTGCTGGCCTTGTTGGGCGCGCGCACCGCGGCGGGCAGCATCGCCGGCGCTTCGGCGCGCAGGAAGGCGCCGAGCCCGTCGAGCATCACCTTGCCGGTATATTCGCCGGCCATCGGCAAATATTCCTTGCCGACCAGTTTTGTGTCGCGCCCTGCCTTGTGCAGCATGGCGGCGAAAGCCTGCTCGATATAGTTGGGTTGCCCTTCCTCGACGACAAGCACCGCATCCTTGCCCTCGCAGAACGACAAAAACTCGTCGTCGACCAGCGGATAGACGGCGTTGAGCACGTAAAGCGGAATTTGTGTGTCGCCGAAATTGTCGGCGAGCCCGATGCGCTGCAGCGCGCGGATGACGGCATTGTACATGCCGCCCTGCATGACGATGCCGACCGAGCCGTATTCGGCGCCGAAGAACTCGTTGATCTTGTTGCGGCGGATGAAGTCGACGGCCGCGGGCCAGCGCTTTTCCACCTTCTCCTTCTCATGCAGGAAGGAGGCTGGCGGCAGCACGATGCGGCCGGTGTCGCGGCGCGGTGCCGAAAGCGCATCGGCCACCGTCATGGCCGGGCGCTTGTTCTCCTTGGCGATGAACTGGCCGTGGACATGGCAGCAGCGGATGCGCACCTCCATCATCACCGGCGTGTTGGAGGCTTCCGAGAGTTCGAAGCCGTCCTCGACCGCCTTGACGATCGACGGCAGGTTGGGCCGTGGATCGAGCAGCCAGACCTGGCTCTTCATGGCGAAGGCGTGGCTGCGCTCCTGCATGATCGAGGAGCCCTCGCCATAGTCCTCGCCGCAGATGATCAGCGCGCCGCCGGTGACGCCGCCGGAGGCGAGGTTGGCCAGCGCATCCGAGGCGACATTGGTGCCGACGGTGGACTTGAAGGTCGCCGCCCCCCGGATCGGGTAGTGGACCGAGGCGGCCAGCATGGCGGTGGCGGTAGCCTCCGAGGCACTCGCCTCGAAATGCACGCCGAGTTCGCCCAGAATGTCCTGCGCGTCGGCGAGCACGTCCATCAGATGGCTGATCGGCGCGCCCTGGTAGCCGCCGACATAACCCACGCCACATTGCAGCAGCGCCTTGGTGATGGCCAAAATGCCTTCGCCGGAAAATTCCTCACCGGCGCCGAGGCGGAGTTTTTTGACTTCCTCTGCGAAGGACCGTTCAGCCATGTGGCGTCTCCATACGGACGTCCTAGATCTCGTGCTTGCGAATGTTCTTCAGCATCTTTTGCAGCGTCACGATGAGCGCCGAATATTCGGCCTCGTCGATGTCCTCGAACATCGCTTCGAAAGCGGCATGCATGGCCGGCCAGGCGCGGCCGAATTCGGCACGGCCGTCGTCGGTGAGAAACACCTTTCGCACGCGGCTGTCGGTCTCGCCGGTCTCGCGGCGCACCAGCCCATGCGCCTCCAGTGCGTCCAGCGTCCGCGACAGCGTCGACTGCTCGATGACCGTGTAGACCGACAGGTCGCCGACCGTGACGCCGTCCATCACCGAAAGCACAGCCAGCGTTCGCACCTGCGGGATGGTGCGGTGCTGGCGCCGGAAATCCTCGCGCAGCGTGGCGTTGTAGCGGCCCATGATGCGGTTCATCAGATAGGGCGCGAATTGCTGCAGCCCGATCTGGCCGAGCGTCGAGATGGGCGCGCGTTTTTCCGCGACCTTCTGATCCATCAGAGCCTACTCCCGAGAAGGAAGCCGGACCCGCCGCCAAGCCCCGCGCCGGGATGGGTGGACGCGCCGATGTGATAAAGGCCCTTCACGTCGGTCTCGTGATTGCGCGTTCCTTTGAACGGCCGCCACAGGAATGCCTGGTCGATGGTCGACGAACCGCCATAAGGGTCGCCGCCGACCAGATTGATGTTCATCGCCTGGAGATCGGCCGGCGAATAGCTTTTTCGCGCGATCACGGTTTCCTTAAAGCCGTCGATATGGCTGGCAAGGATCGTCTCGGCGCGGTCGGCGAACGCCTCGCGCAGTTTTTCCGTCCAGCCGCCATCGGCGATGACCAGTTTTCCGGCGGCATCGCCCTTGATGCGGCACGGCGCCTCGGGAAGCTGCAGCCACAGGATCGCCTTGCCCTGAGGGCAGCGCGAGGGGTCGAGCACATGCGGCTGGCCGACGCAGATGGTCGGCGTTTCAGGGAGCATTCCGCGTGCCGCCTCGTTGCAGGCCTTCGACACGCCGTCGAGGCCGGGCGTGAGGTGCAGCAGCGCCACCTGGCCCAGCCCTTCGCCCTTCCAGGCCGGCGGACGGTCGAGCGCGTAGTGGATCTGGAAATTGCCCTTGCCGTAGCGATAATTCTTCACCGCGTCCGGTTCGCCGGCGGGTTTCGCGCCGCCGAGCAGCCGGTCGTAAAGCTGCGTCGGCGTGACCGAGCAGATGACGCCCTTCGATGCCGATATTTCCTGGCCGGAGGCAAGCCGCACGCCGGTGGCGCGGCCGCCGGCCTGTACGATCGAGGCAACGTCCGCGCCGGTGCGGATTTCGCCGCCGCGCTCGCGGATCAGCATTTCGAAGGCCGACAGCAGGTTGTTGCCGCCGCCCTTGACGATCGACGCGCCCGCCGCCTCCAGCGCAAAGGCGATGACCTTGGCGATCTGGCCGGAAAACGCATCTTCCGGGCCAAGGCCGGCATGCAGCACCCACGGCGCCCAGAGGGCGCGGGTGAGATCGGATTCGTAGCCGGTCTCCAGCCAGCCGCGTGCCGGCACCAGCGCCTCGCCCAGAAAGGCCGCCAGCCCGCGCGGGCCGCGCCGCCATGCCTCGGCCGCCAGAAGCTTGAAGGTCGGATAGCTCCAGAGATTACCGCCGAGCAGCGAAAACAGCAGGCCGGCATTGCGCTCGATCCCGCCGACGTCGCTTGCGTGCCGGTCGCCGTCGCCCGGCTCGACGGCGTTGAGGGCTGCGATGTTGGCGGCACGGTCGGTGCGGATGACCGCATGGCTGCCGTCCGGCCGCAGCACGCCGGTCGGTGTGGCCGTGTGGCAGAACTCCAGGCCGTGTCGCGCGAGGTCGGCCCCAAGCACCGCATAGGCCGGACCGGTGATGAACAGCACGAAGGTCGTCGCCATCACGTCGTGGACGAAACCCGGCGCGGTGATCTTCTCCGTGCGGATGCAGCCGCCGATGCGGTCATTGCGCTCCAGCACAAGGACTTTTCGGCCCTTGCCGCCAAGGACGGCGGCGCAGACCAGGGCGTTGATCCCGCTGCCGACGATGATGTGATCGGGGGCGGTCAAGGGTGATCCCAGCTTGGGTAGAAAAGAGAGAACAGCGCTCTATGTTGCCCCTCTCTGTCCTGCCGGACATCTCCCCCACAAGGGGGGAGAGTGGCTGCGGCTGTCGAGCCGCTCCCCCTGCAACGTTGGCGATTGGCGAAACCAAGGTGGCCAGCCACTCTCCCCCCTTGTGGGGGAGATGTCCGGCAGGACAGAGAGGGGCAACGTAGAGCGCGACTGCTGGCCCTTACGGTGACCGTCGTCCTTACCTTGAACAATTGCATGACCTTCTCCGAGGTCGCCGAAAACTACCTCGCCACCAGCGCCAGCGCGCGGATCGGGCTGCCGGTGCCGTGTTCGATCTTCAACGGTGCGACGATCAGCACGGCGCCCTTCGGCGGCAGCTTGTCGAGGTTGCACAGGCTGGCGAGGCCGTATTTGTTGGCCTTGTGCATCAGCGTGTGGGCCGGAAACGGCGGCTCCATGCCGCCGGCCTTGCCGGCGTCGGTGCCGATTGTCTGCGAGCCCCAGCCGGCGACGTCCTTCTCGATCAGGTACATGATCGCCTCGGCGGTCGGGCCGGGTGTATGCGGGCCGGTCTCGTTGGCGTTGAGGAATTCCGCTTCGGAGCCGCCGTGGCGGTCCCAGTCGGTGCGCATCACCACCCATTCGCCGGGATTGATGGCGCCGTGTTTCGCCTCCCACGCCTTGATGTGGTCGACGGTGAGCAGGAAGTCCGCATCGGCGGCGGCCTCATTGGAGCAGTCGATGACGTTGACCGGGCCGACGAATTTCTGGACCGGAATGGTGTCGGTGGCGCCGTCGGCATAGTCCTTGCCGGAAATCCAGTGGATCGGCGCGTCGAAATGCGTGCCGGAATGCTCGCCGAGCTTCAGCCAGTTCCAGGCCCACCACGGACCCTGCTTGTCGTATTCGGAAATCTTGTGGATCTCGACCTTGGGCGTGTCGACGCCAAGGTCCGGCGGCAGCTTGATCAGCGGCGTGTCGGGTCCGAGAACGCCCGTCAGGTCGACCACCTCGATGCCGCCCGAAAGCAGCTGGCCGGCGAGCTCGCCGAGAAGTTTCTGCGTGTCCATGTTTCAGTTCCCTCTTAGCCGGAATGTCCGAAGGCTCGTGTCGGCCCTTAATATGCTACTAGACGAAAACATATGCATCTGCAATTATCTTTAAGCCTAAAGCAAATTGGGTGGGGGCGTGAGCGAGTTCGACGCCATACTGGTCGGGGCCGGCCACAACAGTCTGGCCTGCGCCGCGCATCTGGCCCGCAAGGGCTGGAAAGTCGGCGTTTTTGAACACAATTCGACGCTCGGTGGTGCTGTAAGGACAGAGGAATACACGCTTCCCGGTTATCGCCACGACTTTGGCGCGATGAATTTGAGCCTGTTTGCCGGCTCGGCCTTTCACCAGATGTATGCAAATGAATTGAAATCGCATGGGCTCGAATTCGCGCCCGTGGCCGATTGTTTCGCCAGCGTTTTCCCCGACGGCAAATGGTTCGGAGTCAGCACCGACCTGGAAAAGACGGCGGCGCGCATCGCGGCTTTCTCGCCCGCCGATGCCGATGCTTGGCGCGAGCTGGTGGCGGCGTTTCCGGGCGAGGCGGAACACCTGTTCCGGCTGCTGGGCTCGCCGATGGGTTTTCGCGCTCTGGCCGGCACCGGCTGGAATCTGTGGCGCAAGAAAGGCGTCTCCGGCGCGCTCGACACCGCCCGCCTGCTTCTGTCGTCGCCGCGTGCCTGGCTGAACGAGAATTTCACGTCGCCGCATGTGAAGGCGACACTGGCCGCCTGGGGCATGCATCTCGACTTCGCGCCGGACATTTCGGGCGGCGCGGTGTTCCCCTATCTCGAATCCATGGCCAACCAGAGCTTTGGAATGGTCATCGGCAAGGGTGGCGCCGATACGATGATCCGCGCGCTGGAGAAGATGATCACGTCCGCCGGCGGAAAAATCTTCGCTGGCGCCGAAGTGGCCGAGGTGACGCGATCCGGCGGCAAGGCGACGGGAATTCGTCTGGCTTCGGGCGAGACGCATATGGCCCGCAAGGCGGTGATCGCCGGTGTGGCGCCAAACGCGCTGGAAAAGCTGCTGCAAAACGGCTCAGGCGATGCCGGCTTCGACACGGCCATGAAAAAGTTTCGCCATGCGCCGGGCACGATGATGCTGCATCTGGCGCTCGACGGACTGCCGGACTGGAATGCCAGCGCCGAGCTGAAAAGCTTCGCCTATGTCCACATCGCGCCGTCGCTCGACCAGATGGCGAAGACCTATCAACAGGCCATCGCCGGCCTGCTGCCTGACGAACCGGTCTTGGTGGTCGGCCAGCCGACGGCCGTCGATCCCTCCCGCGCTCCGGCCGGAAAGCATGTGTTGTGGGTGCAGGTGCGCGCTCTGCCGGCCGAAATTCTCGGCGACGCGGCGGGCGAGATTGCGCCGGCGGCCTGGGATGCGGTGAAGGATCGTTACGCAGAGCGCGTGCTCGACATCATCGAGCGCAACGCGCCGGGGCTGCGCGCCAAAATCCTCGGCCGCGCGGTCTTCTCGCCTCTCGACCTCGAGCGCGAGAACCCGAACCTTGTCGGCGGCGACCAGATCTGCGGCAGCCACCATATCGCGCAGAATTTTCTGTTCCGGCCGGCGCGCGGCTTTGCCAAATGGAACACGCCGGTGGAGAATTTTCACCTGACCGGTGCGGCGACCTGGGCACCGGCGCGGGATCGGGCTTTTTGCTCGCCCGGCAACTTGCGGGCGGTTGAGACGACGGACGAATATGAAGGCCGCCTCAGCGGGCCGGCGAGGAATGACTGGAGATGCCGATGAAACGCAAACCGATCAATCCGGAAACCATGTACAAGGCGACACCGTACGGGTTTTCTCATGCGGTGGAGCAGAATGGCGGGCGCACGCTGCACATGTCCGGCCAGGTGGCGTGGAATGCGGCTGGTGAACTCGTCGGCCCCGGCGATCTGGCCGCCCAGGCGCGGCAGGCGCTTGCCAATCTGAGGCAGGTTCTGGCCGAAGTCGGCGCTACGCCAGCCAACATCGTGCGGCTGAGAACATATGTCGTCGGCCACACGCCGGACAAGCTCGGCCCGGTCACCGAAGAGATATTAGCTTTCTACGGCGACACTGTGCCTGCCGCCAACACGTGGATCGGGGTGCAGGCACTCGCAATGCCGGATTTCCTGATCGAGATCGAGGCAACGGCGGTTCTAGACTGAAATTCCAGAGCATAATCAACAATATGGGGAACTCTATCATGACAATGAACAGACGCGAACTTCTTGGCTACGGCGCCTCGGCGCTTGGCGTGGCGGCGATCGGCGTCCCGTCCATCGCACGGGCGCAGGCCAACGAACTCACCATCGCCTACAACGTAAACCTGCCTTCCTGGGACCCCACCACCGGCCCCTCCGCGGTCAACCCCACCATCCAGGGCATCTACCAGTCGGTCTTCGACCAGTTCATCCCGCAGGCGCCCGACCTGTCCTTCGGCCCCGGCCTGCTGACCCAGTGGGGCTGGAACCAGGACCGCACCAAGGTGATGATGACGGTGCGCGAGGGTGTGACCTGGCACGACGGTTCGCCGTTCACCGCCGAGGACATCGTCTGGTCGCTGCAGCGGGCCGGCGACGAGAAGACCGGCAACCCGATCCAGTTCGTCTGGAAGAACGTCAACAACTTCAAGATCGACGGCAACACCATCACCGGCGATGTCGTCCAGTTCGACCCGGTCTATTTCAAGTGGATGTCGTTCCTCACCGGCTACGTGCTGCCGAAGGCCTACTACGAGAAGGTCGGCGCGGAAGGGTTCGAGGCCAAGCCCATCGGCACCGGCCCCTACATGGTCGACAAGTTCGAGCGCAACGCCTTCCTGCGGCTGAAGGCCAACCCCAACTACTGGGGCGGCAAGCCGGCCTTCGAGAACGTCACCATCAAGTTCGTCACCGACGCGGCGAGCCGCGTTGCCGAGATCGAATCCGGCTCCTCGCAGGTCACGCTCGAAATCCCCTACGAGGAATATGACCGGCTGATCGCCAAGGACGGCCTGGCCGGCTCCAGCGACACCGTCTCCGACATAGGCATGATCTTCTTCAACGATATCGACGTGATGAACGACGCCAACGTGCGCAAGGCGGCCGTCATGTCGGTGGACAAGAAGCTCCTGGTCGACCGCCTGCTGCGCGGCTACGGCCTGCCCATCGACACGCTGGAGACGCCGGAATACGCGGCCTTCGATCCGTCGATCAAGGTCGAGTACAATCCGGAAAAGGCCAAGGAACTGCTCGCCGCCTCGGGTTATTCCACCGACAAGCCGGTGAAATTCACCATCCAGACCACCAAGGGTTTTAAGCCCAAGGACTACGAGATGATCCAGGCGATCGTCGGCATGTGGCGTAAGGTAGGCATCGAGGCCAATATCGAGGTCTACGAGATCGCAAAGCACTACGAACTGCGCGCCGCCGACCAGTTGGCGCCCGCCGCCTTCTACAACTGGGGCAATTCGATCGGCGACCCGACCACCTCGACCGGCTTCGCCATGTACGGGCCGAGCCCGCATTCGGTGTGGGACGGCAAGGACGTCATCGACGCCATCAACCCGCTGTGGGCCGAGAAGGACGAGGCGAAACGCATCGAAGGCTGGAAGGCGGTCGACAAGCTCATCGCCGAAAACGCCTATGTGCTGCCGCTACTGCAATATGCGCAGCCGATCGTGCATGCCAAGGGCGTGAAAGTGGTGCCGCACAAGTCGGGTGCGCTGCTGCCGGCGCTGATGACGCCGGCGTGAGGGTGCTGCTACCTGCATTCTAGCAATTCCGTGGTCGGCGCGCTTCGCACCCCCCTCTGGCCTGCCGGCCATCTCCCCCTCAAGGGGGGAGATCGGCTGGCCGCTTGGTTATCGCCAATCGCCAGTGACGGAGGAAAAGTGCGGGGACCATATCTGCGAATCTCCCCCCTTGAGGGGGAGATGGCCGGCAGGCCAGAGGGGGGTGCGATCGCTCTCCACATCGAGACATGATCCTCCAACGCTTCCTTCTCCGCCTTCTCACCATGGCCATCACCCTGTTCGGCGTGGCCGTGGTGGTGTTCGTCGTCATCCGCATCGCGCCGGGCGACCCGATCGCCATGATGCTGCCACCGGGCGCCAGCCAAGCAGACATCGACCGGCTGCGCGCGCTATACGGGCTCGACAAGGGCATCGTCGAACAGTTCTTCATCTGGCTTGCGGGCGTCCTGCACGGCGATTTCGGCACGTCGATCTCGCTCCGGCAGAATGTGCTCTCGCTGGTTCTCAACCGCCTGCCGGCGACGCTGGAACTGTCGATCGTGGCGCTGCTGATCGCCGTCGCTGTCGGCGGCGTGCTGGCAGTCGTCGGCGCGCGCGAGCGCGGCACGGCGGTCGAGGCCGGCATCGACGTCGCCAACGGCGCGGCGCTGTCCATCCCAGACTTCCTGTGGGGACTGGCCTTCATCCTCGTCTTCGGCGTCTTGTGGCCGGTTTTCGAGATTTCCGGCCGGGTGTCGCCGCGGCTTGAATTGCCTTTTGTCACCCAGTTCTACCTGTTCGAAAGCATTTTCCGGCTGCGCTTCGACCTGACGAAGGACCTGCTCGGCCATATGTTCATGCCGGCGCTGGCGCTCGCCTTGCCGCTGGCGGCGATCATCGCCCAATTGCTGAAACAGTCGCTCAAGGAGTTGCTGTCGCTCGACTATGTCGTGCTGGCGCGGGTCAAGGGTTTTTCGGAGACGCAGGTGATCTTGCGCGAGGCGTTGAAGAACGCGGCCCTGCCGACGCTGACGCTGGTCGGCGTGCAGTTCACCTTCCTGATCGGCGGCACCGTCATCGTCGAGCGCCTGTTCTCCTACGAGGGCCTCGGCAACATGGCGATCGACGCCGTCATCAACCGCGATCTGCCGCTGATCCAGGGCATCGTACTGGTCTTCGCGCTGCTGTTCGTGCTCATCAACCTCGCCGTCGACATGCTCTACGCCGTGCTCAATCCGAGGCTGCGCCATGGCTGACGCGCGCGCGGCAAAGACCTCGAATGCTCGCCTCTGGCTGGCCGGCGGCTGGCTGCTGGTCGCACTGCTTGCGGCCATCTTCGCGCCGCTCCTGGCGCCGCAGGACCCGCTGGCGCAGGACCTGATGTATGAGCGCCTGCCGCCCTTCTGGATGCAGGGCGCGGAGCCGGGTTTCTGGCTCGGCACCGACAGCCTCGGCCGCGACCTCCTTTCGCGCATCATCTATGGCGGGCGGGTCGCCTTCCTCGTTGCCTTCGCGGCGGCGGCCGCAGCCTGCATCGTCGGTTCGGCGCTGGGGCTCGCTGCCGGCTATTTCGGCGGCTGGACCGACCGCGTCGTGTCGCGCATCGTCGACATCTGGATGGCGTTTCCGCCTGTGCTGTTCGCCATCCTTCTCGTGGCGGTGCTGGGCACGGGGCTCAGTTCCGTCATCATCGCCATCGCGGTGATCGACTGGACGCGCTTCTGCCGCGTCGTGCGCGCCGAGGCGATGGGGCAGGCGCGCATGGATTATGTCGAAAGCGCGCGCATCGCCGGTTTTGGCCGCTTCGACATCATGCTGAAGGAGGTGCTGCCCAACGTGCTGCCGGCGATCGTGGCGCTGCTGTCGCTGGAGATGGGCATCGCGGTGATCGTCGAGGCGATCCTGTCCTTCGTCAACCTGTCGATCTCCACCGACGATCCGACTTGGGGCGGCATCATCGCCGAGGGCCGCCTGTCGATCCACCAGGCGTGGTGGGTGCTGGTGTTCCCGTTGGTCACGCTGTTCCTCACCGTGCTGTCCTTCAGCCAGTTCGGCGAGGGGCTGAAGGCGCGGTTCGATCCGGTGCTGCGATGAGAAACGGGTCGATCCACATCCTCGGTGCCGGCGCTTTTGGTGACGTTCGTACCCCCACCCCCAACCCCTCCCCACAAGAGGGAGGGGGACCGGCTCGCACCTGCGCCGAACAAAACTCATTGGCGGTTTTGTGCTGCATTGCGGCCGCAAAATCCCCCTCCCCCTTGTGGGGAGGGGTCAGGGGTGGTGGTATCGCCGGAGCAGTTGTTCCATGACCCCCGCTCTCGAAATCTCAAACCTCAGCGCCACCCTCGCCAACGGAATTCGCGTGCTGCGCTCCGTCTCACTCGCGGTCGAGCCCGGCGAGGTGCGGGCGCTGGTCGGCGAGAGCGGCGCGGGAAAGAGCATGATCGGCAAGGCGGTGCTCGGCGTGCTGCCGCCCAGCGTCAAGATCGCCGAAGGCCGGATCGGGCTGGAGGGCACCGACCTCGGCGGCCTCACTCTCAAGGCACGCCGCGCGCTGATCGGGGCGAAAACCGCGTTGATCCCGCAGGACCCGCTGACGGCGCTCAACCCGTCGCGCCGCATCGGCCCGCAGACGACCGACCGGTTGACCAAAATCCTCGGCTGGGACGGCGCGCGCGCCGACGCCCGCATCCGCCAACTGCTCGACGAGGTGCAGATCCGCGACCCCGAGCGGGTGCTGCGCAGCTATCCGCACGAACTGTCGGGCGGCATGCGCCAGCGCGTGCTGATCGCCGCCGCATTCGCCGCCGAACCCCGGCTGATCGTCGCCGACGAGCCGACCACGGCGCTGGACGTGACCGTTCAGAAGCAGATCCTGCGCCTCATCGCGGTGATGCAGCGGGAGCACGGCACGGCGATCCTGTTTGTAACCCACGATCTCGGCGTGGTAGCCAAGATCAGCCAGAAGGTGACGGTGCTCTATGCCGGCAAGGTGGTCGAGGAGGCCGATACTCCCGCCCTGTTTGCCAATCCGAAACATCCCTACACTCGGGCGCTGATGGCGGCGACGCCCAAATACACCGATCCCTATGCGTCACTGAAGCCGGTCGACGAATCGGTTTTGGCCGGCCTCGCCGCGGAGATCGCGGCCGACGACCGCGAATGGAGGGCGCCGCATGGCTGACGCGCTGAAACCAGGGGACAGTTTACTTTCTTTCGGCAGAAGGGCCGCAGTGCTTCAGAACTCGCGCGGGCCGAAAAAAGTAAACTGCCCCCGGCACCCGCGCCGGTTCCCTGCGGATACGCGTCCCCGGAGGCAGCGCCATGACTGACGCGCTGTTTTCCGTGCGTGGCCTGAAAGTCGCGCTGCCCGACATGACGCGCAAGACGGCCTTCGGCAGCGCGCCGAAGATCGAGATTTTGAAAGGGCTCGATTTCGACCTGCCGCGCCATCAGGTGACCGGCATCGTCGGCGAGTCCGGCTCCGGAAAATCGACGCTCGGCCGCGCGCTGGTGCGCCTGCTGGAGCCGAGCCAAGGCACGGTGACGTTCGACGGCCGCGACATCACGCATTTGCCGGAGGCGCAACTGCGTCCGCTACGCCGCGACCTGCAGATGATTTTTCAGGATCCGATGTCGTCGCTCAACCCGCGCCGTACCATCGGCGCGATCATCGCCGCACCGTTGAAGCAGAACGGCATGGCCGACGATCTCGCCGGGCGGGTGGCCGAGGCGCTGCGCCGCGTCGGCCTGCCCGAAGATTTTGCAACACGCTACCGCCACGAACTGTCCGGCGGCCAGCGGCAAAGGGTCGGCATCGCGCGCGCTCTGGCGCTATCGCCCAAATTCGTGCTGGCCGACGAGATCGTCTCCGGGCTCGACGTATCGACCCAGGCGCAGATCCTGACCCTGCTCGAAAAACTCGCCTCCGAGATGGGGCTCACCGTCGCCTTCATCAGCCACGATCTGTCGGTGATCCGGCGTCTGTGCAGGGAGGTGATCGTCATGCGCCACGGCCAGATCGTCGAGGCCGGGCCAACGGACAATATATTCGCCGCGCCACAGGATGCCTATACGCGCGAACTCATCGCCGCGATCCCGCTGCCGGAGGTCGATCCCGGCTGGCTGGGCGAGCGGAAAGGCAAGGAGGCCGTCTGAGGTTTTTCGAAGCGGCGGGCCAGCGGGCGCCCGGCGCGGCAAGGAAACCGCCCGCCAATGGGAGACGTGACATGCAGGATTTTCTTCGCGGCGCGGTTTTCACACTTGCGCTTGCCGCCGGCAGCGGCGCGGCATTGGCCGATTCCATCCCCGGCATGCGCGGCCACGACCACACCGGCGTGACCGTGCCCGACATGGCGCAGGCGGTCGATTTCTTCACCAACGTGATCGGCTGCCAGAAGGCGATGTCGTTCGGCCCCTTCGCCGACGACAAGGGCACCTTCATGACGGACCTGCTCGGCGTTGATCCGAAGGCGGTCATCGAGGAGATCACGCTGGTGCGCTGCGGCTTCGGCTCCAATGTCGAACTGTTCAAATACACCGCGCCCGACCAGAAGGACCTTCAGGCGAAGAACAGCGACATAGGCGGCTTCCACATTGCCTTCTATGTCGACGACGTGGCCGCCGCCAAAACCTATCTGGAGGGCAAGGGCGTCGCCACCCGCATGGGGCCGCTGCCGGTCAACGAAGGTCCGGCGGCCGGCCAGACGATCCTCTATTTCCAGGCGCCCTGGGGTCTGCAGTTCGAGGCGATCAGCTATCCCAACGGCATGGCCTACGAGAAGGATGCCGAGACGGTGCTGTGGAACCCGAAGGAGCCGGGGAAGTAGGGTTGCGCATGCTCGTTCGTTGGGCGCGGTAATTTTAAGCGGACAGCGACCACGCAACAGAGCCGGCGTTCAAGCTTCGCCAAGGCAAGAAGAGAACTTGCCTTGGCCATGCAAACACGAGCAGCTTTTCCGAGAGCCCATTACGCCCACTCGCCCTTGCGCATCACCGGCACTTTCGACCCGTCGGCGCGGATGCCGTCCATATCGATCTGGTCGGAGCCGATCATCCAGTCGATATGGATGAAACTCTTGTTGCCGCCCTGCGCCGCGATCTGTTCCTGCGTGATCGTATCGCCGCCCAAAAAACATTTCGAATAGCACTGGCCGAGCGCGATGTGGCAGGCGGCGTTCTCGTCGAACAGCGTGTTGTAGAACAAGAGCCCGCTCTTCGAGATCGGCGAGGAATGCGGCACCAGCGCCACTTCGCCCAGCCTGCGCGCGCCTTCGTCGGTGTCCAGCACCTTGTTCAGCACTTCTTCGCCGCGCGTCGCCTTGGCCTCGACGATTTTTCCCTTCTCGAACCGAACCTGGATGTTGTCGATCAGCGTGCCCTGGTGGGACAGCGGCTTCGTGCTGCGCACAAAACCTTCGACGCGATGGGCATGCGGCGTGGTGAACACTTCTTCGGTCGGGATGTTCGGGTTGCAGGTGATGCCGTTCTTGGCGGTCGAGGCGCCGCCATGCCATTCGTGGCCGTCCGCCAGCCCGACCGTCAGGTCCGTGCCCGGCCCGGTATAGTGCAGGGCGCTGAAGCGTTCGCCGTTCAGCCATTGGCTCTGCTTGGCGAGCGCGGCGTTGTGGTCGTTCCAAGCGGTCACCGGGTCTTCGACATCGACGCGCGAGGCCGAAAAGATCGCATCCGCCAGTTTCGCCACCGCGATGTCCTCGCTGTCGCCGGCAAACATCAGTTTTGCCCAGGATGCGGTCGGATAGGATACGATGTTCCAGTTGATGTCGAAGCCGGCGATCTTTTCCAGCGCCGGCTGGTAGGCGATCGAGTTCGCCTTGTTGGCGCGCGCCACCTTGGCCGGGTCCTCGCCCGACAGCAGCATCGGATTGTCGCCGACGATCGCCAGCCGCGCCGCATTGTTGTCGAAGGCTTTTGCGATGCCTTCGTAGAGCCAGTTCGGTGCGCGGTCGAAACTTTCGTCCGGGCCGTTGCGGTAGCGGGCAAGCGTGATCTCCTCGTCGGAAAAGATCGGCGTGACCAGCCCCGCGCCGGCCTTGTACGCATGCGCCACGATCCTGCGCACCAGCGGCAGGGCCGCGACCGGCGCCGTCAACACCAGGTCCTGGCCGGGCTGAAGCCGCAGGCCCACCTTCACCGCCACCTCCGCCAGCCGGTCGAGTTTCGTCGCGTCGATCGAGGCCGAGAGTGTGCCGGGATGCGAGGTCATGGAGGATACCTTCTTCAAATGTGACTGGGCCATAGATAGGCCGCTCGTAGCGATCCCGCCACCGCAAAGCGGCGATGGTGTGGCGTCGTATGGAGCGGGAAGCAGGCATAAGGTCGCGTCCCGGTTTTGTGGCCTCCCGTCGGTACGGCCGGGCCCGCGCGTCAGAGAATCTTCCCCAAAAAGCCCATCGCGTCAGGTGGATCGCAGCATCGGAGCGGCGATTTTCAGGCAGGCATTGAAATCGTTTCATTTTCCGGACTTGCCAAGCCTTCACCCCCGCGTGTCTCGCCGTCACTGCGCGCAGACCAGCGGCCCGAACTGGCCGATGGTCTGCTCGATTTCGCCGCGTATCCAGGCCTTGAATTGATTGACTTTTTTCGGCTCGCGGTCCGCCGTCGACGTCACCATCCAATAACCGAGCCCACTGGTCGCCCTGACCCCGAACGGCGCGACCAGCCTGCCGTCGGCCATCGCGTCGGCGGCAAGCAATTGCCAGGCCAGCGTCACACCATGTCCGGCGATTGCCGAATCGAGGCAAAGCATCGGATCGGTGAAACGCGCACCCTGCTGGAGCCGGACCGGTTCGATGCCTGCAGCGCTAAACCATTGATTCCACGAAAACATCGAGCTTTCGTCGATGATCTCCCAGGTCTTCGCCAAGTCGGCGGGCGTCTTCAGCGTCTCCGCCACCGCCGGCGAACAGACCGGAAAGATCTCCTGCGCGATCAGCAGTTCGGCGCGCACCTTCGGCCATTTCCCGTCACCCATCCGGATCGCGATGTCGATGTCGGAATGGTCGAGATCGACCAGTTTCGTCGAAGCGTCGATGCGCAGGAAGACCTCGGGATAGAGCGTGAAGTGTTTGGAAAGCCTCGGCAAAAGCCATTTCGAAGCAAACGCCGGCGCGACCGAGACAGCGAGCACGCATACCTTCGCGCGCTCGGCCATGGCGACCGCGCCCTCCAATTCGCGAAAGCCGCTCGACAGCCGCGCCGTGAAATCCCGTCCGAAACTCGTCGCCTGTAGCCCGGACGACGTCCGGTCGAAGACCATTTGCCCGATCTGCGCCTCCGTCCGCCCGACCTGCTGGCTGACGGCGCTCGGCGATACGCCTAACTCCTCCGCCGCTTTCTGCAAGGAACCCAAGCGCGCCACCGCCTCGACCGCGCGCAAGCCGTTCAGATGCACCGAGTTGAGTCTCATGACTTTAGATTTTCTAATTTCGAGGACAGGTCTTTCTTGATTGCACCCTGCTTCATTCCACCCAAAATTATCATATCAGAAACATGGCAAGGTGAACAGAGATGAAGTTTCTCTCAATCATAGGAGCGCTCGGGCGGATGCTTTTCGAGCCGGCCGACACCCCTTCGGAAAGCCAGACCTGGTGGCGTGATCCGCTGTCGCATCCGGCGCTCGCGGCAATGTCGCCGCGCGAACTGGCGGACCTTCCGTTCAACCGCCGTTATCGGTTGCCGTAGGAGCCGAACAAGGGATTGGCCCACCTGCATTGATCGGTCTGCGATCAAGAACCATTCGAACGCAGTGGAAGTCGATGGCTGGACCAATCGAAGCGGATTGTGTTGCGGCGCAACAAATCTAAGCTGCGGGGATGCTCGCCTCTGCCGTCTCGCCGCTCCGTTACGCCCTGGGCGGCATGGCTGCCCTGGCGGTCGCCATGGGCATCGGCCGCTTCGTCTACACGCCGATCCTGCCGGGCATGATGGAGCAGCTGGGCCTGTCGGCAGCCGATGCCGGGCTGGTCGCCTCCGCCAACTATCTCGGTTATCTCATGGGCGCCGTCGCCACGGCCGGAGCCTGGGCGCAGGGCCGCGAGCGGCTGCTCGCTTTGTGCTGGCTTTCAGCCAGCGCGGCGCTCTGCGCGCTAATGGCCGCAACGGACAGCTTTCCGCTTTTCCTCGCGATCCGGTTCCTCGGCGGCGTCGCAAGCGCATTTGTCCTGGTTTTTGTGTCGAGCATCGTTTTCAGCCAATTGTCAGCCGCGGGTCGCGGCGATCTCCAGGCGGTGCATTTCGCCGGCGTCGGCATGGGCATCGCCGCATCGTCGGCGATGATGGCCATTCTGATCTGGATGGATTCCGGCTGGCGCGCCGGCTGGATCGGCGCTGCAATCCTTTCGGCCCTGGGCTTCCTTGTGGCCGCGCGGCTGATTGATCGCGGCCCGATCCTGACGAGCGCAACATCCGCGGAGCCGCCCCTGCCGCGTGAAAGACCGCTCGTCCTGATGATCCTCGCCTACGGGCTCTTCGGCTTCGGCTACATCATCACCGCGACATTCCTGATCGCCATCGTCCGCGCCGGCGGATCTGGCCGGCTGTTCGAGACAATGGTGTGGCTGGCGACCGGGCTGGCGGCAGTCCCGTCGGTCTTCCTATGGAACGCGGTGGCGCGCCGCGTCGGTGTCGTCGGGGCCTTCGGCGCAGGTTGCGTCGTCGAGGCGGTCGGCGTGGCGGCGAGCGTGTCGCTCGGCGGAGAGTTCGGCCCACTGCTGGGTGGTGTGCTGCTCGGTGGGACTTTTATCGGTCTCACGGCGCTCGGTCTCCAGGCCGGTCGCCAGCTTGCGCCGCGCTCGCCGCGCCTGGTCATGGCACTGATGACCGCGGCTTTCGGCACCGGCCAGATTCTCGGGCCGATCGCGGCGGGTTTCGTGGCGGAATGGACCGGCGACTTCGTGTTGGCATCCGTCGGCGCGTCCCTGGTGCTGATCCTGGCGGGGGCGACGGCGCTATTTTCCTGCAAGCCACCAAAATCGCCATGATTGGCAGGTCTTTGCCGCGCCGCGGCAGGCAGCTCACATTTCTTTTCCCGATGAAGTGTGACTTCATGCCGGTCCGATCCAACCCGCGCACCGCGCCTCCGGCAAGGAAATCTCCGAAGTGTTCGTATCTTTCTTCCCGAAGCCGAAGCTGTTTTTCATTTCCGCCGCTGTCTGGAGCCTGGTTGGGATTCTGTTTTGGTTCTTTGGCGGCGCGCAGCTCGGCGCCACTTTCGGCCTTCCTCCGGCGCCCGCCGGCGCGCCGCCAATCCTGGGCGTGCCGGTATTCTGGTCGGGCCCCTTCATCTGGTTTTACATCTATTTCGCGGCATTTTTAGCTGCCTTCTATCAGTTCTGGCGGCTCTACTCGCCGCACCCGTGGCAGAATTGGTCCATCCTCGGGTCGGCAATGATCCTTTTCTCGACTTATATCTCGGTTGAACTCTATGTCGCGCTGAACAACTGGCGCAGGCCGTTCTTCGACCTTTTTCAGAAAGCGCTGACGCCACCCGTCTCAGTGTCCGCTGATGAGTTGTATAGTCTCTTCTGGATTTATGCTTGGATCGGGATGGCGAACATCATGCTGTTCGTTCTGACGCGCTTCTATGTGAGCCACTACATTTTCCGTTGGCGAACCGCGATGAACGACTACTACATGGCGAACTGGTCGCGGCTTCGTCATATCGAAGGCGCCTCGCAGCGCGTTCAGGAAGACACGATGCGCTTCTCGACGACCATGGAGGGTTTGGGCGTGGCGTTCGCCGATTCCATCCTGACCTTGATCGCGTTCTTGCCGCTGCTAGCGCAGTTGTCGACCTACATCACCGAATTGCCGTTTTTCGGGCAGGTTCCCTATTCGCTCGTGGTCGCCGCGGTTGTCTGGTCGCTCTTCGGCACAGTGCTGTTGGCCGTTGTCGGCATCAAACTGCCGGGGCTAGAATTCAGGAACCAGCGCGTCGAGGCAGCCTACCGAAAGGAACTGGTCTACGGAGAGGATCACGAAGACCGTGCCCAGCCCCCAACGATGGCCGAGCTCTTCGCAAATGTACGCAAGAACTACTTCAGGCTGTATTTTCACTATGCCTATTTCAACGTGTTCCGCTCGGGTTTCGGCCAGGCGGACGCTATCTTCGCCAGCCTTATCCTGATCCCGACCATCGCGGCAGGAAAGATAACACTCGGCATCTGGCAGCAGATCGCCACAGCCTTCAGCCAGGTCAGTTCTTCATTCCAATATCTGGTCACGTCATGGCCAACGATTGTCGAACTTTTGTCGATCTACAAGCGCCTTCGCGCCTTCGAGGCAACACTGGATGGGCAGCCTTTGCCGGACATCGACCAGCGATACATCAAAGGCCAGGATCTTGCATCGGACCACGCCTGAGCGCTGGCGTCTCACCCGCCGACATCGCTTACGATGGTCGGATCCTTCGTCTCCCGCCGCGCGACGAAATCGGCGTAGCTGATGCAGTCGACGTCGGCGCGCACGCAGACGTCGCGGGCGAAACGCTCCAGCGCACGCCAATACGCGCCGTCATTCATCAGCGTGAAATGGAAGCCGAACTGCAGCGGTGTCCGGCCGCCGGAATATTGACTGTCAAACGCTGCGTGAAAGGCCGAAAGCGCGCGCTCTTCGAACGCGCCGTCCCTGTCGGTCCGCTCGAAACCGCCGGAATGGCGGACGAACAGATTGTAGTCCATGGCAATCACCTTGCGGCCGGCCGGCCCTTCCGGGATCTGCGGCAGCGCAAATCGCATCAGGCCATGGCCTTCGGCGGGCTCCGCCGGCCCGCGCGACACGCTGCTGGCATCGTAGCGGTAGCCCGCCTGCGCAAGCGCGCCATCGAGATGCCTGCCGGCGGACAGATAAGGGGCGCGAAAACCCGAAATCTCGTGCTCGGCAAAATGCCGCCAGCCGCGCGGCTCGCCGTCCAGACCGTTGATGCGCCAGGCGTCGCGCAGGATGGTCGAGGCCGACAGAAGCTCACGGCGCCAGTCGGCCTCGCTCCATTTGCCGCCGTCGAAATGGCCGCAGGCATGGCTGGCGATCTCATGGCCTTCCGAGCGTGCCAGCCAGATCTGCTGGAGCCGCGCCTTCACGTCATCTTTGGACGGCGCAAAGCCGACATTCGAGCGTCCGGCCTTCTCTCCGGGCGCCTGATAAATGCCGCGCGTCTCCGGCGACAGCAGGAACACGCAGGAGAGGAAATAGGTGAAACGCGCGCCGGTCGTGGCTGCCAGCGTCCGGCTCCTCTGCCACAATTCCACGGGATTGGAATTGTCGAAGGAGATGATGACCACCTGATGCGGCTTCGCCGGGATTTTCTCCGCCTGTGCCTCACTGGCGACGGGCAGGAACGTCAGGCAGGCGAGCGCGGAAAGGGCGTGACGCATCAACGCGGACATGGACACTCTTTGGCTGCGGAAGGGCAGTTCAAGGCAGCGCTATGACATGATTGTGGCGCGGATTGGAACACGAAGGCGTCATTGCGCCGGCTACGGACGTCCGCCAAATGCCGATTCTCGGCGGCGCCCCTTCCATGCCGGCGAATTTCCGCTACAAGGCGGCTGAACGGCCCCGTGGGGCGAAAACGGCTTTCAGGTAATGTCGGACGACAGCTTTATCCGCGAAGTGAATCAGGAATACCGCCAGGCGCAGGCGCGCGCCTTGTGGGACCGCTACGGGCCGATCGGGTTGGCCGTCGCGCTGGCGGTCGTGCTCGGCACCGCGGCCTGGGTCGGATATAGCTACTGGCAGCAGACCAAGGCCAATGCCTCGGGCGATGCCTTTTCGCAGGCGCTGGTCCTGGCAAACGGCGGCAAGCAGGACGAGGCTCTGGCCGCCCTTGATGTGTTGGAGGCCGACGGCTACGGCGCCTATCCGCTGCTTGCCCGTATGCGCGCGGCGACCGTGCTCGCCGACAAGGGCGACTTCGCCGGCGCGGTGAAAGAGTTCGACGCGGTCTCAGCCGACAGTTCGATCCCGCAGGCAATCCGCGACATGGCGCGTCTGCGCGCCGGTTATGTCCTCGTCGACAACGGCAGCTACCAGGATGTCTCGTCGCGTGTCGAAGTGCTGGCCGACGAAACCAACCCGTTGCGCCATTCCGCCCGGGAGGCACTCGGCCTTTCGGCGTGGAAGGAAGGCAAGGCGAAGGACGCGCTCGCCTTCTTTGACCAGATTTCCGCCGACGAGACGGCGCCGCGCAACGCCCGCGATCGCGCCTCGCTGATGGCGGAACTGATCCGCGGCTCCGGCGCGGCCTCCTGAGTTGCGATGAGTTTCAAGGTTGCCATTATCGGCCGGCCGAATGTCGGCAAGTCGACGCTGTTCAACCGCCTTGCCGGCAAGAAACTGGCGCTGGTCGACGACACGCCGGGTGTCACCCGCGACCGCCGCGTCCATCCGGCGAAACTCTATGACCTGAGTTTCGAGGTCATCGATACGGCCGGTTTCGAAACCGCCGCGCCGGAAACCCTGCAGGGCCGCATGCGCCAGCAGACCGAGATCGCCATCCGCGAAGCGGATCTGGTCGTCTTCATGATCGATGCGCGGGCCGGCCTGCTGCCGGACGACAAGGCTTTTGCCGACATTGTGCGCCGTGCCGGCAAGCCCGTGGTGCTGGCCGCCAACAAGTCGGAATCTCGCGCCTCAGAGAGCGGCCTGCTGGAGGCCTGGGAGGCGGGGCTCGGCGAGCCGATCGCCATTTCGGCCGAACACGGCCAAGGCATGCCCGATCTCCGCGACGCCATCGTCGAGGCTTTGGGTGAGGAGCGCTGCTTCCCGAAGGACCATGACGAGGAAGAAATTCTCGCCGACAGCGACGTGCTGGTCGGCGAGGACATTTCCGAGGCGGATGCCGAGAACGAGCCCGCCTATGACGAGACCAAGCCGCTCCGGATCGCGGTGGTCGGCCGCCCGAACGCGGGAAAATCGACGCTGATCAACGCGCTGATCGGCGAGGAGCGGCTGTTGACCGGGCCGGAGGCCGGGATCACCCGCGATTCGATTTCCGTCGACTGGGACTGGCGCGGCCGGCTGGTAAAGCTGTTCGACACCGCCGGCATGCGTCGCAAGGCGAAGGTCCAAGAGAAGCTGGAAAAGCTTTCGGTTTCCGACGGCCTGCGCGCGCTGAAATTTGCCGAGGTCGTGATTGTCGTCTTCGACGCGACGATCCCCTTCGAGAAGCAGGACCTGCAGATCGCCGACCTGATCATCCGCGAGGGCAGGGCGCTGGTCATCGCCTTCAACAAATGGGACCTGATCGACACCCCGCAAGCCGCCCTTGCCGAACTGCGCGAAAAGACCGAGCGGCTGCTGCCACAGGTGCGCGGCCTCCGAGCCGTGCCGATCTCGGCGGAGACTGGCCGCGGCCTCGACAAGCTCATGGAAGAGGTGGTCGAGACCCATCGCGTCTGGAACCGCCGCGTCTCGACCGGCCGGCTTAACCGCTGGCTGGAAGGCATTTTGGCGCATCACCCGCCGCCCGCCGTCGCCGGACGCCGGCTCAAGCTGAAATACATCACCCAGGCGAAGACACGTCCGCCGGGCTTCGTCGTCTCCTGCTCGCGCCCGGACGCCGTGCCGCAGTCCTACATCCGCTATCTCTCGAACGGCCTGCGCGAGTCCTTCGACATGCCAGGCGTGCCCATCCGCATCGCGTTGCGGGCGGCCGACAATCCCTATGCGGGCAAGGCAAAGAAGCGCGGCTAGACGCCGATCCTCAGCTAGATCGTTGAAGGTCTGAGCGGCCAGTCGCCGCCCTGCAATTTCCAGTGGACGCTTCAAGCGCCCGCTGTCTTTGTACCGTTTGGGAATACATCCGATAAAGTCAATGTTGGTGCAATATTTACAAAATAACGATACAATATTTACAAAATAGCAAGCGGAGTATCAAAAATGTGGTCCGGCCATGAGCGACCGATTCTGGAGGGGGAAATCGAAATCATTCTAAGAATTACTAACAAATGGAGCCGGGAAAGCTTCAGAGTAATGCGTGTAAGAGAATTTATTGTTGACAGTGCTCATACAATTCGTAATGTATCAACTTCGGGAACTCAATCAACAGTTCTTGCATCGATTCCCTGTCTTGATGATGATGGTGCTCTAATCGACATACTGGTCTACGAAAATAAGGCCGGTGAATTCGCAGAACTGGAGATTATTAGACCAGATGCCCAGCCGCTGCTCATGAAATCTCGTTTCAGTTCAAGTGGAGCGAGGGCGGCCGACAGATTGACCATACCCCTCCCGTTAACCCTCCATCAAGGTTAATGCTTCACTCTCGCTCTCCAGTGGGTTGCTGTTGCGTCCTGGAGAGTCAGCCTTGTTTCGACGTCTTGTGTCGCGACGGTTTTCCGTTGCCCGCCTTTCCCAAATCTCGCTCCCAGCCTTGCTCCGCCGCGTCTCTCGCATCGGGTTCGTCTGCGCGATCGTCAGCCGCAACCTGATTGCGCTGCTCCTGCACTTCGCGTGGCGGTTAGTGATTGTCACCCTGAGGCCCAAGGCCGCCCTGCTGCCTTCCGTGCTGGTCGGCCTCGGCATCTGGGTCGGCTTCCCGACGGTCGCCGCCTATCAGGACATGGCGAGCATGGTCTCCGGCATCGAGGCGCCGGCGGCGCGCTGGAACGCCTATGTCGAGAAATCGGTCGCGGGCTCGGTGCATGCGGCCGAGATGCCCTTCGTCGACGAAGGAATGAGCACCGGCTCGATCTCCGGGGCAGGCGTCTCGGCACCGGGCATCGGCGCGGTTGCCTTCCGCGGCAAGCGCGGGGTCGACGTGGCAACGCCGGACGAGCAACGCGTCAGCCGCGGCGACAAGAAGGGCCGCCTCGTCAACGTCACGCCGGTGGCGCCGCCGAAATTCTTCAACGCCGGATCGATCCTAGAGCGCACATCGATGCTTCTGCGGCCGGCGATCGGCCCGGAACTGAAGTTGGCTTTCGCCCGGCCGGACATCAAAGGCAAGGAGATAGAGATCGCCACCGCCTTCTATGTGAAGGAGGACAAGAAGCCGGATCCGACCGTTCCTGCCTATCTCGCCGCCCTCGTCACCAACGAGAAGGCCGATGTCCTGGCCACGGCCTACGCGCCTCCGAAGCCCGACTATGCAAGCGCCTCGCCCTTCGAGGCGCTGCTGCAGGACGAACTCGACAAGGGCCGCTTCGTGCCGCCGGTCGCCGAAGGGGATCATGCCTGGATGAGCCAGCCGCTGCCGGCGTCCGTCTTCTCGGAGCCGGAACAGAAATGTCTCGCCAACGCCATCTATTTCGAAGCGCGGGGCGAATCGTCGCGCGGCCAGGCCGCCGTGGCGCAAGTTGTGCTGAACCGCGTCCGCAATCCGACCTATCCAAAAACCATCTGCGGGGTCGTCTACCAGAACGACGATTGGAAAAACCGCTGCCAGTTCTCCTTTGCCTGCGACGGCATCCCCGACCGCGTGCTGAGCCCAGGCCACTACAAACGCGCGCAGGACATCGCCATGGCGGTCACCGCCGGCAAGATTTTCATCCCCGAGGTCGGTTCGTCGACCCACTATTACGCGCAATATGTCAGCCCTGGCTGGGCGCGCGCCATGAAGCGGATGACGCAGATCGGTTTGCACATCTTCTACCGCACCTATGGCGGCGGCTGGAGCTGAGCGGAAGGCCCGTTGGCGGGCAAAGCGCCGCCCCGCTTCGCAGGCATGACGCCCGAGTCGGCTCCGGCAAACGCGGGTCAGGATGTCGCACCTTATTAAGCCTATGATTTTTAAGAAAAAAATACATCTTTGTCGAAGCCCCTACGTGGCTTGACGGGGGCAGGCCCTCTAACTATGTTGCCGGCGACTTTGAAGCGGACGGACGAACGGTCCCGTCCGGGCGTGGGGGTTGCGGTGGCTGGCGGAAAAATGCCAGGCGAAGCCGGAAAAACCGGACCCGGAAACGGCGATCGGCAAAGCGCTGCGGATCAGGATCTGGAGCGCCGGAGGCGGAAACTCGAGGCGTCGCTGGCGGCGAAAGGTCACGGCGAGGGCGGCGGGGAAGGCAAAGCCAGGCAGTCGAGCGTGACCGGCTATGGCCAGGCGCTGAAACTGTCGAGCGAATTCATCGCCGGAGTGGCGGTCGGAGCCGGTCTTGGCTGGCTGGTCGACAAGTTGGCGGGAACGTCGCCCTGGGGGCTGATCGTCTTGCTGCTGCTCGGGTTTGGAGCTGGCGTCCTCAATGTGATGCGCTCCGCCGGAATGGTTGCCGATGCCGGCATCAGGGTGCCTAAGCGCCCCGAGGACGGCGACAGGAATTGAAATAGGCTGGCGCACCGCGCCGCGAACGAGGGGGGCCGAATGGCCAACGATCCGATCCACCAGTTCCAGATCGCGAAGCTGATTCCGATCGAGATCGGCGGCATGGATTTCTCCTTTACCAACTCGTCGCTGTTCATGGTTGCCACCGTCGCCGCCACCGGCGCGTTCCTCTATGCCACCACGTCCAGCCGCGGCCTGATCCCGAGCCGCCTGCAGTCGCTCTCGGAAATGTCCTACGAATTCGTCGCCAACATGCTGCGCGACGCCGCCGGCTCGCACGGCATGAAGTTTTTCCCGATGGTGTTCTCGCTGTTCATGTTCGTGCTGGTCGCGAACCTGCTCGGCTTGTTCCCGTATTTCTTCACCGTCACCAGCCACATAATCGTCACCTTCGCGCTGGCGCTGCTGGTCATCGGCACGGTGGTCGTCTACGGCTTCATGAAGCACGGCTTCGGTTTCTTGAAGCTCTTCGTGCCGCAGGGCGTGCCGGGCATCCTGGTACCCTTGGTCGTGCTGATCGAGGTGATCTCCTTCCTGTCGCGGCCCATCAGCCTCTCCGTCCGTCTTTTCGCCAACATGCTCGCCGGCCACATCACGCTGAAGGTGTTCGCGGGTTTCGTCACCTCGCTGAGCGCGCTGGGCGCCGTTGGTGTTGCCGGCGCGATCCTGCCGCTGGCAATGACCGTCGCCATCACGGCGCTGGAGTTCCTGGTGGCGTTCCTGCAGGCATACGTCTTCGCGGTGCTCACCTGCATGTATCTGAACGACGCGCTGCACCCCGGACACTGAGAACTGATCCGCGGACCGCTGCCGTCACCCGCATGAATTTCAACCGGATTTCGATCCAATAAGGAGCTTGACATGGAAGTAGATGCAGCAAAGGCGATCGGCGCAGGCATTGCCTGCCTCGGCATGGGCGGCGCCGGTATCGGCCTCGGCACCATCTTCGGCAACTATCTGGCGGGCGCGCTGCGCAATCCGTCGGCTGCCGACGGCCAGTTCGGCCGCCTGATCTTCGGCTTCGCCGTTACGGAAGCGCTGGGCATCTTCTCGCTGCTCGTCGCCCTCCTCCTGCTGTTCACCTGATATCCATCGGGTAAATGTTGCCGGCCGCATGCCGCGGCCGGTTCCTGACAGGGGACGATGATGTTTGTGACACCTGGCTACGCTCAGGAAGCCGCCCCGGCGGCCAATAGCGCACACCCGGAAGGCGAAGCGCATCCGGAGGGCGAGGCCCATCCGGGCCTTGAAGGCCACACGGAGGCAGGCGCCGAGCATGGCGGCGGAGCATTCCCGCCGTTCGATCCGACGCATTTCCCCTCCCAGATCCTCTGGCTGGCGATTACTTTCGGGCTGTTCTATCTGTTCCTGAAGAAGGTCGTTCTGCCCCGCATTGGCGGCATCCTCGAAGTCCGCAGCGATCGCATCGCCCAGGACCTCGAACAGGCGGCTCGCATGAAGGGCGAGGCCGACGC
The DNA here is from genome assembly GCF_040081985.1 of Mesorhizobium yinganensis. NCBI lineage: Bacteria > Pseudomonadati > Pseudomonadota > Alphaproteobacteria > Hyphomicrobiales > Phyllobacteriaceae > Mesorhizobium > Mesorhizobium yinganensis. Next base: position 574,754 of record NZ_JBEBMH010000002.1, on the reverse strand, counting down.
GGCAGTTGCTGCCTACGAGCAGGAACTGGCGCAGGCCAAGACCAACGCCAATGCGATCGGCCAGAAGGCCCGCGACGGCGCCCGCGTCGACGCAGATGCGGAACAGAAGCGCGTCGAGGCCGAGTTGGAAGCCAAGCTTGCGGCGGCGGAGGCCAATATCGCTTCGATCAAGGCCAAGGCTATGAACGAGGTTGGCACCATCGCCGAAGACACCGCCGCCGAGATCGTGCGTTCGCTGGTCGGCAGCGCCGACAAGGCGGATGTCGCGGCGGCCGTCAAGGCGGCGAGCTGAGGGAGACGATCATGGATGCCACATTCTGGGCTTTCATCGCCCTCGTCATCTTCCTCGCCATCGTCTTCTACATGAAGGTGCCTGGCACTATCGGCAAGTCGCTGGATTCTCGCGCCGAGAAGATTAAGGCCGAGCTGGAAGAGGCGCGCCGCCTGCGTGAGGAAGCGCAGCAACTGCTCGCCGAATACCAGCGCAAGCGCAAGGAAGCTGAGAAGGACGCGGCCGACATCGTCGAGCATGCGAAGCGTGAGGCTGAGCTGCTGGTGGCGGACGCCAAGCAGAAGACCGAAGATTATGTCGCGCGCCGGACCGCGCTCGCCGAGCAGAAGATCGGCCAGGCCGAGCGCGAAGCGGTGAACGAGGTCCGTTCCAAGGCCGTCGACATCGCGGTCGAGGCCTCGCGCGCCGTGCTTGCCGCGAAGGTCGACGCCAAGGTCGGCGGCGAGTTGTTCAAGTCGTCGCTGGACGCGCTGAAGAGCCGGTTGAACTGACGGGCTTCGTTGTCCGAGTTTCCAAAAAGCCGCCGCACTCCGGCGGCTTTTTGTTATGATGCGGTAGCAAGCCGCCTCCGTTTCTCCCAGACGCCGGTTTCTTTCTGTCATCTCGCCAAGCTGGAACACCCCTCATCCGTCTCGGCTTCGCCTCGACGCCTTCTCCCACAAGGGGAGAAGGCGGAGTCTCGCACCGGCGCTTCCGCAAGTCTCCAACGTTGATGATTTGCGGAACCGGAAGCGCCGCGCTCCACCTTCTCCCCTGGTGGGTCCCAAGGACGGGCCGAGACCCGTGGCTCGGGCCAGGGCGGTGGCCGAGCGAAGCGAGGTCGGATGAGGGTGTTCCAGCTTGGCGAGAGCAGGCCAACTCGGACAAATAGGCTGCCGTCTACGCCTCGATCAGCACCGCGACAGTCTCCTCCACCCGGAACGGTGCGAAGGTTGTGCGGTGTATGCGGGGCAGGGCGCCATGCGTGCCGATGGCGGTGCGGTGGCGCTGGGTGGCGTAGCCCATATGGCTTTCGAAGCCGTAGTGGGCATGAACCCGGCCGCAATTCTCCATCATCCGGTCGCGCATGACCTTTGCCACGATCGATGCCGCGGCGATGGACTGCGAGCGCTGGTCGCCCTTGACCAGCGCCTCGGCACCGCAAGCTAGGCCGGGCGGCACGTCACGGCCGTCGACCAGTGCGTGCAGCGGTTTGACATGCAGCCCGCACACGGCGCGTCGCATCGCCTCGAGGCTGGCGCGCAATATGTTGATGCGGTCGATGCCGGTGGCGCTGACCGAGGCGACCGCGACGCCGACGGCCGTGCCGAGAATGATCGCGAACAGGTCTTCACGCGCTTGCGCCGTAAGCCGTTTTGAATCATCCAGACCTTCCGGAATGCGCTTGGGATCGAGGATCACGGCGGCCGCTACGACCGGCCCCGCCAGCGGCCCGCGGCCCGCCTCGTCAAGCCCGGCAAGCGGCCACAGCCCACGCTTCATCGCCTTTCGCTCGAACGAAAAATCCGGCTTGAACGCCAGGTCGAAGAGGGGCGGAGAATCGGAAGACGGACGAGCCATTGTGCGGCAAGACTCGCATCCGTTCCGATTCTCCGCAAGGCCTTCCCGGCCTCGGGGCGGGGGCGGGGAAGGCGCCTCCGGGCAGGGGCGGCCCGGGGACTGGAAGAGGCAGTAGGGCAGTAGGGCAGTAGGGCAGTAGGGCAGTAGGGCAGTAGGGCAGTAGGGCAGTAGGAATGGCCGTTCCGTGCATTCATTTTAAGATTTGTGTCGAGCGAAGGTCGCTGCCCATCTGTTGATCGTCTCGAATGGTCGCGCTCTCTTTCTACTGCCCTACTGCCCTACTGCCCTACTGCCGACTGCCCATTGCCGACTGCCTCACAACAACATCAATTGCTCCGTCCGTTTCTCCGTCCCCTTGAACAGATCCGTCCGCAGCCGCGTCCGTTCCTGGTTGAGACCGAGTTTCTTGGCGGCGATCTCGAAGCGCCGGCCGATCTGCCAGGCGTAGGGACCCGAGCCTTTCATGCGTTTTCCCCATTCCGAATCATAATCCTTGCCGTCGCGCATCGAGCGGATCAGCGACATCACGTGGCGGTAGCGGTCGGGATAATGGCGCAGCAGCCAGTCCTTGAAGATCGGACTGACTTCCAGCGGCAGCCGCAGGATGACATAGCCCGCCTCGCGCGCTCCGACACTCGCCGCGGAATCGAGGATGCGCTCGATCTCATGGTCGTTGAGACCGGGAACGATCGGCGCCACCATCACCGAGACCGGGATGCCCGCGTCGTTCAGCATCCGCAGGGCCTCCAGTCGTTTGGTCGGCGTCGAGGCGCGCGGCTCCATGGTGCGCGCCAGCATGCGGTCGAGGCTGGTCACTGACAGCGCCACCTTGGCGAGCCCTCTCTCCGCCATGCGCGCAAGAATGTCGATGTCCCGCGTCACCAGCGCAGATTTGGTCACGATGCCAACGGGGTGGCCGAATGCCTCCAGCACTTCGAGCACCTCCCGCATGATGCGGTATTTCTTCTCGATCGGCTGGTACGGATCGGTGTTGGTGCCGATTGCGATGGTGCGCGGTTGGTAGCCTTCCTTCGAAAGCTCCTTTTCCAGCAGCCGCGCCGCATCCGGCTTGGCGAACAGCTTCGATTCGAAATCCAGGCCCGGCGACAAGCCCATGAAACTGTGCGTCGGCCGTGCGAAGCAGTAGACGCAGCCATGCTCGCAGCCGCGATAGGGGTTGATCGACCGGTCGAAGGAGATGTCGGGCGAGGTGTTGCGGGTGATGATGGTGCGCGGCCGTTCCACCTGCACCTCGGTCTTGAACGGCGGCAATTCCTCCAGCGATTCCCAGCCGTCGTCGAAGACATGACGGCTTACCGGCTCGAACCGGCCGGACGGATTGACCCCGGCGCCGCGGCCGCGCCGCCGTTCCCCGTCGATCCGCACGCCGCTTTCCTCGATCATCGCATTGGCCATTTCCGACCTTCCGCTCCCAAAGGCGGCAATGTCGGCGCGCACGATCTGTTCCATCCTGGCGCGTTCCCAAGGGGTTTCGGAGCTATGTCGAATCGGGGCGTTCATGAAACTATTCCTATTTGCTCATTTGGAACAAATCAAGAACTTTTCTGCTTCTCGCCTCGCTCGGCGGCGTGCTGCGCATTTCACTCCCGCCACGTCCTGCCAATAGGGGTGCGATGCCGAGAGCCGGCTGAGCCTGGGAAACGGCCGGTTGCGCGCCATGCTGGCATTTCGCTTCGCGACCCGCTATTCGGCTAAGCAATGCTCACCGTGCTCATCGAGACCAGGAACGACGAGGAGGCCTTGGCGCGCACGCTGGCGTCGCTGGTCGGCGCGGCGGTGGAGGGTGTGGTGCGCGACGTGATCGTCTGCGACCGCGGCTCGACCGACCAGACGCACCGGGTCGCCGACCATGCCGGCTGCCACTATGTCGCCGACGGCGGCATCGCAGCGGGCATCCGTCAGGCCAAGGGGGAATGGCTGTTGATGCTCGAGCCGGGCGCGCGCCTGGTCGACGGCTGGACCGAGGCGGTCATCGGCCACATTGCCAAAGTGTCGATGCCGGCCCGCTTCTCGCGCAGCCGTGCCGACCGCAAGCCGCTTTTTTCACGCATTTTCTCGGCTCCAACGGCGCTGGCGGAGGGCCTCGTCATCCGCAAGGGCCAGGCAATGGCGCTTGCGAAGTCCGCGCAGAGTGCCGAGGCGATCGCGCGCGGGCTGGCGTCGCGGCGGCTGGATGCGGAGATCCGGGTCGCCGAGCCTCGGCGGAACTGATAAGTGTGCTCTGCCTGCGGGCCGGCCGTCAGGATTTGCCGCCCCGCTTCAAATGCTCGTCCAGCCGCGGCATGATCTCCACGAAATTGCAGGGCATGTGCCGGTAGTCGAACTGAGCTTTCAAGATGCCGTCCCAGGCGTCGCGGCAGGCGCCGGGCGAGCCCGGCAGCACGAAGACGAAGGTGGCGTTGACGACGCCGCCGGTCGCCCGCGACTGGATCGTCGACGTGCCGATCTTGTCGTAGGAAATGCGGTGGAAAACTTCGGAAAAGCCGTCCATGCGCTTTTCGAAGATCGGCTCCAGCGCTTCCGGCGTCACGTCGCGGCCGGTAAAGCCAGTGCCGCCTGTGGTGATCACCACGTCGATCTTTTCATCACGCGACCATCCCAGCACCTTCTCGCGGATTTTGTCCTTGTCGTCCGTGACGATGGCGCGGTCTGCCAGCACATGGCCGGCCTCGGCGATGCGGTCGGCGAGTGTCTGGCCGGATTTGTCGTCGGCCAGCGTGCGCGTGTCGGACACGGTGAGCACTGCGATGCCGACGGGGATGAAGGGGCGGTCGCTTGGCGCCATGCCTAATGCTCCTTCTGCCGCGGAGCCGAGGCTGTGGTCTCGGTCGCGACGACGAACCAGCCGGGATGGGCCGCGGAAATCGCTTGGGCCCCTTGTTCAGCGCAAGCGCGGTCCTTGAAAAGGCCAAAGCATGTTGCGCCGGACCCTGACATCCGTGCGAAGGCGGCGCCTGTACCGTCAAGCGCTTCGAGCGCATCGCCGATCGTCGGTGCGAGGTTTTTGGCCGGCGCCATCAGGTCATTGCGGGTCGCGGCCAGCCAGCCGGCGAGGGCGGCCGTGTCCGGATTCTTGGGTAGGGGCGGAAGCGGCGGGTTCTCCCGCCTTGCCAGCGCGGCGAAAACCTGCGGCGTGCCGATGGCGACGCGCGGATTGACCAGCACCAGCGCCAGCGACGGAAATTTCTCCACCGGCTCAACGATCTCGCCAATGCCGCGCGCGACCAGCGGCCGCGCATGCAGGCACATCGGTACGTCTGCGCCCAGCGCCAATCCGATGCGCGCGAGCGCGTCCGCTTCGATATCGACTTTCCAGTATCGAACGAGTCCCCGCAGCACCGCCGCCGCGTCGCTTGACCCACCGCCGACGCCGGACGAAGTGGGAATGTTCTTTTCCAGGAAGATCAGCACCGGCCCGGCGGCTGCCACCCCGGCTGCCTTGCGCAAGCCGTCGCGTGCGCGGACGGCCAGATTGTCTGGGCCGCTCGGGATTTCCTGTGCAAAAGCTCCGGAAACCGTGAACAGGTCGCGTGGCGCCGGCCCAATGGCGATCTGGTCGCCGAATGCCGTGAACACGGAAAGGCTTTCAATCAGATGATAGCCGTCGCTCCGTCTGCCGGTGACATGCAGGGCGAGGTTGATCTTGGCTCGCGCAGCTTCCGCGACGGCCGCGACTGTCTCCGGCACGATGGGGGATCAGTCCTTGGCGGGGCGATATTCGCCGGTCTTGGGGTCGAACACCAACGTGCCGTTTGCCTGAGTCTTCGCCTGCTGCTCGTGGCGCCTGATTTTCGCGGTCACGCGCTCGGCCTCCCGCACGAAATGGCGATAGCCGAAATAGGCGACCACGCCGACGACGGCGAAGAAGATGAGCTGCGGCATGACATTTCCCTCCCTTCATCGAACGTCCGGATGGCCCGTTCAGGTCGGCATCCGGACATCATAGCGGAAAACCGCCTGCTATTTAAAGCCCGTATCGGCTCCACAACGCGCGTTGCTCGGCGGCATCGAGAAGCCCCTCGACCGCTGCGCCGGCCATGTCAGCCGCAGGAACGCCGGCACTCGACCCGAACAGTCCGATCCGACGGCCAAAAAGCCCGCGCGGCTGGGTGATCAGCTTCATCTGCGTCCTGTCGCCGAAACGCGCCTTCAGCGTGCCGCGCATGTCGCCGATCGCGTCGACCAGACCGAGCGAGAGGCCTTTCTTGCCGGTCCAGAAAAGTCCGGTGAACAGGTCCGGATCCTCCGAAAGCCTGTCGCCGCGCCGATCCTTGACGAGGTCGATGAAGGTCTCGTGGATTTCGATCTGCAAGGCCTTCAGGCGTTCGACATCCTCTTCCTTCTCCGGCTGGAAGGGATCGAGCACTGCCTTGTTGCGGCCGGCCGTGTAGACGCGGCGCTCGACGCCGATCTTCTGCATCAGTTCCGGAAAGCCGAACGAAGCCGAAACCACGCCGATCGAGCCGACGATGGAGGACGGGTCGGCGATAATCTCGTCGCCGGCGACCGCGATCATGTAGCCGCCGGACGCTGCGACATCCTCGACGAACACCAGTACCTTCTTGTTCTTCTCGGTCGCCAGGTCGCGGATGCGCTGGTAGATCAGCCGCGACTGCACCGGCGAACCGCCCGGCGAATTGATCGAGATGGCGACGGCCGGCGCGTCCTTGACCGAGAATGCCTTTTCCAGGACTCCGGCGGTGGAAGCCAGCGAAAGCGTCGGGCGGAACTGGCCGCCGCCGGCCATGATCGTGCCGCTCAGCCGCACCACCGGAATGGTGACGCCGTCCGACCGCATCGATTTCGGCAGCAGGCGGCGCATCAATGACGTCACGGTGAAGGGGCTCCGGATACGTTTGTCGTCAAATGCATGTAGGGATTGGCGCGCGCCACGCAAGCATAACCGGCATCAATCCATGAAAAGCGAGGCTTCGCCGGCATTTATCGCCTCGGCGCGCGGCGTGAAACGTTTGTCGGCCTGTTCGTGCAGGATCAATGCCGGCATCAGCGACGGCACGCCGCGTGCGCCGCGCACGGCCCGCACCACTAGGCGGATCGCCGGCCGATCGGCGGTTGCGTGGATTGGCATGACCTCGGCACCGCCGAACCGGCCCGCTAATGCCGACAGGATTGGCCCGAGCGAGGCGGGCCGGGCGATCAGCGCCAGCCTGCCACGCGGCTTGAGCACGGCGGCGGCGCTGCGCAGCCAGTCCTCGAAGACATTCTCGTCGGCGACATGTGCCTCGCGGCGCAGCGTGTCCGGCGTGGCGCGGTCGCGGCCATCGTTGAAGGGCGGGTTCATCAGCACGAAATCGGCGGAACGGTCGGCCAGCCCGGAAGCGGCACGCGCCTTACCGGTCAGTGCGACATCGGCGACCAGGAGCGAAATCCGCGAAGCCAGCGCGGAGTTGCCCGGATGGGCGATAGAGCGCTCCGCACAGTCGGCCATCTCCGTCGAGCGTTCGACCAACAGGACGGACGCTTTCCGGCATCGCGCCGCTACCGCAAAACCGACCGCCCCGGCCCCGGCGCCGAAATCGACCGCCAGCCCGGAAAAATCCCTTGGCACGGCGGCTGCCAGCACCAGCGCGTCCATGCCAGCCCGATGTGCGCCCCTTTTCTGCTGCACGAGGAAAAACCGGCCGCGATGGAAGGCGTCGATGGTCGTGTCCGGATCAGTGAATGAAGGCACGGTGTCGTTAGCGTCACCGGGAGTTTTAGCGTTCGGTTTATGCTCCGCGCCGGCCGGCTTCACCGCTCACGCATCTCGTTGCCGATGCCGGCGTCGGCGAAGATGCGCCGCGCCTGCGCGGCATCATCATCGGAAACCAGGATGCGGCGAGGCAGGATGCCGATGGAGCCGTCGAGCACGCTCATGTTCTGGTCGGCGACCAGGCATTCTATGCCCGCGTCGCGCAACAGCGATTGCGCGAAGGACAGGACCACGGCGTCGTTGGTGCGAATGAGTTCGATCATGGCCGGAAGGTCGCAGGTAACGCCCGCCCTGTAAATCGTAAACTCTCGGCCCCGCCTATTGCTCGAAATGCCGCTTCAGGCGTCCAATCTCCTCCGGCGTCCAGCGGACGCCCGTCACCTCGACCCAGGCGTCGATGTAATGCTGCGGAGCATAGACGTGCCCGTAACCCATCGGCGTCGTCGTCGCGGTCATCACGTCGAGCAGCAATTGGAAAAAGGTTACCAGCGGATACCAGCGTAGTTCCGGCGACACGTCCGGCCCGCGCTGCCCAACCATCCAGGCCGGCTCGCGATAGGCTGAGGCGGGTTCGAAGAAGGTGATCGCGTCGCTCGCATATTGCAGGTAGACGATCCGCATCGGTCCCCATTCAGCGCCCGGAATATCGAGCGCGTCCTTCTGCGCGGTGAAGCGAATGACCGAACCGTTGCCGAAGCGCGGCAGCCAGGCCGGTGAACCAGGTTCGCGCCGCCGCGTGACCGAATTCCACATGCTGCTGGGGAAGGGCGGCCCGCTCCACAGCGCCCCCTGCAGCGGGTCGCCCAGCACGTCGAACAGGTCGGCCGAGCGCTGCGAATTCAGCGCGCCGAGGCTGAGTCCGAACAGGTAGAGGCGCGGCCGCTTGTCCTTGGGCAGTGTCGTCCAATAGCCGTAGACCTCCGTGAACAGCGCGCGCGCCGCCTCGTTGCCGTAGTCGGGCTCGACCAGTAGCGACAGCCAACTCGCCAGGTACGAATACTGGATGGCCACGCTCGCCACGTCGCCACCATGCAGGTATTCGACCGTGTTCATGGCGGGCGGGTCGACCCATCCGGTTCCCGTCGGCGTGATGATGATCAGGATGGAGCGGTCGAACCCGCCGACGCGCTTCAACTCCTCCAAAGCGAGTTTTGCCCGTTCTTCCGGGCTGTCCGCCGAATTCAGGCCGGCATAGACACGGATCGGTTCGACGGCGTCGCGGCCGAGAAATGCCTGGATCGCGTCTTTGTTCGGGCCCTGCGCGACGAACTCGCGGCCGGCTCGACCAATTCCTTCCCAGCCGATCAGCGAGGCTTCGCTGCCGGTCTTGTTGGGATCGGTGGGCCTGGCGCTCGCGTCCTCGACAAGTTCGTCTATGGTCCGGAACGAGGAGTCGGCGACGCGCAGCCCGGCCCGCAGCAACACGCCGTCGATGACCGACCAGAACAGCGTCACGGCGATCACCGCGCCTACGATGTTGGCGACCGGCCGTGAGGCGAAACCGCCGATACGCCGGGAGAGGAGGTTGAACAGAAGGTTGAACAGCCGGGCGATGCCTATGAAGACGAAGAACACCAGCAGTGCGATGAGTCCGACTTCGAAGGGATGCGCCGTGTCGACGGGTTCCATGCCCATCAGTGAGCGGATGGAATTCTGCCATTCCGCGGCTTTCCACAGAAACCGCGCGGCCACGACGGCAAAGACGATGGCCGCGCCGACCTTGAGGGCAAGGTCGACCCTCCCGCCCGGCTTCGGCAGTTCCAGCCAGGACCAGAGCCATCGCACGAAGACGCCGATGCCATAGCCGGCAGCGAGCGAGCATCCGGAAAGCACGCCCTGCAGCAGGAAGGATCGCGGGATGAGACTGGGCGTCAGCGACGCCGCGAAGAACAGCGTGCCGAGAAGCAGGCCGAGCGCAGAAAAGGACTTTCCGAACCTGACCGTCCAGTATCGCACCATCAGGCCCCCCCTTCCGCCGGAATCGGCGCATCTTACCGCAGGGATCGCGGCGCGGAAGCCGTGCACATCCAACTCCCCGCCGATGCCCGCGCCAATTCGCCTCTTGAGTTCGCCCCACGTGCCGCACTAAATCGTGCGCGGGACTAAAGGCTGTTGGGCGCGGCCAACCGGTGACGGGAGTGCTTGTATTGGGTGTCGTACTCAACCTGGAAGACGGAAAGCGCGAAGCCTCGATCAAGGGATTGATCGATCTGACGGCCTCGGACATGGCCGAGGTAAACAAGCTGATCCTGTCCAAGGCCGGGTCGGACGTCGAGATGATCCCCGAGATCGCCAATCATCTGATCTCGTCGGGTGGCAAGCGGCTTCGGCCGATGGTGACGCTCGCCGCCGCCCAGATGTTCGGTTATTCGGGCGACGCTCACGTAAAACTCGCCACCAGTGTCGAGTTCATGCACACGGCTACGCTGCTGCATGACGACGTGGTCGACGAAAGCGATCTGAGGCGCGGCAAGAAAACGGCGCGCATGATCTGGGGCAACCAGGCCAGCGTACTGGTCGGCGATTTCCTGCTCGGCCAGGCTTTTCGCATGATGGTCGATGTCGGCTCGCTCGACGCCCTCGACATCCTGTCGACCGCCGCTTCGATCATCGCCGAGGGCGAGGTGATGCAGCTTTCCGCGGCCAAGAACCTCGAGACCACCGAGGACGAGTATTTCTCGGTGATCAAGGCCAAGACCGCCGCGCTGTTTTCCGCCGCGGCCGAAGTTGGTCCCGTCGTCGCTGGCGCCTCCCGCACCGACCGCGCGGCGCTGCGCTCCTACGGCATGAATCTCGGTCTCGCCTTCCAATTGATCGACGACGCGCTCGATTACGGCGGCGATTCCAAAAAACTCGGCAAGAATGTCGGCGACGATTTCCGCGAGGGCAAGGTCACGTTGCCGGTTATCCTCTGCTACCGCCGGGGAACCGCGGCCGAGCGCGCCTTCTGGAAGCAGGCGATCGAGGACAATGTCGCCGACGACGCGGCGCTGCGGAAGGCTCTGGCGCTGATGACGCGCCACGGCGCGATCACCGACACGATCGGCCGCGCCCGTCACTTCGGCGGCATCGCCCGCGATGCGCTGGCCCCGCTCGACGCGACCCCGCAGAAAGCGGCATTGCTCGACGTTATCGATTTCTGCATAAGTCGCGTGGTCTGATCGCGGCCGTTCACGGTAACGCGAGAATCGTTGACCTTCCCGGTGGATTGAACCGGCATCGCAAAAAGGCCATGCTTCTCGGCTTAAGCCGTCGATGATTCATCCCGAGTGGCGCGTCTGTGCCTGAAAGGACTGCAATGCGGAAACGTCTCGTCTGGCTGGCAAGCGTCTCGGCGCTCACCGCTGCCATCCTTGTCGGCCCGCCGGCATTGGCCAATCGAACCTCGTCGCAACCTGTCGCCATCGGTTCGTTCACCGGAGCCTATCTCGCGGCGCGTGTCGCCGAGGTCGACAACGACATGGACAGCGCCATCGACTATTACCGGCGCGCGTTGGATTTCGATCCCGACAACCAGCAGCTTCAGCAGAGCCTCATGTTGGTTCTGGTTTCGACCGGTCATTTCGACGAAGCGCTGCCGCTTGCCGAGAAGCTGAAGACCGTGCCGGACGTCGAGCGTTTTTCGCGCGTTACCCTGGCTGTCGATGCCATTCGCAAGAAGCAATACCGTGAAGCCGGCATCTGGCTAAAACTGGTGCAGGAATCCGATCTTGACCGTCTGATCACCGGCCTGATGTCGGCTTGGACGAAGGCCGGCCAGAAGCACGGCGCCGGAGCGATTACCGACTTGCAGGCACTGAACGGCCCGGAATGGTTCCAGCTTTTCGCCTCCTATCACCGCGCCCTGATTGCCGAAAACGCCGGCCTGAACGACCAGGCAACCGATGCCTATCAGTCGACGATCGACAATGTCGCGGCCGGCAGTGCCGCGCCCGAGACCTGGTTGCGCGCGGCGGAAGCCTATGCCCGCTTCCTGGCCCGCCAGGGCGATAAGCAGAAGGCGCTGGCGATTTTGGACAAGGCCGGGGAATTCGCCACCGGTCGCCTGCCGTTGGTGTCGCTGCGCGACAAGATCGAGAAGGGCGAAAAGATTCCGCGGATGATCGACACGCCCGCCGACGGCGCCAGCGAGGTCCTGCTCGATCTCGGCGGCGCGCTGAACCGCGGCGGCGGCGAGCCCTTCGTAAAACTCTACCTGCAACTGGCCCTTGTTCTGCGCCCCGACAGCGACGCTGTCTTGCTGCAGCTTGCGTCGGTCGCCGAGCAGCAGGAGGATTCCGAGGAAGCGATCTCGCTCTACAAGAAGATTCCGGCGTCCTCGCCACTGAAGCGCGCCGCGGAATTGCAACTCGGCCTCAACCTTGCCGATCTCAAGAAACACGACGAAGCCATCGCCCATCTGAAGAAGCTGGTCGACGCCGATCCCGACGACATGCGCGCCTATCTGGCGCTGGGTGGCGTCTACGCCTCCAAGGAGGATTACAAATCGGCCGCGGAGAACTACGATCGCGCCGTGGCGCGGCTGAAGGAGCCGACCAGCGCCAATTGGAACGTCTTTTACCAGCGCGGCATCGCCTATGAGCGGCTGAAGCAGTGGCCCAAGGCCGAGCCGAATTTCCGCAAGGCGTTGGAACTGTTCCCCGACCAGCCGCAGGTGATGAACTATCTCGGCTATTCCTGGGTCGACATGAACATCAACCTCAATGAGGGTCTCGACCTGATCCGCAAGGCGGTCGATCTGAAGCCCAGCGACGGCTACATCGTCGACTCGCTCGGCTGGGCCTATTTCCGCCTTAACCGCTTCGACGAGGCTGTGGTCGAACTGGAGCGCGCGGTTTCCCTGAAGCCCGACGACCCGGTGCTCAACGACCATCTTGGCGATGCCTACTGGCGCGTCGGCCGCAAGCTGGAGGCCACCTTCCAGTGGAGCCACGCCCGCGACCTGAAGCCCGATCCGGACATTCTTCTGGGCGTCCAGAAGAAACTGAAGGAAGGTCTGCCGCCGCTTGAAGGCAAAACCGCGCTCGAAGCCCCGGCCCCGCCCACGCCTCCCGCGGTCGATCCCGACAAGAAGGGGTGAGCGACCGCTTCGCGCAGCGAATTCATCGTGCCGGCGGCACGATGAAAGGTCGCGATCGGTGAAAGTCCGGTCCGCCGCGAGGTGGACCCCGATCGACTTCCTTTTCCGATAATGCGTTCAGCTTCCCGTCAGCCGGCCATGCGACTCGAGCGTCGGGAGGTTGGCTTGCACGCGGCCTTCCCTATCGAAACCGCTGGAAAGGTCGATCATATGAAGAGACTTGTGCGTGTCGGTGCTGTGGCATCGATCCTGGCCATGAGCGCCGCCGTCAACCCGTTGTGGGCGGCCTCGACGATCAAGGTCACCGAGTCAGGCGAGGGCGGCGGCGCCATGAGCCTGAAACTGGAGCCGGCGACCGTCAAGGCCGGACCGGTCACATTCGAAGTAAAGAACGATGCTGTCGGCGAAGAGCACGAGATGGTGGTCGTGCGGCTCAAGTCGTCCGACCAGAAGGTGCTGGTCAACGCCTCGAAACACCGCGTCGACGAAGCCAAGCTGAAGAGCCTCGGCGAGGTTTCCGACCTCAATCCCGGCGAATCCGGCGAGTTGAAGGTGACCCTGAAACCCGGCACCTATCTCATCTTCTGCAACCTCAAGAGCCATTACGAGGCCGGCATGGCCTCGACCCTTACCGTCACGCAATGAAGGAGCTTTGCCGGGTGGCTTCGCTTGACGCCCGGACGCTGGTTGGATAGCGGAAGTCCGTGCTCGCGCACGGACTTCTTATAGGGAGCACCCATGTCCGCCACCCAGCCCGCCCAGTTCGATCCCCGACGCTCGTTCCAGGGCCTGATCCTGACGCTCCACAATTACTGGGCGGCCTATGGCTGCGTGGTGCTGCAGCCCTACGACATGGAGGTCGGCGCGGGTACCTTCCATCCTGCGACGACGTTGCGGGCGCTGGGTCCCAACCGCTGGAACGCCGCCTATGTGCAGCCGTCGCGCCGACCGAAGGACGGCCGCTACGGCGAGAACCCCAACCGGCTCCAGCATTATTACCAGTACCAGGTCATCCTGAAGCCCAACCCGCCGAACCTCCAGGAGCTTTATCTCGGCTCGCTGGAGGCTATCGGCGTCGATCCGCTGCTGCATGACATCCGTTTCGTCGAGGACGACTGGGAGAGCCCGACGCTCGGCGCTTGGGGCCTCGGCTGGGAATGCTGGTGCGACGGCATGGAGGTCTCGCAATTCACCTATTTCCAGCAGGTCTGCGGCATCGAATGCGCGCCTGTGTCGGGTGAACTAACCTACGGGCTGGAGCGGCTGGCCATGTACGTTCAGGGCGTCGACAACGTCTACGATTTGAACTTCAACGGTCGCGAGGGTGACGAGAAGGTCACCTATGGCGAGGTCTTTTTGCAGGCCGAACAGGAATATTCGCGCCACAATTTCGAACATGCCAACACCGCCATGCTGTTCGAGCAGTTCAAATTCGCCGAGGCCGAGTGCCAGGCGCTGCTGAAAGCCGGTGCGCCGCGCGCCGGCGACAACGGCGCGCTCCACAAGATGGTCCTCCCCGCCTACGACCAGGCGATCAAGGCCAGCCATGTCTTCAACCTGCTCGACGCGCGCGGTGTGATCTCCGTCACCGAGCGCCAGAGCTATATCCTGCGCGTGCGCAACCTGGCGAAAGCCTGCGGCGAGGCGTTTCTGCTGACTGAAGCCGGCGGTTTCGCCGCCGCTGCCTGATCCGCTCGCCCCGCCTGCTCCTCTACCGTTCGAGACTCCCATGCCCGACCTTCTGCTTGAACTCCGCTCCGAGGAAATCCCCGCCCGCATGCAGCGCAAGGCGGCGGGCGATCTGCGCAAGATGATCACGGACGGTCTGGTCGAGGCCGGCCTGACCTATGAGGGCTGCCAGGAATACTGGACGCCGCGCCGGCTGACGCTGGACGTGCGCGGCCTGACCGCTCGCTCCAAAGACGTGGGCGAGGAACGCAAAGGGCCGAGCACCAAGTCGCCCGAGCAGGCCGTGCAGGGCTTTCTGCGCTCCGCGGGTCTCACCGACATCTCACAAGCCGAGATCCAGACCGACCCGAAAAAGGGCGATTTTTATGTCGCCCGCATCGTCAAGCCGGGCAGGGCGGCGGAAGAGATCATTGCCGGGCTCGTGCCCGAGGTGATCAGGACGTTCCCGTGGCCGAAATCCATGCGCTGGGGCCCTGCCTCCGGCCCAAAGGGCAAGCGTTACGGCAAGACCGAAGGGCGCGGCGGCGAGGCGCTGCGCTGGGTGCGGCCTTTGCAGTCGATCGTCTGCACCTTCGGACCTGAGACGGAGGAACCCGTCGTGGTCGACTTCGAAATCGACGGCATCCGCTCCGGCAACACCACCTACGGCCACCGCTTCCATGCGCCCGGCGCCATCACCGTTCGCCGCTTCGACGACTATGTCGCCAAGCTGGAAGCTGCCAAGGTGATCATCGACGCCGGGCGGCGCAAGGAGATCATCCTCGCCGACGCCAAAAACCTCGCCTTCGCCAACGGCCTCGACCTGGTCGAGGACGAGGGCCTGCTGGAGGAGGTTTCCGGGCTGGTCGAGTGGCCGGTCGTGCTGATCGGCGAATTCGAGGAGGCTTTCCTCGACATTCCGGCGGAAGTGATCCGGCTGACGATTAGGGCGAACCAGAAGTGTTTTGTGGTGCGTCCTTCGAGGCTCGCTCCGCTCGCACCTCAGGATGAGGACGGTCGGCTCCATGCGGCTGAAAACAATGGCGAAGGTCAGCACCATTCCTCTCAGGGTGAGGCGGACAGACACGACGGTCCTCATCCTGAGGTGCGAGCGGAGCGAGCCTCGAAGGACGCACTCGCCAACCACTTCATCCTCACCGCCAACATCGAAGCCAAGGACGGCGGCCGCGAGATCGCTCACGGCAACGGCAAGGTCGTCCGCGCGCGGCTTTCGGACGCGCTGTATTTCTGGAAGACCGACCAGGCCGACCTGCCCGATCTCGACCGGCTGGAAGCTTCGGCCGAGAAATTCGGCTTGAAGCGCGATGCCAGCGGAAAACTCCTGCCGCTCGACCAGCGCATGGCCCGCCTCGACCATCTCGGCGTGACGTTCCATGCGAAGCTGGGCACGCAGGGCGAGCGCGTCGAGCGCATTGCACGGCTGGCGGAGGAACTGGCGCCGGTCGTCGGCGCGGATGCAGCACTCGCCCGCCGCTCCGCGCTGCTCGCCAAGGCGGATTTGCAGACCGAGGTGGTCGGCGAGTTTCCGGAACTGCAAGGCGCGATGGGCCGCAAGTATGCGACGCTTCAGGGTGAAGACCTGTCCGTCGCGGCCGCGATAGAGGATCACTACAAGCCGCAAGGCCCGTCCGATCATGTGCCGGCCGACCCGATGTCGATCGCCGTCGCGCTGGCCGAAAAGGTCGATACGCTCGTCGGCTTCTGGGCCATCGACGAGAAGCCCACGGGATCGAAGGACCCCTACGCGTTGCGCCGCGCGGCGCTGGGAGTGATTAGGATCGTGGTGGAGAATGGGGTGCGGATAGGCCTGTTGGTTCCACTAATACGCAGTGGGCGGCTAGTAATGGCCGCTCGACACGATGCCCAATCTAACTTGGTTGAGAGAAAATTGCAGACCATTCGCCAAGTAGGAGATGTCGCGCTCAAAGATCGCTTTGCGACGGCGGAGACATCGTCGCCCGCGGCTGTAAAGGCTCTTCGCGATGCTCCGATTGCCGCGGAAAACATAGCCGAGTGGGAAACATTGGCATCTACCGACCTCCTCTCCTTCTTCCACGACCGCCTGAAAGTCTATCTCCGTGACAAGGGCGCGCGGCATGATCTCATCGATGCCGTAATCACGCCGGAATCCGACGACCTCCTCACCATCGTCCGCCGGGTCGAAGCGCTTGGCACCTTCCTCGACACCGAGGACGGCAAGAACCTCCTGGCCGGCACGAAACGCGCCGCCAACATCCTTGCCGCCGAGGAGAAGAAGGGCACGGCGATTGCCGCCGCCGTCGAGCCCGCCCTGTTGCGCGAAGATGCCGAGAAAACCCTGTTTTCGGCGATGAATCAGGCTGAGAAGGAAGCCGGCGAAGCGATTCAGAACGAAGACTTTTCCGCCGCCATGCGTGCCCTTAGCGCGTTGCGTGAACCCGTTGATTCATTCTTCGAAGGGGTTCTCGTAAACGACGAGGATGTGGCCGTGCGCGCCAATCGCCTGGCGCTGCTCGGCCGCATCCGCGCCGCGACGGGACAGGTCGCGGATTTTTCGAAAATTGCAGGATGAGGCAGTCGGCAATGGGCAGTCGGCAGTAGAGAAGCCCATAGAAGGCTGCGCGCAGCGCCAGTATCTTTTCCTACTGCCTACTGCCTACTGCCTACTCCCGTCACCCCGGCACCGCGAATTGCCGCGTCGACTTCGCCGGGGCCGGCGCTGCTGGCGTCGGCTGCTGCGGCGCTTCCCGTTTTCTGCGGTTCTCGCGCTTGTTCTGGCGCGGCGTGTCGGCCTTGCCGTCGTTCGCCGCGGCCTGCGGCACGACCACCGGTTCGGCGCGCTGGGTGAAGGCATCGCCGGCGATGCCGCCGCGGATCACCAGCGGCTTTGGCTGGGGGGCCAGGTGCGGACGGCCGATCGCCGCGACCTTTTCGGAGGTCACCGGCGGCATGGCGTTTTCGACGGCCACGACGGAGGGGCTGATGGCCAGGAATTTTGTCGGCGCGGCGGGCGCCTGAGGAAGCGGGTCGGTGAGCGGCGCCAGTGCAGCGCCCTTGCTGTCGGGTTGCGCCGCCGCCACGTCCGGCTGCCTCGGTGAAGTCGGCCTCGGCAGTCCGATTTCGGTGATCGAGGGGGACTGGCCGGCCGAGGGCGGCGCGACAAAGGCGAAGGACGAGGCATCGGCCGCGCCGCTTGTCGCCGTCAGAAACGCCAGTGTTGTTATTTTCAGCCGCAAGGCCGGTCCCCGGAAATCCTTCGATTGACTTTATGCCGGTCGAAGTCGATGCCTGAATGCTCGTGTAATGACATCGACCGGTTGAACAAAAGCTCATGAAGCGGTCAAAGCCATGATTGATGAGGCTAATTTGGCGAAAGGGTTAACATTTGGTGGCTGAGGTGAAACCGGCGGACCAGGCGCTGGACGCCGCGCTGGCGCTGCTTGCCGCCGGCGAGGTGGTGGCCATCCCGACCGAGACGGTCTACGGGCTTGCCGGCGACGCCACCAGCGGCCAGGCGGTGGCGCGCATCTTCGAGGCAAAGGGCCGGCCGCGCTTCAACCCGCTGATCGCCCATGTCGCGTCGATGGCGATGGCGGAAAACTTCGCCCTCTTCGATCCGCTATCGGCACGGCTGGCGGAAAAATTCTGGCCGGGACCGCTGACACTTGTCCTGCCGTTGCGCGAAGCGTTCGGCATCCATCCTCTGGTGACTGCAGGACTGGATACCATCGCGCTACGCATGCCGCGCGGTTTTGCCTCCGGCCTGATCGAAGCTCTCGGCCGCCCGCTGGCCGCTCCGAGCGCCAACCGTTCCGGCCGCGTCAGCGCCACCACGGCGGCCGCCGTCGCGGAAGATCTGGGCGACCGCATTCGCCTCGTGGTCGATGGCGGGCCGACGCCGGTGGGCGTTGAATCGACGATCCTCAAAGTCGACGGCGGAAAGCTGCGCCTGCTGCGGCCGGGTGGCGTCACGGCGGAAGAGATCGAACAAGCCGCCGGTGTCACGGTCGAGCGCGCTGGCGACGCGCCGATCGAGGCGCCCGGCATGATGACATCCCACTATGCCCCTGGCGCGGCGGTGCGCCTCGATGCGCGGGAGGTCTATGACGGAGAGGCGCTGCTCGCTTTCGGCCCCGTTCGGGCGTCGGGCGCCGGGAATGCGGCCGCAGTGCAAAACCTCTCCGAAGGCGGCGATCTGCGCGAGGCTGCCGCAAATCTCTTCTCCTTCCTCAAGCACCTAGACCGTTCAAGTGTCGCCACCATCGCCGTCGAGCCCATTCCCTTCGACGGGCTCGGCGAGGCGATCAACGACCGTTTGAGGCGGGCTGCTGCGCCGCGCGACGCCATGACATGAACGGGGACTGACACGATGCCTGCCGCAGACGATGCCGCTTTCGCCGCTTTGCTCGACCGTTTCGCCGCCATCGTCGGCGAGCATCATGTGCTGCGCGCCGAAGTTGACATTGAAACCTATGTCACCGAGCGGCGCGGACTTTATCCCGGCATCTCGCCGCTGGTGCTGCGCCCCGGCAGCGTCGAGGAGGTCAGCCGCGTCCTGAAACTCGCCACAGAGACCGGCACCGCGATCGTCCCGCAAGGCGGCAACACCGGCTTGGTCGGCGGCGGTATGCCGGATCGCAGCGGTCGCCAGCTCGTGCTGTCGCTGTCGCGGCTGAACCGCATCCGCGAGATCGATACGCTGTCCAACACCATCACCGCCGAGGCCGGCGTCATCCTGCAGTCGCTGCACGACGCGGCCGAAAATGCCGAGCGGCTGTTCCCGCTGTCGCTTGCTTCGCAGGGCTCCTGCGAGATCGGCGGCACTTTATCGACCAATGCCGGCGGTACGGCGGTGCTGGCCTACGGTAATGCGCGCGAACTCTGCCTCGGCGTCGAAATCGTGCTGCCCACCGGCGAGGTTTTCGACGATCTGCGCAAACTGAAGAAGGACAACACCGGCTACGACCTGAAGAATCTTTTCGTCGGCGCCGAAGGTACGCTCGGCGTCATCACCGCCGCCGTGCTGAAACTCTTTCCGAAACCCCGCGGCCGCGAGGTGGCGATTGCCGGGCTTGCCTCGCCGCGGGCGGCGCTCGACCTGTTCAGCCGTGCGCTCGACCGTGCCGGCGCCGGGCTCACCGCCTTCGAGCTGATCGGCAAACGGCCGATCGAATTCGTGCTCAAACATCTGCCGGGCTCGCAGGCGCCGCTTGCCGGCGACTGGCCGTGGCTGGTGCTGACGGAGATCTCGTCGGGCCGCTCGGCCGAGGATGCCCGCGCCACCATGGAGGAGATCCTCGGCGAGGGGCTGGAGGCTGGGCTTGTCGGCGACGCGGTCATCGCCGAAAGCCTCGCCCAGCAGAATGCCTTCTGGAAACTGCGGGAGGACATTTCCGATTCGCAGAAACCCGAGGGCGGCTCGATCAAGCACGACATCTCCATACCGGTCGCCTCTGTGCCCGTATTTATCGAGCGCGCCGCCGTCGCCGTCGAGCATGTCTGCGCGGGAGCCCGCGTCGTCTGCTTCGGCCACATGGGCGACGGCAATCTTCACTACAATGTGTCCCAGCCGGTGGGCGCCGACCCAGCGGCGTACCTCGCGCTCTATCGGCCAATGAACAAGGCGGTGCACGACATCGTCCGCGACCTCAACGGCTCGATCTCGGCCGAACACGGCATCGGCCAGTTGAAGCGCGACGAACTCGCCGCCACCGCCCCGCCGGTCGGCCTCGATCTGATGCGGCGGATCAAGGCGGTCTTCGATCCCGCCGGCATCATGAACCCGGGCAAGGTGATCTGAAGCCTGGCGCGCCATCATTCGGATGGGCGGCCGGCCATCCTACCGCACTGGCGGTACGGGAATAGGCCCGGTCGGCGGAACGGGTGATGGCATCGGATCGGGAGCCGGATCCGGGTCTGGAAACGGCCGGGGCGGCATGGAGCGCATGGCGAAAATCTCCTTTGCGCCTCAACGCCGGGTCATGCGAGCGGTTCCTGTATGAACATAACGGAACGGCCATGCACGGGATTGCATGGCCGTTCCGCTTCGTCGGAAAGGCGGCGCGGGACGGGGTCGCGCCGCCCTTTCGAGCGATCCGCTCAGATGATGATAAAATCCTGGTAGGTCAGGATCGGAACGTCGCCGGAGAAATTGTCGGCGATCGCAAACAACTGGGCGGATTTGCCGCCGGCGCCGTCCGCGTCGTAGTAGATGGCGCCGGTGTTCTGGTTGTAGAGGATGTGGTCGTCGGCATCGATGGCCTGGCCGTTGCCGATCACCTTGAACTCGCTCTGCTTGATCGTGCCGAGCGCCTGGCCGGTCCACTGGAAGACGGAGTCGTCGAGGCGGATCGAGTCGTCCTGCGGGCGGAAGTCGCCGAGGTGGTCGACATTGGTCGATGCCACGGCTGTGTCGAACACGAAGGCGTCCTTGCCGTCGTCGCCATACATCGTGTCGCGGCCGAGCCCGGCATTGATGACGTCGCTGCCGGCGCCGCCATACATGGTGTCGTTGCCGCCGCGGCCGTGCATCCAGTCGTTGAAGTCGGAGCCGATCATCTCGTTCTTGCCGTCATTGCCGGTAAGCACGACGCGCGACGTCGCCATCGTGGCTTCGATGTTCAACTGCAGCGGCTCGGTGAAGCTCTTCGAGAAGTCGAGTGTTCCGCCCGCGCCCTGCAGGAAGAAGTAGAAGCTGTCGTTCTCGTTGTTCACGCCGAAATGGGTGACGTCCTTGAGCTGCGCGATGCTGGCCGTGAGGTTGGTCGAGTCCACGATCATTTCGTCGACGCCGACAAGGGTCAGCCCTTCGTCGAGCACGTTGTAGCCGGCGCCCTGCAGGTGGACCAGGTCATAACCCGCGCCACCATCGATCAGGCCGGTCTGGCCGGTCTCGATCATGAACAGGTCGCTGCCGCCATTGCCGCGCAGGCTGTCATTGCCGCCAGCGGTGCCCTGGAAGATATCGGTGCCGTTGCCGGCACTGATCGTATTCTGGTTTTCATCAATGGTGTAAGTCGTCATGGTAGTATCCTGATGTTGTTTGTGTTGAAGGTTGCAGATAGAAGCCGGCATTCGCCCTGAGGTTTTGTGCCGGCCGACTGCGAGGGTCGAAGTTGCTCGTGTGTGCGTGGTGCCTTCCAACCTTTGGGGCATGACCTCGCAACGAAGCCATCCGACTCCTCTACCGAGCCGCGCGTTGGGAGGACGCGCAGCTTATCCAGATGTTATGGTGCCGCCTTCGCGTTCCGAGGCGGATTGCGGGTTTGGCGCAAACGGCGCCGTTCCTTCAGTCAGTGGTCTAAAGGCGAGCCGTGGAAGAGAGCGTGGGAGAGAGCGTGGAAAAACCCATTGAATCGAACGGGCTACGCCCGGACGAAACGGGTCTGTCGCTTGAGATACGTTTTTTCGGCCCGCTGGTTATCCGCCAGGACGGCATCACTCAGGCATTGCCGGCGTCCCGCAAGGCGCGTGCGCTGCTTGCCTATCTCGCCCTGTCGCCGCATCCCGCGACGCGCAGTCAGCTCTGCGACCTATTGTGGGACCTTCCAAATGATCCGCGCGGCGAGCTGCGCTGGTGCCTGAGCAAGATCAGGGGCCTGGTCGACGGGCAAGGCCGGCGCCGGGTCCAGGCGCAAGGCGATGCGGTGCGTCTCGATCTGTCCGATTGCTTCGTGGACGCGGCCGCCGTCGCCGCCGCGGCACAGCGTGGTTTCGACGCTTGTTCTCCGGAGAAGCTGAAGGCACTGGCCGACCTGATCGCCGGCGATTTTCTGGCGGGCCTGGAGATCGACCGCAGCCCGGCCTTCGAGGGCTGGCTCGTCGCGCAGCGGCGCCGTTTTCGCGATCTCCATGCCGGCCTTCTGGAACATCTCACAAAACGCCTCCCTGACGAGGAGGCGAAAATCTATCTCGACCGGTGGCTGCAGCTAACCCCCTTCGATCCGCTCCCTCACGAGGCCCTGCTGAAGGCGCTGGCTGCCGAAAACCGCATCCGTGAAGCGGAAGAGCACCTGTCGGCGACCGCGAGACTGTTCGAAGCCGAGGGTCTCGACTTCGCGCCCTTGCGCGCGGCATGGCAGTCTGCCCGAGCCCGTCCGGCCGCTGCGCCGACACCTCGCTCGGCCGCCCCGGCCGCTGCGGCCGCGCCCGCCGTTCCTTTGCCGCTGCCGGTCAAACCCTCGATCGCCGTCCTGCCTTTCCTCAGCATGAGCGACGACCCTGAGCACGAATCCTTCGCCGACGGATTGACCGAGGACCTGATCACCGACCTGTCGCGGAATGCCGGCCTGTTCGTCATCGCCCGCAATTCGGTCTTTGCCTACAAGGGCAGGGCCGTCGACGCGCGCCAGGTCTCGCAGGAGCTTGGCGTCCAGTACCTGCTGGAGGGCAGCGCGCGCCGCGCCGCCGGCCGCGTGCGCATCAACGCCCAGCTCATCAACGCGGCGGCCGGCGAGCATTTGTGGGCGGAGCGCTTCGACCGCACCCTCGAGGATATTTTCGCGGTCCAGGACGAGGTGACGGCCAGGATCGTCGAGGCCCTCGTCGGCCGGCTGACCGCGCCGGCACCACGCAAGAGGCCGCAAAACCTCGACGCCCACGACCTTTGCGTGCGCGCCCGCGTGCTCACCGAGGAGTCGCCGCAGACGGCGCGCGAGGCCTATCTTCTGCTCAAGAGGGCGGTAGACCTCGATCCGTCCTATGCCGAGGCGCACGCTTTGCTTGCCTACAACCGCTGGCTGGCCTGGACGCATTTCGGCGAGCCGGAGGACCCGAACCGGGCGCTGGCGGTGGAGTTGGCGGAAAGGGCCGTCGCGCTGGACCCCAACGACGCCGGCAGTTTTTACTTCCTCGGCACCATTCTGGCCTATGAAAGGCGCTGGCCGGATTCGGATGCCGCCTTCGCGAGAGCGCTGGAGATCGACCCGAACCACGCCGACACCTGGGCCGCCTTGTCGGACATGTCGGTACTCAGCGGCCGGATTTCGGAGAGCCGGGAGCAGATCGAAAAGGCGCTGCGGCTGAACCCGTATCCCGCCTGCTGGTATCTATGCCACCTCGGCCAGGCCCAATACGCCGCCCGCGACTACGAGGCCGCGGCCGCCACGCTGCGCCTCGAAGAGACCTACCGCACCAACTCGCGCAAATTTCTTGCCGCGAGCCTGGCGCAACTCGGCCAGCTCGACGAGGCCGCGCGGGAGGCGGAGATGTTCCTGGTGTCCCACCCGCATTTCACGATCGGCCATTGGACAAGTTCGCAGCCCCTGCGTGATGCCGCCGTGGGAGAGCATTTTGTCGATGGGTTTCGAAAGGCGGGCCTGCCGGAATGAACGGGTGAAGCGGAAAATCTCTGGTCGGTGGCGGGTAGACTCTCAGAAGCATCCGCTAGGCGCGGTTCGCGGGATGATGGGTTTGGCGAGCGTCGGCTCGAAGAGG
Organism: Mesorhizobium yinganensis; assembly: GCF_040081985.1. Lineage (NCBI taxonomy): Bacteria > Pseudomonadati > Pseudomonadota > Alphaproteobacteria > Hyphomicrobiales > Phyllobacteriaceae > Mesorhizobium > Mesorhizobium yinganensis. The sequence continues at coordinate 550,985 of NZ_JBEBMH010000002.1, read as the reverse complement.
GTCACATGCAACTCGCCCGTGTCGTCATAGATTATTTGGACTGGCCGGCCTTCAGCGACCGGTTCGACAGGCCGGAGACGCCGTTCTACCTCGATACATCCCACCACGGCAGCGAGGATGACTACGGCTACGGCCTGGTTGGCCGGAGGGCCTGTATGTAACGGAGTCCCCACTGAAAGTCCTAACCCCCTCCAATATCGAGTTTGCTCCGCATCTGAACGCCGGGGACAGGACAATAGCCGGGGGCGGTTTGGTTTTGGACTTGTGGCCCTTTCTCTATCCATGCGAAGCGATTCTTCACCCGCAGGCATGTATCGACCGGAGGCGATTACGATCAAAAATCGGAACGAGAGTCGGGTGCCTATCCGGTTTGATTGGGAGGCTGGGGTCCGTACCGGTGGTGAGATAACGTTGGTCAATAGGATTTAGCGCAAAGCGGTGCCAACTGAAGTTGCGCACTGTGCGATTTGATTTTGCGCGCTACACCGCGCCGATTTACCCCTTCTTGATCCCTCTTTCCAAATCCTTCCCTACGGTTGCATTCCGCTAACCATCGGGCGGATCAGCGAAAATTTAACCCAATTCCTTAAGCGGGCCGATAAGGCTGCCGCGTATTGTCATTCCCATAAAGAGCCCGGGGAAAACCGGGGCAGGGAGACCGGAACACCGGCTCTCGGGAGTAACAGGAGACGGCAAATGAGCACCGGGCTGAAGCCAGTCTGGGCGGGACGCAATATGCGCCTCGACCCTTCCCGCCTGCCGCAGGTGGTGAGCTATGCGACACGCGACGACTTCGGCGATGTCACTTTCACGATCGACCATCGCGGCGCCGTTCTGCGCCGCGTCCTCGACAGGAGCGGCCTTCCGGTGACGGTCGCCCTGCCGGCGCGCGCTTTCCGCGGGGTGGCGGCGCGCGCCATCGAGGACGACCGCGGCAACGTCACGGTGACGCTGGAACTGATGCACCGCGATCCGATGCTGTCGGTTCCGCTGCTGGTGGCCGAGGATCTTGACGACGTGGCGGCCGACTGGCGCGCGTGGTCGGAGGCCTACGGCCTGCCCATGCTGCTGGTCGAGGCCGATGGCGTCGCCCGTCCGCTCGAAGAGTCGCTCGGCAAGGCGATCCGCCCGATGCCGCCGCAGGCGCGGCGCCAGGGCAGGCCGACCAGAGAGCGCCGGCCGCGCTTCCTCATGCGCCGCCGCACCGGCGATCTCGGCCTGCGGCTAGTGGTCGAGGGCGAGGAGATCGTCGCACAGAACTGAGCGGACGCGATCAGGGTCCGACGGCCGGCTTCAGTGCGATCCACACAGCGCCGCCGATCAGGCCGAGAAAGATCAGCAGCCCGACGACCTTGTTCGAATGGAACAGCGCCAGGCACTGTTTCGGATCGTCGATATCCAGCACCCAGACCTGCCGCGCCATATGCGCGCCGGCCGCGACCAGCCCGGCCAGCGCCGGCAGCGGGGCTTCCGCGGCGGCGAAGGCAAGCGCGAAACAGGCCAGCGCCCCGGCATAGAGGCCGGTCAGCCACGCCTTGGTGTTCTCGCCAAACAGCCGCGCCGTCGAGCGCACCCCGACCAGCGCGTCGTCCTCCTTGTCCTGATGCGCGTAGATCGTGTCGTAGCCGATCACCCACAGGATCGAGCCGGCGTAGAGCAGGATCGCCGGGCCATCTATGTCTCCGAACTCGGCCGCCCAGCCCATCAGCGCGCCCCAGGAAAACGCAAGCCCCAGCACCAGTTGCGGCCAGTCGGTGATTCTCTTCATGAACGGATAGGCGGCCACCACCACCAGCGAGCAGAGGCCGACGAGGATGGCAAAACTGTCGAACTGCAGCAGCACGACCAATCCGACAAGCGCCTGCATGATCAGGAAAACCCAAGCCTGCCTGCGGCTGACCTGGCCCGAGGGGAGGGGCCGCGAGCGTGTGCGCTCGACTTGTGAGTCGATCTCCTCGTCGACGATGTCGTTATAGGTGCAGCCTGCCCCGCGCATGGCAATCGCGCCGGCGAGGAACAGGAACAGTACCCACGGCGACGGCAGCAGGCTCATGAGCGTGTCGCCCGGCCGCGCGTAAGCGACGGCGGCCAGTGCCGCGGACCACCAGCACGGCAACAGCAGCAATTGCCAGCCGATCGGCCGGTCCCACCGCGCCAGTTGCGCGTAAGGCCACAGCCCGCGCGGCAGCAGGCGGTAGACCCAATGCCGGCTCGGCGCATCGGCGACCCGGCCCTGGCCGGAACGGGACTGGATGGTTTCCATTTTTTTCAAGCTCCGGCTTCCCGTGCCGTCAGTTTCCTTTCGGCGCGGCGATGCACCCTCCAGAACCGGCGCTTGACCCAGCGCAGGTGCTTCCACCATTCCGGCGGCGGCACAAGGTGCCCCTTCCTGACATGCGCCATGAGTCATCTTCCCTTCGATTTCATAGTGATGGTCGCCGTCTAGCACAATTTGACGCCTTGCCGCGCCCATGCCGAGGCGGTAGCGGGTTCTGGCGAACGGAATCGGGAATTTTGCGCATGAATGTTCTTCTGATCGGCTCCGGCGGCCGCGAGCATGCGCTGGCTTGGAAACTTGCCGCCTCGCCGATGCTGACCAAGCTTTTTGCCGCGCCGGGCAATCCCGGCATCGCGAAAGAAGCCGAAATTGTCGCGCTCGACATTGGCGACCATGCGGCGGTTGCCAGCTTCTGCCAGGATAAGGCCATTGATCTTGTGGTCGTCGGCCCCGAAGCGCCGCTGGTGGCCGGCCTCGCCGACGACCTGCGCGCCGCCGGCATCCGCGTCTTCGGCCCCTCGGAAGCGGCGGCGCAACTGGAAGGGTCGAAGGGTTTCACCAAGGATCTGTGCGCGCGAAAAGACATACCGACTGCCGCCTACGGCCGCTTCGGCAATGCTGATGACGCCGCCGCCTATGTGCGCCAGCAGGGCGCTCCGATCGTCGTCAAGGCCGACGGGCTCGCCGCCGGCAAGGGCGTGACGGTGGCGATGACGGTCGAGGAAGCGCTGGAAGCGGTCGCCGCCTGCTTCGACGGCAGTTTCGGCGCGGCCGGCGCCGAGGTCGTCGTCGAGGAATTTCTGACCGGCGAGGAGGCGAGTTTTTTCTGCCTGTGCGACGGCGTGACCGCGCTGCCCTTCGGCACAGCCCAGGACCACAAGCGGGTGGGCGAGGGCGACACCGGCCCCAACACCGGCGGCATGGGCGCCTATTCGCCGGCGCCGGTGATGACGCCGGAAATGGTCGAGCGCACCATGCGAGAGATAATCGAGCCGACCATGCGCGGCATGGCAGAACTCGGCGCGCCGTTTTCCGGCGTGCTGTTCGCCGGCCTGATGATCACCGCCGACGGGCCCAAACTCATCGAATACAATGTCCGCTTCGGCGATCCGGAATGCCAGGTGCTGATGCTGCGGCTGAAGGACGATCTGCTCGTCCTGCTGTCGGCGGCGGCGGACGGCCAGCTTTCGCATATGTCGGCGCGCTGGCGCGATGACGCGGCGCTCACCGTGGTGATGGCGGCAAAGGGTTATCCCGGCACGCCGGAACGCGGCAGCTCGATTTCCGGACTGGAGCGCGTCCCCGAGGGCGTCGAGGTGTTTCACGCCGGCACCGCCGAGAAGGATGGCAAAATCGTCGCCAATGGCGGCCGCGTGCTCAACGTCACCGCGACCGGCAAAACCGTCACCGAGGCGCAGGCCCGCGCCTATGAAGGCGTCGACGCAATCGACTGGCCCAACGGATTCTGCCGCCGCGACATCGGTTTTCGCGCCATCGAAAGGGAGAAGAACGCATGAGCGTCACGATCTATCATCACCCGAAATGCAACTCGTCCATCCAGGCGCTCGACCTGATCCGGCAGGCCGGCATCGAGCCGACGGTCATCGAATATCTGGTGACGCCGCCGACCCGCGAAAAACTTGGGGAATTGATTGCCGCGCTCGGCATCAAGCCGCGCAACCTGCTGCGCCAGAACGAAAAGATCTATGAGAAGCTCAACCTCGCCGATCCGAAATGGACCGACGACCAGATCGTCGATTTCATGCTGAACAACCCGATCCTGATCAACCGGCCGATCGTGGTGACGCCGAAGGGCACGGTGCTGGCGCGGCCGGGCGATAAGGTGAAGCCGTTTCTTTGACGAGCCGGACACGGGCTTCCGCTGCGATATGGCGAAATCCGTTCGCAGTCACCGACCAGTCTGCCCGATCATCTGACGTCGGTTCGCATCGGATCGACGCTCGAAGTGAAGCGGCAGGCGACAGTTTTACCCGCTCTACCCGACAACCCGAAAACCGTTCGCGCGTTGTCGATGCTCGAAGGGGAAGCGCAGGGGACAGTTTACTTTTTTCGGCAGAAAGGCCGCGGCAGTCCAGAGGTCGCGCGGGCCGAAAAAAGTAAACTGTCCCCGGCATTTACGCCGGCTCGGCCGCGAATTTTGGCGAACCTGTTTCGATTATAGGATGGATAGGGTTTAACTGCCGGGAGCCGCTTTCCGCCATCGCAAGGCAGCCACCTGACCGGCCAGGCCGATGACGGGAATGAGCAGCAAGAGATAATTGTACATAGACATCGGTCTGGTTTCTCGCCTCACCGCCCGAACCCAAACGGATCCGGTGCCGGCGCGGCCGGCAGCGTCCCCTCCGCCTCGCGCCGCTTGAAATGCGTGAGCGAACACGCCGGCGAACACAATATGCCGCGATCGGTCCAATAGGCCGCACCGTTCTCGATCTGGCCGTGGTGATAGTTGAAGCCCGGCATGGTGAAGGGCAGGCCGCACTCGATGCAGCGGCGGGTTTCGGGTCTGGCTAGCATTTCTAGGCGGCCTCGGTCGATCGGATGGGAACAGCCTCTCCCTTAGCGCAGAATGCCGCCGCTGCCGAGCCTCCTCAATTGACGTTTACGTCAAAAGAACCTATCGGAAAAGCGTTGGGGCCTCCGCGTCCCGCGAGGAGGGACCTCAGATGTACCGCGCGCCTGTCGACGAGATTGCCTTCACGCTGAAGCATGTGGCGGGCCTGAAGGCGGCGCTCGATGCGGGCTCGCTGGGCGACCTGTCGGAGGACGTGGCCGATGCCGTGCTGGCTGAAGCCGGCCGCTTCGCCACGGACGAGGTGGCGCCCTTGCGTGCCCTGGGCGACCGGCAGGGCGCGGTGCTTGAAGGCTCCTCCGTGCGCATGCCCGACGGCTGGAAGGAACTCTACCGTCGCTGGATCGACGGCGGCTGGAACGCGCTCTCCGGTCCGGTCGAGTTCGGCGGCCAGGGCCTGCCCACCATGCTGGCGGTCGCGGCGATCGAGATGTGGAACTCCGGCTCCATGGCCTTCGGCATCGGCCCGACGCTGACCATGGGAGCGGTGGAAGCGCTGCACAGGCACGCCTCGCCGGAACTGCGGGCCAAATATCTGGAAAAGCTTGTGTCGGGCGCCTGGATGGGGACGATGAACCTCACCGAGCCGCAGGCCGGTTCCGACCTTGCCGCCTTGCGCGCCCGCGCCGAGCGCGCCGGCGACGGCACCTACCGCATCTTCGGCCAGAAAATCTTCATCACCTATGGCGAGCACGATTTTACCGACAACATCGTGCATCTCGTCCTGGCGCGGCTGCCCGACGCGCCGGCCGGCACGCGCGGGATTTCTCTGTTCCTCGTGCCGAAATTATTGGTCAACGAAGACGGGTCGCTTGGCGCGCGCAACGATGTGTTCTGTTCCTCGATCGAGCACAAGCTCGGCATCCACGCCTCGCCCACCTGCACCATGATCTATGGCGACGGTTTTGCAAAAGACCGGGAACCGGGCGCGGTCGGCTGGCTTGTCGGCGAGGAGAACAAGGGTCTCGCCTGCATGTTCACCATGATGAACAACGCCCGTCTCGCCGTCGGCATGCAGGGCGTGGCCGTCGCGGAGGCGGCGTTCCAGAAGGCGCTCGCCTATGCCAATGAGCGCCGGCAGGGCAAGGCCGCGACCTTTGCGGGCGAAGGCATGGCGCCGATCGTCCATCATCCAGACGTGCAGCGCAATCTCCTGACCATGCAGGCGCTGACCCGCATTGCCCGCGCCATCAGCTATTCCTGCGCCCACGCCATCGACATGGCGCGGGCCGGTGGCGAAAAAGCTTCCTTCTGGCAGGAGCGCGCCAACCTTTTGACCCCCGTGGCCAAGGCATTCTCCACCGATATTGGCGTCGATGTCGCCTCCCTCGGCGTGCAAGTGCATGGCGGCATGGGTTTCATCGAGGAGACGGGCGCTGCGGCCCTGCTGCGCGATGCCCGCATCGCGCCGATCTACGAGGGCACCAACGGCATCCAGGCGATCGACCTCGTCACGCGAAAACTGCCGCAGTCGGGCGGCGAGCATGTGCGCGGCTACATCGCCGAACTGCGCGCGGATATCGAAGCGCTCCGAAAATCCAACCTCGGCGGCTTTGGGCGCAGCGCCGAAAAGCTCGCAGCGGCAATCGATGAACTCGCCGCCGCGACCGACGATCTCCTCGCCATGCTGGCGGACGGGCGGCAGCATGCGGCTTTGGCCGGGGCCACGCCCTATCTAAGACTGTTCGCATTGGCGTCGGGCGGCGCCTTCCTGGCGCGGGCGGCCGTCGCCTCTACCGCGCCCCAGCGCATCGCGCTCTGCCGGTTCTTCGCCGAAAATCTCGCGGGCGAGAGCGTCGCGCTGCGCGAGCGCACGCTTGAGGGCGGGGCGAGCCTGGAAGCCGCCGCCAAGGCGCTTTTCGCCTGAGCCGGAGAAGAACCCATGACCGACCATGTCCTGATCGAACGGCGCGGCGCGATACAGGTCATCCGCCTGAACCGGCCAGACAAGAAGAACGCCATCACCCGCGCCATGTACGGTGCAGTGTCGGCGGCGCTCGCCGCCGGCGACGCGGATCCCGCGGTGCGCGTCCACGTCTTCCTCGGCGTGCCCGGCGCCTTTTCGGCCGGCAACGACCTTGCCGATTTCATGGCGGTGGCCATGGGCGGCGACGGTGGCACGGAAGTCTGGGATTTTCTCCTCGTCCTGGCCCGGGTGCAAAAACCCATGGTTTCCGGCGTCGACGGCATCGCCGTCGGCATCGGCGCGACGTTGAATTTTCACTGCGACATCACGCTCGCCACGCCGCGCACGGCCTTCCACACGCCCTTTGTCGATCTGGGCCTTGTCCCCGAGGCGGCATCCAGCCTGCTCGCGCCAAATTTGCTCGGCCATCAGCGTGCCTTCGCCCTGCTTTGCCTCGGCGAGCCGCTTTCCGCCGAACGCGCGTTAGCCGCCGGCCTGATCCATGCGGTCGTGCCGGAGGACCGGCTGGAGGCCGAGACGCTGGTCATTGCGGAAAAGATCGCGGCCAAGCCGCCGGAAGCGCTGAGGATTGCCCGCGACCTGATGCGCGGCCCGCGCGAGGCCGTCGTCGCCCGCATCGGCGAGGAGAACGAGCATTTTCGCGCCAGGCTGAAGTCCGACGAGGCACGCAACGCCTTCGCCGCCTTCCTGTCGCGCAAGAAGGCGGGCTGACTTTTGAACACCCAGGTCGGCCGCATCTCTTGTGCGGCCGAGGATATCGCATGGCTATGGGACTTTCGCGCCCGTCAGGCTACGGGCCGCGTGTCGCGTCCGTCACACCGGTGCGTAGCAGACGTGGCGATAGCCGTAACCGTCGCGGAACGTGTTGTTGTAGGGGTTGTAGTTCCGGTGGTGCGCGTAGCACCAGCGCACATGCGCGTTGCCGACCGGCGCGACGTGTTCATAGTAGACCGGCGGCTGGGCAATCGCGTTGCCGATGATGGCGCCGGTCACGAACCCGGCTGCCGGCGGAATCCACCAGCCGCCATAACCGCCGTGGTGGTAGTAGGGATGACCCCACCCGCCGCCATGCCAGCCTCCGCCGTGCCAGCCTCCACCGCCATGCCAGCCGCCGCCGTGATAATCGACATCGATCATGCCGGCTTGACCGCTGGAGAGAGCCGGGGCGGGCATCGCGTTTGCCGGTGCGGTCGCGGCCATTGCGGCGAGCGCCATCGCCGCCGCGCCAGCCATGCACAGAAGCTTTTTCATTTCGAACCTCATGAATCATATGCTCGTTAGGGAGCACTGGAATCAACGGCGCCGAAGGCCGGGGGTTGCCATTAAATCTCTGTAATCCGGAACGATGGTGGAGGCGGAGCGCGGCCAAGGCGTCAGGAGCCCCCGCGCATTGTCGGCGTCTTGATCGCCGGTCGGAGAACGATGCCGTATGCCGTTCCCGTCAAGGCGACCGGACCCGTTGAACGCCGCTCCCGGAGCGCCTAACTTGTATGAGACGGCGGGTCGCGCGGGCGCGCGAAAAGAGGATGCGAGGCGATGGAGACTGCCAACCGCAAGCTGACCACAGTCTTTTCCGCCGACGTGCAAGGCTTTTCCCGGCTGATGGAGGTCGACGAGGAAGGCACTTTCGCCACGCTCAAGGTCTATCGCGACGCCATGGCGCGCCTCATCGCGGGGCATGGCGGGCGCGTCGTCAACACCTGGGGCGACGGCGTCATCGCCGAGTTCCCGAGTGTCGTGGCGGCGGTGCGGGCCGCCGTCGACGTGCAGAACGAACTCGCCACCAACAATGCCGGCCGTCCCGACGGGGAGCGTATGTTCTTCCGCATCGGCATCAATCTCGGCGATGTGATCGTCGACGGCGCCGACATCTATGGCGACGGCGTCAACATCGCCGCGCGTCTCCAGGGCGAGGCGCGGCCGGGCGGCATCCTGATCTCCAACACCGTCTACGACCAGGTGCGCAACAAGATGCCGGTCGCTTTCGAATTCCTCGGCAACCTCTCGGTCAAGAACATCGACGAAGCGATACCGAGCTACGCGGTGCGCGTCGGCGAGCCGGCGTCGGCTGCGCAGGCGGCAAACTGGGGCCGGCAGGGAGCCGAAAGCGCGGTGCGGCCGTCGGCCTTGGCCGGGCAGCAGGCTTCCTCGTCACGCCTCAACGTGCTGGGTCTTCGCCTCGACCGCAAGCAGGCAAGCCTGGTCGTGATCGCCGCCGCCTTGGTCGCGATCAACCTCATCGCCTCGCCGCAGGTGTTCTGGGCGCGCTGGCCGCTCCTCGTGTTCGCCCTGATCGCCGGCCTAGACTGGGCGCGCCGCACCACGCGATTCGGCCGCACCCATGCCGTCCTGCTTGTCATGGGCCTGTTCATCACCGGCATAAACCTGGCGTCGTGGCAGGGCGAGTTCTGGGCGGTCTGGCCGCTGCTCGCCTTCGCGCTCATCGCCGCGGGCCGCTGGCTGATGCGCCGCAACGCATAGCCCCTGCCAGTCAGCCTGTCTCCGTGCATCGATCACGGAACGGCGCAATTCACGGATAAAGCCGCGTCTTGCCCCAGCCCTCGCCGTCGCGCGCGAAAACCACGCGGTCGTGCAGGCGGAACGGACGGTCGTGCCAGAACTCGATCTGCACGGGCATGATGCGGAAGCCCGACCAGTGTTTCGGTCGCGGGATATTGCCGATCGCATATTTCGCCGTGTATTCGGCCACCGCCTTTTCCAGCGCGAAACGGCTTTCCAGCGGCCGCGACTGTTTCGAGGCCCAGGCGCCGATGCGGCTGCCGCGCGGGCGCGTTGCATAATAGTCGTCCGCTTCCGCGTCGGAGACGATCTCGACCGGGCCGCGGAGGCGCACCTGCCGCCGGAGCGACTTCCAATGGAAACACATCGCCGCCTTCATATTTCCGAGGATCTCGCGGCCCTTGGCGCTCTCGAAATTGGTGTAGAAGACGAAGCCACGCTCGTCGAAACCTTTTAGCAGCACCATGCGCACATCCGGCAGGCCGTCGGCGTCGACGGTCGCCAGCGCCACCCCGTTCGGATCGTTGACCTCGCTCTTCGTTGCGTCCTCCAGCCACTCCGCGAAAAGCCGGAACGGCTCGGTGCTTTCGGTGAAGTCACCGCTTTTTTCAGCAATATGCAAAGAATTCATGGCGTTAGATGGGGGTTTCCAAAGGGTTCCAGATTGAGGGTTCCAAGCTTATTTCAGCACTGTCAGGCGAGGTTTTATTGCCTCCAGTTTCGTGACCTTATCCATGGCCTGCACGGCGAGCCGGATCTGAGACGCCTCGCGGCTGTAGAGCTCGGCATAGGCGATGTTGTTGTGCCCGAGCGCCTCCATCAGTTGGCGCGTCGAGGCGTCCGCCTCGGCAAGCTTGACGCCCAAAGCCTTGCGCAGTCCGTGCATGGTATAGCCGGGCTCGATGCCCGCGTCCGCGCACCAGCCGGCCATGCGCGTGCTGAGAGACGCATCCGTGTAGGCGCCGCCGCGCGAAGTGACCAGCACCGTCTCGGTGTCGCGCGACAAGGTGGCCAGCTCCCGCTCCAGCATCGGCGTCATGGGCAGGAAGATGCGCCGGCCGCCTTTGATCTTGCGGCCCTTGAACTGCACGAACTCGAATCCGTCGACGGCGCGCACCTCCCCGTTCTCGACGACGTGCTTGGTCGTATAGTGGCTCCAGCGCAGGCGGGTGACGTCGCTGGCGCGGTTGCCCAGCCATAGCGCCAGCGCATAGGCTGTGCGCTGGCGCGTGCCGACCGGCCAGCGCTTTTCGTATTTCGTCATCACCTCGGGTGTCCAGGCTCGGTGGCCGTCCGTCTTCGGATTGCGCCCGATCTTGTAGGTCGGATCGGTCTCGATCCATTCCTCGTCGATCGCCACCAGCACGAGCTTTCGCAGGCAGACGAGGGCGATTCGCTCCATGTGCGGGGTCGCGCTGAATTTCGCCAGGATGGCCTTGGCGACAGAGCGCTTGAGATCCTGCATCGGCTGGTCGCCGACCTTCAGCCTGCCACCGCTGGTGGTGAAGGCGAAGATGCGCTCGATCGTCTGGCTGTAGCGGGTGCGGCTCTTTTCATCGAGAGCTTTCCACTCTTCGCCCATGCGCAGCAGGCGATACGCAGCCTTCATGCTTTTCGGGCTGACGACACTCGGCAGCGCCACCACATCGGCAGTCCGCCCTTCGATCGCGGAGAAATAAACCTCGTCGAAATCCGGCGTGTGCGGCTCGCCGGGAAGCATGACGTCCTTCCAGCCGCTACGGCGCAGGCGCCAGCGCTGCTTGCCGTGGCGCGTGACCATTGAGGAAACGCCGGGGTAGTCTGGGTGCTTCATGGCGCTATCCTACCGCGCTGCCGGCAAGCGCGCTACGGCCAGCAGATCAGTCCAGTTCAAGCAGGCGGTTGCGCCGCCCGGTGTCAGGCAGATCGGTGAATGCCATGTCGAGCGCGACGCGATCCCAGATGGTGCGGCCGTCCAGCCGCTTCGGCTTCGGCATGCGCCCGTCTTTCACCAACTCATCGAATTTCGTAGAGCCGACGCCGATGTAGCGGGCGGCCTCCTCGCGGGACAAGCCGCGCGGCGGGTAGGAAATGGCGTCGGCGCGGCGGAGCGCGGTCACGGTCTTGCATCTCTCCAGGTGATCGGCTTGTCGGCGGTGCCGTCGCACGGCTTTCGCCGCCTGATGGCGTTCCCGCTGGTGACCATAATGTAGCCGTCGGCGAATTCGACGCGGATCGAATTCATCTTGCCGCGCGCCGTGACTACGCAGGCCTGGTCTTTGCGGCTGTGGCGGTCCCAGCGATAGATGTAGGGGAGTATCGAGGCAGTGGGCATCGTATCCATCACTCACACCCTCATCGGCATCAGCACGTAGAACGGGCCGTCAGCCTTGCCGCCGGGCTCGATGCGGGCAGCCGCGCCGGCCGGGCCGAGCAGGAAGGTCACGGTCTCGCTCTCGATGGCGGCCAGCATGTCGAGGCAATATTTGCCGTTGAAGCCGATCTCGACCGGCTCGCCCTGCTCCAGGTCGAGGCGCAGCGCGTCCTCGGCGCTGCCGGCTTCCGGATTGGCCGTCGTCAGCCGCAGATCCTCCTCGCCGAAGGCGAAGCGCACGGCGCTGCCGCGCTCCGACGAGATCGTGGTGACGCGGTCGACGGCTTTCGCTAGTTCCTCGCGGTCGACGCTGAAGCGGTTCTGGTTGTCGGCTGGCACGACGCGCCGGTAATCCGGGTAGGTGCCGTCGATCAGTTTCGAGACCAGCGAGGCCTGCCCCTGCGCGAAACGGATTTTCGTGTCCGACACGGCGACCGCCGCATCCTGCTTTTCGTCCAGGATGGATTTCAGCATGCGCACCGTCTTGCGCGGCAGGATGACGCCAGGCATGCCGTCGGCTCCGGCGGGCAGTGGCAACGGGTACAGCGCCAGGCGATGCCCGTCCGTCGCCGCCGCCTCCAGTCGCTCGCCGGACTGCGCCCAATAGATGCCGTTGAGGTAAAAGCGGGTCTCATCGGTCGAGATGGCGAATTCGACTGCCGCGACCATAGCCGCAAGCGTCTTGCCGGGCAGGCTGAATTCATGGCTGAAGCCGCCCACCGTCATGGTCGGGAAATCAGCGGCTGGCAGCACCGGCAGGCGGAAGCTTGAGCGGCCCGCCGCCAGCGTCATGTTCTGCCCGTCGCTGGTCAGCGCCATCTCGACGCCGTCGGGCAGCTTTTTCACCGCGTCGTGCAGGAGCTGCGCCGGCACGGTGAAGGCCGCGGCGGCGCCGGCCGCGCCCTCGATCGCCGCGGTGTATTCGGCGTCGAGGTCGGTGGCGGTCAGCGACAGCACGCCCTTGGCCGCCGCCAGCCTGAAATTGCTCAGGATGGGGATGGTGTTGCGGCGCTCCACGATTTTCAGCGCGGAGGCCAGCGCCGGCAGCAGCGCTGCGCGGGCGATCACGATGCTGCCGGTCTTGGCCATGGCGTTCAGCCCTGGCCGATTTCGGGCTTGCCCTCATAGACGGGCAGGCCGGTTTTTTCGCGCGCCTCGAACAAGGTCTGGCGCACATGCTCGGTGATGGCGAGGTCGGGCCGGTAAAGCGCATAGGACCAGGTGATGTTCGCGCCGGCCGGGCGATAGCGGAGGCGCACCGGCAAGCGGATCTTGTCGCCCATGAAGAAAGGCGCGATCGACAGCATGAAGAGGCCGGGCACCTTCAGCGCCTGGCCGGTGGCGTCGTTGTGGGCCTCTTCCCACGCGATCTGGCCCTCGCCACTCTGCAGCGTCACAGCCGTCTTGACGCGGGTGTCGACATTGACCTTCAACCCGCGCGACAGTTCGACCACCTGCGCCGGCGTGGCGATCTTGGTGGCGAACTGCTGTTCGAGCGTCACCCGCTCGTGGTCCGTCGGCGCCGACAGTTCTGCAACACGATCCTCGAGGAAGTAGGCGAACTCGGCCTGCTTCATCGGCTCGCCGTTCAGCTTGATCCACTCCTTCCATTCTTCCGAGAGCGGGTAGGCGTAGTGGACGCGGTGGCGGCAATTGTCGGCCAGCCCGCCGCTCTTCGCCTCGTGATAGTCGATGACCGCCGTCAGCGCCGGCTTGGTCCAATCGGTGTTGGCGAAGATGACGCTGTGCGCCGTCTTGTGGCGGTTGGCGAGTTCTAAGAACGATTCGAGCGTCAGCGCCTCGGCCTGGCCGGCCTTGCGGGCCGGGTGCAGGCGATAATATTCGAACAGTTGCGCGAGGCTGCGCACTTCCGGCTGCTTGCCGTTGATGAACGCTACCGGGATATGTTTGGGCAGGCCTAGTGCTTCGTCGGGCGCGAACAGCGGCGCGAGGGCGATCGATGAGGCTTCCGACGCCAGATCGGCGATGGTCTTGATGTCGAAGGCGCCGGGCGGGATCGAGGCGATCGGGTCGGATGGCGCCTGCGGTTCGAGTTTTGCCATGGAAAAAACCTTTCAGGATTGGCCGCCGGCCCCATGCCGGACGGCGGGGCGGTTCAGTTGCGGCTGTCGGCGGCGCGCGGGCCGGCGAACATGTCGGTCTGCTGCGGGTGTTCCGTGGACAGCGAGCCGTCGTCGAGCACCCAGTAGAAGGAGCGGCCGCGCTCGGGTTTCGGTCGCTTGGAATCGATGTCGCAGGACACCTCGACCGTGCCGGCGTCGACCTCGAAGCCGATCTTCAGGGTGACCGAGCCCTTGACCTTGTTCTTCGGCCGGTTGCCCGACATTTCCTTGAGTTTGGCCAGCGTATCGGTGATCTCGCTGCCGAGCGCGGCGGCAAGTTCGCCGCCTTCCAGCATGCCGATGATGGTCTGCGCGTCTCTGATCTTTTTCATGTCCTCACGGCCGTTTCGCCCGCCAGTTGGAGGAACCGGGACCGAAGGCGCTGGCGGGCTGGCCTCCGGACGGGGCGGCTAACGCCGGCCCGCGGTCGCGGGCTTAGAAGGGGATTTCATCGTCAAGGTCGTTGTGACGTGACGGGGATGATGGTTCGCGATCCTGGCGGGACGACCCGCCGCTGGCGGAGCCGTAGTCATCCGGGCCGCCGGCCGGCTGGCGTGTTCCGTTGCCTTGCGGCAGCAGCTTTAGTTCGCCGTTGAACTCCTTCAGCACGACCTCGGTCGCGTAGCGCTTCTGGCCGGCTTGGTCCTCCCAGGTGCGGGTGCAGAGCATGCACCTCGGACGGGCGCCTGTTCCGGAAAATCGTCGGGCAGTGGGAGGATCTCGGCAAGACGATTTACGGCAAGTCGCTTTACGAGCTGGCCGTTGAGTTCGGATACACCGGTACCGAGGAAGAGTTCGTCGCCGAGAGCGACGCGAACCGCGCCGCCACCGCCGCCGACCGCGCGGCCGTGGCGGACGATCGGGTGCAGGTCACAGGCCTCGCCGGAGCGGTCGCCACCAATGCGGCGGCGGTGGCGGCGGATAAGGCCGCCACGCAGCTCGCCCGCCAACAGGCCGAGGCGGCGGTCGCGAGTGTCATCTATGCCGATACAGCGGCCGGACTGGCTGCGACGACGAATGGCCAGTTCTTCCTGGTCATCGGCATCAATGGCGGCATGGTGGTGGCGTCGGTCTACAAGAATGTCGCGGGGTCCGCCGTCGCGCAGAACCTGCAGCATCCATCGCTCGCCGCCTACGAGGCGCTGGCGCCGGCTGTCGACATCGATCTGATGACGCTGGCAGGCATCACCCAGCCCGTGCTCAAAAGCCCAGGTGGGCGTGCCTATCCGCTCGGCAGCGGCGGTTCCCGCGTGCAGCGCGACGGCACCCTGAGCACACCAAACTGGGAAATGAACATCATCGGCGTAGCAGCCGGCGAAAAGCCGATGCTGGCGATGAAGTCACGCGGCGGCAAGCTGGTGTTCCTAGCCGGCGGGCCGGTCGATCCGATGAAGGTACCGGCGCAGGCGTCAGGCTCCGGCGGCTCGCTGTTCTCAAAAACCCAGTACGATTATGCGCAGTCGCTCGCGAATGCCGAGCGCGCACGCAAGATGGGGCAGGACCTTTCGCCGCTGCTGCGCATGACGGCGGGCGTGCGGGTCGCACCACATGGCGGACAGTCTAAGGACGCGGCGTCGGACAACGCACGGACCTATGCGACGCTGGCGCGTATCGCCCTGCTCGGGCTGAAGGCCAATGCGGTGACGATCTCGCGCGACGGCCGATGCCTGATGACCGGCGACACGTTCCTGACCTATGACGGCAATTCGAGGGTGTTCCACGACATCCGCTCGAACATGACCCACGGCACCAATGTCGACCGCATCGTCACGCCGGACGAATATGCGCGCGGCGACTATCCGGTGAATGCGCGCGGCGAATGGTGCGGCGTGCTGCGGCCTTTCATCCGCCGCGCCCTGCAATGCGCGTGGCTCGGCATACCCTATGCCGCCGACCCCGCGCTGATGGAGATTGCCGGGAGTTGGTCCAAGACCGACGGGCTGGCGGCCGATGTCTTCGCCGGCGACGGCGCCGCCCGCTCGCTGAGCTATATCGACGTGGTGCTGGCGGCGCTGGCTTCGCCGAGCCATATCGACCCATCCTACGTCTTTCCGGCGGCGATCGGCACGCGCGGCGTCGAGAGCGTGCCGATCAAGCATGGCGAGGCCGACAACGGTACTAATGGCGGCGCCGGCACGGCCAATTACATCGCCATCCGCTCGGCCTGGTATTCGACCTTTATGGCCAAGCTTGGCCTTGCCTTCGGCCAGACGGCGCCCTTCGCCGTACTCGAGCGGCAGGTCGGCGGGCCTTATGCGACGTTGCTCAATGTCGCGGCCGACCAGCAGGCTGCCATGGGCAACGATATTTCCGGCGCTTCGCGCTGGGTGTTCATGACAAGCCAGGACTACGAATGCCCGAACTTCAAAAATGTCGGGGGAGGGCATCCCGGCGCGGGCGACCCGCACCATTCGCTGGCGGGCGCCGTCATCCTGGCGGTGCGCGACGGTATTGCCGAACACGAGATCAGCGACCGCGGCGTGCCACATTTCATTCCCGAGCCGTTGGCGAACGGGTTTTATGTCGGCAACCGCTTCATGATCCCGGTTGTGTCTAAATATCCCGGCCTGCACGAGGCGCCGATGCCGTGGGGCGTGACGCCGACCATGGCTAAACATCGCGGCGTTTCATTCAAGAGCAATGCCGGCGCGCTCAATACCGTCACCTCGATCAATGTCGTTCCAGGGCCGGAATACACACTGATCGAAGGTACATGCGCCTCCGACATCGCCGGTTTCAACAACGGGCAGACCGGCCGCAACGACGGCGGCGAATATCTCGGCTTTACCAATTTCCGCGACGGCATGCTGCCCGACATACCGATCAAGCTGCCCTTCGACCGCAATCAGATCCAGTACGGCAACGTTGCCTACAATTCCGGCGTGCCCGGCAACGGTTATGTCGACGATCCCCGAACCAACGGTTTCGGCCGCTACATCGAGGATATCCCCGGCTGGGTCGGTGATTACGACTGGGGCAATCCGCTCGCCATCAAAAGCTTCACCATGGTTCCGCTGGGGGTCTGAACATGTCCATCGCACAAGGCAAATTCCAGGTCTATGCGCCGCCGCTGGCGTGGGCGGACATGGGCTGGCTCATCCTCGATGTGATGAAGGACAAGGCGTCTGGGGCCTGGTTCTTCGGCGCCTTCCCGGGCGAAAGCGACCAGGAGGCCGGCGACCGCTGCTCCTGGAACTGGGCCCCGAACGCGTCGAACACCGCCGAGGATCGCAACTGGATCAACGGCGTCCCGACCTTCTTCCCTAATTATGTGCTTGCGCAGAACGGCAAGCCGCTGGTGACCCGGCTGCCGCCTTGGGGCGCTTCGGGCGGCGCGCTGTTTTCGCTGGCCTGCACCACGGACTCGACGATCGGCCTGACCTCCAATGACCGGGCGCTTATCGCCGGCGACTACAACAACAGCAATGGCGGCGGCTTCGGCATGGAGTTTTCCGACTGGGCCAACGGCCGGGCCCGCGTCATCGACTTCGCTGTTGGCGCGCCGAACACGCCGGTGACCGCAACCATCGGCACCAATCCCAACGATCTCTCCAAGTGGCGGCTGTGGTACGGCGCGACCAGCACGGAACTGGTTGGCAAGAACCTGTCCGGCGACGGCTCGACGCCGAACCCCGGCCCTATGGCGCTGTCCGGCGGCCGCAGGGAGGGCCAGCAGGCTTTTGCCCTGTTCGGCCGCATCACCACGGGCGCCAACTACACGCCGACCGTCACCAAGAAGGTCAGTTTCGTCATCCGTGTCGACGAGGTTCCGAGCGTCAATGACCTTGCCACGCTCAAGGCCGAATGCGAAGTGCTCGCCGGCGAACAGGGCGTTACGCTGTTGTCGGTCACACCATAGGAGATTGCCATGAACCATCAGGATGTTCGCTTTTGCTCCTTTCTCCTGAACGACGCGGAGTGGGGACTGGCGCGTTTCGCGCGGCCCGCATGGTTGGCCCGTGTCACCGATGTGGCTGGAGATCTGGCCGCCGTCGCCGCAGGCCACACCACCGGCCCGCGGTTCACCGCCCTTGCCGATGATCTGGCCGGTGCCGACGCCATTTACGATGTGTGCGGGTCGGAGACGAAGGAATTGGCGCTCGCAGACGCGGCTGCGGCCGTTGCGCTCTATGCTGCCGAGGGTCGTGCAGACGACGCGGCCAAGGCGCATATTTGGGGCTGGGAGCATTTCGGCCGAGACCGCGCCGCGATCCTTATCGCGCAGAACGCCGCACGCAATTGACGGGGCGGAGCAACCCCGTTGGCGCGGCGCTATCAATCTCTATCGCTGGCAGCTTCGATCCTGTCCAATATTTTGAAAGCCGCTTTCGGTTCGTCGATGGCTTCGGTCAACTCGTCGCGCAGCCGCTCTGCGATATTGACGTCGGAAATGAACAGCGTAGCAGCAGCGGCCAGCCGCCTCGCCATCGCATCGTTGTCAATATCACCTCGCTCGATTACGGCACGGATGTCAGAGAGATCCCTTGGCACCACGTAGTTGATCGAGTTTGGTCTTGAATGCGGACCTCGTAGGATCGAACTGCACCGCTCGCTCCAGACATTTGATTGCTGCGCGAAAGCTTCGCTTCTCGGCGTAGATTCGACCGAGAGAGTAGTGGGACAGGCCGAATGTTGGCCAGTTGGCCAAAATACCCTTGTGGACCTCGACTGCGCCCACTAGGTCGCCCGACTTCTCCTTGGCGGTCCCGAGTAGGAAGCGGGTCTCGCGCGAATTGCGGTTTTGTTCCAACGCCTTTTGCAATACCTCTATCGCCTCCTTCGGGTGATCCCGCATTAGGAGCGACTTGCCGAGGTACATCATGGCAAATTCGGCCGTTGGGTATAGGCTAAGTGCCTTGAGCGACCACCGCTCCAAGTCGCGCCAACGCTTTCCGCGCTCGGCGCAGTACGCGCTGTACAAGCTCTCGGGAAACCCAGGCGTTAAGCCGCTTCCCGCGTTCGGGACGGGCGGAATCGGCTCGTCATTCATGAAAGCGTCGAAAAGTGGGTCAAGCCGTCCTCGATTGCGCAGATGCGCGGGTGGCCCGTGTCCGACGCCGCGGAGGGTGACAGTTTCCACCATTGGCAGGTCAGCGATATGGGCTGCCGAGATCAAGTCGACTGGTTCGCTCTCGCCTGAATAGACGATGATTCGCTGCTTGGCTTTGGCGACAAGTGGGCGGAAGTCGGTAAACTCTGGGACGAAATCGCGCACCATGAGCCGTTTTACATTGCCAAAGGGATAATCGAGTCGGGTCTCGAAGCCCATTCCCAGGACACGTGCACCGAGTGGCACTCCGTAGATCAGGGCGCCGGACCCACCCATTGAGCCACCGCAGGTGTAGATGTCGCTGGCGCCGAGTGCTTTGGCCCACGATTTGAAACCGGCCACGGTGGCTTTGTAAGTGTCACCGATGCCGGGGATGCCGCGCATGTACCATTCGTTGCGGCCGTTGTTGACGTAGATGATGCTGGCGTCGATCCTCTGGCCCATCTTCCACCAATGGAACCGATGGTCTTCGACGCCTGTCCCTGAAAAGAAAATGGCGAGCTTCTTCGAATCGCGGGGGATGACGCGATATCGGGGGTGCTCAATCGGGCCAAGTTTCATCGCTGGGGACTCCGTATGATCGTTTCGCTGGTGGTCATAACCGCGAAACGCTGAGTTGTACAACGGCCTCTGCCGCTACGGCATCCAAAGGGAAATCTACCATGACCACCGTCGCTGACATCCAGCGCGCTCTCATCGCGCGTGGGTATGACGTCGGGCGCACCGGCGCCGACAACATCACGGGCCGCGCAACCATGGCCGCTATTCGGAAATTTCAGGCGGATAGGAATCTGCCGGTGAAATATCCGGGAACGGTCGGGCCGATCACGCTTGCCGCGCTTGGCCTGGCGGCGGACAAGCCGCCGGAGCCCGGCGTAGCTGTCGACGAGCTTGTGCCTCCCTGGGTGGCGCTTGCGCGCACCAAGATCGGGCTGCATGAAAAGCTCAACAACAAGACGCTACGCGACTGGCTGAAGAGCGACGGCAACACGCTGGGCGACCCGGCCGTGCTGCCATGGTGCGGCGACTTCATGGAAACCGTGATTGCCGTCACGCTGCCCGGCGAGCCGCTGCCAGCCAATCCCTATTGGGCGCTGAACTGGAGAGAGTTCGGGCAACCGATCGACATCGTGGCACTCGGCGCGGTCGCGGCCTTCCAGCGGGAGGGCGGCGGCCACATCGGCATGATCGCCGGCCACGAAAGCGGCTATTTCCATGTGCTCGGCGGCAACCAGTCGAACGCCGTCATTATAACCAAAATCGCCAAGACGCGGCTATCCGGCCCGCTGCGTTGGCCGATGACCTATTCGCTGCCGAGCGAAGCGCTGCCGATGCGCGCGATCGAGGCGACCGTCTCCACCAACGAAGCTTGAAAGGGACTTCCATGGACAACAGCACTTATCGCGAGCGCGCCGGCGTGCTCGTTTCCGCCCTCGTCGTGCTTGCGCTGGTCGCTGTCGGGCCGGTGCAGCTCGTCGTGCAGGTCTGGACTGCGCAGCCAGTCACCTTCGACCAGACATGGATGGTTACGCTGGCCGGTATGGCCGGCACGGCGTTCGGCTTCCTGATCGGCAAACAAACCACCAATGCCGGCGTGTCCGGCAGCGCGACGGTGAGCCTGCCGGTACAGGTGACCGCCGAGCCGCCGAAGCGCGAAGACTGAGGCTTCGGGGGGATGACCACCAAGCTTGACGACATTTCCGAGGCGATCGGCAGCCTGCGCGCCGAGGTGGCGGGCCTGCGGCGCGATTTCCAGGCGTCGGAGTTTCGCGCCATTGACCATCGCTCAGGCGTCCACCGGCGCATGGATGAGCTGGTCGGCGACGTGTCGGCGGTCAAGGTCGACATGGCGGTGGTCAAGGAAGACGTCGCCGAGATGAAGCCGGTGACCGACGACGTGAAGCGCTGGAAGCTGATGGGCATCGGCGCGCTCGGCGTCACCGGCATCGCGGCGGCCTCCATCGCCTCCATCGTCACCGCCTATTGGGGCAAGATCGTCGCCGCGATCACCAGCCCGTGAAAATCCGCGCCCGGCGGCACCGGGCATTTCTGAAGGAGAAGACCGATGACGGTCCGAGCAATGTTCTATGTTACCGAGATCAATCACCGCGCCACCAGCAGCCCGGGCGATGTCAACGTGCAGGTCAAGATGGCGGCGGCGTTCGGCAGCTATCTCAAGGGTTTGGCCGAGGGCAACAAGGACTGGTCGAAATACACGCCATCTGGCGAGCTTTCGATCACCATCACCGCTCCCGGCGCGATCGACCAGTTCGAGGTCGGCGAGGTCTATGAGATGACGTTCGAGAAGGCGGCGAAGGCCGACTGATCGACTTTGTGACGAAAATTAAGCGCCCCGCTGGCTCCGGCCGGCGGGGCTTTTGCGTCTGGAACCAGCGAATAAACTTACGTTTCCGTTGCCGCCATCGGCGCGGCTCCTATGAAGCGGCTTGTCGCAGCAGCAGCTCCAAGTTCAACAGGTACCGGGCCCTGGACTGCGAGAAGCGTGTGAATCCG
The DNA here is from genome assembly GCF_040081985.1 of Mesorhizobium yinganensis. Lineage (NCBI taxonomy): Bacteria > Pseudomonadati > Pseudomonadota > Alphaproteobacteria > Hyphomicrobiales > Phyllobacteriaceae > Mesorhizobium > Mesorhizobium yinganensis. Next base: position 529,630 of record NZ_JBEBMH010000002.1, on the reverse strand, counting down.
CTGTCTCCCGGCCGGCACGACGCGACCGTCTCATGATAGACTGACGAAACGTGCCCTCGAACATCCATCTCGCTTATCGCTGCAAGAACACGCGACGTTTTCGGGTTTATGAGATCCATGCTGTCTTTCAGCAGCATGTCGTCAGCGATGGCGTCGTCGTCTTCCTCCTCGTCATCAATATCCACGTTGGCGCCGGGCGACCGGTATTCCTTACTTGTGGACATCAACTTGCTGTACGGCTTGCCAGCTAATTTTTCGGCAAGGTCGTAAACCTCGTTCTTCGGTCGGCCCACCACCGACAGCCCACGGCTCTTGCCCAGGAGGTAACTTACGATCGGTCCTGACATAGCAACGAACAGCGTCCGGCTGCCGTCGGGGAGCGGCATGGTGGAAATTCGCTTGTTCGATAGATGGCTGTATGTGTGATAACGGACCAGGTCGACAGCGAGTCGCGGTGAAACATCGCCGACATGATCGTGAAAAAGATCGACCTCTCGATCCAGATACTCGGTTTGGCTTAGTTGGTTCACCGGATAATTGGGCCGCACGAGCAGGTTGGGATACTGGCTCGATATCATGCCACGGACTATTCCGGCGCCACCAGGCTCCGTATCAGACATCATTCTCTTATGAAGCTTCGCAAAGAATTCAATTGTGTCTCGCTGGAAAGCAGGATCGTTCAAATAAACGTCTGAAAATTGCAGATTGCCAATGAAAGATTGGTATTGTTGCTTTTCTTCCTCTGCCTTCTTCAGGCTATTCATTTTTCCTTTAGATAGATAACCCTTCTCAAGATTTCCCTGTAAAAGCAACATATTCACGTTGAACATGGCGTCCATGTTCTGTCCATGAATTATATCCGATCTACCCATTCTATTATCGATAAAAGCGAGATGTGGCCCTTTCGAGCTTATAATGTCGTTCTCCATCATGCGCTTTATTTCGTCGTTGACCGAGGTCGAGGACAGCGAGTCGTGGGCTATATATTTGACATTGAAACCAATATTCTGAGAAATCGGGAAGGCTCGATATTCACCATTCGCCAGCGAGTGCTCTCTCGACGTCTCGATCGTAAAAACCCGGATGTCCTTCGGGTCCATCTTCTCTCGCAGGGAAAGGTAGATGACGAGGCTGTCGACACCGCCCGAGAGCATCAGGGCAGGCTTTTTCTTTGTTCTCGCATAGTGCCTGGCGAGCGACTCAGAAAGCTCCTCCATCGCAGCTTCAAACGACGCGGGCGGCGGGAGAAGGGCAGCGGTCGTCAGGTATGAATAACAGGTCGTCAGCTTCCCGTTTTCAAACTCGACCACCGAGGCCGGCGGCAGGCGCCGCACATCCCTGAATGGGGTCGAGAATGGTAACTGCTGATACGAACCCTTGGGGGCATGGCTCAGCGAAAGGCAAAGCCCGTACGGGTCCATCTCAATCTTCGAATCGGCGCCGGCGAGAACCGAAATCAGTGTCGTACCGGCGAGAACTTGACTATCGGTCTGTCGGATGTAACCGCCGCAGTATCCAGTTGAGGTCACGATACGGCAGCGGCCAGGCTTGCTCGTGTCGACGACGCAATAACTGCCAACACCGTGGCGGGCCTGATGCGCCAGGAAAGTTTCCAGTGAGTCGGAAACGTAGCTTTGGATTACCTTCTTCAGTTCGGCGTGGATGGGTTCGCCATAGATCAGGATTTCCCCGGCATCGTTCGGAGAGCGTGCATCCTGCACAACCTCCATCGCTTCAACCGGATGGAGGCGTAAATCCAACTGCGGCCCACTTTCCGCTGCAGCATCTGCAGGGAGGGGAGGTGGAACTACTGCCGTAGGTTCGCTATCCATCGAAGGCTCTACTGCGGGATGTTCCACCGGGGCCGCTACGGCGGGCGTTTCGGATTCTGTTTTTGGTGCCTGCGCTGGAGCAATCTCCTCCTCGCGCCGGCCTCGCAACAGCCCAATTTTTTCAAGCCAACTAGTTTTGTTTGCCCGCATCACTCGTCAATCAGTCTTGTTTAACTAGCCGCGACCGCCTGCGACCTTTACCCTGGTAGCAGCAACACGACCAGAAGAGAGAACCGCTTCGTTGGCTCCTAGAGCCTTCGATATTTCCGGTACCGACTCGCGGACAGCAAGGGCACGTTGTTTGCGCTCACCTTTTGCGTCGATTGTTTCGTTTTTAAAATATAACGTCGAGCCGCCGCCTGCCCGTGACGTAATGTGCGTTACGTTTGAAAACTCTACAAGCATTGGTTCCAAATCTCTGCCCGATAGCCGAATCCACATTCCACATCTCCTCGTTTGGGCCGCAATCGGCGGTTGACTGGGGCCGTTTACCTGCCCAAGCGGCAGAAAACAAGGACTAACGTGGAGGTTGATGTGCGCTGCGACCCTCCGCCGCTCAATCGAACTTGGATGGCTGAGGGTTGAGCCGCACCGAATAAATCTGTACGCAGACACCATCCGTTCCCGTTGCCGCAGACCTTGCCGCGCCTAGACTCCCTGCGTGCGTAAGCGCGTTCCGCGTCCGGGCGCAAGGAACGCTTAACCACGCGGATTGCTTGATCCAAAGTACCGCTACTGCCGTACAGAGCTTCTGATTAGACCTTTGGGTGGGCCGCTCGGAGGAAGATCATGGCGCCGGATCAGAGGTCAAAAACCGAAAAACTTCGCTACCTCCATGGTTTGCTTCGCGAGATGAGAGAAATCTCGGATGCAGAGCGCTTCCGGTTTTTGTCGCACCTTCTTGAAATGGCATATATCGAGTCGGGAGACATGCTCCGGAAAGCGAGAGCATCGCCGGTCAACCTCGGCGATCGGTGGCCCTAACGGTTCCTTTACTATCCTGATTGAATATTTAAGGGCGGTTTTGTAATTCGTTCCGCCTCAGGCAACGCAGCCCGCTGGCCAACCCAAGCCCCCCGTACCCCTGTGCAGCGGGCCTTTCCTCAACTTTCAACGGAACTGGTTTCCCTGGTCGCTGTTGATGCATATCGCAGCCGCTTTCTGGTGCCTAGCTAGAGCTGCGTGCCAAGCCCGTCACCCCCTGTCAGGTTGGCGGGCTTGGCATTTGACGGAACTGTCACCAGAGATTAGGTTTTGCCTGGGCTGGAACGCTCCGGCATGAGGGCAGTATGAGAAACCGAACGGGGGTTGAGGGGTTCAGTCCGTGGGACTTGAACAACCTCCAGGATTGCTTCGATGCGATCCTCGATGCCTCCCGGCTCGATAAGAGCAGCGAAGAGGCAGACGAGGTCGCGCAAGCTCTCATCCTTGCCTATAAGAACGGCGTGAGGGACCGGGACGAGCTCATCCGGATTGCCGCCCCGGTAAAGTGGAAGGACGGCTAAAGCCGCTTCAGCCAGCTCGCCTTGAATTTGAGGTCGGCGGCAAAGATGTAGGTTCCTTCTTCGTCTCGCACCTTCACCCAAAAGTCCCGTTCATTGCCATCCGGCAATTCATCGTGAGCCATGTCCGGGAGGGCTGCGACCGCGTGCTGGGCGACCTCCTCCTCTCTATCGACATTAAGTCCCGTCTCGTCGCGGACAACGAACTCCCCGTCAAACACGTCAAAATAGTAGCGTGGCATGCGCACTTCTCCCGAATTGCGGAGAAACTGCGGAGATGCGGTGAGGTTCCGGCGCGCGGCTCACGCGAGGCCGAAGCCCGCCGCTTTGAAGCGGCGGGCGTTCTATTGGGTCCGAATCAGCGAACCGGAAGGGGGCGCGGGGGACTAAATGCGCTGATCGCGAGTGCCGCTTTGGGCCCGGAAATATGTCCCTGCGCGACCTTCCCATTTAGGTATTGAGGCAAGAAGTTGGGGAGGTATTCCGTTCGGACCCATTTCCGGAACTCGCCCAGCGCATCATCTGGATAGCAATAGGCAGGCTGTGGGTTCGACGGGGCTTGTGGGAAATAGAGCGGATAGTTATGCTCATACTGCCGTCGTTCGCCGTACAGCACCTCCAGATTGTGCTTCTTCCACGAGCGGATTGTCCCGGATTGAATCACTTTTCGTTCCCGTTGCCGGTTTATAATCGGCGCCTAGAATCCTGGTCGTGCCAAAGCGTACCGGGGACAGGCTCGCGTTCATTGAGCCCATGTTGCCAACCCTCGTTGACGATGCTCCCGAGGGTGGCGACTGGATTCACGAAGTCAAATGGGACGGCTATCGCTCGCAACTGGTGAAAGAGTTCGACCGGTCACGCATCTTCACCCGCCGAGGTTTTGACTGGTCCGATAAATATGCCCCGCTCGTTGCCGCAGCATCGAGTTTGGATTGCGTCGACGCCATCATAGACGGCGAGATCATAGTCCTCGACGCACTTGGGCGACCCAGTTTCAAAGCCCTGCGAAGCGCCATCATGAAAGAGCCTGGGCCGCTGATCTTCATGGCGTTCGATATCTTGCATCTGAGCGGCCACGATCTCCGAGGAATGGCGCTGGAGGAACGCCGTGCACTTCTCGGCGATCTCATCGCAGACAGTGACACAGGCGGGGTATACCAATTTTCCGAGGCGATCGATGGCGCGCCAGAGCAGGTGTTCCGGGCCATAGACAAGCAGGGCCTCGAAGGCATGGTGTCGAAGCGGCGGGGCTCGCCCTACGAAAGCGGGCGCACCACGGCCTGGGTCAAGGCCAAGTGCTACGACGAGGGCGACTTCTCCATCCTCGGCGTGCAGCGCGAGCGCGGCAAGCCGGCCATGGCGCTGATGGCCGACCGGGCCGGAAAATATGTCGGCGGCGCCTTCGTCACCTTGCCGCAGGGCATCCGCCAGCGGCTGTGGGATCGGGTGCAGGCCAAGGCCGGCGCGACGCCACCGAAAGGCATGGCCGCCGAGAAAGCCGAATGGATCAAGCCTGGCCTCGTCGCCCGAGTGAAATTCCTCAAAGGCGAGGACAAGCTGCGCCACGCCACGGTGAAGAGCTTTCGCGAGGGCACGCTGAAAGGCGAAGCCGCATCGCTGCACGAGGATGACGGATGAGTGACCGTTCGGCATCCTAGTCGTACGCTCCCTTGAAGACGGGATCTTCCTTGATCTTGTTGAGGCCTATCGGTGCCCACACAGGAGGATTTGGACCGAAGCCTGCGGCTGCACTGCGCAAGATCGCCTTTGTAAATATGTGCGGAACCAACCCAGCTAGGTTGAGGAGCCCTATTATTTTGATCGAGACGAATACGGCAGCCGAGGCCTCCCATCTATCCGCCAAGTGGCCACCATGAGCAATTTCATTTCTTAGTCTATTGAACCATTTGAGCGCGGGCACCCCTTGATCCCACATCTCATCGAGCGATTGACCCGACACAAGCTTAAGCAATGCGACAAGGTATATTGTCAGGCGATTTTCTTTGATGCCTCTCAGGATCTCTGTTGAACCGGTTTTGTCCAGGCCGCGCTCTTTCATTTGAGATTGATGCATTTGTTGAACAACGTCATCGAGGATGGCGTGAGCCACAATCACAACCTCCGAATAAAAGCCGACTTCGAGTAGTTCAAAACACTTCACGAAGCGGCGCGCGACTTGATGGGGGGCGTCTCGTTCTAAATGTCGTCGAAAAGAATTTGCAGAGGGTCGAGCGGCTGTAGGATCCCATGCTTCATTTGGAACCCTGATATTGGGGCCATTGACGGCCTTTCCGTCTACAATCTCGGTCCAAAATAGAACATCCCCCAGTCCCATTGTTCGCAATTTCAAAAGTGATAGATGGCCAACGTTCGGAAGTTTGAAGTCATTAACAAGAGCATTTATGTAATCGATAGCACGTACCACACTAGACCCGTCGCTGCTTCTCTTGGATGATTGCTCCGGCCACGCAACTTGAAAAACTGTGTAGTACCCGACCGGGAGGCGGAACGAGAAATGTGCTAAAGTGATGTGGTCAGGATACGAAATTGTAACTATCGCATTTTCGATCTCGTACTTTCCGGGGGGAATGACCTCGGCGACCAAAGCGCCAATCATCCATTCGCGCTTTTCCGCTCTACCTTTTGTACTCACGTTCGGAGACCTCACATTTTCATGCACATAAACCGCCTCATGGCAGATTTGCTAAGCGCACCCCCGGTAAGCGACTGTCTCCACTCCACCTTATCAAACGTGTCAACCTGAGATATCGGCGCATCAACGCCGCGCACTGGCGCGCCAAAAGGCGAGTTGGGTTTCCATGACGGCGACCTCATCCATCGCGCGGCCGTGCGCCCATAACAGAGATCCGACGGCCGGACCGACATCCTCGAACGTCCAGCCGGCGGCCTGGGCTCGCGCGATGAGTTCCTGAACCTCGCGCTCGAGTGCCTGCTGACAGTCGATGTCGCGGTCGGGATAATCATGCATGCGTTTCGGCGGGTCGACACGGCCGGTCATAGCGGGTTGAGTGGCTCTGATGCGAGGTCGATCCGTTCGATCATGTGGGGAAGATCGTTCCGTTGCTTGTCCTTGGTCGAGGCGTTCACGTCGCGGCTGACGCGGTGGAACTGCAAGGCGCCGTCGATGTCGTGGGCAAGGACATCCTTCAGATCGCCTTCCGGGGTCGAAGGATCAAGCCAGGCGTCGTAATAGGCCGGGTCGAGGATCACGGGCTGGCGGTCGTGCAATTCCGACATCGGATTGGCCGCTTGCTCGGTGATAATCGTGCAGCTCGTCACATCCAGCTTGTCATTGTGCGCCCATAGCCCGGCGAAGCTGAAAGGCGCGGTTCCGGGCATGGAGATGAACCACGGATCCTTGCCGCCATCGGCGGGGCTCTTCGTCCATTCGTAGAAGCCGTCGGCGGGGATGAGGCATCGCTTCGACTTGTACGCGTCTTTGAAGGCGCCCGAGGTGGCGACGGTCTCGATCCTCGCGTTGAACATTGCCTGCTTAGGCATTTCCTTCGCCCACCAGGGCACGAGCCACCACCGGCCCTCTTTCAGGCTATGGCTGCCATTCTCTCCGGAGGTGACGAAGAAAACATTCTGCGTCGGCGCGACGTTGTAGCGAGGCTCGTCGTTGCGCTGCTTTTCCCAGTCGAGCGTGAGCCGGTAAAGCCGGTGAACCTCCGACCATGGAAGAAAGCGAGTGAAGCGTCCGCACATCGGCAGGTTCCCCGTCCATCCTGCCCGGCATCCTCGCCACACCGATCCGAAGCGTCAACTCCGGACTTAGGGCAGCCGGGAATGCGGCCCCTCGGCGTCGACTAACGCCAGCGGCACAAGCAGCGGCCCGCTACGCACGACGCGCTGCCAGGGTTCGTTGCGAAGCCATGGACCTTGGGAAACGCCACGCTGCCGGTCTTGCTTGGGGTCGAACAAAATGCCCCCGAAACGCATATTGAACGCCGCGGCCGATGCTTCCTCGGCAAAACAATGTAGTCTGTGTTTTTCATGCTTGCCGTTGGGCCAGATGGCGGTGACGTGTCGCGTATGCCAGGGGACGCCGAGCGCTTCGCAGAAATCGTAAAGCAGCCGGAAATTTCGGTCGACGCAGAGATCGCTGAGCAGCGCCACTTGGTGCGGGAAATCCCGGTCGATGCTGAACGCGCTGGGAATGGTGCGGTTACGCCTGACCATCGTGCGCCCATCGGTCATGATGCCAGCCGCGGGAGAAGCCGCGAGACACGACCGGCCGCGTCATCGCCAGCTCGTGTTCGAGGCGGTCGATCTCCGCCAGCAGGCACGCAATGGCGGCTCGTGCGTCGCCGAATTCATGGATGGTATTGTCTATGGCTTCCTGCGGCACGGCTTCGCCGCTCCGCTCTGGCGCTGCCTTGGCGGTCATTGTCATGTATCTCGCATCCGGTTTCGCCGTGGAGCATGTCACTTCGGCGTTGACCGGGCAAGGGATTTGTTCCTAATTCGTTCTCCATGCCTTCACCCTATCGGCACAAAGATTTTCCACTATCGAGCCTCAACCAGGGCGGCCGTCAGCTCGTGCGCGTCCATTGCCGCTATTGCAAGCGCACCCACAACTATTTCCCTGACGATCTCATTCAGATTTTTGGCGACGTCGACGTCGATTCGCTGATGGACCGCATGACCTGCGAAGGCGGCAAGCACGGCCGTCTCGACGTTTCGGCGTTCATGCCGACCGGCTCGCAGTCGGTCGGTTTGCGCATCCGCCGGCTCGTGGCCATCAAGATCCATCGCGTGCCGGTGTGGCGGGAGGACTGATCGCTATTGCAGACATGCATCGCCAACGCGGTAGATATGCGGGGAATCTCCCATCGTCGGCGAAGGTTTCTGAGTGAACGACTAGCACGACATTTTTCGGAGAATGCCAAGTCCATCCTAGGACTGCTGGAACAACTTGATCGGGCGTCTTGCTGCCGGTCGAATAGCCGCAGATGATCATCTGCGGTCCATGGTTCCCGCCTATGGCATCGTTCATGAGCGCGAACGACATTGGGGGCGATAATGAGCTATTCAACTGAGCAATAAACGGCGGAGGGTCGTCGCCGTCGCCGTCGTGTTCATCTTAGCTGCAAGTCAACAGGAATGTAGATACTACGCTCATCGACCATTCTCCTCTAACACCACGGCTTGCGGTGTCCTGTCCACGGCCGCGCCAGGCGCTTGGCTATCAGCGCCTCGCCCACATCGACGCCGCCGGCGCTGACCACGGCCAGCAGCCGGCCTTAGCGATTCGCGCGTGCGCCCGTCGCGCGGGTCCCCGGGCGTCACGACAATCTGGCCCGCCCCGAGTAATTCCTTCAGCCGGCCTTGGCGATCATGCCCAGCCGGAACTCCGCATCGCACTTCGCTTTCATCGTCTCCGGCGCGTCGATGTTAGCGATGCGGATGCTCTGGCCGTCCATGGCGAAGGTGTCGCCCTCGATGACATAGAGGGAGACGGCAAGGAGGAAGGTCGTCAGCACCGTTTTGGGTTTCCACGGAGACCGGGAACAGGTCGGAAACCTATTTTGGAACCCCGTCTTCTAACCAATTGAAAATGGCCGATAGCAAAGGAACCGCTTTTTAACGTGTCCTGGCTCATTCTCCGCATCCATTCTGTCTGGCAGTGCGGGGAGATTGCCGATTGTTGAGAGGCGCGCAAGCCTCAGCGGACATTCATTGTTGTCCGGCGCCACGCGCCGGCCTACTCGCAGCCGTTCTGGCGTCGCTCGTTTTGACAGGATGCGCGTCCGGCGGCTTCAGCCTTTCCAAGGCCGAGACCGATCCGACGATCCTCACGGGCTCCGTCGGCGACACGCCGGCGGTCGCGGTGAGCCCGGAACAGGTTTCCGACGAGGCAACAATCCGCAACGCAGTCTCCTCGGCCGACGTCGAATCGCTGAAGGGCGCGCCGATCCCCTGGGCCAACGCCGATACGGGCGCGCGCGGCGCCATCAGCAGCCTTGTCGAGGACAAAAGCTCCGGCACGCTCTGCCGGCGGTTCGTCACCTCGCGCGAAAGTTTCGACGGCGTGGCGCTCTACAGGGGGAAGGCCTGCATGGTCGCACCGGGCTCTTGGCGGATGGAGCGATTTGGCGCATCCTGACCGGCAAAGCGGCGTGCCTTCTTTCGTTCCGCCCTCTGGAATTTGTTCCTAGTGCACCGCATATAAGGGGCGAATATCAACCCATGCCGCAGGCAGTGTGAATGCGCGATCCCTATGAGGTGCTGGGCGTTGCGAAGACCGCGACGGCCAAGGACATCAAATCGGCCTATCGAAAACTGGCCAAGAAATACCACCCGGATCAGAATCCCGACGATCCGAAGGCCAAGGAGCGCTTCAACGCGGCAACCCAGGCCTATGAGATTGTCGGCGACGACAAGAACCGTGGCGCTTACGACCGTGGCGAGATCGACGCCGAGGGCAAGCCAAAATTCCAGGGTTTCGAGGCGCATGGCGGCGGCGATCCATTCGCTGCGTTCCGGCGTGGCGGCCAGCAGGGGCCGGGCGGTTCGCGGTTCGAGTTCCGCACCGGCGGCGGCGACGCGGCCGATATTTTCAGCGAGATCTTCGGCCAGGGCGGTTTTCCCGGCGGCGGCCAGGGTTTTCCGGGCGGACGAGGCGGTATGCGTTCGCCTCCGGCCGGGGAGGATTTGAACGCCTCGCTCGACGTCACCATCGAGGAACTCGCGTCGGCCGCGAAAGTCAGCGCCATCTTCCCCGACGGACGCAAGCTGGCGGTGAAACTGCCGGCCTATGTCGAGGAAGGCCAGACGATCCGGCTGAAGGGCCAGGGCGAGCAGGGGCCGGGCGGCGCCGGCGACGCGCTGGTCAAGATCCACATCCGAAAACACCCGCGCTACCGCATCGAGGGCCGCGACCTGCATGTCGACCAGCCCGTGCCGCTCGAGGACGCCATCCTCGGCGAAAAGGTCGCCGTCGAGACGCCGACCGGCAAGGTGGCGGTCACCGTGCCGCCATGGTCGAGTTCCGACAAGGTGCTGCGGCTGAAGGGCAGGGGGCTGCCAGTCAAGACCGGCGGCCATGCCGACCTCTACGTCCACCTGCGGGTCATGCTGCCCGACACGCCGGACCCCGAGCTGGAGGCGCTGGCGCGCAAGCGCCGGGGCTGACGATTTTCGCCTTGCTTCCAGGCCGATCGCGAGATCTCGAAGTTTCTTGGAAGGATACGGATATCCGCGTATTCGTGTCGACCGTCCGCGCCGACCCTCACTGCCTGCCGGGCAGCTCTCCCCGTAAACGGCAGGGCAATCGCATATGGATTTACTTTGACAACGATCCTCCCCATCTCGCCTGCGGCGAGACGCGGAGGCATCACCCCCTCACCGGCCCTTCGGGCCACCTCTCCCCCTGCCCGGGGGAGAGGATACGCAGCGCCGGCGATTGGCGCTCACCTTGCGGCCGGCTATCCTCTCCCCTGGCAGGGGGAGAGGTGGCCCGAAGGGCCGGTGAGGGGGTGATGCCGGTACGAACCGGCGAAGCCGGATCGGAGCGGATAACTGCTCACATGCGATAGCCCTGCCGTAATGAGGAGAGACAATCTGTTTGCTCTGATTTCGCCAATCGTCCACGTGGGAGATTGGCGAAACCGGCACCTTCTCCCCGTTTTTGCGGGGAGAAGGTGCCGGCAGGCGGATGAGGGGCGGCGCAAACCGTCAAGATGAGCCGGTCTCGGCATCGCGCTGAAAACGAAAGCAAAATCGTACCGAATCTTTCTTCCGCCGACATCTTTGCAATCGCTCGGACAGCGTTATTTTCATGGCACTCATCCCCGCTCGTTCGATCCAAGCGATAATCGCGATGCCTGCGCTGGAGGCGGGCGGCGATGGATGGGACCTGGGCAATCGAACGAAACCTGGAAGCCTTGAAGCGCATCCTCGTCATGCTCGTCGCCATGGCCGGGATGGGCGCTGCGAGGCCGGGCGCCGGGGGCGTTGGCACTGGGGATGTTGGCGCTGGAAGCCTTGGCGCTGGGGGCGTAGGCCCTGGGGGACAGTTTACTTTCTTTCCGCGGAAAGGCGAAGCCGCTTCAAGGCTAGCGCAGGCGGAAAAAAGTAAACTGTCCCCGGCACTTACCCTCCCCCGCCATCTCTATCTCGCCATCCTGCGGCTGTTGCGTCCGGCGGAAGCCGCCGCGCGGCGGCTGATCATCGCAGCGGCGCTCGGCCTCGTGGTAAAGCTTCCGCCGCTACGCCCGCGCAAACCGAAGCCCGCGATGCTGCGAGGTCCCCGCGCCTTCCTGCCAAAGGGACCGAAGAAGCGGGCAAAGGTCACCCTGCGCACCTGGAGCCTATCGCTGCTCGATCCGCCGCGGCGTCTGTTCCACATCCCCCGCCGCCCTGTTCCCGCGCACGCCGCCCCGCGCATATTGGGCCTCGATTTCAACGCGACGTACCGCCCGCTGCCTCCCCCTCCGTCGCCGGACGACCCGATCAACGCCGCAAGGCTTGGCCAGCGCCTTGCCGCGCTCACCGCCGCGCTCGAAGACCTGCCGGGACAGGCAAAACGTTTCGCCCGCTGGAAGGCACGGCGCGACGCCGCGATCGCACGGGGCCCGGTCTCCGGCCGACGCCTCTCGCCGCTGCGGCGCGGACGTCCGCCCGGCGGCCGGCTGTCGCGCTACGATCCATCGGCGACCAATCCTCGCAACATCCGCGAGGTCGACGAGATCCTTGCCCACGCCCACGCGCTGGCTGTCTACGCCCTGGAAGCGCCCGACACGTCATGACGGCCACGCCACTGCACCGCAAACCGACGAATCAATGGCCGGCGGATTTTTCCGCGGTCCGGCGCCGAGAAAGTATGGCCACTGCGATGCCGTTTCTCATTCCTGTTTCCCCCATCGCTCCGGTCACGGGTTCCACCGATTGCCGCGCCGCCGCCCCATCCGGCTTGAAGGCGTGAAAAGCCTATGCGATAGGGCGGACGAGAACCATTTCGGAGGTGCTTCGATGGCGGGTGGACAGGGTCTGATGGCGGGCAAGCGCGGGCTCATCATGGGCGTCGCCAACAATCGCTCGATCGCCTACGGCATTGCAAAAGCCTGCGCCGATCAGGGCGCCGAGATCGCGCTGACCTATCAGGGCGACGCCTTCAAGAAGCGTGTCGAGCCGCTGGCGCAGGAGCTTGGCGCGGAAGTGGTCGGCCATTGCGACGTGACCGATGCGGCAACGCTCGACGCCGTATTCGAAGCGGTCGCAAAGCTCTGGGGCAAGATCGACTTCGTCGTCCATGCCATCGCCTTCTCCGACAAGGAAGAGCTTGACGGGCGCTACGTCGACACCAGCCGCGCCAATTTCAGCCGCACCATGGAGATTTCGGTGTTCTCCTTCACCGACGTCGCCAAGCGTGCCGAGGCGCTGATGCCGGATGGCGGCTCGCTGCTGACGCTGACCTATTACGGCGCCGAAAAGGTGATGCCGCATTACAACGTCATGGGCGTCGCCAAGGCCGCGCTTGAGGCCAGCGTGCGGTATCTCGCCGTCGATCTCGGCGGCAAGAACATTCGCGTCAACGCCATTTCCGCCGGACCGATCAAGACGCTCGCGGCGTCGGGCATCGGCGATTTCCGCTACATCTTGAAGTGGAACGAATACAACGCGCCGCTGAAGCGCACCGTGACGCCCGAGGAAGTCGGCGATTCCGGCCTCTATTTCCTCTCCGACCTGTCGCGCAGCGTCACCGGCGAGGTGCACCATGTCGATTCCGGCTATCACGTCGTCGGCATGAAGGCGGTCGACGCCCCCGACATCAGCGTCGTCAAGGAGTGACCGGCGGCTGCCGGTCGCCGGCTTTGGGGCTTCCGGCATGCATCCGCTGATCTATTTCGTCCGGCACGGACAGACCGCCTGGAACGCCGAAGGGCGTCTTCAGGGGCAGGCCGAGAACGACATCACCGAGACCGGGCGCCGGCAGGCCGACCGCAACGGCGCCAAACTGCGCGAACTGATAGGCCATCCCTCGGATTTCGATTTCGTCGCCAGCCCGATGCGCCGCACCCGCGAGACCATGGAGCGCGTCCGCATCGCCATGGCCCTCGCGCCCGGCGGCTATCGCACCGATCCGCGCCTCGTCGAGGTCAGTTTCGGCGACTGGCAGGGATTTACCTTCCTCGAACTCGAAGCGGCCGAGCCGGGCGTCACCCTGGCGCGCAAGCGCGACAAGTGGAACTTCGTCCCCCCGGGCGAGGGCGCCGAAAGTTACCAGATGCTGCTCGACCGCATCCGCCCCTGGCTCGACGCGGTAGACCGGCCCACCGTCTGCGTCACCCATGGCGGCGTCATGCGCACGATTTTTCGCATCCTGGAGGACACGGCGCCGAAACGCGCCGCGACGCTCGAAATCTTTCAGGATCGTGTCTTGCGCCTGGAAGACGGCAGGCTGGACTGGCTCTGAGGCCCGTCCGCGCTATTCCGGCAGTTGCATGTCGGTGATCAGGTTCTGCCCGCCGATCTCGTCATAGGCGAGCAGCACCTCCATGCCGGGCTGGATCGAATCCATGTCGAATTCGCCCGGCAGCTTGTAGGATTTCCCGTCGTCCAGCGTGATCGTCTGGTTGTCCGCGTCGATCGATTTGATCTTGCCTTCGGCCTCGGCGGCGTACGCCGCGACGGTCGTGAGAATGGCAACGCAAAGGGCGCCGATCAGGGTACGCATGTCGATCCTCTTCTTTATTAGCATCCGCTTGGCGCGGATCTTCCCCCGATTCAGGAGACCAGAAACAGGGTGAATGTGTCAAAACTATTGCGTTTTGTCTAGGGCCTTGTTTTCGTTGAGTTTTTCGAATTTTGGGCCGCACTTTTTTCCTGGGTGCGGCCGATTTTGTTGGCGATCTGTTCTGCGGCGACCCTCGCCAGACGGGCTCGATCGGCTGCTTTGGTGTAGACTTCCGCGGTTGCTAGACGGGTCCATCCGAACATTGCCATGAGCTGGTGAGTGGTTGCTCCTTCGTTGGCGGCTATCGTAGCACCAGCTTTGCGAAGACCGTGTGGCGAACAATGTGCCGGCAGTCCGGCAGCCTTCACCTGACGGGCGAACCAGCCAAAGAAGGTGTTCCCATTGTCATAAGGCTGACCCTTTTTGTTGGTCAGGAAGATCATGTCTCCGGTCGGCGTAGCGTCTATTGACGTCCGTAGCTCGGGGAAGATCGGGATCGAAACCTCGGCTCCGGTCTTCAGGTTCTTGATCGTCAGGACCTCGTTTTTGACATGCTGACGGCCGAGCACGATGAGATCGGAACGGCGCAGCCCGGTGAACAGCAGAAGGTCCAGGGCAAGCCTGGCCTTGGTGCCGGTCGGGTGTTTGGCCCGATATTGATCGACCTCTTCCAGGGACCAGGTGTGATGACCCTTTATCTTGGCGTTCATCGGATCGACCCCTTCGCAAGGATTTTTCTCGAGCAGGTCGTTCTTTACCGCCCAGGTGAACAGGACATTCATGGCCACCAGGAAATTGTTGGCAGCATGAGGCTTAGCTGCTCGGTCATTCATCGCCTCGAGCATCTTCTTTTTGGTGATGCGGACGTACTGGACATGGCCAGCTTGCTCACAGACCCGTTGGTAGATACTGTCCCTGGATCGGCGAGAGCTTTCCGCCATGCCCAGGAAATGAGAGCCGGTCTTATATTTGCGAACCAGCCACTCGAGAGAACCAGTCTGAGGACCGATCTTGTTGACGACGGCACGGCCTTCGAGGGCAGCGTTATAGGCTTCCCAGAATTCCTTGGTGCCGTATGTGTCGGGCAGCCGGATACGTTTCTGGCCCTTGCCCTTCTTGCGAAAATACCAACGCACCTTACCGTGCCGGCTGACTTCGCGGATGAGGTTTACAGGACGTGGACGGGGCATGGCTTTTACAGCTTGAAGTCGTCATCGTTCTCGACGAAGCGGCCAGGCATCGGGGGAATGGCAAGCTCTTCGGGAACCAGGCGGACGAGCATATTACCCACCTGGATCACAGGCGTATAGCCAGCTTCCTTGGCTCCCTTGCAGAGAGCCTTTATTTGGCGCTGAGTGAGATCGAGCTTGCGGCTCGCCGGCGGAATGTCTTCCTGCTCCTTTCGGAGCTGGTAAAGCGTGTCAGGGTCTTTCATAGTGGATCCTCCCAGCCGATCCACTTTTCCTTGACGGCTTGGCGGCGAGTGTTTTCGAGGTGGTTGAACCAGTCGGCGAGAATGGCTTCTTCAGGCTTGCCAGCTCGCTCACGCATTTCGCGATCGAGCATGGATTGAAGAATGCGGGCTTCGCCGTGACTGGAGACGGAAAGACTGGCGATCACATGCCCACGCTTGAAGCCCTTGTGACCGTAGAGCGTGTAACGGGAGCTAGGTCCGCTCATGGGAATCTCCTAGTAGGCGCCGACCTGAAAGATCAGCTGCCACATGCCCCAGATCGAGGCGAGGATGAGGGTTGTTCGGATGACGGTGTCTCGAACCAGACCGAGGACTTGCATCACTCGGCTGCGGTCGGGCCGTCGAAGCCACCGTTTGGGTTTCGGGCCACATAGTCGGCCGACGGCCAGATCACGTCCGAGGAAGATTTTACTCGACCTTGGATAATGTCTTGGACTTCATCTTCACTGAGATGAATCGAAGGGATGTGACGGCTATGGTTCGGCCACCGTCTGGTGGTGAGTATATCCGGGGTTTCTGAGATGATGCCTAGCTCCTGGAGCGTTTCCAGAACCAGGGGCTTGATGTTGACCGGCGGATGGCTGTTGGCCTCGAGACGAGCCAGACGCTCATGGATGCAGGGATCATCGCCGGTGGACGCATCAGCGTCACCCAGGGCGGTCCAGAGAGCTGCTTTCATGGCAGCCGGCTTGTCGTGTGGATTGCGCTCGAGGGCTTTCTCATAGGCCAGCAGCGCCCCGAAGAGCTGTATCTGGGTGACGTGTTGCATGATCGTTCCTTCAGAGGAGCTGGACGTGCCAGTTGGTGTTTTGGTAGCCGCC
This sequence comes from Mesorhizobium yinganensis, assembly GCF_040081985.1. Taxonomy (NCBI): domain Bacteria; kingdom Pseudomonadati; phylum Pseudomonadota; class Alphaproteobacteria; order Hyphomicrobiales; family Phyllobacteriaceae; genus Mesorhizobium; species Mesorhizobium yinganensis. The sequence goes on along the minus strand of NZ_JBEBMH010000002.1, from coordinate 513,299 downwards.
CTTGGTCGGGCGAATGAGGACCTTGATAGCGCCACAATTGGTCAGCTGATCCAGGAGGTCCCACATATTGCGGTTGATTTTGGTGACTTCCTTGGCCTCTCTCGAGGTGAAGGATGCCTGTCCGATCAGGTCGGCACGCTCATGAAGGAAATCCATCATGAGCTTCTGGTTCTCGCCGTAGATGGCGTTCTTGGTCCTGGTCTTCAGGGGAACCAGGATGCCTGAGACGTCGGTGATCTGCTTGCCGGCTCTGGCTTCAGAGATACAGCCTCGAGGATCTGACAGCGTGTAGCCGGCGCCATAAGTCGTGGTGATCTGGATACCGAACCGGGCTGTCTTCTGGCGAACCCGATGGGCGTAGACCTCGACGGTCTTGGGATCCGGCGGCGTCCTCATCTTGTCGTAGTAGAGAGCGCCTAGGATCTGGTCCCTGTTCCTGGTTCGACCATCGGACAGCAAATTGAGGAGCTTCGCCTCGAGTGTGCTGAGACCGAAAGCCATCTGCAGCTGAGGAATGTCGTCGAAGGCCATAGCCTCGGTGAGATTGTCCACCTGGCTCTGGAGATCGTCGATGTGCTCGATCAGCTGCTCACGGGAAAGGTTCTCGAGCAGCATTATGCAGCCACCTTTTCTTGATAATCGGGAAGAGGTATTCCTAGATAATACCCCTCATTTTGAAGATGGTGCAGGAGCTTACGTACCTGCTTGCGTGCGGAGTGGTTGAGTCGATCGTAATCAGCGACCTCGGCTTCAGTGCTCCCCTCCCAGGGGGACAATGCCGGCAGCATGACCTCGAGAGCTCGGCCGAAGGCACAATCCGGAGGAACGACCAGCATCTCGGTGTCGACCAGGTGCTGGAGCAGATAAAAGGCAATGATGCCTATCTTCCGCGGATCAGGACTTTCGGTCTTTAGATACGGCTGGATGATCTCGTGATGGATCCGCTCGATGCGGCGCAGCAGCGAGAATTCCTTCTTCTTGGGGTACAGACCCACCAGCGGCTCAGCCATGGCCTCGAGCAGCAAGTCCTTGGTCTGCTTGAAGATCTCATAGTCCCTGGCAAACTTCGCATCGCTGGCCACCCTCTGATGGTGACGCTCCCAGGCTTTGGTCCATTCGAGAATGCCTTCGGGACCAGGTGTAGCCGACGGCTCGGCGCAGTTCGCACCGGACAGCAGAACAGCCAGCATGATGTGGACGGGTAGAGATAGCTCCACCCGCATGGTGTCGTTAAGATATGGCATGGATTTTGTTCGGCTATTTTTAAGGATTGCGGGAAGGCTTATTGCCTATTTCAGTCCAAGAAAAAAGCCCCGCATTATTAAAAATGCGGAGCTTGATTTTAGATAACGTGGTTGTGATCGATTATGTCGTCGTCATCACGAAGGACACGGACAAGCCGCTGTGCTTGTGGGTGGCCGTGATGGTCGAGGTGCCGTTGGCGACACCCGTGACGACACCGGCGGCGCTGACCGTCGCCTTGGTCGGATCACTCGAGACCCAGTTGAAATCGTTGTTGTTGGCGTTGACGTTGGCTGGTTGGTACTTGACGACGGCAGCCACCGTTCCTGGATCGGCAGCCGTAACATCAGCCGCGGTCAGGTATTCGGCGTTCATCGCCGGACCATGACGGACGATGCTGATCGCCTGCATATTGGTGATGTTGTAAGGGAACATCGCATTGTCAGCAGGGCTTCCAGCCTCACGCTTGTTCAGGATGTCCCGAACGTGGTGGAAGAGTGCGTGATTGCCTGCATGAGGATGCACCGGATCGTCCGACTCGTTGTGGTCGAAGGTGCCGAGAGACACCGATCCACCCGGAGGACTGTCGGCGCCGAAAGTGAGGTAAGCGGTCTTTCCGTCAGCGCTGATTGCCAGCTCATATGTCGACATGGACTATTTTCCCTGAAAATGAGAGTGACCCACCCTCCAAAATCAGGAAGGTGGGTCACAATACATTATCGGAGATAATCAGGAAAGGGCGTAGTTGCTCTCCCTGATGCGGTTACCAAGGCTCGGATCGATCTTGTTCACCTGGATCGTCTTGCCCAGCAGCTGGCCAACGATGTCGGCCAGCATATTGCTCTCGGCGATCAGCGCCAGCAGCTCGTTGTATTGCCGGCGAAGGTCGTTGCCGTAGTTCGGTAGGCAGCGGAAGCAGTCATGCACAGACATGACCTGGAACGGCTTTTCCGGCAGCGAGGAGAGCAGCCGCTTGATCACGAAGCCGTTGACCAGGCCGATGTTGTCGATGGTCAGGTGATCCAGGATGCGGGCCGACAGGAAACCAGACTGGAGATACCGATCCCAAAGGATCTGCACCATCTTGTCGTCGGCCTTGTGGGTCGAACGTCCTGCGGCGCCGGCGTCGATGAGCTTGTGTAGATACTGGATCCTGGCCGGATCGTAGTTACACCGGCGCAGCATCTCCCGCACCATCATGCCGTCGATCGAGTGGACCATGTTGGCCCCGAGGGACCGGCCTTCCTTGATCGGCATGTTGATGTGGTAGTCCACCTCGAACGGCTCGTTGAGGAAGTGGACGGTCTCCTTGACCTGGCCCATGACCTTGACGATCACATGGAAGTTGTCCGGCATCACCCACTCGTTGGTGAGCTTTGTCGGATCCCAGATCGACAGCATCGTCTTGTTGATTTCTTCCGGGCCGGGAGCGTTCTCGATGATCGTGTCGTAGAAAAGGCTGAGCAGCTCGCCTTCTCCAAACACTCGCTTCGGCACTGCCGTCGAGCAATAGAAGTGCGTCATCAGCGCCTGCTTGCTCTGCTTGCGGTCGATCTTGGCTTCCTCACCGAGCTTACTCACCATCTCATGGTAGATCTGGACGTAAGCATCCTTACGATGACCGACGTCTATGACGTTACAGATGGCGGCAGCCTTCGGATCGCAGGAGAGGGCAGCCAGGATCTGGATCCCAGATGCCGTGGCATCTAGTGAGATCGGATAGCCGGAGACCTTGCCGGCCTTGCACTTCTCCCAGGCAACCAGGCCAGCGTAATAGAGAGCCGGCTCATCGGCCTGTGGCATCAGAGCTTCGAGCTGGTGCTCATTCTGATCGAACCAGGCGAGGCGCTCATCCCAATCCTGCTTGTCCAGGCCGAAGGAATTCGCGATGTCGATCTTCAAATAGTCACGTCCGGAGAACAGCTGCATAGCCATTGTGGTAGCTCCTTCGTTGATGTCGTGGGTTTAGATGCTGTTAATTGCTTCAGTTATTGCAGCCTCTCGGCTTGGCGATTGAAAACGAAACATTTCATTTTCCCCGCCTTTAAGGCGATGTCCGTACAGACTTATTTTCCCGCCGTAACTGCCCCAAGAATAAGACTTACCGTCATTGAAAACAGCGTACCCTCCTGCAGGGCTTCCGTTTCCAACGAAGCGGCTAATCACCTCTAATTTAGTAACTTTCATTGGTCAGGTTTTCCACGCATAACAGCTTCTTCTGCTTTTACGTTACGCTCGGCTTGTCTAACACCATCACGAAAACCCTCTGTATAGTTTTTGTGATCACGATGTCCGACTTGCCAAGGAGGATCAAAGGGCAACCCATCCAAAGCATCTTGAAAGCCTGCTTTGTACCATTTGCTCATGTCTTCCTCCTGGTTCAGGTGTTCTCTAGGATCCAATCGTAGCGATCCCCAGGTGTCTCTAGCGCCATGTACTCAGTGCTGTTGGCGCAGATCAGCAGCGCATCACCATGACAGGGCGCCGGCTTACAGAAGCAGACCAGGTGCTGTCCGATGAGTGGTCGCAGATCCAGATAGGGAAGCTGTCTCGCCTTGTATTTGGCGATCACCTCTTCCCTGGTTCCGTCGAGACCAATCTGATGGTTGTTCCCGTAAGGGGATCCGCGGCCGATGTAGACGGCCTTCTGTGGCGCCGTCCGCCGGTGCTTGTTGTGAACCCTGGGCTTGGCTGGATCACGGGGATTGAAGGACTGGTCGAATAGACGTTCGACAGGCTTGCGGGTGACGATGCCCATTATTTAGCATCCTGTTTGGCGAGCCAGGCGTAGAACTCAGGCCACTCTTCGAGATCACCCTCACGCCAGCAGCGGAGGAATGCCTCACGATCATCCCTCTCCACGTCGAGAGCGTAGTTGATGGCCTGAATGGCGGTGCCGTGATCGCCTATCGGTCGACCAGTGCGAGGGTCAATTGTCATGGGATTATCTCCAAAATAGAACAGCCCCACGAAGGGGCTGTTGATGATCTGGGTATGCGTGCATTCAGTTCCCGCTAACCAAAGGGAAGCGAGAAGTCGATCCGGCGCTTGGGGATGGGTTGTGGCGTCTCGGGCTTAGGGGCAGCGTGGAAAATCATGGTTGCTGTCTCCTGATAATCGACAGGGATTAACCTAGCCGATTATTTTGGAAACCGCCAGCTATTTCCAGGCGTCGTAGGCGCTGAATTCGTCGCCGAATTCGAACTCCTCGATGAGATCGAATTGTTTCAGGTACGTTTCATCAACCGACGAACTATCTTTCTTCTCGACGTATCGGCGTATCGCTTCCTCACGAGAGACGTTGAGGTAGCATTGCTTTACACCAAGCCAGCCGATGACGATCAGCTTGTTTTTCACTGGATCACCTCTCCGTCGGCGAGTTCGATGACGGCCTTAGCGACCGTGGTTTTGGTGAAAACCATATTTAATCTCCGCTTCCTTTCTGGCTGCGACGGCAGCATCAAAGTCGTTGAAACGACCTAGATTTATATGCCGACGCTCGTGTTTGATGCGTGCTGCCCATTTTTGTTTGGCCTTATCCCATACCACGCCGATGTGCCCAGACGTGTTGTTGGAAGGCGTTTTCATATTCATCTGGTTTTGTTGACCAGTCACGTCACGAAGATTTAGAAGACGGTTGTTTAGCGTGTCTCCATCTTCATGATCAACTTGGTCAGCGTCGACATTGTGTTCTCGTTTATAAATCACACGAGACGCACGATAAAATACGTTCTGAATAGCGCCGACACGATAGCCTTTCTTGTCGATTGCTGTAAATGCTGGCATTCCAGCATACCTATTATTCCATGTACTAAATGCGCGTTGACTAGCGAACATGCTTAATGGTCTGAATTTCCATGTCAGTTCGCCAGTCATAGGATCATAGTCGAGCAATGCTCGAAGGGTTTCTTGCGAAGGTAAAACTTTCATGGGGTGCTCACTGCTTTATCTGGGAGTACCCTACTGTATGATTTCACCATCCGCAAGTTCTATTGTGGCTTTATTCCACGCATTACCCTGGTAATTGACGTGATAGCCGCCGCTGTAGGTCCGGCCACGCTTATCGTACCGATGAGTGAGATAGAACTCCCCCTCATTGGTCAAGCCGAGTGTGTCCATCACATCGTGGGCGGTGCGATCGTACTTCTCGAAGGCTTTCACCCGTTTGAGGAAGTCGGCCTTTTCCTCATCAGGCTTCTGCTTGTCGAGGTTTCGCCACTGGTTCTTGACCTTGGTGGCGACGTCCTGGTTGATGCGGTAACGCACCTGGTTCGCCCTATTGAGGTGATCCAGGCAGACGTCTTCCTCATGGTGGTTCTTCTTGAGGATGACCGAACCAGAACCGGTGTAATAGCCGGTGTCCCGGTTGGTCTTGAGCTCTTTTGGCTGGACCACCATCGGCAAGGGGAACTGGTATCGATCCAGGTCTGCCTGCACATCGGGAGTGATGTCGTGGATGATGATGAACTGCCGCTGGACCGGGTTCCAGTCGACCAGATCGTGCTGGGCAGCCAATAGCAGGGCATCGGCCGTCTTCTGACAGTCGCCATCGAAATGGTTGCGCAGGCAGCCTACCAGCGTCGGCAGAGTAGCCCTCTTGTGCAGCACCATCTGAACCAGAAGGCTGAAGCCGAAGTCTGGATCGATGCCCCGTTCTTCCATGTATGGTCGGAATACAGGGCAGTCCTCGAACTCACGGTAGATCCGCGGCATCAGCTGGTTCTTGTGGAACAGCGTTTCGATGTCGATCTGCCGCTCGGCAGGCGTCTTGTTGTCCTCAAGCCTCTCGGCTTGGACGAACTGATCACGCTTGAGCAATTCCATCATGAGATTTCTCCTGATTGAGAGTGCGAAAAACCAAAGAAAAACCGGACAAGGGATGGAGACCCTTGTCCGGTTCTTTTGCAGATCAGAGTGTCAGAACACACTCGTCTCAACGAAAGCGCCTGGACGCTTCGATTTGATTCTGTGCTTGATCATCAGCTCTCGCAGCTTGGGCAGCGAGAAACCTGGTGACAGATAGTTCTCACCCTCGGGTCCGAACCTTACGCCGCCGGTAAGCAATGGTCCGGTGAGCACGTAGGCATCGAGCTTATCGCCATACTCATGCCAATGATTGAGCATGTGTTCGATGGTGCAGATGACCGTGGTTCCATCTGCGAGCTGCAGATTGCGACCAATGAGCATTGAGCATGCGGCCAGTTCCTCGATCGGAACGTAGACCAGGCTGTCGGCCCAAGGGTTCTGGCCGTGCCAGAATGGGCCTTCCAACACCGATGCAGTTGTCGTCATCGTCATGTCCTTCGATTGCTGCCATGGCCAGCTTGTCGCCGAACCAGATGAGGATGAGGGGAAGTGTCTCGGCCGAATAACGGGCCTGGTTCGGCCGGGTGAGACGAGGCTCAGCCATCACCGGCACTTTCGATCACGGCTTTGACAATGGCGCTCTTGGTTGGTTCCTCGAGCATACGGGCTATGTCCTGCTCGACCGTTCCGAGAGCACCTAGCTGTTGAAGTCCGGGATGATCCCAGACACCTTGAATTCGGGCCTCGATCGTCTTCAAAAGAGCAATCGTTCCGAACTCGTATTCGTCCAGGGCCTTCTTCACCTCGTCGGCCGAGATCGCCAGGTTGGGCCATTCGACGGCCATACCGTCTAGGCTCTCGAGGCTGTTGTCGAATTCAGAAAAGCGACCGAACCAATAATTGCTCTGGTTCTCCGCATAGTCCGGAGCTCGACAATTCATCCCTTCGATGTCGGAGAGCAGGCTCTTCACTGCCTTGATAAGGTTTTCCATGGTCAGTCGTCTCCATATTCGTTGATGGCGAGATCCTCGATGATTGCGATCGCCTCCTGCTGACGGTGAGCTTCGTCAGCTTGTTCGGGGTTGGAGACGTCATCGAGAGCGTTTTGTTTTGCCAGATCGATGACAATCTGCAGAGCTTCTGCGATATCCATGGTTCAGTCCTCCTCGATAGGCTCGTCGGCCCAATAGTTGCTGTCGGTTCGGACATCCTCACGAACACCATCCATCTTGGTGGTGTGGCATTTGGCGCATGTCCGGAAGAGCGGGATGTTGCGAGCATCGTAGGCCCATTGGGATGGTAGCCCCGAGCCACATGGGCAGGGTCTCATCTTCTGGCTCATCTGAGTTCGATGCCTCGCAAATAGGCCGCACGCTTCAGCTTGTTGATCTGCTTGAGCATATCGGCAGCAGCTTTCTCCCTTAGGAGAATGTTCTGCCGATCGCTGTTCAGCAGCTGCCGCATCCGGTCCAGAGAACTCTGGAGTGTGTCCGGGTGAGAGCGGGAATAGGGATAGTTTTCGTCCATCAGCTTATTCCCTTTTGGAATTCATCCATCTCGACGAGCAGAACCTTGAGCTCTGCATCACTGGTGGCTTTGCCGAGGTTGAAGATGCGGACGTTATTGTCCATGGCGATGCGTAGGGCCTGAGCTGTGCCGCCTTTGAGCAGGCCGCGGTCGGTCCAACACACGACGAACTTGGATAGCTCGTGATTGCGCTCCCGATCGATGCCCCAGATCTGCCGGACATTGCGGGTGTGGAGAGCCTTGGCGCCTTCTGAGCAGCGATCCCATGCGGGATGTGCCTTGAAGGCTGTCGCAGTCTCCTTGACCGTGAACGGGAAGTTCTTCGGATGCAGCGTAGACTTGGATCCTTCGAACCCAGGCCAGGGCAGATAGATCTCCTTCAAGCGGAGATCTTGCACACCAGCCTCGAATGCCTTGTCAGCGCCAGGAGCGCCACCAGAACGTAGTGTCCAGCCCTCATTGGCCAGATAGCCGGCAATGTGGGTCATCCATTGCAGGATGACGTCAGGGGTCTCCCGGCTGCCGATGCCGGCATATGCACGGTAGCTCATGGAAAGCTCCTAGAGTTTCATCAAAGTGAAAACCTTGGGCACACTGATCTCGCTCATGACGATGCGATTGAGGGCGAATGAACGCCTCTCCTTCTTGTCGTGGCAGTGCCCCGAGATGAACCAACCAGATTGGTAACCGAAGCCAGGATCACGAATGAACTCGAGGGCCTCGAAGTTAATGGTGCGCTCGGCCGTTATGCCGCGGTGATTGAGGTATGTGAAGGTGACGGTCTTGATCATGGTTCACTCCTGCGGAATTGGCGGCATCGGATGACGGATCTGCATGTCGATCAGCTCGAAGCCTGTCGGGACAGGGATCAGCGGAGATCTCTCGACATGCCGGCCTTCAGGTGTCTTCTCGGGCTTGTGGGCGTAGATCACCGGTGACCAGGACTTGTGGTCACGTTCCCAACAGAACCATTTGCTCATGATTTTATTCCTATTTCAAAGCAGAGCGAATTGAAGTTTCGATCGCCTTAGTGAGCTTCTTGTGAGCAGCGTTCCTTTGAGAAGCTGTCAGCAGACCTCGAACCGCCAGGCGAGATATCGCCATGTTGTCCTTGTCGAAATGATCGGCGGTTTCATCTGGGAGAATGGGATGCTGCTCTTTTAAAGGTGGCGCACCCCAACCGAAAATGACCTCATTGTTGGGCATGGTTTTATTCCTAGAAGCCGAGCTTGCTTCGCTCGATGTTGCGGGTGTTCATCTGGTCGATTGTCAAAGGACCTTCGACCAGGTCACAGATCGGCGCCGGCCCCGAGAAGCGATTGATCCCATAGGCGCACATGCGGCAGTAAAAGCCGTAAGTCTGGTTGTTGAACCAAACAGCATCGAGGTCAGCGCAGGCCGTGGTGTTGCATTCGCCGCCGAAAATCTGGCCTTTGTCTCCGTCGTGCTTGGGGTAGCGGGCAGGATGCTTGGCCATCAGTAGCCTCCCATCGGCAGGAACAGGATGAGGATCATGGCGATCAGAGCGAAGCCGATCATCAGTGTCCCGGTGATCTGGTTGCCCATCACCATGAAGGCTTCCTGGGCCGTGTAGGTGCGTCTCGAGCGCATCATGAAGCCACCGAAAGCGAGCATCAGGCATACGATGATGCCGAGCAAAATCAGGACGAATATCTGTCCCATAGGTTTTAGGACCCCCTTAGCCGATTTGCGATTTTGAGGTTGGATAGCTTTTCGCGAGTTAAAACACGAGTCGGATTATGTCCAACTCGTGTCAACTTTTTCGTGATAAACCCTCGACATATTTTGAAGGATTATCTGTCTCGGTATTCCATTAAAATGCGACCAAGCCAGTTCTCACCCTTACCGCAGCATACACCCCAGAACGTGTCGTTCCAGGTGTTGCCTTCGATGAGCTCGATGCCCTTCGTGGCAATGAGTTTGGCTCTCAGGTCTTCATGCTGATCGTATTTCGCCGCGGTCAATTCCCGCATGACGTCGACCCTGATTTCATGCCAGTCAGGCCGCAGCTTGAACTTGCCGCCGGCGATCTTGGCATAGGTGGCCGAGCGTTGGTCCTGGATCTTACGCCAGTCGTCCGGATCCAGGGACTTGGCAGCCTGGTAGGCATGCTCAGTCGATGCAAAGGTTAGCAGACCCACCTGGATCGGCGCCATCCAGAAGTTGGACAGGAAGCGGTAGTTGCCCTGGAACGCATCGATTTTGGGATTTTCACGCATCGGCGCTACCACCACCCGAAGAGCTTGGCCTTGAGATCGACGGCCACTTCAAACAGGATTTTTAAGTCCTGGATCTCTTTTCGATCGAGCTGGTAGTTGAATTCGAATTGCTCTTTGTCCGGGTTCTCTTCCAGGAATTTGCCGATTGCCACCGGCACTTCGCTGTAGTCACCAACGTCCTGTTCTTTGACGTAGAGTGAGACATTGCCGCCGGTAATTTCACCGATGAACGGATCGTAGACCTTTCCACGGAAAGACCCATCGCATCCATTACCGGAGAGCATACCGCCGCAAAGCGAAATCTCTTTCAGGCGATCGTCCGTAATCGGTTCGCCATTCACTTGGAAATAGCTGTCGAGACCCATGATTTTCTCCTGATTATCCATCGGTTTCATAAAAAAGAGGGAGAGCTTGAATGGAGCTCTCCCTCTCTGGTTCACGGTGGATTTACCCACCGGAAGTCATGATAACCTCCTATAAATGTATGTCGATTATCTACTTAATCGACAGCGGTCAAGCGCGAAGCGCAAACCAGAAAAAGAGACTATCGAGACGGAAAAACGGTCAGGAGCATCCCCCGTTTCCGGAGGATACTCCCGCCATTCCTGCCGCCGATTACTCGGCCGGCTGTAGCTCCTGCTTCGGCGCCAGGGACGCCTTGAGGCGGCTGGACAGCGATGCCTTGGCCTGGCCTGCATCGAAGCTCGCGGTGCGATTGGCACCACGCCGGCGAAGCTGGATGACCAGGACGTCGGTGACCACAATGTCACGGGTCTCGCCAGGCTGGATCTCCTTGCAGAGATCGATCAGGCTTTCCCGCAGGCCAGCCTTCAGCTGGTTGATGTCGATCATCCGCTGGTTCGAGGTTGGCCGCTCTTCTGCCGGCTGATCGAGCGGAATGCCGCCGGCCGAGATGAACTCGATATCGCCTTCGGTTCCGACGTATTCGTAGTAGCCGATGTTGGCCCAGAACTCGGCTTCCGGCAGCGGATTGCCGTACTGGTCGACACGCTGTCCGCGGCGAGGAGCATTGCCGCCATTGCGCTGCTGGTGACCGAACAGCGAGCTGCCGGTCTGCTGAGTAGCAGCCTGCGGAGGAGTGGCGACGAAGGTCTGCGTATTGATACCCATGGCTGAAATCCTTTCAGGTGGTAGATGGGTGACAGGTTTGTGGAGCCGGCTCATTCCGAACTCCAACAAGCGCGAAGCGCAAAACCGAAGAAACGACTGGAGATTACTGCCGATCGCAGTCCTCCATTGCGCAGTTGAACACGGTTCTCTGGCGTTCCTTGAGTTCGATCAAGGCGCCAATACCGAAGGCCAGCAAGCCGGCCATTCCAGCGGTGAAGGCATAGTCCAACCAATGCCACTTATTCGGCATAGTCGAGCGCCTGCAGTTCATCGTCGTACTCGTTTTGTTCCAACGAGTAGGCGTCTGCATCGTCGAGCTGCTGGAGCAGCTGGTCGAACTCCCAGTCGCTGAGTGTGAGGGACATTTCAGGCATCGGATTATTCCCTTAATATTATCTCGGATTATCGAGATAAGTTGCGGATTGATCTATCGTCGAAAATAGGGCGAAGCTCCACCCAGTTTCCCGGATGGAGCTCCCTAGTTTCACGAGGGGTTTACGGTCGAGATGGAGTTGAGCGAGGCAAGCGCTGCGTTGAAGCGGGTTGCCCTGTCTTGATTTGCTCCGATCCAAGACTGGATCTGCTCGCCGTGAGTGGCGATCTGCTTGGCCTTGTCCAGCTTGAGCTGCTCCTCGAAGACGAGGGCATCGTAACGCTGGTCGAGCTGCTGCTTACGCCGTGCGTCAGCTATGTAGGACGCTGCATACTCCACGCCATCGCTGAGAGCGCTGACAGTGGTATTGACGGTGCCCAGCACGTTGATGACCGAGGTGCTGGTAGCGGAGATGAGAGATGCCATTGGTGTAGTGCTCCACGTTGACAGGCATGATTGCCAGCAAGCGCGAAGCGCAGTGTGATGATGAGAGTGGGGGGCATGGTGTGGTGGTGTGATGGTTCACACCGGGGGGTAGTTTCAGATTAGGGGGTGTGGAGCCCCCACACACTGCAACATGGAGTAGCTATGACATTTCCCCTACTGCGATTGTCTCTATTAATTCCCCTAAAAATATATAATATATTTTCCCTATAAAGATTATCTCGATTATCTCCCTTATAAGCATTAAAAATCCCCTAAAGGATTATCAAGCCCTTTAGAGGTCATTATCTTTATTAAAGATAGATCGGCTGTATTATATATATTATATTATTTTCCCTTTATATATTATAAAGATATATAAGAGGTATTATTAGTTAATAATACCAAAATTCACCAAAGCATCTATAAGGGGGGAGGGCTGCGACCAGCCCTATCTTTCGATCCAGGGGGTCGTCAAGCCTAAATCGTACCTTGTCCATCGTGAACCAGATCACAGGCTTGTGAGGGACGCCGTGATCAGTGGAAGGTGACCGGCTCACCGACATCTTCGAGCATGATCTCGAAGTACCCGAATTCCGGGCTTCCTGCGATCATGATGAAGGCATCCTCGATCTCGTCGACCTCTTCACCCTCATCGTCCAGGAGCTGGACAATCGGGAGGGTTCTTCCATCAGGCAACACGACCAGGCGCTGTGTCATGTTGATCGCCTCGTACTCGACTATGCCGTCGGGATTATCGTCACTCATTGGCAGAAAATGTCTCTTGATTTATTACCTAAATCAGGTCTAAAACCTGTTCGCGATTATACGCGAGGATTATAAAACTCACATGAAATCATTATCTGAAAATACCGAGACTGCAAGAGAGGTCGTGGTCACCGTTGAGGGATGCACCGTCTCGATCGAGGCTCTTGCTCGCTTGGGCTTCTCTCGCCATCCCAAACCGAGCGGCAATGAGATCAGCCTGACCCGGAGGGTTGGCAGCCTAGAGCAGGACATCACCCTGCTGAAGCAGGAGCTGCTTTCCTCCCTGGCTCGAGCCAGGAATGAGATCCAGGGTCTTCGCCGACACATCGAATACCTGCGGCCGCGGTCGGAGGCCTATGGCGTCATCGCCAAGATGGCCTGCCTGGTCGACGGACCAAGCCATCCCATGACCGAGGATCTGGTCTGGGAGTTCGACCGGAAGATCTCCGAGCTCGAGACAACCGCGGTCAAGGCTGAGATCGACAGGAACTTCACCGGTGCGGCCACCGTCATGGCCGGCACCGATCAGCAAAGGACACCCCTATGAGGATCATCAAGTCGATCGACCTCTCGACCTACGCCGCCTATTTCACGCTCGAGAAGTTCATCCCTTCTGGAACGTATACTGGCGACGAGACAGGCTACATCGTCGAGTATGACGACGGTGGTCGGGAGTGGTTTTTACAGAGCCACTACACACCCTGGATGATACCCAGTGAGGGTATCGTCATTCACACTAGGTCTACACCCGAGAGTGTGGAGCTTGCCGGGGACGGGGCGATCAATCCCTGGGGAGGGCCGCTCTGATGCAGCCTGTCACCGAGAAAGAGCTCATCGACTCGGCCGTCGGTGAGCGAGTGACCTTGGAAAAGGTCGAGGCTTCGATCGCCAGTGAGCATTACTTTACCGCGGCAGATGGAGTTTATGGTCATCGCACCATGGGTCGATGTGACCTCGGACTCCCCGATGCCTACCAAACTGGGCCGGTCCCCAAGGAACTCCGGCTACTGACCTTTTGCGTCCTGGTTCTCCAGAACGGCTACACCGTCCATGGTATCAGCGCTTGCGCCGATCCGAACAACTTCAACCCGGACATTGGCCGGCGCCTGGCAAAGCAGCAAGCCGTGAACCAGATCTGGCCACTGCTCGGGTTCGAGCTCCGCACCAAACTCCACACCCAGCGAGACGAGCCCCTAGAGCGTCAGCCGGCGGCGCAGCCGCAAGGCGCCAACGCGGAAGGGGCGACGTCGAGCGTCCAACGCTACGAGCAGCAATTCCAAAACGTCACTCTCTGCTGAAACGAAAAGAGCCGGCAGCCCAAGGAGGAAGCTGCCGGCTCATGACCCCAAGGCGGAAACCCACAAAACGCCGAGGGGATTAAAAACTGATATTTTCAAACATAATCGACAAATGATTTTCTTTACCGCTTCGCCGAATATGGAGTAGATTAATACCTGAAAAAGATTTTGAGGCAAGTGATAATGTCGTCGGGTTCGCTTTTTAATACGCCACCGCTTTTCCCTTCTGGTTCGGGTAGTTCGAGCTCAGGCACTCCTCCGCAGTCCAACACGCCGCTGACCAATCCGGTCCCAGCTCCTCTGGTTCCTCTGACGATCGATGACGTCAAGCAGGCAGTGCCAGTGCATCTTCGCGCATCGGTCACGCAAGGCATGGCCGACACGCTGAACAACCTCACCACCGATCCGATCGTGGCGAAGGAGATCCGCGACAACTTCCTCGGCTACTCAGGCGTGATGAAGGAAGGCAAGTTCAAGACCGAGGATTACATCCATGCAGTCGCCTACGTCAGCTACAAGCTGATGGGCTACTCCAACGAGGATGCCTACGCCCGGACCTTCCCGGCCCGGTACGCCATGCTCATCTCCAAGGGCACGTCGAAGAAGGACATCTCCTCATATGTGTCGGCTTTCCACCGCGGCAAGCTGGTCAACCTGATCATGGAGCAATCCCTGGTTCCGACCTGGGTGCTGAACCAGGACCTCCACCAGAAGGCACTCAACCATCTCGCAAACCTGATGGTCACGGCCAACTCCGAGAAGGTGCAGGCCGAGGCTGCGATCGGATTGCTGGCTGCGCTGAAGAAGCCGGAGACCAAGAACTTCCAGATCGACCTTGGTCAGACCGAGAGCTCCGGCATGAAGGAGATGAAGGACATGCTCGGCCAGCTCGCCAAGCAGCAGCAGGAGCTGATCCAGGGCGGGACGATGAAGACGATCGACGTGGCTGCCACGCCTCTGATCAACAAGGCGGACGCCACCGATGTCGAGTGAGGAGCTGCTAGACGAGGGCGCCACAAGCAGCGGCCGGCTCGGGATCATCGAAGAGCACATCATCAAGAAGTCGATCGACCAGTGGCTCGACGAGGTCGACTACCACTGGCTCAACGACGGTACGTATGTGCCGACCGAGTTCTCGCTCATCTTCATGAACTTCATCAAGCTGGTGAATGGCAAGGAGGGAGAGAGCCACAAAACGCCGCCTGTCCATCTCAAGATGCTGGACAAGCTCACCAGTCCGGCCGACCAGATCGCCAACCTGTGTTTCCGTGGCGCCGCCAAGACCACGCTCTTCTTCGAATACCTGGTCCTGTTCATCGCGGTGTTCGGGTATCTCCCCGGCTTCGGCGACATCACCGGCATGATCTACGTGTCGGACTCGATGGACAACGGCGTCAAGAGCGCCAGGAAGAACGTCGAGTTCCGCTACTACAACAGCGACTTCCTGCAGGAATGGCTGCCGGCCGACAAAGCAATCATCACCGACAATTACCTCGAGTTCACCAATAAGGACGGCCACCGTCTCGGCTGCAAGATGTTCGGCGCAAAGACCGGCATCCGTGGTACGAAGATCTTCGGTAAACGCCCAGTATTGGCTGTGCTCGACGACCTTGTGTCGGATGAAGACGCCAAGTCCAAGGCTGCGATGCAGTCGATCAAGGACACGGTCTACAAGGGTGTCAACTTCGCTCTGGATCCTACCCGCCGCAAGATCGTCTTCAACGGCACACCGTTCAACACCGAAGACATCATGATCGAGGCGGTCGAGTCCGGCGCCTGGGACGTCAACGTCTGGCCGGTATGCGAACGCTTCCCATGCACCAAGGAGGAATTCCGCGGAGCCTGGGAGGATCGCTTCTCCTACGACTTCATCATGGACCAGTACAGGAAAGCGGTCCTCAACGGTAAGGTCGAGGGCTTCATGCAGGAGCTCATGCTCCGCATCTCCTCCGACGAGGAACGCCTGGTCCAGGATGGCGAGATCGGCGAATACAGCCGCACCGAGCTGCTGCAGCGCAAGCACCAGTACAATTTCTACCTCACCTCCGACCTGGCTGTCTCCGACAAGCAGACCGCCGACTTCTCGGTGCTGTCCATGTGGGCGCACAACGCCAATGGCGATTGGCTCTGGGTCGATGGCATGTGCGAGCGGACCACGACCGACAAGGTGGTCAACGAGCTCTTCCGCCTGGTTCAAACCTACCGGCCGCAGTCCGTCGGTATCGAAGTCTCGGGCCAGCAGCTGGTGTTCCTCAAGTGGCTGCAGGAACAGCAGATCCAGAGGAACGTGTGGTTCAACTTCGCTTCCTCGGAGAACTCCGGCGCCCCTGGCATTCGGCCGATCACCAACAAGCTGACCCGCTTCAACATGGTGGTGCCGCTGTTCAAGGCCGGCAAGATCAAGTTCCCGACCGAACTAAAAACTTCGAAAATCATGTCTTATTTTTACGGACAAATCCGGATGGCTACAAAAAATGGCCTGAAGGGAAAAGACGACTGCCTCGATACGATTTCCATGTTAATGTACCTGAACGCATGGAAGCCCGCCGAGACAGAGATCCGTGAACCTCTGGATCCGATGATCGGGCACAATGGCGGCCCAACGTGGGGGCACGAGATGCTCCACGACCAGCCACATGCCCTCGACCGCTACGTCGTTTGATTAATTCATAATCAGGATTATTATTATGAAAATCGCGGATTTGTTCCGGCGTCTGTCCTACGGCCAGCTCTCCAACCTGTCGATCAGCAACAATGGCAGCGGTGAGATCGTCGAGGCGAAACATCCCCAGATGATCCAGTATGCGAATGAGGCGCTGCTCAACCTCTACACCCGGTTCGTGCTGAAGGAAAAGAACCTCCTGATCCAGCAGGTGGAGGGCATCACCAGCTACCATCTGGAGCGGAAATTCGCGGAAACCTCGGGTTCCGACGCTCCGCACCGCTACATCAAGGACCTGCCTGACGAGCCCTTCATGGGTGACTCGATCCGCATCCTGGCGGTGTACGACGAGTTCGGCCGGAAGATGCGGCTTAACGATCAGGAGGATCCTGCCTCCCTGTTCACGCCGAGCCTCAACGAGCTGCAGATCCCCCGGCCGGAACATGGCCGTCCCCTGGGGATCACCTACCAGGCCAGGCACCCGGAGCTGGATGACCGGCCGGGAAAGATAATCAATCAAGAGATTATCTTGCCATTTATTTTCGAGGCACCGCTTCAAAATTTTATCGGTTATCTGACATATTGCCATATGAACGGTCAGGAAAATATTGTAAAAGGGCAGGAATATCTGGGTGCCTACGAAGCGAAGTGCGTCGAAGTCGAGCAGCGCGATCTGGTGAACCAGACCTTCCACACATCGCAAGACAAGCTCGATGACAGAGGCTTCGTATGAGCAGCTCTCATATTTTTGGTAATCCCGACCTGACCGTCAACAGGATGGTCGGTTCCGCCTATGACACGGTGAAGTTGCTCGCCGAGAACATCGAGTACGTGAAGCACGTCTCGGCGCACCTCGAGGAGATCTGGAAGGTCGGGCAGAGCACCGATCAGATCCTGGCTCTGGAAGCCGAGCTCGCCAAGCTGGTCGGCGTCTTCGAGAACCTAACCGGTGTGCTCACGGTCTATGAGAACATCGACGAGGTGGTTGCTACCTCGGAGCACATCCCCGAGCTGACGGCGATCTTCACGATGCTCGCCAAGCTCGAGGTCATCCACGACAACCTGTCGAACATCCTGACCTACAATGTGGCCGGCTATTTCGAGGGTGGGCCTGTCGATCTTCTGGATCTCTCCGGCGCCAATCCCTCGACCTATACCGCCGGCGCCACGATCCAGGGTGTGGTGCTGGGCGCCAATACACGGATTGCTCACGCTACCGTGATCAATGGTGTCGCCACCGGCGATCCGAACAACGGCATCTGGAAGGTCAACGCCTCCGGTGCTCCGAGCCGAGCAGCCGACGCCGACACCAATGGCAAGCTCTCCCGCCATGCCTTCCAGGTGAAGTCCGGCGATCACCTTGGCGAGACCTGGTATGTCTCCAATCTGTCGATCGCCAATGTCGGCACCGATCCGATCACCATCGCCTTCGTCAGCCCTGCGCTGTCCTGGAATGGCGAGATCATCGCTGCCCGCGGCCATGAAGCCTCGGTGCTGGCCAATATCGAATTTAACTCCATTCAGGCGCTCTCGTCTCTGACCAATGCGGGCGAGCAGCGTCCCGTCGTCATCAGCGTGGGCGGTTTCCATGACCCCATCCAGCTGGACGATGTAGTGATGATCGACACGAATACCCTCCAGGCCGGCGATTGGCTTCTGGAGGTCCAGGATCTCGACGACGCCGATGTACCTTCCGAGATCTTCAACGTCAGCTTCGGCGGCTTCCATGATCCAGTGGGAACGGAACGCGAAGACGAGAGCCTGACCGGTTCCTCGTCTGGTTCGGGAAGCGGCAACGAGAACTTCTTCTCCGACGAGATCCATGCCCTGGTTCGGACCAAGATCGATACCGAACGCAAGCGGCTTATGTCGCTCAACTGCACGCCGCTGAAGCGGGTGAATACCGGATGGCGGGTCAAGCCCCGTACCGGCCAGAGCTTCGAAGCCCGTGACAACATGGCCCGTCGCTTCCTGGATGCGGCCAAGACCACGACCTTCCTCTACCATGCGGCGATGATCGGCCCGGATGTCGGCGGTGTCGACAGCGACGGAACACATACCCCATTCAACTCCGATACGCGCAAGCTCTGGACGCTCCGCGAAATGTGGACGGCCGGTACGAATACCGACACCGTCTATACCGATCAGCAGATCATCGACGGCGCCTTCACGTCGAATTCCCGTGGTGGTGGTCCGGCTCCTCTCTCGGTCTGGGCTCGTCAGTGGTTGCGCCGTGAATATCTCGGCCTGCCGCAGGACACGCGAGAGACCGCTGTTCTGGACCTGGTTTATTCCACCGCCAAGGGTGAGGGCGCCACGGCCGAAGTCTATGACGGCGTCGGCAGGACACGTCTGATCGACGGTATCCGGGTCACGAAAGAAGCAATCACGCATCACACGGTGGAGCCAACCGATCCGATCGGTTCGCAGCTCACACTGCCTTCGGCGGTTGCTCCGGTGGGTGTGGAAATCATCCACAACCTGCATGGCCAGGCGCCAAACACCGTCAACGAGACCGGCTACGGTGCTGTGATCAAGAGCTGCATCGACGCATTTGCCGCGGCGATTGCAGATCCTACGACGGGCTTCAACCAGTCGGAACCGTTCGCGTTCACCATGATGCAGCCAGGTGCGGTTGGCTGGGCCACCCAGACCAACGTGATCTGCGATCAGATGAGCGAGATGGCCGATGACGTCACCGGCGATCACAAGTTCACGTTCCTGATCGGCAATATGTGGGCGGTTCCTTCCAAGGAAGTTATGCCGCTAAAGGCTACCTTCACGGCATCGATAGCCGGCACCACGCTGACGGTGACCAGCTTCACGTCCGGCAGCCTGGCAGTCGGTGACTGCATCAATGCGGCCAATGTCTCGGCCGGCACCAAGATCACTGCGATCCCCGTCGGTGGTGGACCTGGCGCTTACACCATCAGCGTCTCTCACACGTCGGTTACATCCAGGACGATGTACGGATCGTTCGATCCGGACGCCACCAACGGTCATCCTCTGCAGGCCGGCAACATCCTCCATCTTGGCTGCCCCCAGGGTATTGCCGAGCATTACATCCTGGATCGCAACGAGAACTTCTGGACGCCGAAAATGCTGCCGGCATGGAAGTCCGGCAACAAGGCTTTGATCCCGATCTGCGCCAAGTTCCCTGGGATCCAGGAAGTGCCGGTGTTCGTCAGCACCACGCCGACGATCCTCGACAACTGGGGCATCAGCATCGAGAAGCTGGACGGTTCGGTGGCAACCATCGTGTCGAAGCGCATCGTCCCCGGCGAAGACATGATCGAGATCGAAACGGCCGAGGATCTGGCGGATTACGTCACCGTCCGAACCGGCCGTAACGATGGTGTCGCATATTTCGGCATCAACAATATCGCCGACGGGTTCACCTGCAATCTCCCGATCAAGGTCCCCTTCACGGTCGACAACACTCGCCAGATTACCGGTCACCTGGACAATCCCCGCCTTAACGGTCTTGGCCGTTATGCGGAAGATTATCCCGGACAGGTGGGCGAGATTAACTGGGGTATTAACCTCCGTCTCCACTCCACCACACTGACCGATATTTCGGAGATTGCTTAATGTCTATTTTGGCGAAAGACCGCACGATTATCCGTGCTCCTGCCCCGCGCTTCACCAAGACGGGGTACTGGAAAATTCTTACTCAGGATCCTGCTTTCCAGGCGATGGTCGATCTCCTGAATACTTACGTTCAGGGCATCTGGCGCTTCAACAAGCGTGAGAATGAGACCGATGCGATGGCAGCATTCCGCTGCGGCCGCAATCTCAAGATCGGCGCTTCGAACCTGGCTCTCGACCGTCAGTGGCCGGGTGGTCCTCCGACCTTCTTCCGGGACTATGCCCGCTTCCGAAACGACACGCCGCTGGTGACCCGAGAGTTCATCCAGAGCTTGGCCAATGGCGGTACAGGTGAGGGATCTCTGTTCGTCGTGGCCAAATGTCCCGATACGACGATCGGTACGACCGGCACCAAGCGTGCATGGCTGGCCGGCACCTACGGCAACAACCAGAACAGTGGTCTGGGTCTGTTGTTCAACAACTACCCGAACCAGCTTCAGGGTCTCGGATACCAGGTGACCGACGAAGGTTCCGGTCGGGTTCGGACCGCGGCGATCAACGTCAACACCGGAACCATCGATCTCTGGCGCATCCTGTTCCTCGACTGGGATGCGGCAACGCTCGCAGCCAGAAACCTGGCTGGCGACAGTGCGGTGCCGGCGCCTCTCACTTTGGTCGGAGGTAACGCCTATGGGACGCAACCCCTCACCATAGGCGGTCGTATCACCTCCGGTCTTAACTTCGATGCTGACACGCTGAAGGACATCGCCTTCGTCCTGCTCCTGAACAAGAAAGTGACCGACGAACAGCGGGTGTTCCTCACCGCCTTCCTACGCCTGATGTTCGACGAGACGGCGCTTCTTTATCTCAATAATCTTTCTTGATAATGCTGATTGTGCCGGGTAGAAATACCCGGCACATTTTCATGACCGATTTTTAATATAATGGGTGATTGTGATGTCGAGCGGCTACGTTCCGTTGGAGCACTTCCAGCAGACCGACAATGACCAGTCCAGCGACGTGATCCGTGACATCCCCTACGGGATGCGCCGAGAGTTCCTTACGCTGTATCCGGACACGCTCACCTTTGCCCCCCAGCAGATTAATTCCATCTCAACGGTCCAGACCATCCTGCTCAAGAACAGCGGTTATGACGCTGTCAGCATCGAGGCGGTTACCGTCGTCGGCGACTTCTCCAATCAGTCGGCCGCTCTGACCAAGATCCTCGCCGGTGAGACACTGGCACTCCAGGTGTCCTTCAATCCCAAGCGGGCAGGTGCGGCAACCGGCGGTCTCCATATCAAGGCCCTGAATGCCGCTGGCCACAAGTTCATTCCCCTCTCTGGTTCGGGTGTGCTCGCCGCCGATACGCCGACGCAATACGAGCTCACGGTTCCTGATGATGGCACCGGCGATGCTGTCGAGATCGCAAGCGGGGTCTATGCCTTCACTGGTTCGGGAACCTTCAGCGGCGCTACGCTGCAGCTTCAGTGGCGGGCGAATGTCTCCGACTCCTGGATCTCGATCCCAGGTGCTGCACTGACGGCAGCCGACACGATCTACGGCATCCCGTTGAATTCCGGACAGGCTCGCATCCTGGTGAGCGGTGCCACCGGTGCCGTGTCCGTAGACAGTTCTCTGGTGTGGTGAGGCGAAGATGGTCTCGTATTATCCCGCCGATCGGCTGAGCCAGGAGCAGAAGGCTCCGAGCGCAAGCCCGGAGTTTTCCGGCGATCCGAAAGCACCGACACAGCTTCTGACCGACAACGATCAGAGCCTGGCGACGACGGCGTTTGTCCAGGGCCTGGTTGCCCAGCTGTCCGCTACCATCACGGGTCTGCTGGAGTTCAAGGCGTCCACGGCCGAGATCGAAGGCAAGGCTGAGCTCAATGGTCCGAACTTTACCGGTGTTCCTACAGCGCCGACGGCATCGCCAGGGACCAGCACCACACAGCTGGCCACGACTGCCTTCGTTACGCTTGCCGTTACCGCGGCGGTTGCTTCGCTCCTGAACTCAGCTCCCGGTGCCTTGGATACGCTGGACGAACTTGCAGCCGCACTGGGTGACGATGCCAACTTCGCAGCCAATGTCACCAATGCCCTGGCGCTTCTGGCTCCCAAGGCTTCGCCGACTTTTACCGGAACACCTCTAGGTCCGACGGCAGCACCCGGTACCAACACCACGCAGCTCTCGACGACAGCCTTCGTGACGGCGGCAATTGCTGCCCTGGATCTGGCTAACCAGCTCAGTGCCAAGGCGAATTCCGCTTCGCCTTCCCTAACGGGAACGCCGCTGACGGTGACACCGACGATCAATGTGAACACCACCCAGATCGCCAATGCGCTGATGGTCCAGAACATCGCTGTCCTGTTCAACCCGTTCGCCTGCCACATCGCAGCAGCATCCGGAGTGGGTGCCCCCGGTAGTGCATCGGTTCGTATCGGCACCACGGTCTCGGCCAGCGTCACCTACTTCAACATCCACTACACGGACACCCTCGGCGTCGATCGCAGGGCCAAGTGGCTGGCTTCGGTGAAGGTAGGCTCGATCCTGGTTCTGAACGATGCCGGCACGCTCACCGATTGGGTCATGGGCGAAGTTACCGCGGTCACCGACAACACGACCTGGATGGCGGCAACGGTCACCTTCCTCGCTGGCTCGACCACGGCGCCGGCGGGAGCATCCGTCCTGTCAGTCATGAAAATTGGATAGGAGGCGTAAATGGCCGTCGATCTGGTAGCTCTTCGTGCTGGTCTCCTTGCGACCTACGCCGACTACAGCGAGTTCATACCCGCCCATGTAGACGCATTGACGGCCTCGCTTACAGCGCTGGATGCCCGCACCGATGCTCTTGAAGCCGACATGGCGCTCAAGGCTCCACTGACCACAACCGCCACACTGTCTTCTCGTGCGGATGCTCTGGAAGCTGGTCAGCTGCTCAAGGCGCCGAAGGAAAGCCCTACGTTCACTGGCTCTCCGGCAGCTCCGACACCGGTCTACAATTCGAACACCACCCTGTTGGCGACGACAGCATTCGCCACACAGCTGACCGGTTTTTACTCGCCTCTGTCCTGTCAGATCGGTGCATCCAGCGCTACTGGCACACCGGCGAGTGCAACTGTCCGGTTGGGCAATGCAGTCTCGGCCAGCGTTACCATCTGCAATATCCACTACACCGATACGCTGGGTGTTGATCGCAGCGCCAAATGGAAAGCCACCATCAAGGTTGGCTCCCTGTTGCTGATCAATGACGGCGGTACGCCGACCGACTGGATCCTGGTCCAAGTAACGGCGGTCACTGACAACACCACTTGGATGGCGACGACTGTGACGTTCGTCGCTGGATCCTCTGCAACTCCTTCCGGAGCATCGTTCCTTACTGTCGTAAAAATAGGCTAACCCATTATGCAAAAATCCGTTTTTTATGATCACGTCCGAGCCAGCGTCTTCGGTGGACAACTCTCCGGCCCCCAGGTTGGCGGCATGGAGCGTGTCCTCAAGGAAGCCGACCGACTGAAGGTCAACAACGAATATCTGGCCTACATCTTCGCCACCCAGGCTTGGGAAGGCGCCTATACGATGCAGCCTATCACCGAGCGAGGATCCCGGTCGTACTTCAACAAATACGAACCAGGGACAACGATCGGCCGCAACCTCGGTAACAAGAAGATCGGTGACGGCTACAAATACCGTGGCCGCGGAGACGTCATGATCACCGGCCTCGACAACTATCTTCGGGCTGGAACCGCTCTGGGTGTTGATCTGGTCAACAATCCCGACCAGGCCCTGGACCCGAAAGTGTCGGTGCAGATCCTGTTCCAGGGTATGCTCAATGGCTGGTTCACCGGCAAGAAACTGAGCACCTACTTCGACGGCGTCGACGAGAGCGACAAGGAAGATCGGGCCGAAGCTGTATCTGCCCGTCGTATCGTCAACGGCACCGACAAGGCGGATGCCATTGCCGAGTTGTTCCTCAAGTTCGAGAAAGCGCTCCGTGCTTCGAAGCGTTCGGAAACCGGCGTTCCTGTCATGGATTTTGATCCGGACGAAGTGGTCCGGCCTAAGCCGCCTATCGATTACGTCCCGGTCACCAAGCCAGAGACGCCGGCGAAGACCTCGATCTGGGCGATCATCCTCTCCTGGTTCGCAGGTGCAAAATGAAGACGCTCTACAAGTTCGGGGCGTCCTGGTGCTCGCCCTGTCAGGCCATGGATCCGCTGCTCGCTGAGATTGATCAACTCAACGTGGTCAAGGTCGACATCGAGCAGGAACCAGAGAAGGCACAGGCATTCGGTGTCCGCTCGGTGCCCACCCTCATCATCGTCGACGAGAACGAAAATCCCCTCGCAGTCAGGGCCGGCGGCATCAACCGCCACCAGCTGCAGCAACTCATCAGGAGCGTGTCGTGAAGAAGGTTTGGAATAGGATCCGTCGTTGGTTCAAGGACTCGGAGGTCATTGCACTGGCTCGCCTGCAGATGCTGCTTGGCATCCTCATGGCGGCCCTGCTCGAGGTCGATCCGCAGATCTTCTCCTTCATCATCCCGGCCAAATATCTCGGCCTGTATTTCTTCCTCTTCGGCATCCTGCTCGAGTTCCTGCGCACGATCCGTGACGACAAGATGAAAAACGACCGCTAACCGGCGGTCGATCAACTCCAGTGGTGCCTTCCAATTCTGCAATCACTGTCTTCGATTAATTGGAAAATCAGCAAGTGGAATTGGAAATGAACGACGCAGAGATCCGCCGGATCGTATCCGAGACGGTCGACGAAACCCTGACCAAGCTGGGCGTCGATCCGAACAACCCATTGGAATTCCAGAAGGACATGGCTCACATCCGTGCCTGGCGCAATAGCGTCGAGACGGTGAAGACCCAGTCCCTGACGACGGCGATCGGCATCATTACGGCCGGCATCGTCGGACTGATCTGGATGGCAATCAGCAAGAGCACACCCTGATGTTCGACGTGATCTTCTGGGTGTTCAGCTTCTGGTCCGTGTGGATCTGGGTGATCCCCCTGATCATTGTCGCAGGTGTCCTCTATCGCCTTTTCGGCTGGCGTTTCGCTACGCCAGTCCTCTCGCTAGCCGGTATTATCGGCATTTTCCTTCTGGGTCGGAAAATCGAGCGTGACAATTTCAAGAAAAACGTTGAGGATATTCAACGAAAAAGGAATATTGAATATGCGAAAATCGACGCTCGCCGTACTGGTGTTGATGACGTCGCTGACCGGTTGCGTGACGGCAAGTTCTGATTGCCCCGCTCCGACCAGCATTTCACCAGACGTCCAGGCCAAGGCCGCTGAGGAGCTCAAGTCCCTTCCTTCTGGATCGGCCTTGGGCACTGTCCTTTCCGCAACACTCGACGACCGGGACAAGCTGAGAGCCTGCCGGAAAATCCGATAATATTTTCTTTAATAATATTTTAATGGGCATTTGAGATGGCGACCGACGAACAGACACTGGCCGAGCGTCCGATCAACCCGGCAATGGCTCCGAAGCTGACAGACTGGAAAAACGAGCCGGATGTCAGGGTTCTCGCCGGCGACATGGAAGCAGCCCGTCCTGCTCATGATACTTTTGTCATGAAGGTCCGCCGCTGGGCCGAGCTGCATTCCGTCTCTGGTTCGCAGAAGCCGGCGAAGGTCAAGGGGCGTTCCAGTGTCCAGCCCAAACTGATCCGGCGCCAGGCTGAATGGCGCTATCCCGCTCTGACCGAACCGTTCAATTCCTCGGAGAAGCTGTTCGACGTCACCCCGGTCACCTTCGAAGACGGTAAGGCTGCCGAGCAGAATGAGATCGTCCTCAACTGGCAGTTCCGTACCAAGATCAACCGGGTCACATTCATCGACAATTACGTCCGGGCCTGTGTCGACGAGGGATCGGCGATCGTTCGTCTCGGATGGTGCCGGACCACGGCCACGGAAGAGCAGGAAGTTCCAGTCTGGGAATACCTGGCTCCACAGACCCAGGCGCAGATCCAGCAGCTCGAAGCGACCGTCCAGCTGAAGCAGGCCAATCCCCGTGCCTATAACGAGGATGTAAATCCAGCGCTTCAGGCTGCCGTGGATTATTTCGAGGAGACTGGCCAGCCTACCGTTGCACGTCAAAACGGAACCCAGAAGATCCCGGTCGAAAAGATTATCGACAACCGGCCGACACTCAGGGTCGAGAACCCCGAAAACTGCTGGTGGGATCCGACATGCGGTGACGATCTCGACAAGGCAGGCTTCTTCATCGTCTCCTTCGAGACGTCGCAGGCCGACCTCAAGAAGGAACCCGGCCGCTACAGGAACCTGGAATTCATCGACTGGGAAGCAGCCACCACGGTTGCTGTTCCCGACCACATGCCGCAGTCGGTCGATGTCAACTTCAATTTCAAAGACCTTATGCGCAAGAAGGTCGTGGCCTATGAATATTGGGGCTTCTACGACATCAACGGCGACGGGACACTCGTACCGATCGTTGCCACCTGGATCGGTAACACACTGATCCGCATGGAGGAAAATCCCTTCCCGGACGGCAAGATCCCGTTCGTGATCGCTTCTTATATGCCGGTCAAGCGCCAGGTCACAGGCGAACCGGATGCCGAGCTTTTGGAAGACAACCAGAAGATCCTGGGTGCTGTCTCCCGCGGCATGATCGATCTGCTTGGCCGTTCAGCCAATGCCCAGCAGGGCTTTGCCAAGGGCATGCTCGATCCGCTCAACAGGCGCCGTTTCGAGTCCGGTCAGGATTACGAATTCAACCCGCAGATGAACCCCAATGCTGGCGGTTTCATCGAGCACAAATATCCCGAGATCCCACAATCGGCTCTGGCCATGCTGACCATGCAGAACCAGGAAGCCGAGGCTCTTACCGGCGTCAAGGCATTCTCTGGCGGCATGACCGGCGAAGCCTATGGTGATGTTGCAGCCGGTATCCGCGGTATTCTGGATGCTGCCGCCAAGCGTGAAATGTCGATCCTTCGCCGGCTGGCTTCGGGCCTGGTTCTGATCGGCAAGAAGATCATCGCCATGAATGGCGCCTTCCTCTCCGAGGAAGAGGTGGTTCGTGTCACCAACGACACGTTCATCACCGTCAAGCGTGAGGATTTGGCCGGCAATTTTGACATGAAGGTCGACATCTCGACGGCCGAGATCGACAACGCCAAGGCCCAGGAACTGGGCTTCATGCTGCAGACGCTGGGCAACAGCATCGACTTCAAGATCACCAAGATCATCCTGGTGAAGATCGCCAAGCTGAAGCGTATGCCCGAGCTCGCCAAGGAGCTCGAAAACTACGAGCCTCAGCCTGATCCGATGCAGCAGCAGCTCATCCAGCTGCAGATCGAAAAGGAGAAAAAGGAGATCGAGAAGCTGCAGTCGGAGATCGACCTCAACAAGGCGAAAGCCCTCAAGGAACAGGTCGTCGCCGAGCAGAGCGCTCTCGACACGGTCGAGCAGGAAACCGGCACCAAACATGCCCGCGAGATCGAGAAGCAGCGGGCACAGGCCACCGGGAACCAGGATCTGGAGATCACCAAGGCGATCACCAAGCCCCGCAAGGCGGAAGAGAGCAAGCCGGATATTGAGGCGGCGATCGGCTACAACGAGCTGAGTAAGATCCGCAACGATCCGAGGAATGGCGGATTACCAGTTAATCAGCCGCCTATTATCTCTCAAACCCAGATGATTTAATTAAAAGCACTTGACCGGGGATTATCTCCGGTCATAAACATATAATCGCGAACTAAACCCATTTTGAAATAGGACGTATTATGTCGGAAATCGTACAGCTGGAGCGCCAGATCGAGGAGGCTAAGGCCGTCGTCGAACAGCGCGACATGATGGTCAAGCTGACTAACAACCGCGAATTCAAGAAGCTGATCGTCGAAGGTTTCATGAAGGATGAGTGCTCTCGTTACACTCACCTGTCGACCCAGCCGGGTATCAGCCTTCAGGACCGTGCCGATGCTTTGGCGGCAGCCCAGGCCGCCGGCCATCTCAAGCGCTGGATCAATGCCATCATCATGATGGGCAACAATGCCGAGGGTGAGCTGGGGGAGGCGAAGGAGCTTCTCGATGAGCTCCGGGCAGAAGCTGCTGACGCAGCTCAGGCTGAGTCCTTCACCTACGCCGGCACTGAGATCGAGGTCTGATCATGACGACCGAAGCCACAGCTGCTGGTGCTGAGACCAGCCCTGATTTTCTGGGAATGTCCGACGACGACTTCCTGAAGCTCAATGCGCCTGGAGTGCCGGCAGCTGAGGCTCCGGCCGCTGGCGAAGAAACCCCGGTTGCCACTGCTGAGCAGGATCCTCCTGCCGCGGTCGAGGAAGTAACGGAAGAAAGCAAGGTCGAGGGATCCGATGCTGCTGCCGCTGATGGCGCCGAGCCTGTTGCTGCTCCTGGTTCTGAGACCCCGGCAGCAGCCACTCCCGCAAATCTGCCGGCCGACACTGGCAAGGCCGCTGAACCAGGCAAGGCTGCAGCTCCCGTTGCTTCGGCCGGTGCGGACAAGAATGCTGCTTCCCCTGGTTCGCCGCAGGCACAGGAACCGGCTCAGGCCGAAGCAAAGCCGATCGATTACAAGGCTTTCCACGACCAGATGATGAAGCCGTTCAAGGCGAACGGTAAAACCTTCGAGCTCAAAACTCCGGAGGAAGCGCTGCGGCTGATGCAGATGGGCGTCGGCTACGGCAAGAAGATCCAGGACATGCAGCCCCACATGAAGACGCTGCGCATGCTCGAGAAGCATGACCTGCTCGACGAGGGCAAGCTGTCCTATCTCATCGAGATTAACAACAAAAATCCCGATGCGATTAAGAAATTAATCAAGGATGCGGGTATTGACCCCCTTGATCTTAATACCGGAGATAATGTAAATTATCGGCCGGTTAATCACGCTGTCAGTGATAAGGAGGTGGCGTTCACTTCGGCTCTACAGGACATCGGGTCCTCAGACGCCGGCCAGGAAACGCTCCGCCACATCAATCAGACGTGGGACGACAAGAGCAAGGATGATCTTTACGAAGAGCCAGAAATTCTAGGCGTCATCCAATCTCAGCGTGAAGACGGCACCTACGCCAAGATCACGACTGAAATCGACCGCCTGAAGACCCTCGGCTACATCCCCCAGACTACGCCGTTCCTCACGGCCTATCGGCACGTCGGAAACATGCTGTTTCCGAAGTCACCTGATCAGCAGATCCAGACACAGCCGGCAATTGCGCCGCAGCCACAAGTGATCGCTAAAAGGGCAGCCACGCCGAAGCCTCAAGCTGCGAACGGTGCTCAGGCCAATGCGGCGGCTCCCCCCAAGGGAGCAACGGTTCGCGGAAAGCCGATCACCGTCAATCCGCTCGCAATGTCGGATGACGAATTTTTGAAACAGTTTGAGGGCCGCTTCTAGGCACATCCTGGCGGCCAGGAGATTTCGAAATGTTGAATTACAACGCCCCTCCGGGCAGCAAGTCCGACATCGACGGTGGCGGTAACGCCAACCAGATGCAGACCTTCTTCTGGCTGAAGAAGTCCATCATCACTGCCCGCAAGGAGCAGTATTTCATGCCGCTCGCCGACACGGTGTCGATGCCGAAGCATTTCGGTAAGGCGATCCGTCTCTACGAGTACGTCCCCCTGCTCGACGATCGCAATATCAACGACATGGGTATCGATGCGGCCGGCGCCACGATCGCCAACGGCAACCTTTACGGTTCGTCGAAGGACATCGGCACGATCACCTCGAAACTGCCGACGCTCACCGAGAATGGTGGCCGCGTCAACCGTGTCGGCTTCACCCGTATCCAGCGGGAAGGCACGATCTCGGAATTCGGTTTCTTCACCGAGTTCACCAAGGACTCGATCGACTTCGACAGCGACGATGGTCTGATGGATCATCTGAGCCGCGAACTCATGACCGGCGCCGTACAGATGACGGAAGCCGCTCTGCAGATCGACCTGGTGACCAATGCCGGCGTCATCCACTTCGCAGGTGGTGCAACGAACAACGGCCAGGTTGCCGGTGAAGTCCTCGGTGGCCGTGCGGCGGCAATCGTCGACTACAACGACCTGATGCGTCTGGACCAGATCCTGACCGACAACCGCACCCCGAAGCATACCAAGGTGATCACGGGCTCCCGCCTGGTCGACACCAAGACGCTTCCGGCGGCTCGTGTCATGTTCGTCGGTTCGGAGCTGGTTCCGCTGCTGATGGGCATGAAGGACCTGTTCGACAACCAGGCGTTCATCGCAGTCCAGCACTACGGCGATGCCGGCACCATCCTCAACGGCGAGATCGGCACGATCCATCACTTCCGCATCATCCAGGTGCCGGAAATGCTGCATTGGGCAGGCGCCGGTGCCACGGTGGTCGACAATGACGGTTATCGCACCACGACCGTCGGCGGCAACGACAAGTACGACATCTACCCGATGCTCGTGCTCGGCGACGACAGCTGGACCACCATCGGTTTCCAGACCGACGGCAAGACGGTCAAGTTCAACGTCATGACCAAGATGCCGGGTCTCCAGACGGCGGATCGCAACGACCCCTACGGCAAGACGGGCTTCAGCTCGATCTCCTGGTGGTACGGCTTCCTGACCAAGCGTCCGGAGCGCATCGGCCTGATCAAGACGGTGGCGCCGATCTAATAGGACCTGTTGCGTCGGGTCTTACAGCGGGGGGCAGAGTTCAGGCTCTGTCCCCCATTTTCTTGAAAAGCAAACCTTCATTTTGAAAGATAATGATATGACAACGCCCTCTTCGTCCAATGAACTCTTCGCCGGCCTGCTGAACGCAGCCACCCAGGAACAGGCAGCTTCGACCGCTCCGGCCACCCCTGTCGTCGATCCAGTGGAAGAGGATGATACCCCGGCTCAGCCGTCCGAGCTCGACATGCTGAAGCAGCGGGCCAAGCTCATGGGCGTCCAGTTCTCGAACAACATCGGTGTCGAGGCTCTCAAGGCCAAGATCAACGCCAAGCTCGCCGGCGAGAGCCAGGTCGAGGAAGCTCCGGTTCCGGCCGTCGAAGCAAGCAAGCCTGCTCTGACCGAGAGGCAGATCGCCAACCTGGCTCGCAAGCAGATGCAGATGGACGCGCTTCGCCTGGTTCGCATCCGCATCACCAACCTCAACCCGAACAAGAAGGATCTGCCGGGAGAGATCTTCACGGTTTCCAATCGGGTGATCGGCGCTCAACGCAAGTTCGTCCCCTACGGCGAGGCAAGCGAGAACGGGTTCCATGTCCCGTTCATCATCTACGAGCAGCTCAAGGAACGGGAATTCCAGCAGATCCGCAACTACAAGGACAGCAACGGCCGTCCGAAACAGGAGCGCAAGCTGGTCAAGGAATTCGCGATCGAGGTCCTGCCGCAGCTCACCGAACTCGAGCTCGCCCGACTGGCGGCGTCACAGGCTGCCAAGGGTGGTCTGGATTAATAGATAATCGCTCGTCGATTATCTTCGATTTCGGGAATACGGAGTAGAAAATGCCTGCCATCCCATCCGGTGCCGATACGCTCGCCAACACCCTGTTGGCGAACCTTATCGCTGGCAAGAGCTTCGCATTCCCGACCATCGACATCTCGGATGATCTGTTCGAGCAGCCTCCGATCGATGGACCCCTTTACAGCGAGATCCCGAAGATCCAGCTGGATGACCTGACCACCGGCCAGGTGGATGGCAATGGTGTCTTCGACAAGCTGATGACCAGCCTGTCGAAGCACCTGAAGGTAGAATACGAACAGAATCGGATGACTGGTGCCCAGTACAAGGATGCCTATGTCGGCGTTGTCGGCGCCGCTCTCTCGGCCGCACAGCAGTTCGTGCTCTCCAAGGACCAGGCTTATTATGCGGCCCTCCTGGTTCAGCAGCAGGTTCAGACGGCCCGTATCCAGCAGATCACCGCACGCATTCAGCTCGAAGAGACCCGTTTCCTGGTCGTGAAGACCCAGTATGAGGCGGCGACTGCCGAGGCAGGCTATGGCCTGACCAAGATGAAGATCTCGACCGAGGATGCAACTTACGATGGGCAGGTGGCCCAGACCGCCGGCGTCAAATATACGAACGAAAATCTCCTGCCGGCACAGCTGGATGCTACGGAAAAGAACACGCTTCAGACTGTAGCCCAGACGACTGGGATCACTTACACGAACCTGAATATCCTGCCTGCCAACCTGGCTCAGCTGGAAGCCGGCACCGCTCAGACGATCGAGCAGACGGTAGGCATCGCCTATACCAACAGCGACATGCTCCCGGCTCAGAAGGACAGCGTCCTGGCGAACACCGCCCAGACGGAAGCCCAGACCGAGGGTATCGACTACACCAACGCAAACCTGTTGCCGGCCCAGCTCGACGCCACCACCAAGAGCACGCTCCAGACCGTCGCTCAAACGGTTGGCATCACGTACACCAATACCGACATCCTCCCGAGCCAGAAGGCCGACATTCTCGCCACCACCGAGAACCGTGTCGCCACAACGGAAGGGATCGATTACACGAACATCAACCTGCTCCCCGCACAGCTCGAGGCGACCCAGAAGAGCACGTTGCAGACGGTGGCCCAGACCACGGGCATCACCTACACGAACACCGATATTCTGCCGAACCAGAAAGCGGATATCATCGCTACGACGGCCAATCGTTCGGCCGAGACGGCGGGTGTGCTGTATACCAACTCCGACATCTTGCCGGCGCAGAAAGCCGACATCATTGCGACCACGGCGAACCGTACCGCGGAAACGGCAGGAACCGAGTACACCACGCTCAACCTGCTTCCGGCTCAGAAGGCGCACACCGAGGCGCAGACCGACAACATGGCTGCCCAGACGGTTGGCGTTGAATATACCAACGACAATATCCTCCCGGCGCAGCTGGCCGACATCGAAGCCACGACCCTGAACAGGGAAGCCGAGACGGCTGGCACCAGCTACAACACGGCCAATATCCTGCCGGCCCAAAAGGCTGACATCACGGCTCAGACCGCTCAGCGTACCGCTGAGACGGCGGGGATCACGTACACGAATACGGATCTCTTGCCGGCACAAAAAGCTGATCTCACAGCCAAGACGGCCCATACCACGGCCGAGACTGCCGGCGTCACCTACACCAACTCGGATATTCTGCCCTCGCAAAAGGCGGACATCCTGGCCACGACCGCAGCCCGGACGGCGGAAACCGCCGGCACGACCTACACGACGACGAATATCTTGCCCGCTCAGAAGGACGGGATCCTCGCCGACACGTCGTACAAGACTGCCCAGACGACAGGCGTCACCTATACGAACACGGACATCCTACCACAGCAGAAGGCCGCTCTTGTCGCCGAAGTTGCCCAGACCACCGAACAGACCAAGGGTGTGGTATTCACCAACGACAATCTGCTGCCGGCCAATCTGGCTCAAACTGTAGCTCAGACGGACAAGGTTGTGGCCGACACGATCGGTACGGCTTACACCAACACGAACATCCTTCCGGCCCAGAAAACCGGGCTCGACAACACCAACGCCAATCTGCTCCTGCAGGGCGAAGGTATCGAGTTCACCAACGCCAATATCCTGCCGAAGCAGGCTTCGCTGCTCACCGAGCAGACCGAGGTGCAGCGTGCCCAGACCATGGACACCCGGATGGATGGCACCACCCCGGTTACCGGCGTGCTTGGA
Organism: Mesorhizobium yinganensis; assembly: GCF_040081985.1. Taxonomy (NCBI): domain Bacteria; kingdom Pseudomonadati; phylum Pseudomonadota; class Alphaproteobacteria; order Hyphomicrobiales; family Phyllobacteriaceae; genus Mesorhizobium; species Mesorhizobium yinganensis. The sequence continues at coordinate 479,597 of NZ_JBEBMH010000002.1, read as the reverse complement.
AAGCAGAAGGATCTCTACTCTCAGCAGATCACGTCCTACCTCCGGGACAGCGAGAGCAAGGCCGTCAAGATGTGGCTCGATGCCTGGACTGTGCAGCGGACCACCGATGAAGCGTATCCGCCGCCCACACAGGTTGCCAACCTCGAGATCGATGAGATGCTGGGGATCTACCGAACCAATCTCGGCCTGGGGTCATAAGTGGGCTTCTTCAGCCCAGACAAGACTGTTGTCGTCTCCTCCGTCGTCTATAACCTGGCGGGGGAAGAAAAGGATCGTCCTCAATATCTGAAGAGCCTGGTGGTCGGAAACGTGCTTTCCGGCACCAAGGACAGCATGTCTGAGACGATCACCAACGGTTATCTCAGTGGACCGGCCATCAAGTTCCGGTCCTTTTATCGTTGGGCGAACAAGCCGGAAAACTATGGTGAAGTGGGGATGCCTACCGGCACGCTCACGACACTGGCCAGCCTGGATCCAGATCTCGTCTCACCTGTCATTCCGCATGATCCGGGAACGGTTGTATGGACCCAGAGGGTGGATCTCGATGAGGCTGATCACGCCTATTGGGCCGAGCAGTGGATCCTCGAAAACCGTCCCGCCGACATCGAAACCGAATGGTCGGCCGACTATGACGAGGATGCTAACGAGATCACGATCACCTTCGAAGATACCTCGATCGAGGTGTTCACGCCGGTTGGTTTCGATCACAACGCCGAATATGTCTATGCCTATTACATCATCGTCACGACCGACACGGTCGAGGGTGCTGTCGTTCCTGGTTCGCTGATTGACATCGATGGCGGTGTTCTACCATCCACGACAGGATGGACACTGATGAGTGAGACGCTCACCAATCATCCGGTGACGCTGCCGACCACGATCACGGTCGATACCCATGTCGTCAAATCCTATTCGGATGCTCGGCCGGATGAGGTTTCCGACGACACCGACGGTCCAACCACCTCATACAATCCGACCAGCTACGACACCTTCACCAGGGTCTGGCAGCGGGATCTCTATTACGGCGGAGATGACGAGCTCATCTACGAACGGGAGATCATGACCCAGACCCAGGCAGCCACGGTCGAGGAATATGGGCCGGATGTTGTTGTCGATGAAGACGTGGTGATTGACGAGGATACCCCGGATCCAGGAGTGGACAGGACCACCACGACAACGGTGACCACGACCACCGAAGGCGAGGAGATCGTCTACGACCGCAGCTATCAGGTCGATAAACAGGACGTCATCGTCAAAGCCTATTCGCCGATGAAGCTGATGATCTACAAGATCGGCTCCGGCAATGCTGCGCTCGATGCTCTGGTCGAGGAGAGCGCCGACTACGGTAATTTTTTCCCGTTCCTGCCGGTTCGGCTGCACAATTTCTTCCTGTCGCCGACGCACTATCCGGATGCCTATGAGCAGATCAAGAAAGCATACAAGAAGGCCACTGGTTCGAAATTCACCAAGCTGATCGACCAAATCGAGGATAATGACGATCTCGAAGACATCGACAACGCCTATATCCAATTCGGCGTCTCGCTCAACGTCGTAGAGGAAGCCTGCCGGCGCTACATCTACACGTTCCTGGAACAGCTGCAGGTGAACCAGATTGGTGGACCGGAAGCCTACCAGGACTATGTCGATCACGTCGAAGCCCAGATGGACATCGCTGAAGCCTGGCTGGCCTGGAAAGAACGCCAGCAGCGGCCCTCCGAGGATCAGAACGAATTCTCCCCTGACGTCGATCCGGAGCCGCCCCGGCCGCAGTTCAAGACCATGCCGTCGAACGGTATCAGGATCACTGGTTCCGGCGAGATCAATTCCCGTTATGACACCAGGCTGACCTGGACCTACATCACCGATGGCGAAGGTACGGGACTGGGAAAACCTGGCGCCAAGGTCAATGATTGCTGGCTCCAGTATGTCGGGTCCGACGAGATCACCCGCATGGTGTTCCGGATCCAGAACCCGAACAGCGACGATTTCTACGTCTACGAGAAGATCCGCATTTACCGGCAGCGCACGGCTGACAGCTACACCTATCTGGAAGTGGTCGGATTGGTTCACCGGAACTACGTCTATGGCGGCAAAGCCATTCGGACCACGGCAAAGCAGGCTCTTGCCGATGTCGACGAGTCGGGTTTCATAGTGCCGCTGCACTATGACACCTGGCGGCATATGTCGCTGGTCGACACCACCCAGATGGCCACGGCTTGCGTCTTCGTGGTGTTCAACTGCTACGAGATCCACAAGCAGAAATGGTACGAGACCGGGGTCTTCCGGATCCTGATCGTTATCGTCATTGCGATCGTCAGCGTGATGTTCACCGGCGGTGCGGGTGTTGGCTTACTGGGTACTCATATGAGCGTCGGTTCGGCGCTCGGCTTTTCCGGAATGACCGCGGCGATCGTCGGCTCGATCGTCAATTCAATGGCAGCCCTGGTGCTCTCCACGATGCTCGAGAAGGTTGCTCAGGCTCTTGGTCCCCTGGGTCAGATCTTCACCACCCTGGCGATGATGTTCATCGGCAACTTCGCCGGCGGTATCCAGTCTGGTTCGCTTGCCATCGACTGGAGCTCCTTCCTGCGGATCGACAATCTGCTGTCTCTGACCAATGCCATCGGCAATGCGGTGGCCGGCTTCAAGAACCTTGAGACCGCCAGCATCTATGAAGACATGCAGGATTTGGCTAAAAAGGCTGAGGCAGAAACAAAGAAAATACAGCAAGCATATTTCGACGAATTCGGTTATGGTGGTGGGCAGATCGATCCCTTCATGTTCACCAACAGGCCGAGCATGACGGTCGAGAGTTCCGACACTTTCCTCACCCGGACTTTGATGACCGGAAGCGATCTTGCGGAGATGTCCAAGGACCTGCTCAACAGCTTCTCGGACTTGAGCTTAAAACTCCCCAACGCATTTACTTAATAATAGGTGAGATAATGGCCTATATGGATGATCTCCTCCGCTACGGTACGGTTCCCGTCGCAAACACGCCGTCCCTGATGGGCGGGTCGATGCCTTCGTTCGGCGCCTCGAACCCGACCGGTGTTGCATTGCAGGCCGCTGCTTCGGCACCTTCTACCACTGGTTCGGTATCTGGAGGTGGTGGTCTGATGGATGTGGTCGGTCCCTACAGCACGAACTATCATCCTCCGGCGCCCAATGCTCCAGGCGCAGGCAAGAGCTTCTTTGGCAATATGGGCCTGATGGATTGGGGCCAGCTGGCGATCGGCGGCATCGGCACCGCGGCCAACATCTGGAATGCCTGGGAGCAGAACAAGCTCGCCAAGGAGCAGCTCAAGTTCCAGAAGGAAGCCTACAACACCAACATGGCGAACCAGATCCAGTCCTACAACACCCAGCTCGAGGATCGTACCCGAGCTCGGCAGGTGGGTCTCGGTATGTCGGATGAAGAAGCTCAAGCCTATATCGACAAGCACCAGCTGCGTCGATAATCTTAGATAATATTTTGAGGATAATAAGATGGCTCAGCTGACTTGGCGGAATGTGGATGTCCCGGTCCTTCCGGGTGCGGATAGCCGGCGCTATGCCGGCGTTGCCTTGCAGGATGGTCTCGACACCTTGTCGAAGGCGCTGTCGAACATCGAGGCACGGCAGCAGCAGAACGCCGTTGGTGTCTCGGCCCAGGATCTGCTGCGCTTCAGCAATGCCGGTGATCTGGATGCCTATGTCGCATCCGGCGCCATTGATCCTCGAGCCATGCGGGATGAGAGCTTCCGCAACCTGGTGGCCAACCGTCGTGGACAGCTGCTCGATGGAGACTTCCGTCAGGTCCAGACCGAGGGTCAGCGTCTGTCGAACCAGGGGATTGGACTTGCCAACGAGAACCAGGCACAGGCCAACAGCCAGCAGCTCTGGGACAACAACCGTATTCGTGGATATGAGGTGAACCGTCCGGCTGCCGTCCAGCTACAGGCTGACGTCCGAGCCAGGATTGCGGCCGGCGATTACACCGGAGCAGCTCAGCTACAGCGAGCTGGTGCCGGCAAACTGGCAGCCGCTGGTGTGTCGATCGATGGTATTGGAACTATTGACGACAACAATACGGCAGCAGCCGGAAGCCGGATCACCCTAAACGAGAACATCCAGAAAGAGCAAATTCGCAACGAAGAGTTCAACCGGACGAAACAGGTTGATGGTCTCATCAACGAGAGGCTCAAGCAGTACGGAACTCCGGAACTGGCTACGAGCTCGATCCTCGAAGATCCGAAACTGGACTACAAGACCAAGCAGCTGGCTGTCGCCGGCATTGGCGGGATCCAGGAACTGTTCGGTCCCCAGGTCGGCCTCGAAGATGCTCTGGCCAGCCGGGAGATCAATCGGGAACTGGCTCGCCGGTCGGGGCAGGGCGGTGGTTCGCTCATCAATCTGGTCGATGCGAAGGAAGGTGCCGGCCGCTACGATACGCTGTTCGGACATGCTCAGGCCAAGAGCGGTCCCATGGCTGGTGTCGATGTGTCCAAAATGACGATCGGCCAGCTGGGTCAGTTCGCCTCGGCGGACGGCGCCTATGGCCGGCACCAGAAGAACCAGCTCGGATACCTTGCTACGCCGATGGGCCGGTTCCAGATCGTCGGTTCGACGCTACAGGCAACGGCAAAGGAAATGGGCCTGTCGCCGGATACGGTGTTCGACGAGAATACCCAGAACGCCATGTTTGCCCACCTGGTTCAGAAACGTCTCTCCGGTCCCCGCACCATGCAGGGCAAGATCGACGGCCTGCGTCAGGAGTGGGAAGGCTTCAAGAGCGTTCCGGACAATGCTCTGGCTCAGGCTATCACAGCTTGGGAAAGTGGCGATCGGGGCAGCCTCGGCAACCTCACTCAAGGCGGTGGAACCCAGGATAACTCGACGGCTGCCGGTATCCTGGCAAACCAGACACGGTCCAATCAGTCGCTGATTGCTTCCTATGGTTCGAGCCAGGGGGATCAGGCCGACGTCGATCTGCTAAACAACACGAACCTGCAGGTGAACCGTGCAGCCAGCGTGATGGACCGGATCAACATCGACTCTGCCCTCGATCCGACGGCGGCAATCACGGATGCGTTCATCAACTCGCCTGATGCCAAGAAGCCGGCGGCGGATCTTGCCAAGGAAGTGCATTCGGCGATCGGTGACGATGATGGCCTTCCCCTGGATCAGATCGAAGACGAGATCAACGTCCTGAAGGACCGCTACCATGTTCGTCCGGACATTGCCGCGGCGATCCTGAAGAGCTCGATCCAGGAAACGTCATGGGGCGCCAACTATTTCCTCGGTGATCGGAATGCTTCCCGCAGCCGCATGGACGATTATGCCGGCCAGTTCCTCGACATCTCTACCGGCCGGCTCGACGTCAACTCGCCGAAGGTGACGGGTGTGCTCTCCAAGATGGAGACCATCCGTTCGCAGCGGGCTTCCGGCGACAAGATCCAGAACTTGATCAGCCAGGTCCAGGCGAACCAGGAGCAGTATGCCCGCTCGTTGAACAGCGGAAAGTCGGGTGGTCGGGAGAAGGCTCGACTGACTTATGAGACGAGCTTGCGCCGGCTGCAGGCGGCAATCGATGCGGCCGACGGCAATCCGGCGAACTTCCCCAACACCGGGGTAGGGCAGTCTCCTGCATCGGCCGCTTTGTCTCAGGCGACACGTCAGGCTCCCGAGCAGGGAACGATCACCAATATCGGTTCGGCCAATCGTGGTAGCCAAGGCACCGTGATCGAGAGCCGAGCTGACCGGGCAATCCGTCAGGTAGCGACACAACCACGTCAGGCATCGCAGCCCAATCCTCGAGCCTCGGCTTATGTGACGGAAGCCTATCAGGATGTCCGGACAGGTGCCGATCCTCGCACTGTTGCACGCCGTCTCGAGGCAGCTGGCGTTCCGCGGAAGGATTGGCCAGCCAATCTGGTTCGGGCTTTGAACAGATAATCAGCCCGATTTTCTTCTGGCTTAATTGCGATTTTTGAATAAGATGGGGGCCGATTTTGGTCCCCTTCTTTTTTGATAATCGGATAATATAATGGCGAGCATTTTCGACGAGCTGTTTCAGTCCATTCCGACTGCAAGCAATGCTCCAGCTGCTCAGCCTGCCGCTCCGGTTCCCCAGATCAGCGAAGCCCAACAGCTTCAGAACGATCTGGCTTTGATGCGGGCAGGCAACCGCAACGATACGCTCCAGGGACTGATCACGATCTCGCAGCAGCGGGGCAATGGCCTGACGCAGGGCAACCAGCTGATCGAAGATTTCAACACGCTCTCCGGCGCCGCATTCCAGCAGCGTCATGGTACGGACGTCTACCAGGAAATGGTAGCCAGCCGGCAGAGGGCAAACCGTGTCAACAGCTCTGCCAATGCCGAGCGTTCCGTCCCCGAGACACTCAGGGATGTCGGTGTCGGTGTAGCTTCGGGCCTGGTTCAAGGTGTCGGCAGTCTCGCCACTCTGGGTCTGTCCGCGGTCAGCGATGACGCCGCGGTCAAGTCGGCAGAGATCATGGGCGACATCAAGGAGTTCTCCGACTCGCTGCAGTCGGATGCGCTCAACCGCCGTCGTGGAGTCGATGCGCTCCGTGCGCAGCTCGACAGCATGGATAATGAGGCGAAGTTCAAGGCCGACCAGAAGAAGGATGGCGCTCTGATTGCCAACCTCCGGTCGTTCGGTCGTGGTGTCATCAGCGGCGCCAATCGTCTGATCGAAGATCCGGCCATGCTTGAGCAGGGGATTTCCGAGGGTGTCGGTTCCCTGCTGGTAGGTGGTCCCGTCACCAAGGCAGTGGTCCGTGGTGGTGCTCTTCTGACCAATTCGGCACGGGTTACAGCTGCTCTGGAAAAGGCAGCATTCCCTGGTGTGATCGGCGCTCTCGAAGGCGGTGGTGCCTTTACCGATGCGGCTCAGGAGATCATGGCCACGCCTCACGAGCAGCTGGCCGAGCAGTCTCCACGTTTCCGTGAATTGATTGCCGGTGGTATGACCCCGGACGAAGCTCAGGTCGAGCTGGCAGCCCGAGCCGGTAATGTCGCTTCGGCGATTGCTGCTCCCATCGGAGCGCTCACCGGACGTCTGGTCGAAGGGCTCGAACGTGCTCCTCTGGCGGCTGCCGCCGGCCGTGCTCCTGGCAGTGTCATCGGCAACAGCGCCAGGGAGTTCATCGAGGAAGCGGTCCAGTCCGGTGCAGGCGAGTTCGCCGGCAATGTCGGCCAGGTGGTATCCGGAGCCAATCCCGACCAGAACCTTATCGAAGGTGTCGGTGACGCAGCGATCCAGGGCGGTATCTTCGGTGCCGGTACAGGTCCTGCGATCCAGGGACCGAGTGCTGCTCTCAAGCAGGCAGCCAAGGCCGCAGGGGCAACCATTCGCCATCTGGATCAGAAGTTCACTGCTGCCGGCGAAAGCCTCATGGCCAGGAATGCGGCCGAGAGCACGGTCTCCGCCGAGCAGGTGGCGCCGGCCGTTGCTGAGATCGCTGCCCAGGCTCCAGTTGTGGCCGAGGGCATCAAGGCTCTGGCGGCGGAAGCTCCTGTTCCTTCTGGTTCGGATGAGGCTCCTGTCGATGTCCAGGCTCTCGCCGATCGGGTGGTCCAGGCTGCTCAGGTCTCGCCTGAAGAGATCCAGGGTCTCAGCGAGAATGTTCGCGATACCGTGGCCGAATTCGCCCAGTCCAAGCAGGCTCCGCTCGACCGTTTCGAGATGGTGAAGCTGATGGCTCAGCTCACCGAGATGCCGGACGTTCCCCAGGAAGACCGGGTTTCGGCAGCCACGTATATTCTTAAAAATATGGCTGAAAATAATAAACTATTTTCAGAGGATTTACCCGCCCTTCTGTCGAACGTTTCGCATGATCGGCCGGAGTACCAGGCCCTGCTCGACTTCGACAAGACGCTGCTCCGGATCCAGAAAGTCCCGGAGATCCAGAAGGCGATCAAGTGGGCACAGGACGAAATGCAGATACCGGCTCAGGATTTGAGCCAGGTGGAAATGAGCTCGCCCAAAGGCCAGCAGCTCGTCGACAATGCCGTCAACGTCGCTGTCTATGCTCCGCAGGCTTTCAATCCGGAAGTCGGTCTGCAGATCTTGAGGCAGGCCGATCAGGGTACGATCGAGCTCACCCCGGAGCGCAGGGATGCTCTCACCGGCGCCACCGAATTCATCAACAACATCCGTGCCGCCGAAGCTCGCCAGCAGCAGATCGACGCTGGTTCGACCCAACCGGCAGCACAGCCTCAGACCCAGGCCGAACCGACTGTCGGGCTCAGCAAGAAGGCGCTGGACCTGGTCAGCAAGCAGATCGAGACCGAGGGTGGATCCTCGGCTCACCAGCTGTCGCTTCGTGCTCACGCTGCCGGCATCAACCAGGCGATCTCGATCAACAGCCGCAAGGCTCTGGTGGGTCAGCTGGAAAGCCTGACGAACTTCGCCCAGTCGCATATCAATAAGGTGGAAGCGTTCAACAAGTCGGCTGCCGCCGGCGATGGCCGGAACGTGCAGTATCAATATCTGAATGCGGCCGGGAAATTCAGCACCCATAAGAAGGGTGTCGGCGTCAATCTTGGCAATGCCGGCTCAGAAAAGTTCGCCCGGACGGTTCACAATGAAGCGACGATGATCGCCGACACGGCGAACAGCTATATCCGCCAGTTCCCCAAGCTCGGCCTGCAGGAGATCGTTGTTCCGCCTCTGGTTCTCGCCAAGCAAGGGGGAAGCTCGACAGTCCCTGCAACACCGGCTCCGGTTCAAGCTACCACCCCTGAACCAGTCGTTGTGCAGAAACCGGAGCTTCCCCGATCGGTAGTTAGTCAGCAGCCTGCCGTTACGCAAGCTCCGCAGCCGAAGCAGCCATTGAAGGCTCGCTTCCGCCAGGTGCTCTCGACGTTCTGGACGCCGGAGCAGGTAGACTATTTTGAAAATAATGCCCCGGTGCCTATGAATGATTATCTCAAGCGTTTGCTTGATAATCAGTCAAAAGCCAATCCTGGTGTTCCCCGCAAAGATCTCATCCCCAATCGTCTGAGGAACTACACGCCTCAGCAGGTTCTGGCTGACACACTGAACATCATGTTCCCGGAAATCGAGAACACTGACCGTCCGAAACCAGCTCCTCGAACCAGGAAACCGAAGATTACTGCCGTAACGGAAACTTCTGTTACGCCATCAACTTCTGTTCAAACTCCTGTGATCGAGGAAGCTCCTGCCGAGCTGCAGGAACAGCTGACGGAAAGTGCGGCCGCACCTGTCGAACCGGCTGTCGTGGTCTCCCGTGTCACCGTGGAGCAGGCCAGGTCTCTCAGTGATGACGGTCTGAACCAGAGGATCAACGCCCTTCTCGACAAGGGTGCCGATGGCATTGCCACGCCGGAAGATGACGCCACCTATGCCGTGCTCGATGCCGAGGCTGTTCGCCGGGATCAGCAGGCCGAGGCGGAAGCCGCCGAGGAACAAGCCCGAGAAGGGGAAGAATTCGGAGATCAGGCAACGGATGATGTCCGGGATCTGGCATCGCAGATCGACGAGATCTTCCAGGAACCGGAAGACGAGACCGGCGAAGCCTCGATCGGCGCCAAGTTCATGGGCCTGGCTCGTATGGCTGGCAATCAGTTCGCCAAGGCATTCCGGGTCAACAAGAAGCGTCCGTCCAGACTCCTGGATCAGGAAGCCCCGATGCGTTCGCTTTACAATGCCTTGGCCGACGGTCAATCGCTGTTCGATTATCTCGGCTACGATCCGAAATACACAGTCAACCAGACCAATATCAATTCCTATCGGGCACTGATGCGTCTGGGTGGATCGGTGATGGTTCGCATGAACCAGAGGCTCCAAGCCAAGCTGGCCGACAAGGGCAAGAGCGGACGTCAGGTTCCGATGGAAGAGCGCCTCAACAATAGTGATCCGGTGGTCAACCGGATGCGGGATCTTCGTGCTCTCAATATCGTTGAGAAGACTGACAACGGTTTTGCCTACAACTCGACGCTGCTTCAGGCAGCCGTGCTGGCTGGTCTTGACTGGGTCGCCCAAGGCCGCGGTAAGGATCTGAAGGTCGAAAAGTACGAGATGGCCGGCATCATGGGGATCCCTGATGAGAGCCTGATCACCGACGAGATGCTGACCGAGTTCAATGCCGGCTCCAGCATGTCGGTGGCCAAGAAATCCCTGGCCGAAAATATCCAGAAGTTCTGGGGCCTGGTTCCGAACTTCAAGGGACGTCGGGCCTACACTGTCGGTATCGCTGAAGCGATTGCGGCCGAGCTGCTGCACGGTATGGACACCGGCCTGGACGCTAAAGGTTTTTCAACCAACACCAACGGATTGCTCCTGGTTCACCGGATGGATCTCGATGATCGTCTTGGCTTCAAGGCCAAGAAGCCGAACCGGGTGGTGTTCGGTTTCCATTCGGACGATGTGCAGGATGTCCTTCGTGGGCTCAATGGTGCCAAGAAACTCCTGACCGACATGGCCATGGTTCGTCCGGAGAAGGGCGACATTTCCATTGGCGAACCAGTGACGGAAATCGACAACACCGTTCTTCGCCAGCGTGCGGTCAGCACGACCAAGGCTCATCGTGAGGTCCTGGAGAACCTGCAGAACACCAAGTTCCTGCCGGTGATGACCTTCTTCAACTACGTCCAGGCACTGGGCAAGGCAGCCTATGTCTCGGCGATGAGCGGGGTTCCCTACAAGGACGGTGATCTCAACAAGGATTATGCCGAGCTCGGCATGAACAAGAACCACCATGCTTCGGTCCATGGCCGCTGGATGGGACTGGCCAATGACTATGACAACATCGTGAGCCAGATGGCGGAGGTGAATTCCGCTGCCAGTAAGCGGGGCATTGCTCCCGAGGAGATGGGCTCCTTCTACAAATACCACATCAACAAGATGGGCCGTCAGCAGATGGCCGGTCCAAGCAATCCGCAGGCCAGCAAGCTCGCTCGTCACGTCTTCCTGCCGACCAAGTCGAAGGCTCTCGATTTGTCGAAGCCGGAGAACAAAGACTACCGGCTGTTCATGAAGGCTGTCGCTCAGGGTCTTGGTGTCAAGACCGAGACAGACAAGGGCACCTTCGACCAGTCGATCGCCTTCATCAAGAAGGAAGCCCTGACTGAGGGTGGAAAATTCAACCGCCTCTATGAGGCGTTCAAGGGATGGTTGCGTGATGGTCAGCAATCCGAAATGCCGGGTGAGCTTCTCAATGAGCTCATGCAAGCCGGCCTCTCGGATCACGGCCAGTATTCCCTGCTGGAACTGGCTCGCTACCAACTGGCTGCCGAGAACGGCGCCGATCTGACCAAGTGGGAAACGTCCAACTACCTGGAGTCGGATGGCAAGACCAACGGTGTGGTCAACTCGCTGTTCCTGTTCGCCACCGGGCCGATCATCCCTTCCTGGCTCAAGATGGTTGCCAAGGGTGGTGCGTTCTTCGGCCGTCCCGGCAAGACGCTGAACCAGCACTATGAGGAGAGCGACGACAACAAGATCGACATCTACGGCGAGATCTCCAAGGCGACAGCCGAGAAGATGACCAAGGTCGGGTGGATGTTCCACTACAAGTACCCCGAGGTCAGCGCCCAGTATCAGGCTTTCCGCCGGCTGATGGCTTCGCTCAATGCCGACTTCGAGTACGACCCGGACAAGAAGGAACTGACGATCAAGCGTGGTCTGGCCAAGAGCCCGCTGACCAAGGCCAACTATGCGGCCGGCACGGACACGCTGACCAACACCTTTGCCGACGATATTATCTCGGCGCTCTACGAGAAGATCACCGACCATGCACAAGGCCGGGGAACGGGCAATGATGTGCTTTACCCGCCTGGTTCGAGCGTCAATTTCGTCAGCGATCTCGATGCCTTGACGGGCGCCTATCCCTTCAAGGAGATGGGTGTCTGGGGTCTGGCCAGTGCTGGCGCCAATGAGGCTCGCAACTTCGATCTGGAATACACGCTTTCCCGAAATGAGCTGTTTGCGCTCAAGGAAAACATCAAGATGTTCCTGACGCATCCGATGCAGAAGGCCATCAAGGATCTGGTTGACGAGCACACCACCTTCGCCACGACTGCCATGCAGAACGCTACGCAGTTCCAGTCGGTGATCATGAAGGGGATCTACGCCAACAAGTATGCTGCTCGTGTGGCAGAGAAAATGGCGAACCCGGAGAAGTTCGACTATCATAATGGTGATCTTCTGAGCCAGGAGGAAGAGGATCACATCCTCAAGGAGATGGGCATCTATGCTCCGGTGATTGATACTGGTTCGCAGCGTTACATGCTCTCTGGCAATGAGACCGGAGATCTGTTCGAACATATCTCAGTGGATGTCGGTGAAGGCCGTATCGTCAAGGTTCCGATGCCTGGATCGTTCTCCCGCTCGCTGACCGGTGACTTGGAGACGCCGGCCTTCATTTATGGTCCGACGGAAGCCGGTGTCCGAGCCAGGCCGACGATGAACATCGGTTCGGGTGACGGGCAGATGATGCTCTACATCATGGCGGTCAAGGAAATCGCCGAGCGTTCGCTGGGAACGTTCGACGGCCTGCACCTGCCGATCGACCTGATCGAGAAAGGTTCGCAGGTTGCTAACGAGGCGGTCTACAAGACCTGGACCTCGGCACCGAACCCGCTCCGTGCCGTGTCGGACAGCTATAATCGCTTCATGCTGACCAGCCCCGTGGAAGCATTGTTTCCTAAAGGAACCAATGAAATCATCGAGCAATGGTTTGCAAGTCGTATTGAAGCACTTTCAAAAGGAGTTGAGGAGAATGAGCTTGATGAATTTCCTGCAACCCCTCAACAATACGCTTTTCTTGAGGCTGTCACGCAAGCCTACTTAGAACGTAAAGAAGTATTCCCTGTTGAGTTTTTGACACCAAAACAAGCTAAGGCTTTCCTGCAGCAGACGGCTCGCTCTCTCGAAAAAGCGGCTGACGACGTCGATATCCGACGGCAGGTCTATGCCGAGACGGGAATGTCGGTCGACCAGATGTCCGGTGGCGAGATGTCCCACACGGTGGAAGGCAAGCTCGATCTGACGAACGTCGACACGCTAGGCAAGCTGGCCGGTGTGATGAACCGCCGCTACCAAGAGCTCAAGACCGAGGCATCGACGAAGCGTCGGGCTGAGGATGCAGCAAAGACGCCGATCGAGGGTGTCAACGAGGAAGTGCTTCGCACCTCGCTCGAGAAGACCCGGCCGCAGCACTATGGCGTGAAGCAGCTCCATGCGAAGGGGATTTCCTCCCTGGTTCGCCGACTGACGGACAAGCTGCCGGCCGATCAGAAATATATGCTCCGGGAAGCTGCCCGCACCATGGAAGCCAGCGGCTACCAGATGCTGTTCGGTGAGCAGCACCAGCTCGATGCCTGGGAGCAGACTTATAACGGGGACCGCTTCGTCAGGGACGACAATGGTTATAGCGGCAAGATCGATCCGATCTCCAAGCTGATGTTCATCAACAACCTGTCAGCCGAAACGATCTTCCACGAGCTGACCCATGCGGCCACCGTCGAGAAACTATGGCTGGCCTACAACAAGCCGGACGCTCTGACCAAGGAAGAGAACGACGCCGTCAAGCGTCTCGATGCCCTGATGAACCAGTGGCTCGAGCAGGATTTCTCCCTGCTTAATGACGCTGCCAAGTCGGCCAGGCTTCTGGCCGAGAGCGCTGTCCATGACTTCCTCAACAAGGGCCATCGTGATGCGGCCGTGTCGGAGTTCATGGCCTGGGTCATGAACAACCAGAACCTGGCTGACGTGGCTCGCCAGACCAAGGTGACCAATCCGATTGCCCGCATTATCGGCAAGGCTCTTCAGGCCCTGAAGGAAATGTTCTGGGGCAAGGGTGAGAATGGCAAGGCCAAGGGTCCAGCAGTGTCCGACGACATGCTGTCGAACATCCGCTTCAACACCCGTGTCCTGATGGTGATGCCGACGCCGGTGGAGCTCCTCAAGGGAGATTTCGCCGCGGTATCCCGCAATCAGTCGGCCTTCTTCGGGAACGATAGCCGTCTGGCTGATCTGCGTGAACAGTTCGGCCGCAAGATCGTGGACTTTATCCGGGAGAGTGATGACCGGGTTCTGGCCCAGAGCCAGGCGGATGCCGCCACCACGGATGCGATCGATCTGGCTGACGAGTTCGCCTTCCATTTCCCGGCGATGCGTTCGATGCAGGCCAAGTCCACCTTCCAGATGATCCAGAAGGCTCTGGCCCTGGAGACCAGGCTTAACCCGAATGCGCTGCTGCGCCTCGAGGAGATGTATACCCACACCATCGCCGAGCTGCGCCGCGAAGGTCTGGTCATTCCGACCGGGAACCAGGCTCAGGACGAATACGATGCCGAACAGCGCATGAAGCTGTTGACCGGTGTCCTTGGCGTCAAGGAAGATGCACAGGGTCGGACCTCGCTGTTGTCTTCGTTTCTGGCTCTGGCTCTGGTAGATAATGACTTCCGTGACATCCTGGCTCGTCTCGACAAGCCGAAGTCCGACCGCAGCGATGTACCGGGACTGGATGGGTTCCTCGAGACCAACGCCAACAGGATCCTGGATAGCCTGTCGGTCAGGCTTTCTGGTGAGCGTTCGACGGATCTCAATGTCCAGCAGGCTATCGACAGCCTGACCCAGAACATGATCCGCAACGTTGGCGATCAGCGCAGCTATCTCGAGCTGCAGTCCGAGGGCCTGCTCAACAAGGCCGACACCTATATCGCCGATGTGCTGCAGAATGGTAGCGATGCCGTGATCACCCGGACCAACGACCTGATGGCCAACAGCCAAAGCAGGATCGTCCGGGCCGCAGCCCGTATTGCCAATGTCGCAGCCACCGTCGTCAACGAGCAGGCTTCGAATGAAGCGATCATGGGCGCCGTCAGCTGGATGAACAGGCGTGAGAACCTCAACACCACTCGGGAGCTGCTGAACGACATCGCCGGCCGCACCAGGGAAAATGCTCCGATCTTCGACATGGTGTCCAAGGTTCGCTCCTGGATCCAGCAGACCCGTCAGCGTTTCAGGGAAGAGATCCCGGAGATCCTGGCCAAGCAGTTCAGCCGGCCGGTCACTCCACAGGAATGGACCAGCATGTTCCGGTCGATCGCCAAGACGGATCTTCCCTCACTGGTTCAGTCCTTAGGTGTCGATGGCACGATGGATGTCCTGACCAACGAGCAGGGTGTGGTTTCGCAGATCCAGAGGCTCGAGGCAGGTATCCGCACGGCAGCCGGAAACAGGGCAGCGAGGATCATCGAGAAGTCCAGGCAACTGGCCAACTTCATGAACACCGGCGAGCATGGTGCAAACCTGCTTCCTAACGCCAAGGCTATTGCTCACCTCTACAGTGAGCGGGGCATGGCCGATCCGAATACCCAGTCTCCGGAACTGATCGAGCAGATCGACCGGATGGTTACGCTTTACGCTGTCCAGAACCTCGACCAGGCGGTCAAGGATACGATGGCCAGCCTGATCCAGGATGAGGATACCGGCGTCAAGTTCGTGCTCACCTCGCTGCGCAAGCAGCGGGAAGACGAGCTGGTCAAGACCCGGTCGGTCATGGCCCAGAACAACTACTACAAGGGCTACATCCCGTCCGAGCGTGAGAACGGCGGCGAAATGCTCATTGCCCATGATCGGGATCATGCCCAGCTGGTCAGCCGGGGCTTCACTCGCATCGGAGCCTATTCCGGATCCTCGGCCGATCGTTGGGCCGGCAACCGGTCCTATTATTATTCACCGGTCTCGGGTAGGGCGCCTTTCATGCAGGGTGTCCTGCAGACGGTTCACCTGACGGCTTCGGGTGTCGATCCGCAGACCGGCTTCACCGTCGGTGAGGTCAATGCCGGCATCATCCAGGATCCGATCGCCATTTCGGTGATCCAGAGCCAGCTTAGGAACCAGGGGCAGACCCGAGAGAACCTCCGGGCTGTCCATGATGAGGATGGGAACGTGGTGGCTTATGAGCGCATGAGCGACTCCAGGATCACCAGCACGTTGAAGCGCAATACCGATCTGGCTCGCATGATGGGTGCCTGGGGTGGCCGTCAGGCGGAAGAGCATTTCGCCCAGGAATACAACCGGGACCTGATCGACCGGCTGCATGAGATCTGGGAACGGGATAAAGGCAATCGTTCGAGCGAGTTCGTGAACCTGTTCGATCTGGGCAACGATCCGGACCCTGTGCTGGTCGAAGCAGCCAAGCTGGTTCCCTGGTATACGAGGAACCAGATCGAAGCCTTGTTCGGCCGCAAGGTCTTCATGGTTCGCCGGGACATGCTGAAGATCGCCATCGGCGAACGTCAGGCATCGGTCGGGGATCTGTTTACCGGCAACACTCGCTGGAAGCCTGGTGTGGCTGAGCGCTTCGAGAAGATCGCCATGGGCATCTTCGATGGTCCGCTCTTCCGCAAGATGGGTGTCACCGGCAACGATGCTTATAGGATCCTGGTCAGCGGAGAGCAGCACGTTCAGGAGATCGTCACCGCGGCGAAGACCATGATCGTGGTCAAGTCGGTCATCGTGCCGGCGGCGAATATCATCTCCAACATGGTGCAGCTGCTGAACCGTGGTGTTCCGCTTCGGGATGTGGTTAGGGGTTTCGCCGGCAAGACTGCCGAGATCAACACCTACATTAAGAACCGGGCCAAAGAGATCGAGCTCGAGGCTCGCTTCCAGGCGGCGGATGGCGCCGGCGATACCCAGCTGCAGCACAAGCTGGCTGCCGAGATCCAATCGATCAAGGACGGCTATCGTCGCATGAGCATCTGGCCGCTGATCGATGCCGGCGAGTTCTCTGCGATCTCCACCGGACAGGTCACCGTCGAGGATCTGGCAATCGCTGACGGCAAGTGGGGGAACTATGTCGAGAAGCTGATCGCCAAGCTGCCCAAGGGCGTCCAGACGCCGGCCCGTTATGCGATGGTCACCCGTGACACGGCTCTATTCCAGGGTCTGGCTCGAGCCACGCAATACGGGGACTTCGTTGCGAAAGCGGTCCTCTACGATCACGAGGTCAAAGTCGGACGTAAAAAGACAGCGATATCGTCTGTCAACGAGGCGTTCGTAAACTACAATATTTCCGCCGGTCGCAGCCGCCATTACCTCGAGTCCGTCGGACTGCTCTGGTTCTGGAGCTACAAGCTGCGTTCGATCAAGGAGGCTGCTTATATGATGCGGCACAATCCGCTCCGTTCGTTGCTGATGGCTGCCGTTCCCACTGGTTCGCCGATCACGGACAACTTCCTGGCTTCCATGTGGGATGGTCGTCTTGACTATTCGATGGGTCCATCTATGGGTTTCAACAGCTTCAGTCTGAACCCCTGGGTAAACGCATTCCAATGAAGAAGATATGGCTGGCTTTCGGTCTGGCTCTGGCGGGATGCACCAGCACACCACAGGCATATCCGAACTTCATGAACGGCCGGTATTATATGGTCGGAGACACGGATTGCAGGTACAGCGCCAATGTGACGCCAACTCGCATCCTTTGCTATGACGAACAGCGCCAGGCCAAAGGCTACCGGGATGCTCTGACCGACCAGCAGCTGATGATGTATCAGTCCGACCAGCTGATCGCAGCCCAGCAGCGTCGGCGCTATACCACCACCCAGTGCAATCCCCTGGGTGGTGGCGTCACCTGCAATACGTTCTAGCTGATCGACTGCCCGATCTTCTGCTTCTCGAGCCACTTGGCTCGACACTTTTCGACGACCTCGGGCTGGTGGACTCGGCCTATTTCCTCGAGGAAACACTCCCAGGCGTTCAGACCATGGTTCTCGACGAGAGCCAAGAAGGTGTGCATCGTCCCACCGATCTCCTGGGGCACATGGCCAGCTGGTCGGCTGTAGACGAACCGGATCGAGGCAATGGCCTCCTCCTCGGACATACCGCCAGCCTGACAGAGCTCGCCTGCTTCTTCGAGGAAACGGCGATGACGCTCAGGTCGTGAGTCGAAATTAGGTTGCGAGAACGTGGTGACGATCCAGCGTTTGGCTTTGCGTTGCCAGAAAGCGATGGCTTCTTTGATCGTGGTCATAGAGGTTCCTTAAAACGAACGATAATGGAACCTTATCGTTCGTTTTTGTTGGTCGACAGGTGGGGCGGTTTGAGCCAGGAAATGGAGGTTAAAGCGCCGTCAGAGTGGACGGATCGACACTCTTACTGGCGGATGTTTGGCACGTTCCCAGACGCCGGGAGACCAGCCATGTTGTTGAATTCCGGCGTCCTCGATCTTCTTAGCAAGATTTCGAATGATCTCGAGATCGGTACGGTCCTGGTAAAAGCGAAAGCGTAGGCCGGAGAGAAGCTCCTCGGCTTCTTCCTGGGTGAGGTCGAGTTTCATGGGTTTTCCTTAGTGATTGCATGCTCGGCGATGGTCAGGCCACGTTTGGCTTCGACCAACCGAGCCTCGTAGATGCTGATCTGTCGCTTTTTCCGAGCGGCATAGCTCTCCAGAGCTTCCTTCTCGGTGTTGCAAGCCCAACGTTTCCGGGCAGTCAGCCGAACGAATTTGTCACCGATCCAGGCTCCGCAGGGAGTGCGCTTGGTGACTGGATACCAGTGCATCTCAACCTGGAGAGGGGTGGTTCCGAAGTGGTCACTATCAGCGTCGATCACATAGGAGTAGCGCTTGCCTTCGGCTCGCCAGAGCACGTCTTCGTCAGGCTTTGGCCGACGCCAGGGATAGGTCGGAGCCGGCGGCTGCAACAGGTTCATGGGTTCCTCGGAGATTTGGTGGAAGTGGTAGGGATTGAACCTACGGCCTTACGGCGTGTGCGCACACGACGACGCTCTACCTCTGAGCTACACTCCCGAATTCAGGTCCAGCTTTTAAGGTCATCAGGACGTTGGACCGATGGTCAGTTTCGAGGGCCTTACCTCGTGGCCTGGGTACTCACCGCCACTGGTTGCTCCGCATGATGATGGCGCTGCAGCTACCAGAAATCCGCCCACCACCTCGTTGAAGCCCTATGGCGGGCCTCTAATTGTGTTCCTCTCTTCCTGGATCACAGCATAGCATATCAAGAAGACAGCTATGAAGATTATCAAGAAAAAGATGTAAGGGATTATCACGAAAAATACAATGAAAATCCCCAGAGTGATGAGCCCCGCATAAAGCAGGGCTTTGAGCAGGGCCATAGATCGATCAGGCTGCTGGCTTGGTCAGGTTGGCGAACAGGCTCTTGGCGCCACCAGATGGTGGGGGAGGAGCTGCCTGGGTCACCGGAGCCGAGTGGGTGGTGCTCGTGAAGATCGACGAGACGTTGCCTACAGGCTTCGGAGCCTCTTCCGCAACCTCGGCCGGCGGGTTCTGAAGCAGCGCCGTCAGCGGGTTGTTCGGAACTTCCACTCCTGGTTCGACCTTGGGTTCTTCGGTCCACGGAACTTCGTTCTCGTCGGCTGGGAGTTGTCCGGCAGCATTGGCCTCGACGCTCTGCTCTTCGGCAGGCTGCTCGGCCGGTGTCTGGTTCTCGACAGCCTTGGCAGCCTCGATCTCGGCCTTGGTGCGACGGGTGCGCTTCGGCTTGTCGGCCGGCTGTGCTGCATCGACAGTGGACTTAACGTCGATGAGCCAGGTCTCGCCGTCATTGGAGACGAACGTAACGTCGGCACCTTCGGCGACGTTGGCATTTTCCTGGAGATAGGTGGTGATCGCTTCCAGGACTTCGTCCTGGGTCAGCTCCACTCGGATAACGGATGAAATTTTCATGCGGGTTAGACCTCTTTGAACAGTCGCATCAGGTTCTGGAACATGGGCGTTCTCACGCCCGAATGTATCGAAGCGATGGCATCAGCCATATGCTCCGCTTTATCTGGTATTTTCCCCGCATGCACGGGAAAATTGGCCGTGGGATAAAACTCGGCCGCAGCGTTAATCATTTGTCGCTTGGTGGCGTTTTTATCTCCAGTAAATATTTTCTTGGTTTCCGAGGCTGTCACCTCGATCAGCGGAATGCCGAGAGCCCGGACAGCTCCGAGGACGCCGACACATACGCCGTAGCTCGCCATTGCCCTTGCGGACTTGGAGCCGACCGGCACCTCGACAAAGATCGCCTTGGCCTTCTTTGCGGCTGCCATCACTGGTTCGGCGAGCTGTTCGGCCAGGTAGAGGTCGGAGGAGTTCTGGCGAACCTGCTTGCCTTCCAGATCCTTGGGTTGAACCAGGGACAGGAACGGTGTCGAGAGTTCGCCAGTGATCAGGCATAACTCGGCCTCGGCCAGACCCCAGTTTCTGAGGCTAGGGTCCATGCCGAGGACGGGTATACGCATGATCTGGCTCCTTAGTTGCCGGCGTTGCCGAAGAGCGAGTTGGTCCGCGGAGCCGCACCATTGGCCTGGGGCGGGGTGTTCGGACGTCCCGGACGGCCGTTCTGACCGCCATTGCTGGCGCCGCCGGTGGACTTGTCCTTGACCTTGCCCTTGTTGGCCTCGACCCAGACGCCGTAGAATTTGGCCTGCTGGATCTTGTTGCGGGCCTCGACGACGGTCAGGTTCGACGGGACATGGAAGACCTTGTCGATGAAGTTGACGTCACGGGTACCGTTGAGGACAAGGTTGTCCCCGTCACGCTTCATCTTGTCTTCCTTCTGCTTGATGATGCCGAGCGTGACCTTCTGGCCGAGCGCCTCGACACACACCTGCACCGACGTCGGAAGCTCCTTGCCCTGCTCACGGTCGTAGATGTTGACGACCTTCTGCTCGAACTGGGCGCCAGCCAGGCCCTTGCCGATCGTCATCTGGCAGATGTCGTCGATTGTCGTGAAACCAGGCAGCGGCTTCTTCTTGCCGTCGTTCTTGTCGACGTAGAAGTTCTCGCCATTCTTGTTGGTGACGTAGATCTCTTCGCTGTAGGTGCCGCCAGCGTCCAGATCCAGGATCACGGTGATGTTCGCCGCCTTCGGGTTCTTGGGCGACTGGCCGGCGTACATCATCTTGATGGTGCCGGGGTAGGCGTCGGACTCGTAGATCCGGAAGCCGCCAACGCGGTCCTGGCTTTCCTCGAGACCGTCATTGGTCAGATTGCCAAAAAGGCTCATGCTAGTTCTCTCTTTTAGTTGTGGTTGGGGGCAGGCGTTCTGCCACAGCCGAAAAATCAGCCGTGGTAGAATTTCTGGAGATGGTCGATCAGCAGCTGGGCATCGTTGTCGATGTAGGTCTGCTCCTTCGAGAACAGCCCCATCGGGGAGCGGATGCGTTCGCCGGTCGTCTCCTTGGTGATGCGCGTCTGGAAGACGTGCTTGAAGCCGAGATCCCGCTCCTCCTCCGTGATGTTGAGGAGGTTCGACTGGAATGGTTCCAGTTCCCGGATGGTCTTCTTCTTCGCCGAGACTACGGTCGAGAAGAATGCTTCGACGCCGACCTTGCTAAGCGCTCCCTTGATCGGCACAGAGACTTGCATCTCGTGTTTGACCTCGTCTAGCTTTTCGGAGACGTGGCCGGTGAAGATCGTAGGCTTGCCCCAGCGAACGATCTTGTCTTGCATCAGCGTTCGGAAGAACTGAGCGTACTGCCCCCATGCCTTCTGGGTATCGTTCGACGTCAGCACATAGACCGACTCGTACATATCCATCAGGAAGTTTATCGAGTCTACGATCATACCGTCGAGCATGTCCCGGTTCTTGATTGCCTCCTCGAAGAGGTCATGGACTGCCCAGGGATCGCTGATCCGCTGGTTGTTGAACGAGTTCTTGAACGGCAGACGCTTGCCGGCCTCGGTGTTGTTGTAGACCCAGCGGTTCTGGTTCCGGATGTTCCTAAGACTGGCGCTTTTGCCAGTACCTGAATAACCGGAAATCAGGGCAAGCTGGTCGTTCATGTCTTCCATGATTTTCCTCGATTTAGTTTCGTATTTTGGAGATAATCGAACCAGAAAAAGGAAGCCTGATTACTCAGGCTGCCATTTGCGTCAGCCGCTGGTGGACTTTCTTGGCCACCGTCACCATGATCGAGCCGTCGATCTCGCTGTCATCCATCGGATGCTTCATCTTGCGATTGAAGGCTTTGACGTGCATCTCGACGTCTCCCAGCGACAAGCCGCTGTCGACCAGGATCAAGGCGTACTTGATCATCTGGTTGTTGCGGCCGGAGCCTTCACCACCCATGCGTTGGGCGAACCAGCGCTCAAGGCTCGGCAGCGATCCCAGTTCCTGGTTCCTTTGCTGGAACTCTTCGTTGCGCCGTGTCTTCGGAATGAAGGGCAGGGCGTCGAACAGGTCGCCATCGAGATTGTAGTGATAGGTGCCGCCGTCGAAGCTCGACCATTTCTTCGAGTTCTGGTTCGCATTCTGGTCCGTCTCAAACGGTAACCAGGCCAACACGCTGTTCATGAATTCCTTGTACTCGAGCTCGTCGAGCTTCAGCCGGTAATTCATAGGCAGCAAGATCCGGAAGCGATGGGATTCCGGAGTGTGGCTTTTGGTCGTGGAAGTCAGGAACTTGTAGTCGGCAAGCAGATCGTGGGCCTGATCCAGGGTGGCTGTTCCATCCACGTCTATGACGATCATGTTGAAGCCGGGAATGACGTTTTCCTTGGCTCGATGACCGTTCTTGAAGTGATGGGTTGCCCAGTGCATATCCTTCGCCTGGGTCAGTACGTGCAGCTGGTCGAACGGCTGCTCTTCTGGTAAATAACCATAAGCCCAGTTGTCGCTGTAGGAGATCCGGATCTTGTCGATGTCGGTCTCATCCAGTGTCTCGCCGGTGAAGAACTCGATCCCGTCGCCGAATGACTTCTTGACGATGATGTTGTTCTTGTAGCCCCACGAGACCGCCAGGGTCATCATGTCGTCTCGGGTCTGCTTACCGCCGCGGTAGAAAGGCAAAGCCTCGGTCAGGTCCGCATGGGTGACCTCGGTCTTGGTCGAAGCGATGAACTTCGCCAGCTTAACGTAGGTCGGATCCCGGCTGAGCACCATCTTGAAGGCTTCGCCTGACTCCTCGACCAGCTTGATGGCCGACATTAGATGCTCCATCAGCACCTGGCTCGATCCGTCGACGAATGCGAAGGCGCCGGCGAGCTTCAGGGCCTTGAAATGGCGATGTGCCATCTCGGCCTTGCGGATGTCCTCATGCTCGGACATGGCATCAGCCAGCTCCTCGCATTCCATTTGGTACTGGATCCTGGCGATCGAGACGTCGTCGGGAACTTCCATGGACCAGTTGACCATGGACGGATCGGCAAGGTTCTCGAAGCGGTTGGCCCACTTCAGGATCACCTGGCTGTTGGACGGAGAGATCAGTGTCTTGAAGATCTCCTCGGCCGACTTGCCCTTGGAGGTCCGGCTCTTTTCCTTGACGTAGCCGAACAGGCAGCGCCTGGCGTAGCCGCTTTCGAGCAGGCCATAGAAAGCCTTCTCGGTGGTGTTGCCATCGAACAGCTTGGTCGGCGTACCGAACAGCAGCATATTAGCCGGCGTCTTGCCGTGACGTTCCTCGGAGCGCCTGTTATCGCTGGTGTTCTTCACCAGCTTGCGCTTGACCATGCCCTGGTCGTAGAGCTCGAGGAACAGTGTCAGCAGCTCCATCTCCTTCTCGAGATAGTAGCCGATCTCGTCGATTTGCATGTTGATGCTGCCGATCTGGCCCATCAGCAGCTTCTGACGCAGATCCTTGGTCGCCGGCGACGTACCGGAGTCGAACTCCGGCAGGTATGGTCCGAAATTGTTGAACTCCTTCAGGAACTTGTCGAATTCTTCCTGGGGGTTGGTGCCTTCGTTGGCAGCCTTCTTGTTGGCGATCTGCCAGAGGCTCTGCTCGGAGATCATCTTGTACGTGTCTTCGAGGAAGCGCTCCTTGAACCCGCCGAGGAATTCGTTCTCGACGGTGTAGATGGAGCGTCCCTTGCCGAAGCCGGACGTGGCGAAAGCCAGCGAGTAGATGTTGACCGGGATCTCGCCAATGTCCTTGGATACGACGGTAGCCCGCATCGAGGAGGCCACCTTGCCCATGAAGTAGGCGAGCATGATGCGGAAGAAGTTTCGGTTGTTCTCCTGGGCCTTGGTGCAAAGCACCTCGACCATTTCTTCAAGAGCAGGGTGGTGCGGAACTTGGCTGAGGTCAATTGACATCGACAAAATACTGATCCTTCTGACGGCAGATGCTGAAGGCAGGGCAATATTCGCAAGCCTTCACTTCGCCGGGAACAGCAATGACCACTCCCTCTCCACCTTTTGATGCCATGAAGGCATGAGCTTCGGACTTATCGTCGAAGTTCCTGGTCGATCGGCCGGTGGTTTTTGCAGCGTTCCCGTAATATTTGTAGACAGTTTCTCCCCGCCAAAGCTCCTTGTCGGTGCAATACGGGATCTGTTCGTCGGGTGCATCCTTGTAGCGCTGCACTTCCGCGAGTTTATTGCGGATGAAATTCTCGGTTTCATCCAAAGAAGGCAGCTCGACAGGATATTCCAGTGCCTTGGTCTTCGGATAGTTCTCGTCGACCTTGGAGCGGATGCGCTGCCAGTCCGTGAACAGGAACTGGATGTAGATGTGGTCGCTCGTAATGAGCTCGGGATTGAGCCAGCGATAGATGCCGCCCT
Organism: Mesorhizobium yinganensis; assembly: GCF_040081985.1. NCBI lineage: Bacteria > Pseudomonadati > Pseudomonadota > Alphaproteobacteria > Hyphomicrobiales > Phyllobacteriaceae > Mesorhizobium > Mesorhizobium yinganensis. Next base: position 455,081 of record NZ_JBEBMH010000002.1, on the reverse strand, counting down.
GCATGGCGTAGTCGCCATCCTTGCGGCCGAGCAGGTAGCTGTAGACCGATGTGGTCTTGGTATCGAAGAGCCGGCCATCGAGCACCATGTCGAACTTGCCGCCGATCTTGAAGACGGTCGATCCGATCAGGACCTCACGGAAGGAGCGCTGCTCGATCCAGACGGGGATGATGGCCGGGTTGGCAGCCAGCTGTTCCTGGCTCGGATTGACCCGGATGTTCGACCAGATCTTCTCGGGATAGCCGAGCATCTTCATGGCCTTATTGCCAGAGACGGTCCACGCCTTGTCGATCGAGTCGTGAACGGCATTGCCGAACCTGGATGCCAGGTAGGAGGAGATGTCGATCTCACGATCCTCGGCGATGATGCGGCGTTGCAGGACCAGCTGGCGGGTGCTTTTCAGCAGGCTGGTGGCCGAAATGTAGTTAGGCTCGTTAATGTGGTCGTACTCGTCGTGCAGCAACCAGACTGCCAGCGGCAGGCTGATGCCGTGTTCGTTCGTCAGCCGCATTGAAAACCTCGGAGCGGATTATCTAGGATTTTGGGGGCACGAAACCAAGGGAACAGATCATATTCCCTTGATAATCGTTTGTGAAGTTATTTCGAAAATCGCCTAGCGATTTTTCAGGCGTTCCTGGTGAACAGCCTTCAGGCGGGAAACCCACTCCTCGCCGGCGTAGAGCAGATCGGCTTCGAATTGGCTCTTAGGCCGATTGTCGATCAGGGTTCCGTGCAAACTCGAGTCGATCAGGATCCCACAGCAGGCTCTTACGGCGCCAAGGTTCGAGACCAGGGTATCCCTGGTAATCTCCTCGCCGACCTTCCAGAGCTGCAGATGACGCATCGCAGCTTCGACATAGGTCATGGCTTCGATAGGGTTCTGTCTCCAGTTGTGAGGACCATATTTCAGCTGCCCGTCGAAGAACGCCTCTAGTTCGGCAAGCTGTGCCGACATAGGGATATAGGCCAGGGGCGGTTTCTTTTCGCCATAGATCTGCTTCGGATTAGCCGGAGGCTTCACCGGGGCGTTCATCAGTTAAGTCCCTGTTTCGACTTGAGGGTCTCAGCCAGAACTGGATCGACGAACCCGGCCATGAATTCCTCCTCGGTCATGATACCGAAGAAACTGACCGCCTGGATGTGGACGTTGACGATCTCGGCGCCCTTGATCTGTTTGCAGCGGGTGACGAACTGCTGCATCAGAGACTGCTGTGCCGCGGCGAGATCCTTGCGGCTGAAATAGCCCTTCTCTGTAGCGACCATGGCATTCAGCGCCTTGGACCGTTCGATACCCTCTTTGGAGGTCACGACTTCGCCAGCGATCAGGTAGTAGTGCTTGGGGTTCGACATGAACCATTATCTCCGGGGATTTTGTTGATAATCCAATAGGCCGGTGAAACGATTTTCACCAGCCCACCAGATCAATTTTTGCAGGAAATCACATATAAGTGAGGTAGATAATCAAGCCGCTTTTTGCAGCTTGCCGACGTGCTCTTCGAACGCCGCATAGATCTCGGATGGTTCGGCACCGTTGGGGATGCCTACTTCCTTGCTCCAGTCGGGATAGAAGATCGAGAACTCCCCGCCGAGCTTGACCTCGTCGTGCCAGATGTCGGGATGGTCCTGCCACTCGCAAGCCTTGACGACGTTGTCGTTAGCGTAACGGATGGCGTCGATGTCATCCCGAACCAGGAAATACTGGGCATCGTGGATCTGGGCGCATGGCTTGATGTCGTGACGGAAGTCACTCGACCGAACCTTGCCCATGAATTCCGAGCCAGCACGGCTGTTGAGCAGGCACCAGGACTGTCCCAGTGCATTGCCGGCCGTCCTGCCTTCGGCCTCTGCCTCATATGGCGTCTTCGAGGTTCCGCGGATCACCTGGTGTAGCATCGGCGTCCGAACCCGGAGACCGAATGCCGCGGTGATGTAGCCGACCTTTGAAGCCTGGTTCAGCTTGTCAGCCACCCAGGCATCGGAGACCTGGTAAAGCTCGTGGTAGCTGAACTCGATCGACTTGGCCAAGGCTTCCGTAAAGCCGCAATTGTTCATCAGGGTCTTGAAGGTTCCCTGATAGGTCAGGGCGAAGGTCGGGGCCTTCGAGTCCTGACGTTGCGGTGGATACTTATCCTGGATCGAGTTGATCGAAGCCACGCTGTTCGGATCGATGTCTGGCATCTGGTCTCCGAAATAGGCGTAGGCTCGGAGCGAGTGACCGTCATAGCCGTCGGTATAGACCTTGAGCTTGTTCGGGTCCTTCGTCGTGAGTGCCGAGATCCGGTCCTCGAGTGAGGCAAAATCGATCCCGCAAAAGAACCAGCCACGAGGAGCCTGGAAGCAGTATTTGATGAGCTTGCCGAGGCTGAGCTTGCCCTTGCTGATAAAGGCAAGCAAGCTGTCCCGAAGCTGCTGAGTAAGCCTCTTCGCTTCCATAAAGACGTTGGCCGGCAGGTTCTGCAAGTTCGGCTTGCTTGACGACAGCCGGCCGGAGACCGTGCCGCCGAGGTTGAAGTTGCCGAACAGATAGTGCCATCCATCCGGGCCGAGCTGTGCTCCTTTCATGGCCGGGATGAAGCTGTTCAGGATGGTACCGACCGCGTTGAAGTCGATCAGCGAAGCCAAGAACGCCAGGATGTTGGGATCCTTGGTGTGATTCTGGAGCGCCTTCAACGTATCGCCGTCGGTGGATGGCTGCTTGGCCTGGGTCCGTGACAGGATCGGTAGTCCTAGATGCTCGAACAGGAAGCCCTGCAGCTGCGGGTCCGAGGTCGGCTTGAAGATGATCTTGTCGCATTCTGGATCGTTGATCGAGATGCGCTTGACCTTCAGCTCGGCGTTGCGCTTGTCAACATGCGCTTCCTTGAGCTTGTACTCGTAGGCGCCGAGGAGCGGATTGGCCCGTATGGCAGCCAGGGCCGTGTCGGAAATGGCCTGGAGAACCTTTTCGACCTCCAGCACCCGATCCATGTTGACCGGCATACCGGTCAGCTGCATCTGGATGATGTCGATCGTGGCCGGCTTGAAGATCGTCTCATAGATCTCCTGCTGCTGGTCGGCCACCATCTTCGGCCAGTTCTTCTCGGCCGTGAACCAGGTGGAAAGACCGTCGACCAGATTGTACTGGAGCAGCTCCGGCAGAGGGATCTTGGTGATGTCCTTGATCTCTTCTTGCGCATAGTCGCCGGCGAACTCGAGAGCCTGGTCTTTCAGGCCGAGCTTGTTTCTGGAGCACGAATTGACCGCCAGGTAGCTGATCAGCTTCGTGCATTCCCAGTTCCGGAGCATGACCTCGAGGCCGTAGAGCAGGCCCTTGTTGTCGAGGATATGGTCCATGAACAGCTGGTAGACCATGACGTAAACGTCGAAGGCGATGCCATGATAGATCAGCTTCTGCTCACAGCGCTCGAAGAACCGCTTGAGCAGGTGACGGATCGGCTTGTTGACGATCTGCCGGCCGAAATGTTTGCCGCCGTCTTCGTCGGTCCATTCCACGGCCTCGTAGTCGATCGGGAAGGCGATGCCTTCATGTTTCGACCAGCAGAAGGTGATGGTGCCGATACCGGAATTGAAGTGCTTCAGACCGAAGCCTTCAATGTCCACGGTCAGTGGGACGTCCATCTCGAGCAGGCGTTCCAGCCATGCCTCGATCTCGTCATAGGTCCTGGGGTAGGCGGAGAACTTGATGATGTCGACGCCGGGGGTGACATAGGTGCCGGCGATCCAGGACTTGAGGGCGTTGATGCCAAGGGCGATCTTCTCATGCACTTTCCCTGGATCGTAGAAAATGGTCCGGTAGTTCGGCACATAGACCGAGCACCAGGGTCCGAGATCGCTGGGAATGACATAGCCGAGCATCTTCTCGACCTTGGTGGTCTTGCCAAGCACCTTGAAATAATCGCCGTCACCGACGATCAGATATTCGGTGCCAAGATCGGTGAGCACCGGAACAAGCTCCTGGTCGATCCAGTCCTTGATCTCGGCGACAGGGGTCTTCTTCTTGCCAGGGGTCTGGTGGACCTGGATGACGATGACCTGGCTTGGATCCAGGCCATAAGGTGTCAGGTAGGCTTTCTGGATCTCGTCGCGTCGAATGTCGTTGACCAGGATGGCGACCTTATAGGCAGCCTTCTCCATACCGAAGGTGGCATATTTCATTCGATTTTCTCTGCTGATTATCTAATATAATAATCTCGCAGCGACGTAATAATCCATCTTCTCGCGAGATTGCATATATTGTTTATACGAGAGCGGATTATCCGCAAGGGTAAATGCCTCTGGCCGGGTCCGTGGGAGGTTGGATCCACCAGGAAGAAACTCGACCATGCAGTTCGGCAGAGCGTCCCTGACGTCCTGCGTTGAGTGACAATCCTTGAGCAGCATGGTCAGCAGCTGGTTGACCCGGCCCTTGTCGAAGTTGATCACTTTTCTGTCAGCCACGATACTCCCGGCTTCCATGAGCAAGGATGGATCCAGGGGCTTGAGGCTCCGACGTAGTCCCGGCGAAATCGGCGATTCGGCAAAAATCTCACCGTTGAAATAGAAGCCGGCAGGATTTCCACCGGCAGCCGTGTTTTTGTCGATCAGCTTGGTGCGCCGTTTCGACAGCTGACGTTCTTCCACCTCGAACAGACCGTCGATGAGTTTGACGACGGTCTCACCGATGTAGCCTTGAAGAGCCATTTGAACATCCTTCCTTACGTCAGGACTGGCCCGCCGTATTTGTGGGGGAGATCCCCATAGAGAAACACTCGGGACCTGGCTCTCGAGAATGCCACGTAGAGCAGCCGAGGCACCTGGTTCAAGAAGTTGCAACCACCGATGTTGCCGATGTCGATGAACACCGTGTCGTAGGTGCTGCCTTGCGACTTGTGGACGGTCGCAGCATCGATCGGTCGGAGATCGGCGATCATGTTCTTGAGATTATACATCTTTTTGAAGTTCTTGACGCCGGCGTAATATTTGACCAGCTGGTTGAAATGCTCCCGGTTGGTGGCGACGGGAACATCGTGGAGCACGTCCCCGAGAGACGTCCTCAGCCTGAGCCGGTTGATGTCGAGATAGACCTTGTGCTCTTCGTCGACCAGGATCTGGTTGGCGCCGGCATTGTGCATAACCTCGACCTCGGTCTCGACCGGTATCGTCGTCTTGCCGTAGTGGATGACACCATTGCAGACCAGGTATTCTCCGACCTGGAACTCAGCCGGTAGGGCACGAAGTCCGCGGATGTGGTCGTTATAGGCGATCACCCGCTTGTTGGTGTAGGCCATGATCTTGGCCTCGTGTGTCTGCTTGTGGAAGTGACGCTGGATCTCGGCCTGCATCTGCTGGTCATCGAGGAGGTCGATCACACCAGGCACGATCTGGATGGGCTCATGGACGCCGGTCTCGACTGTCCTGCGCAGCTGGGCGCAGATGTTCATGAGAGCCGGCTGGCCAGAATTGCGCATGGGCTCGAGCAGCTCGACCATGGGAGCGTCGATCTTATAGACCGGCGAGAGATCTTCATGGACGGGAGCCAGCTGGTGACGATCGCCGACATAGACCAGCTTGCAGTTCAGAGTTCCCTCATGCAGCGTCTTGTGGAGCTCGCCGTCGATCATGGAGCTTTCGTCGACGAAGATGATCTTGTTCTGGTGGACCATCCATCTGGGGGTTCGCTTGAGCGAGGTGACGCCGGTCTCGTAATCGTCCTTGACCGTCAGGTTGAAGAACGAATGCACGGTCTGGGTCGGACGATTGCACGCTGTCGAGAGCACGTCCGCCGCCTTGTTGGTCGTGGCGGTCATCATGACCTCATCGTACTCGGGCTTCATCCCGAGTAGCTTGCACATCTCGAGGTAGCGCGGCATCGTGTTGTCGATGATATAGTTCATCAGGTAGGTCTTGCCGGTGCCGGCTGGACCGGAAATCCTGAACTCTTTGTCCGGGCTGAAAAGGAATGCGAGGAAGGCATCGGCCGCAGCCTTTTGCCCCTGGTTCAAATTATAGGCGTTGCTTGGGGGAATGCTTAGCATCAATCTGGCTCATGCTGGAAAATAGGCATAGAAAAACCCCGGCCCGAAGACCGGGGTGATTTCAGGACTGCCTGGTGGATGGTGTTAAGCTCGGATCAGGAACTTGTCGCGATCCTTGCCCTTGATCCAGAGAGGCTCCTTGCCTCGTCCGGACCAGATCTCGCCTTTCGGTCCCTTGTATTTCGGCTGGGCCTTGACGCCCTTGCGCTTGACCTTCAGGCCACCCAAGGCTTCGACCAGCTCGTCGACCGGGATCTTGTACATATTGACCACTTCGACGATCTGCTTGATCACAGCTGCCTTCTCGGCCTGCTGCTTCTCAGCTTTCTTGCGGTCGATCTCCTCCTGCAGCTTTTGCAGGTCCTGGACCGACATATCATCGAGGTTGGGTGTAGTGCCGTCGGTGCCTGGATCCATGGTCAGCTGCTCGGCCGCATCCTGGGTAGGCTCCTGGATTTCGCTGGCGGTTTCGGCAGGGAGGGCGTCTTCCACGTCATTCGTCTCGGGATCCTGGATGGAGGCCGGCCTCGTCGGCTCCAGGATCTCTTCCTTTACCGGCGGCATGCCGATCTCCTTGCGCAGGAAATTCGGGATTTCGTCGTAGGATTTCTGGTCAAAAACCATGCGACGAGTGCCGGCAACGGGTGCCGCACTCATGCTCATGTTACTCATTTGGTACTCCTGTTGGGTTTGCTTTCCCGCCGTTGCGCCCTGTGTTGTGGTAGCGCAGGTTGTCTACAACGACGGGTAGAATCAGTCGGTTAACTTACCGTGACGACTCTCGCTATTTTCTTTTAATTGTCAAGCGAGAAACTCATTAATCGGTAAATAATCGCTACATAATCAGGGTGCCTTCCCCGGTCTTTGTCGGCTCATGAATTCCTTGATTAGAAGCGCCCTTATGAATTCCTTCACCGAGTGTCCTGGAGCGAGCTGGTCGATCAGCCAGTCTTGTTGTTGCGCTGTCAGAGACTCGAAGACGTCTTCCATGAAGGCCCGTCTGGTGTCCGCGGGAGCTATGCCCAAGACCCGCAGTCTGTTGGTGATGGTTGTCAGATGCACGCCCTGACGATCGGCGATGCCCTGCAGAGATAGGCCCACATTGTTGAGCTTGACGATCGTGGCGTCGTCAGCTTTTCGAACATAAGTGCGGGGCATTATTTTTCCTTGGATTTTCTAGATTATCTCTCGGCTCTTTCGCTTATTAATGCGAGGATTTTCGAGATACTATCCCACGATATATGGAATTCAACCTCCTTCTCGAATGGCGTCCCATCGTCGGCGATGATGGTGACATGTTCGCGCTGGGTCACCTTGCCGAGATACATCCCTTTGGTGAGGAAGTTGGGGGCGACCGCGGCCTTATACGCAGCCAGGCGCCTGGTGGTTTCGTCGAGCATACGATCCCTGTCCTTGTTATGGTCTTTTTCTTACGCCCCCAAGAAAAGAAATCCTCCGCCCGCTGGCCAGACGGACGAAGGACCCCCACACCTACCCGAGAGCGGCTCCGACAACCCTAACGTGCCATACGGCCGGTGGGTTTCCTTGGTATGCTGCAAGAATACAGGCTAAATCCAACGATTTAGATGCGTCTCGCTCTGACTGGGTTACCAGAACCACGAGAAATAAGACGCATTTTTTCGGGATTGGCAATCCCAAATTGCATAAAAGATCAAAAAATATGGAGATTTTTGGCTGAGATCGCAGCCTAGCAGATCGATAAACCGTAGAAAACCCCCTGAATATATTTTTGTTCCATATTCAGGGGATAATCTTCGAATAGCTTACTGAACTTTTTGTGAAGTGTCCATGACGTTACAGGCACTCATTGGGGAGCTGCTTCCGGTACTGACGGAATCCGACAAAGTTGCCATGCTGTTCGGGATGGCTCCAGACCTGCTCCATGCTTCGCAGCGGAGCCCTGCTTGGTACAGAAATGATCTTATCAGCCTGGGCAACGTGCTCGGCCGGCGAAGCATGGAGAGGTGCCGATCCGACCAACTTGTCGTGAAGCTCGATCGCCTTTCCGATGGTCATGTCGAAGCCATCAACCGTCTTGTAGGAGGTCGAGGCGCAGCAGGCGACGGACTTCTTGATGAAATCCCTTTCTGTCAGCCGCTGGGTCATGATGCCGTGAATAGGCCCGACGAACGGGGTATGCCATTGCCCTGGTTCGAGTGTCTGGATGTTGTCCTCCCGATCTAGCTCCCGGCCGATTTCTCGAGCCAGGATATGGATGTGTGGCTCAGCGTCGTTGTGCTCCCGGAGAGCCCGGAAGTTGGTCCATTCGGTGCCCGAGAACAACACATTGATGTGGCTGTAGGGCTCTAGGATCCGATTAGGGATCTGCTTGTGAAGACCCCTCTCGTGATACCAGAGAGCCTTCTTGACGGCGTCATCGCGGTCTCTGAGCCACTGGTCGATGAGCTCCTGGCGCTCGGCGCCGACGAACTCCTCAACAGCTTGCATGCCCTTTTGGTGCTTGCCCCAGAACAAAGGGATAGCCGGGTCGGTCATCACATCCTCGACCATTCTCAGAATGGGAATAGCCCGACTGGATGCGGCGTTCCTGGACAGGTCGTAGCTCTCCATGGGGGAGGGCGTCTTCACGTCGATCGCCAAATCCTCGGTGATCACCAGCTGACGATGCGTCCGCCCTTCGGCATGGATCCAGCGGGGATACCGGCAGAACAAGCTGGATAGGATTTTGTCCGGCCGCTGGGCGTGCCGGCTTCGTAGGATGGTTTTTGCGGAAATCGTTGTCACAGCAGATGTCTCCGAGTTGTGCGATCTCCGGAGGCATCAGCTTGAATAGGCACATGCCTTTATTGGCCAGCCTCCGGGCGATTTTGGTGCCCCATGGGCAGGTTGGACAAGGTTGAACTCTTGCCTTGCGAACGGCAATAGAAGGGGGATCCTCGCCGATGCGAGGCAGTATCTGGGTGTGCATTTTCTGCGGGTTTCCGGCGGGGTTTTTAGGGATATCGCCGTCCTCACGGCGATGGAAATCCATTATATTAATCCCGACGGATTATCACTCACAAATACGTTATTTAGAAACTTTTACATGGAGTTCACTAAAAAGTCACAATTGGACTCGTACAGGTTGAGTGATTCATGCTTCGTTCTATCTATGCGAGTCCTAGCTCCAATGAAGAATGATTAACCCATCATAGCTTTAATGTCGGCCATGCGAGCTTTGAAAAGCTCCTCGGCACGAGATTTGATGTATTCCTCGGTCAGTCGATCGACGCGCTTCTGGATACGTTCGTCGATACTGACCACTTCGAGGGATTTGGTCACTGCTTCCTGGATCCGACCAGCAATATCCATAGTCACCGCGTCCAGGGCTGATTGTATCGCCCGGTTTTTCATCATGATTACCTGGTCGTTGATCAGCTTCATGACTTCGTCGGTCAGCTTCAATCGGTTATAATAGTTGGTGTCCTTGGTGACGATCGAGGTCGATAGCGCTTTCTTGATCTGCTCCATGAGCTCATGATCGTTCTGGACGCCCTTCAGCGCCTGAGCGAAGAGCTCGGGTTCGGCGGCAGCGATGACACGCTTGGCGTCTTTCTCGAAGAAACGCCGGCCAACCTCGGCCAGGACGTTCTTCTTGAGATCGAGGGCGAAGTCCGGATCGGCGTCCAGTAGCGAGTGGAGAGCTTTACGGTCGAGAGAAATAGTTGTCATTTTCCTGGTTCCTTGAAAGGGTGTTCCCCTGACATTGACGCCTCGAGCCAGGTGCTAAACTCGAGCCAGCATTACGCCGCCGTTAAGTCGATGTCAGGGGATCGCAGTCTTGGGAGGATGCACCCGTTGTTGGTCAGCGGTCCTGAATACCCAGGAACTGTCGCATCTCCTTGAGCTTGGCGAATTTGCCGGCCTCGAATGCCTGGTTCAGAAGAATGACCGCTTGATCGAGTTGATACCAGCCACTGGTTGCCCATTGGCTGTTTTTTCGGAATTCCAGGCGAGGATATTGTCCTGACCCTTCGATTGAGGCCCAGTTAGCTTCTTCCCGATCGGAAGCAACGCTGCTCCGACCGTCGTCATCTCGTTTCCAGTAGCTGACCGAGATGGCTACGCCGGCGGCGAATGTTCTATGATCGCTCATGATGCCTCCGTGAGGATGTCGACCTGGCTATCTTCGATGTCGATGCCAATCTCTTGCAGCGGACCATCCCAAGCACTGCCGCCGCTACCGGGATCCAGGAGCATGATCAGAGCCTGAATAGGCGTCTGGATCTCATTCTCCTCGATACCGCTACGCACGGCATGTTCCTTGGCTCGCTTGAGCATCAGATCCTCATCGAAGACCTCGACGGTCATGGTGAAGGAATAGAGTGTCATGACGGTTCACACGTTGCGGCTATCTGCCGACATTTGCCGCAGCTCGGATCGACCGTGAAGTGATAGAGGACGTCGGGTTTCAGGATGACGTGGTTCTGCTCGCAGAGCCGCATTTCCATCACCTGTTGCTCTCGGTCTTTTTTAGGCCAGGCATCTGGCGGAAACTGCATGTCCATGGTCACCACTCGAAATATGGGAGGCCGTCGATGCGATCGGCATCCTGGTCAAATAGGACGTAATCGCATCCCTGGTTCCGGGCGTAGGTCAATACGGCGATTAGATCTTCCGGGACGCCACGAGCTAAATGGTCTGCTGACCAATTGTCGTCTTCCTTGTCACCGGCCCAAATGAACCAGCCATGGCAGGTTCGGCCGATCGTAGAGATGACGGGGCTCTTGTCCTCGAAATGAAGGAAATTGGCCGCCAGCTTGCCTTGAGCATCCAGCCAATCACGAGTGTCGAGCGAAACATGGCCGGTCGAGAGATCCAGGAATTGACGGATCATTTGAAATCTCCTCCGCACTGGTCGCAGATGTCCGAGCCATCATTGAGGGTGTTGCCACAATTCTCACAGGCAGCATCTTCCTCATCTGGATCGGAGATGCCTGCTTCCTCGTTGGTGACCCAGATCCAGGCATGAACCCATGCTCCAGGATCGTTGCTGATTGATACGATGGCATCGTCATCAACCTCCAGTTCATCACTGGTCTCGACCGCATTGCGGTATTGAGCGTCGATCGGATCCTCGACCGCCTGCTTGGAAATTCGAAGCTGCAGAGCGATGACAGCATCGGTCTCATCGCTATCGCCGTAGATTTTCGAGCGATTGAGTGCTTTTTTCAGGAGCTCAAGCTCCTTATCGTCGAAGTGTATCCACATCAGATGAACCCCGTACTCTTGAGGATGACGTAGCCGATCAGGCTGCATCCGATCGTTGGGAGGATCACGAGCATCCCGACGAGCAGCTTGTTAGGCGTGCTCATGGGATGGCTCCTTGACGGCCGGCAGCCAGCTGAGAACGAGCTCTACGGCTTCCGAGAAGGTCGGCCTGGCGTCGTAAGGATGATTGTACATCGTGACGACAAAGGTCTTTTCGTCACTGGCGGCGTAGATCGTAGCCTTCATTGCCCAATGGCTACGTTCACCTTTCGGGTAGACGGTCCAGCTTGAGCGGTTCTGGTTCCAGGTTCCATAGCGGAATGACCAGGGGCCGATGATGAAATCGGTTTTGGTCGCCTTTTTCGGGATCCGCGGATCACTCATCATCGCTATCCTCGTCTTCGCCTGAAGGGATATTTTCCTCGGACAAGCTGATGTCCGAGCCACCTTCGTTCCAGGGACCATGGAAGGTGATTGCCGGTGAAATGCTGATGTCCGGGAGATCCGGATCATCGTATTGACGGCCGGAGATCGCGATCTCTTTCTCCTCGTCGGTCTGAAGCTCGATGCTGTCGGTCATGCCTTGGGCGATCGCCAGAGCTTCTTCCTCGGTCTCGGCCTTGATGTAGGCCGTGGCGCAGATCTTGATGTCGAGGGAGTAGAGGTTCATTAGTCGTCCACCTCCTCTTCCTTGAGGGAGGTGTATGGCCAGGCAGTACCGTTCTCGTCGATGTAGGCTTTCTTGCCACCGAGCTCGACGTGCTTCTGGTCATCCCAGTGCATCTTGGAGCCGTTGCCATCGTAGTCCGGTTCGCCGGTTTCCAGGTTGATTGAGGTGATGCCGACGGTGCAGGGAACCATCTCATAGGCGCCGGCGATGACCGAGCCAGTGGGGGTGACGTAGCGCTTCATGCCTGGTCCCTCCCCATCTCGAAATCCTTGCGGCGGCTGTCGACGCAGCGCAGGCTCTTGAAGGTCCGGGCCGGCTTGCCGTCGGCACCGACATGGTCTCCGATCCATTGGCGTAGGAAGGGCTGTCCGCCCATGATGCAGCCAATCGGAGTGGGAGTGACCACGTCGCCGACATATTCCTTGCTGCAGTTATCCGGGTTGCTCACCGAGCAAGACAGGATGAACACCGCATATTTGATGGTCAGCATAATCGTCTCCTTCAGGCGGCGATGGCCTCGACTGGCCGATCACCCTGGTTCTGATATTTTCCGGAGTAGGCGGCCGGCTCGATGAGGTGATGGAAGATCACCTGGGCAATGCCGGCACCGGCGGGAATGGTGAGGGGGATCCAGCGATGATAGACCAGCTCGAGTGTGAGATAGCCTTCCCATCCTGGTTCGATGACGGTGTTGAAGACCGACAGGCCACGTCTGGCCCATGTGGATTTGTCATGAACGATGGCCACCAGATCGTTCGGCATCTTGAAGCGCTCGATCGTTGAGGCGAGCCGGAACCGACGAAAAGGATGGAGAGTGACTTCCTGCTTGATGCGGATGTCATAGCCAGCCTCTCCGAGGCCGTGACTAACGCCGGCAGCTCTGCCTTTGCTCGGAAGCATCGGGGAGACAGGACGCTTCTGGAACAGATAATGTCCGTTAATAATCACGGAAAATCCTCGTCGATTTTTGGGATAATTGTTGCCCCGAGCCGGATCACGGGGGCGGAACCTGGCTCGGGGCGATCAGGAGCAGCTGGATGTGGCAGCTACTCCCGAAGGTGAATGACGGTCCCGTGAGGGACAGTCGCATCGGGGTTGTTGAGGACGATCCAGATGATCGGGATCTCTTCCGGCAGGGCTTCCATCTCTCGGCATTCGAGGTCTGAGAAGATGACCGCGGCGGTAGGCTTGTGCTCGAGGATGTGATCCCGAACGCAAACCAGGGATGTGCCGCCGTAGCCCTTGCGGGTGATCTCGTCGAAGTTGTCGGTCTCGAGGAATTCCTGCTCGTCGACGATCTTGGTGTCGAACTGAACCAGGGTCATCTTCTTCGGCCGGAAGGTGTCCTTGACGTATTTGAATTCCGAGTTGAACCGGATTTCCTGGCCGTCGGTGACCGATCCCGACACGTCGAAATAGTAGATCAGATGGGCCAGGGCGCCTTCGTCATCGATCAGGCCAGGCAGGTATTCGTCCTGGTAGCGTCGATTTCGTTTGCGCCAGCTGTAGCTCTGTTCGTAGAGCTCGCTGAACCAGCGATACAGGACCTTCTCCCAGGCTATCTTCGGAGCCAGGAAGCGCTTTAGCAGTGTCTCGGTATCGCCAGGGGCTTCGTCTCCGGCAAGCTCGGCCGCAGTCTTGGCCATCACCACATTGGCGATGATGGTGTGTTGTAGCCGGCCAGCTTCATCCAGGTCCTCTGGTTCAATCAGATCCCCGGTGTCGCCCTCGCCGTCCTCATCATCGACGTAACCCCACTGGTACTGACCGTATTTGGCCACCACGTCGATCTTCTTTGAATAAAGGTCGTCGTAGATGTCCTCGGTCATCCAGCCGTCATAGGCATGGTCGAGCCAGGGACTGAACCCCTTGAAGGTGTGTCCTTCACTGTGTAGCCGATTGTTGATGCGGATGTCGGCCGCATAGTTCCAGATCCTGGGATCCCGGTCACCGACACGGATCATGTCCATTTCGGCCGGGTGCCAGAGCTCGTGGATGAGGATGGTGTTTCTCGTCTCCTCCGGCATCTGCAGGAAGAACCGAGGGTTCCACCAGAGATTGATGCCGTTGGTACAGGCCGTCTTGATGTCGGCCGTCCACGAAAAGTTCATGGAGCACATGATGCTGCCCAGGAAGGCAGCATTCTTGCCCAGGAACACCCTGGTCTTGACGATGTCCAGCTGCCGATCCAGGACGTGATAGTCGAGATCAGGCAGCGGCTTTTTGGCTAATCGGGTCATTGAGGTACTTCGAGATGCTGACGATGCCCCGACGCCAGGCCGGGTTCGTGTTGAGGTGCAGCTTGTTGATCTTCAGACCGCGGAAGAACAACGTCCGGAACTCGGCCGTCCAGCCGTCGAGATAATCGACGATGGCGCCAAGGTTGTTGTCATTGGCGTGGTCCTGCAGCATCAGGATCGTGGCGTACTGGGTGCCCGAGTCCGGCGGAATGACAGCGTTCAGGGGATCCTTCTCGATGTCGGAGATCTGCGGCAGGTTGTGGAAGACCTTCGTGAACTGGATGAATTCGACAGCGCCTTCAAAGCCGATACAGCCGCCTAGAAGTGCTGCTTCTTCCTCCATCTCGTAGTATTTTATGGTCTTGCCGTCGTCGTTCATGACGAGGTTGTAGTCGACGCCCTTGATCAGCTCGTTGACGAAATCCCAGGTGCGTGGCGCCTTGAAATTATCGTCGTTGTGATCGGCCCGGAACTCGTGCAGCTTGGTCGGCTTCCAGGTGAGCCAGGCGATGATGCGCTTGTCCCACTGGTTCGGATAGGCGACATCTTCAAGGAACTCGTCGATCCTGGTCGGCAGGACCATGGTGAGGTTGCAGAGACGGCTCTGCATGGCTGTGCCGATCTCGTTGACGATCGCCCGGTCGGTGGTGAGGTTGCCAGCGCAGATGATGCGGACACGGGGATGCAGCCGCTTGAGGCCGACCATCTTGTCGAGCACCAGTTTGTAGGCTGCTGCCTGGACTTCACGCTTGGCCGAGTTGAACTCGTCGAGGAAGAGGATCCAGCCATCCTTACCGGGGGGCAGAGGAGTGTCTTCAGTCGGGAACTGCTCGAACGGTACGAACTCGGCGATCGTCCGCACGACATTGCCATTGGCGTCGAGGATCTCCCTGAAACGAGGCAGGCCGGTCAGATCTTCTGGTACCGCTGTCGAGAGACGGACGTCGATCAGCTCCATGTTGAACTCGGCAGCGATCGAACGGACGATCGAGCTCTTGCCCATGGCCGGCGATGACTTGACCATGGGAACGACGTTGCGTGTCATGCAGCGAATGAGATGCTTTCGAATTTGCCGCGGTGTGCAGCCAGGACCAGCCATTTGGGATTTTCCTCGGGATTTTTGACAAAATGGGTTCCGCCGAGCGGGTGAGAACCTACTCCGGCATTTTCAGGATATTTTCAACGGGATTATATGATCACATTATCATGATCAAAAGGATCTGAGACCAAGCCCGAACCAAGAAAAACGTTCAGTAGATTATCTTAGATAATCAATCGTCGTTCTTCATGGGGCCAATTGCCAGAAACTGTTCGCCTAACGGTGTGAGCCAGGAGCCGTAAACTGAGCTGCCATGCTCGGTGAGACCCTTATCCATCAGGAAGTGGGCAATGAACTCGGCAGCCGTATCGAGATCTTTCTCGATTACGGCTTTGATGCCTTCGACACCTGGCGTTGGGTATTTACCTTTGAACTGGGTCAGGCATTTGCAGATGAAGCTGTGGACGTCTTCGGGACAACCACAACCGCAGCCGTTCACATAACCGTGATACATGACCTCCTGCTCGGTCTCGTAGTGGCATCCATCAGGGCCAACCCACATACCGTTCGCTGGGTCTTTCTCCAGTTTGAAGGTCGGCGTCATGGTACGTTCTCCCAGCTCGCATTGGGGTACTTTTGATGGAGCCTATTCAGCTCCTTCTGTAGCACCTCCTCATCGGTGATGTCGTCGACCTCTTCGATCGGATCGTCTTTGCCATCCTGCTTTACGGCTATGTCCCAGAACTCGTGCTCGTCCCGGCTCTCGACGATGGTCGATCCCTCATCGGTGCTCTTCATCGAGAACACGGTGATAGTGATCGTCGGGCCTTTGAGTAGGTAATCCCGAATCTCGGCCAGGGCATTAAGCCAGGTGTCGTCGCCGATCATTCCGTCGGCTTCGTATTGCATCGCGGCAGCCAGATAGGCGCCGGCGGTCTGGTTGTATGGAGCGTTTTCGAACGCCTGTTGAGCTTCCTTGAAGGTCATGCTTTACCTCTTAAAAAGTGTGGTGTTCAGCAGAGCTAAACCGTGAATTACGTCTCGACGAGAATTGATCCATCGCTCTACAGCAATGGAAAAGCTGCTGGATATGGCGAAGGTCCGGACGCTGACTTGCCGCCTGTCAATGGGCAGCTGGTGCAGCACCCCTCGGCCGGGACTGTCCTACGCATCCATGGCCGGCAGCAATTTTACATGCGTGAGGCTATCCTGATCGAAAGCACCCGAAGGTACTTTTTGTACGCTTCGGTGGTGGACAGCTCTGGCGTGGTCTTCGGCATCCGCTGGCTCGACTCCAACCTACGGAACCTCGGCAGCTCATTCCTGGGCAAGCCAGTGACCCGCTCATCCCGGACTGAGGCATCCGCTTTCGTCTCACGGAACGGTCTCTGCGAAGGGGACATCATCCCTCCTCGCACTGCCGTCTACATGCGGACGAAGATCCGTACTGCCGAGGCAAAGGACGACGTGTTTATCGTGTCCATGGGTCACTGGATTTCCTCGAATTTGGGTGAGGCCACCTCTAAAATTTCTTTAATGAAATCAAACCCTGACAGGGCCGCACTTTAGGCATTATGTGCTTGATTTCTAAAAGAAATTTTGCAAGTGTCAAAACTATTTCTGCCCCCGCGCCGATTTGACCGCATGGGCAAAGGCCAATAGAAGGCGGGTCGTCGGTTCGGGCCTGTTCATGTCGCACAACACTTTCGGCCATCTCTTCCGCGTCACCACCTGGGGCGAGAGCCACGGCGCGGCCCTCGGCTGCGTGGTCGACGGCTGTCCGCCCGGCATCCGATTCACCCGCGCCGACATCCAGGCCGATCTTGACCGCCGCCGCCCCGGCCAGTCGCGTTTCGTCACCCAGCGCCGCGAGCCCGACGAGGTGAAAATCCTGTCGGGCGTCCTCATGGAGGAGGACGGTGACACGCTGGTGACGACCGGCACGCCGGTCTCGATGCTGATCGAGAACGTCGACCAACGCTCAAAGGACTATGGCGAGATCGCGAAGCAGTACCGCCCCGGCCATGCCGACTACACCTATGACGTCAAATACGGCCTGCGCGATTATCGCGGCGGCGGCCGTTCCTCGGCTCGCGAGACTGCGGCGCGTGTCGCCGCCGGCGCTTTGGCTCGAAAGGTGGTGCCGGGCATGATGGTGCGCGGCGCTCTGGTCTCGGTGGGGGAGAAAGAAATCGGCCGCGCCGATTGGGACTGGGATTTCGTCCATGATGCCGAGAATCCTTTCTTCACGCCGGATCGCGCTTCCGTCGGCGTGTTCGCCGACTATCTCGACGGTATCCGCAAGGCCGGCTCGTCGGTCGGCGCGGTCATCGAGATCGTCGCCGAGGGCGTACCGCCCGGTCTCGGCGCGCCGATCTACGCAAAACTCGACCAGGACATCGCCGGCAACCTGATGTCGATCAACGCCGTCAAGGGCGTCGAGATCGGCGAGGGTTTTGCCGCCGCGAAACTGCGCGGCGAGGAGAACGCCGACGAGATGCGCATGGGCAATGACGGCAAGCCGATCTTCCTGTCCAACCACGCCGGCGGCATCCTCGGCGGCATCTCGACCGGCCAGCCCATCGTCGCCCGCTTCGCCGTCAAGCCGACCTCCTCGATCCTGACCCCGCGACAGTCGATCGACAGGGAAGGCCGCAATGTCGACATCATGACAAAAGGCCGCCACGACCCCTGCGTCGGCATCCGCGCCGTGCCGATCGGCGAGGCGATGGTTGCCTGCGCGATCGCCGATCATTATCTGCGGCATCGAGGACAGACTGGGAGGTGAGGGCAGTAGGCAGTCGGCAATAGGCAGTCGGATAGCGCGCCGATTCGACTGCTGCCGGAGCATTCCACCACCGGAATTGCCTTCCTAACACTCTTCTCTTGCCCGACTGCCTATTGCCGACTGCCTACTGCCCTATTTGAACGAAAGTGAAATCCCAATGCCCTACGATCAAAAGAAAGTCGTCGAAGCCATCCGCGCCTTCGAGCGTGGCGAGATCGTGGTCGTCACCGACGACGACGACCGCGAGAACGAAGGCGACCTGATCGTCGCGGCTGTGCACTGCACGCCGGAGAAGATGGCCTTCATCGTTCGCAACACCTCGGGCATCGTCTGCACGCCGATGACCCGCGAGGACGCTCGCCGGCTTAACCTTGCGCCGATGGTCGCCGACAATGATTCGGCCCACACCACGGCCTTCACGGTCAGCGTCGATTTCAAGCACGGAACCACCACCGGCATCTCCGCCGACGACCGCACTTTGACCGTCCGCAATCTCGCCAACGGCAATGCCGGCGCGTCGGATTTCGTGCGGCCGGGCCACATCTTCCCGCTGATCGCCCGCGAGGGCGGCGTGCTCATGCGCTCCGGCCATACTGAGGCCGCCGTCGATCTCTGCAAGCTCGCCAATCTGCCGCCGGTCGGCGTCATCTCGGAATTGGTCAACGATGACGGCACGGTCATGCGCGGCCCGCATGTCATGGCCTTCGCCGAGAAGAACAGTTTGAAGCAGGTCTCGGTGGCCGACCTCATCGCCTACCGCCAGCGCCAGGAGACGCTCGTCCAGCGTCTTGCCTGCTCGGACATCGAAACGCCCGGCGGCAAGGCGAAGGTCTTCACCTATTCGGTGCCATGGGACGTGATGCATCATCTGGCCGTCGTTTTCGGCGACATCCGTGACGGCGAGGATGTCCCGGTTCGTTTTCATTCCGAGGATGTGGTCGACGATGTGTTCGGAAAGGGGACCGCGCTTCGAGACCTGCTGGTCTCGTTCGGCGAGCGCAAGCGCGGCGTTATCGTCTACCTTCGCGAAGGGTCTGTCGGCGTCGCCCACAACGCCCGCAACCGATTGCCCAGCGGCGAGCGCGAAAGCCACGACGAGGCCCGGCGGCGCGAGGCGGAATGGCGCGAGATCGGCCTGGGCGCACAGATACTCAAGGATCTCGGCGTGCAGTCGATCACGAACCTGGCCTCCCGCGAACGCCATTACATCGGTGTCGAAGGCTTCGGCATCCGGATCGTGCGAACGGAGATTTTATAGCCTTTGCGCACGTCCTTAGCACGGTTCCTTACTGCCCGCCTTTAGCAAAGCGCTGACGGCACGCCATCGTCTGGCTGAGTCGTCTGCACTATCCCTGTCCGCTGCGATAGGGCATGGTCGGCCGCGGCGGGGCGAATGATCATGTGGGATTTCGGTATCGGCAGGACCATCGGCATTGTGCTGCGCACCTGGCCGTTCGTCGTCTTCCGCATGATCGTCTATTTCGGCATCACGCTCGCCTATATCCTTGTGACCGGCACGGCCGCAGGCGTCGGCTACGGTGTCGGCCACATCTTTGGCGGCCAGGACGGGCCGATCAGCCTCGGCTTCTGGGGCGGCGTCACCGGCTTCAGCCTGGTCACCGCGATCCTTTACTGGGCGCGCGAATACATGCTCTACATCGTCAAGGCCGGCCACATCGCCGTCATGGTGCATTTGATCGACGGGCGCGACGTGCCCGGAGGACAGGGCCAGATCGCCTATGCCCGGCAGGTGGTCACAGCCCGTTTCGGCGAGGCCAACACGCTGTTCCTGCTCGACCAGCTCATCAAAGGAGCGCTCCTTGCGATCACCGGCCTGATCGGCGGCATCGCCGCCTTCATGCCGATCCCTGGCCTGAACACGCTCGCGAGTTTCGTCAACTCGGTTATCCGCATGTCGATGACCTATGTCGACGAGATCATCCTCGGCTACAACATCCGCCAGGACAGCACCAAGCCTTTCCGAACCGCCTGCCAGGCGGTCGTGCTCTACGCGCAGAACGGCAAGGCGATGATCAAGAACGCCATCTGGCTGACCGTCTTCATGTGGGTGATCGCCATCGTGGTCTTCCTGTCGACGCTCGCTCCCGCCGCCGCGGTTCTCTATTATATGCCCGGCCAAATCGCTGGCTGGGGTTTTGTCCTGGCCATCGTTTTCACCTGGGCTTTTTCCTCGGCCTTCATCGAGCCCTTCTGCATCGCCGCGCTGATGCAGGTCTATTTCCGCCGCATCGAGGGCCAGGTGCCCGATCCGGAATGGGACCGGCGCCTGTCAGGCGCGTCGAAAAAGTTCCGTGAATTGAAGGAGAAGGCGCGGGCCCCGATCGGCGGGGCTGGCTTGGGCGTGGCGCCGGGCAGCGCCTGATTCTTGCCACGCCTGAGAGACGTATGACGGACAGTCGCAATCGACTGCCGTCGTGCGCCTGCTGGAGGATGGACTTGGCACCGACCTGCACGCGCGAGGCTTCCGTTGCGGCCTGAATAGCATGCCTGCGACGACGCGAAACTGTTGATGCCGCCGTCCGGAGCGTGGCCAGACGTGGTCTTTCCCGTCCCGCGCGCCTATATCGGGTGCATGGCCACCATGCTCTACACCCATCCGGTCTTCCTCGAACACATGACGCCGCCTGGCCATCCCGAGCGGCCCGATCGGCTGCGCGCCATCGAGCGCGTGCTGGAGGAAGACGCTTTCACCGATCTGGTCCGCGTCGAGGCGCCTGAAGCCGACGAGCAGACCCTGACCTTCGCGCATCCCGAGCGCCACATCGACAAGATCCGCACCGCGATCCCCGAGACCGGCATCCGCTCGATCGATGCCGACACTTCAGTCAGTCCGAAGAGTTGGGAGGCGGCTATCCGCGCCGTCGGCGCGGCCAACGCTGCCGTTGACGACGTTTTTTCCGGCAAGGCCGACAACGTCTTCATCGCCGCCAGGCCGCCTGGCCATCATGCCGAGAAAACGACGGCGATGGGCTTCTGCCTGTTCAACACGGCGGCAATCGCTGCCCGCCATGCCCAGAGGAAACATGGGGCCGAGCGCGTCGCCATCGTCGACTGGGATGTCCACCACGGCAACGGCACGCAGGACATCTTCTGGGACGACCCCAGCGTGCTTTACTGCTCGACGCACCAGATGCCGCTTTATCCCGGCACCGGCGCCAGGGACGAGACCGGCGCCGGCAACATCGTCAACGCGCCGCTGTCGCCGCGCACCGGCAGCGACCTTTTTCGGGAGGCGTTCCGCGCCCGCGTCCTGCCGGCGTTGGACAAATTCAAGCCGGATCTGATCATCATTTCGGCGGGCTTCGACGCCCACCACCGCGACCCGCTGGCGGAGATCTATCTGACCGAGGAAGATTTCGACTGGGCGACCGGCCAGTTGCTGGACCGCGCGGGAAAGAGCGCCGGCAACCGCCTGGTGAGCCTGCTGGAAGGCGGCTACGACCTGGAGGGCCTGTCGTCCTCCGTCTCCGCCCATGTCCGACGCATGATGAGAGGATGAGAATGGCCGACGAACCGAACGCCGATATCAAGGCCATGAGTTTCGAGCAGGCGCTGGATGCACTGGAGAAGATCGTCGACGATCTCGAGCGCGGCGACGTGCCGCTCGACCAGTCGATCCGCATCTACGAGCGCGGCGAGGCGCTGAAATCCCATTGCGACCGTTTGTTGAAGTCCGCCGAGGACAAGGTTGAAAAGATTCGCCTTTCCCGCGAGGGCAAGCCTGTCGGCGTGGAGCTGCTGGACGGGGAGTGAGATTGGCTGCGTCGACTCAATTCCTCCGATGGAAATAGTGCATCGGCAGGTCAGTCCTGAGTTCTGGCCTGCAATTGGAGTTTTCTGCGATATTTATGTTCCCTGTATTTGTCTTTCGCGAAATGAGCCATATTCTTTGTAAGGGATACACTTGCGGAAGGGCGTTTGTAGACTAGAATATAGCCATTCATGAAGTATCCCGCCTTGTGAAAATACCTTAGGAAATCAGTTTCTACCCGCTGAAAGGGTTGCATTTTCTTGTCGAAGAAATCGAGCGGCCAAGCCCACCCTGATTTCTGGTATCTCACCATAAACGGGTGCTCCACAACGTGCAGCAAGATGACCCCGTTGGGCCGGTGAACAATCCGCTTGATGTTTGCGTAGAACGTCTCGATCTCCTCGGGATGAACGTGAGAAACTAAATTTGCCGCAAAGAGTAGGTCGGCGTCAAATTTGACAGCCTTCTCGAGATCTTGGCTGATCGTCCCAACCTGGGCACGTCGCTTGTGCAAAATATCTCCGGCAAGCTCCACGCCTTGATCAATGAAATCCCTAGTTACGTCGAGTCCGTAGTAGCATCCTGCATTATGCTGCTTGATATAATGAACGCCGATTCGCAAGCTGCCACAGCCGTAGTCGCAGATTCTGGCATATCGCGGAGTATCGGCAAGTCGTCGGAGTCTTTTGTAGAAAGGAAGGCCGCTCTTGCTCCACTCGACGCCATGCAATTTTGCTCCAAGCGTATGATGTTTTCCACCCTGCTTTAGCTTATTGACTATATCTTGCACTGAATATTGTGAGAAGGTGCCGCCAGGGTTGCTCTTTAACCATTCATGGAATTCTCGATCATACAAGTCACTCTGATCGATGTTCGGTGCATTGAATGTGGCTGCTTTTGCAATACTATTCACGACCTATGTCCCCTGTGAACTAGCGTAGGTATGGAAATGTCAGCGAATTGTTCTGGGATATCGCACATCTTCGGACCTTGGCCAAGACTGCGAATTGTATCCGCCTGTCTATTTTTGAGGTGCGAATAGCCAGTGCAACGATCCAGGTGCCCCTGGAAACTTCGCTAACCTGCAATGGCTGACCATCGGCGAATTGAAATCAATGAGGTCCTGCTCGCATATCCCGCGTGTCCGATATTCGGTTTCAACGAGCAGTCCCATTTGGAAATCTGCGTTCGGTGGCACGAGGATGGGCTTTGCGTAGCGATCCGGCTAAGCAGCTTTCGATTCCGCACGCATCTGCGAACTCTTGCAGATGGTTCCTCTCATCGCCAGGTTGCGGCTGGTGGCGATACGGTTGTGCCGCAATGACGCCAGTCGCGCGGGTTTGAACAACGCTGATCCGTTGACTAGATTAAGACGTATCGAGAGAGAGCCATCATGTGCCGCAACATCAAGACGCTGTTCAACTTCGATCCGCCCGCGACTGATGAAGAAATCCGCGACGCGGCGCTTCAGTTCGTCCGCAAACTGAGCGGGTCGAACAAGCCGTCGAAGCGCAACGAGGACGCTTTTAATCTCGCCGTCCAGCGGATCGCCGCTGTTGCAAAGGAACTGCTCGTGTCGCTTGAGACAAACCAACCGCCGAGAGACCGCGAGGACGAGGCCATGAAAGCACGCGCCAGATCGGCGCAACGCTTCGCCAGGCAACCGGAGATCGTGTCCGAATGAGCTTCTTCCCAGGAAACGACCCGCATCCCGGCGATGCCTTCGCCTGCGACGGGATCGAGCTGATGGTTATCCCCAATGCCAAGGACCTCGGTGGCTTCGAGGTGCGGCGCGCCCTGCCGACGGCAAAGCGCCGTCTCGTCGGTCCATTCATCTTCTTTGACCGCATGGGGCCGGCTATCCTGCGGGGCGACCAGGCAATGGACGTTCGTCCGCATCCGCATATCGGGCTGGCCACCGTCACCTATCTCTTCGACGGAAAGATCAGGCACCGCGATTCGCTCGGCACAGAGATGGTGATCGAACCGGGCGACGTGAACCTGATGACCGCCGGGCGTGGCATAGTCCATTCCGAGCGCACGCCGGAGGAGCTGCGCGGCTCGCCGATGTCGATGTCCGGCTTGCAGACCTGGATTGCGTTGCCGAAGGATAAGGAGGAAGTGGCGCCATCCTTCGAGAATACCGGCCGCGCCGCATTGCCTACGTTCGACGACGCAGGCGTTTCGGGCCGTGTCGTCATCGGTGGCTTTTCGGGCCTGCGCTCGCCGGTCGGCACTGCCAGTGACACCCTTTACGCCGACATCGCGCTTGCTCGGGGCGCCCGCGTAGCGATCCCGGCCGATGCCGAGGAACGCGCCATCTATGTGCTGGACGGCGAGGTCGACATTTCCGGCGACCATTTTCCGTCCGACCGCCTGCTGGTGTTCCGCCCGGGGGACGAGATCGTCGTGTCGTCGGAGCGCGGCGCGCATTTCATGCTGTTCGGCGGCGCCTCGCTCGGTTCGCCGCGCCACATCTGGTGGAACTTCGTCTCTTCCTCGAAGGAACGCATCGAACAGGCCAAGAACGAGTGGAAGACCGGCCGCTTCGACATCGTTCCCGGTGACGAAGAAGAATTCATCCCGCTGCCCGAAGGCTGAGCCGCGTCGCCATCGCGCATTTACACGACACGCAATAGTCATTATCTCCGGGTGGAAATTGATGATCGTGGTCGAACAGGCCAAGAACGAGTGGAAGACCGGCCGCTTCGACATCGTTCCCGGTGACGAAGAAGAATTCATCCCGCTGCCCGAAGGCTGAGCCGCGTCGCCATCGCGCATTTACACGACACGCAATAGTCATTATCTCCGGGTGGAAATTGATGATCGTGGTCGAACAGGCCCGAATACCGACGTCATCCAGGCACGAATCCTGGTCGCAGGCTCAGAACCATTGAACCAACCGCCCAAAACGCCGCTTCTCGACAGGGTCAAGATACCCTCTGATCTCCGTGCCCTGCCGGAAAGCGATCTGCCGCAACTGGCGGACGAACTGCGCTCTGAACTCATCGATGCGGTGTCGATCACCGGCGGCCATCTCGGCGCCGGCCTCGGCGTGGTCGAACTGACGGTCGCGCTGCACTACGTCTTCGACACGCCCGGCGACCGGCTGATCTGGGATGTCGGCCACCAGGCCTATCCGCACAAGATCCTGACCGGCCGCCGCCAGGGCATCCGGACGTTGCGTGCCGAGCATGGCCTGTCGGGTTTTACGCGGCGTGCGGAGAGCGAATACGATCCGTTCGGCGCGGCGCATTCCTCGACATCGATCTCGGCTGGCCTCGGCATGGCCGTGGCCCGCGATCTCAAGGGCGGGCGTAACAATGTGATCGCCGTCATTGGCGACGGCGCCATGTCGGCCGGCATGGCCTACGAGGCGATGAACAATGCCGGCGCGCTGAATGCCCGGCTGATCGTCATCCTCAACGACAACGACATGTCGATCGCCCCGCCGACCGGCGCCATGAGCGCCTATCTGGCCAGGCTGGCTTCCGGCCGCACCTATATGGGGTTCCGCGATTTCGGCAAGAAACTGACGTCTTATCTCGGCAAGCGCGTCGACCGCGCCGTCACCCGCGCCGTCGAGCATGCGCGCGGCTACGTCACCGGCGGCACGATGTTCGAGGAACTCGGCTTCTATCATATCGGGCCGATCGACGGGCATAATCTCGAACACCTCATCCCGGTGCTGAAGAACGTCCGCGACAATGGCGACGGGCCGGTGTTGATCCATGTCGTCACCCAGAAGGGCAAGGGTTACGGTCCCGCCGAGGCGGCCAGCGACAAGTATCACGGCGTCAACAAGTTCGACGTAATAACCGGCGCGCAGGCGAAAGCCCCTGCGAATGCGCCGAGTTACACGAAGGTCTTCGCCGACAGCCTCATCCAGGAAGCGCGCGAGGACGACAGGATTGTCGCCATCACCGCCGCCATGCCGTCCGGCACCGGCCTCGACTTCTTCGGCGAGGCTTTTCCGTCGCGCACCTTCGACGTCGGCATTGCCGAGCAGCACGCGGTCACCTTTGCCGCCGGCCTCGCCGCCGAGGGCTTAAAACCCTTCGCGACCATCTATTCTACCTTCCTGCAGCGCGCCTACGACCAGGTCGTGCACGACGTGGCGATCCAGAACCTGCCCGTGCGTTTCCCGATCGACCGCGCCGGTTTTGTCGGTGCCGACGGTCCGACGCATTGCGGCGCCTTCGATACGACCTATCTCGCCAGCCTTCCCGGCTTCGTCGTGATGGCGGCGGCTGACGAGGCGGAACTGCGCCACATGGTGCGCACCGCGGTGGCTTATGACGAAGGCCCGATCGCCTTCCGCTACCCGCGCGGCAACGGCGTCGGCGTCGACATGCCGGAGCGTGGCAGCGTGCTGGAAATCGGCAAGGGCCGCATCCTGCGCGAAGGCACCAAGGTGGCGCTGCTGTCCTTTGGCACCCGTCTGCAGGATTGCCTGCTCGCTGCCGAGGAGCTTGGCGCGCTCGGCCTTTCAACCACTGTCGCCGATGCGCGCTTCGCAAAGCCGCTCGACGAGGATCTGGTTCGTCGGCTGGCGACAGGGCACGAGGTGCTGATCACCGTCGAGGAAAACGCCATCGGCGGTTTCGCGACACAGGTCCTGCATTTCCTGGCGCGCGAAGGCCTGCTCGACCATGGGCTGAAAATCCGCCCCCTGGTTTTGCCGGATGCCTTTGTCCAACATGCCAAGCCGGAAAAAATGTATGCCGACGCCGGCCTCGACAGCGCCGGCATCGTGTCCACGGCCTTCCAGGCGCTTGGTCGCGAGGTACGCTCCGCCAGGGCCTGAGGCAGCCGGCGCGTTAACGCCGCTATCGCCGGTTTTCCTTTTGATTACCGTGTTTTTTGGCTACTTGTTCATGTGCCTCGCCGATGGTGCCGCCCGGCGAGAGGGCGGTTATGGGCAGATATCTGGTTTTCGGCGCGGCAATGCTGCCGGCGCTTTCGGCGGCTGCCATGGATCAGCCGAAATACGATCTCAAGCTCGAGAAGGCGGCCATGGACGTCATCGCGGCTAAGATTGGTGAAATCCGCCCCGGATTCGGTTATGGCCAGCGGCCGGTCTTCATCATGTCGCCCGAAAGCGCGGCTGTTTCGGCTGCCGGCGCGCCGCCGCAACTGCCAGCGTCCGCTGCGTCGTCTGAGAGGCAATCCACTGGATCGATCCAGGTTTTGTCCGCCGCTTCCACCCCGGCCGCGGACGGTTCGGCACAGCCCGGCGGCGATCTGCGCGTCATCGAATATTGACCGCCGGAGGTGGGTGCGCCGGCTTGCCTTCGCCGAAGGCCTCCGCCAAGGAGGGGCATGACGACGCAAACCGCTCGCGGACAGAAGATGCGGCTGGACGAGCTTCTCGTCCGGCGCGGCTTTTTCGCCAGCCGCTCGCGCGCCCGCGACGCGGTCGAGCGGGCGACGGTGAAGGTGGAAGGCGCCGTGGCGACGAAGCCGGGTATCATGGTCGACGCTTCAATCGGGGTCGACGTCGATGATCCGGCCCGCGCGTACGTCTCCCGCGCCGCGCTCAAGCTTGTGGAGGGCCTCGACCATTTCAGCCTGGACCCGGCCGGCGCGACCGCGCTCGACATCGGCGCGTCGACCGGCGGCTTCACCCAGGTGCTGCTTGAGCGTGGGGCGAACCGTGTCTTCGCCATCGATGTCGGCCACGGCCAGCTTGATCCGACGCTTGCCGCCGATGCCCGCGTGAGCGCGCGCCAAGGGCTGAACGCCCGCGTATTGACCTCCGGCGATCTCGACGGGATCGCGCCGGACTTCATCGTCTCCGACGTGAGTTTTATCTCGCTGAAGCTTGCCTTGCCGCCCGCGCTTTCTCTGGCCGCTCCCGGTGCGAAGGGGCTTTTCCTGGTAAAGCCGCAATTCGAGGCGGGACGTGAGGCGATCGGCAAGGGCGGCATGCTCAAGAATCCCGAGGATGGTCCAGCGGTCGCGCGAGACCTCGCGGAATGGCTGGACGGCATGGCGGGCTGGCGCGTGCTCGGCCTTCACGATTCGCCTATCGCGGGCGGTGACGGTAACCACGAATTTCTGCTCGGCGCGATCAAGGACCGGCCATGACAAATCTCGTCATCGACCGTCTCGGCGCCCAGGCCGATGGAATTGCCAGCACTCCGCAAGGATCGGTCTACGTGCCGTTCGCGTTGCCGGGCGAGCGCGTGAGTGTTGCCGTGGAGAAGAACAAGGGCACACTGATTTCCGTTCTCGAAGCCTCGCCCGACCGCATCGAACCTGCCTGCCGCCATTTCACCGAATGCGGAGGCTGCGCGATCCAGCATCTTGCGCAGCCGCCGTACCAGGTCTGGAAACGCGAGAAACTCGTTCAAGCTCTCGGCCAGAACGGCATCGATTTTCCTGTGGACGACCTCGTGCCCGCCGAACCGCGCTCGCGCCGGCGTGCCGTCTTTTCCGCGCGGCGCACGGAAAAGGGCGCGGTGCTGGGCTACAACCGCGCCGCCTCGCACACCATCATCGACATCGAGGAGTGCCCGGTCGTGCTGCCGCAGATCGAGGCGGCTCTGCCGAAATTGCGCGCGCTGGCGCCGCTTGTCGCGGGCAATGCGCGCGAAGCGTTCCACATGACGGTGACCCACACCGCCTCCGGCCTCGAGGTCGCGGTGGATGGGGCAGGGCCCTTGCCAGAGTCATCGAGGCGTCCGGCGACTGATTTTGCGCTGCGCGAAAACCTGGCGCGGCTGGCAGTCGGCGGCGAAATCCTGATCGAGCCGAGAAAACCCTTCGTGCCGTTCGGCAAGGCTGCCGTTCCCGTGCCGCCCGGCGGGTTCCTCCAGGCAGTCGAGGCGGCCGAAGAGGCCATGGCGAACTTGGCCTTGGCCCACCTGAAGCGTGCGAAAAAAATCGCTGATCTGTTCGCCGGCGCCGGCGCGTTCTCGTTGCGGCTGGCGGCGATTGCAGAGGTCCACGCGGTCGAGGGCGACGGCCCGGCGCTCGCCGCGCTCGACCGAGGCTTTCGCTCGACGCCGGGCCTCCGCCGGGTGACGATGGAAAAACGTGACCTCTTTCGCCGGCCGCTGACCTTCAAGGAACTGAACGCCTATGACGGCGTGCTGTTGGACCCGCCGCGAGCAGGAGCGGAGGACCAGTCGAAGCAGCTTGCCAGATCGGACGTGCCCTACGTCGTTGCCGTCTCGTGTTACCCGGCGACGCTCGCCCGCGACCTGCGCATCCTGCTCGACGGTGGCTATGCGCTGAAATCGGTTACGCCGGTCGACCAGTTCCTGTGGTCGCCGCATGTGGAGGCTGTCGCCCTGCTGGAGAAGCCGAGGCGGCGGCGATGATAGTACCTTTCGATTTGGCGCAGCTCGGCCTAGTCTTCGCCTGAGTAGCCGCAAGGATATCGCCATGTCCGATATAGAAAGACAGATATTGGAGCTGGCGGCGGAAATGGCCGGTGGCGAGGATGATGCTGCCATCTGGTTCACGCATCGGCCAATTCCGGGGTAGGCAGGCAAAACCGCCTCTGAACTTGTGCGGGAAGGCAAGGAAGCGGAGGTTCTTGCCTATCTGGAGGCCACCCGTTCCCGTGTCTACGCCTGAGTCCATCGAGCGTTAGGCGCTGGGCGCAACCGTCGAAAGCTCGGCTGGTGGTCGTGGACCCCCAAAGGCAGCCTGCCGAAGTCGCCGGCCTCGTGGATATGAACTGACACGTTTCAGCCTTCCCTTCGGCCCCTCAGGATCGCGAACACCATGAACGC
This sequence comes from Mesorhizobium yinganensis, assembly GCF_040081985.1. NCBI lineage: Bacteria > Pseudomonadati > Pseudomonadota > Alphaproteobacteria > Hyphomicrobiales > Phyllobacteriaceae > Mesorhizobium > Mesorhizobium yinganensis. The sequence continues at coordinate 425,581 of NZ_JBEBMH010000002.1, read as the reverse complement.
GGCGCAGGCGGCGGCGGCGAAGAAGGTCAGGCCGTGCGTCGTCATCTGCATGGCAGCCCCCGACAGCAGCGGGCCGGCAAGAGCTCCGATACCCCACATCAGGCCCATGGCTGCGTAGATGCCGACCAGTTCCGTCCCCTTGAAGCGGCTGCCGACGATCGTGAGCATGATCGTGTAGATGCCGACGAAGCCGCCGCCCCAGACGAACAGCACGGCATAGGTGACGATCTCGTTCCGAAGCGCGAGCGGCCAGATCAGGGCTCCGCCCGCAGCGATGGCCGCGAGCGCGACCAGGAGCTTGCGCCGGTCCATCTTGTCGCCGAGCCAGCCGATCGGAAGCTGCAGCAGGATCGCCCCGATCATCATGCACGACATCAACTGCGTCGCCTGACCTTCCGGCCAGCCGAGATTGATGGCGTAGATCGCGAGAAAGGAGAGGCCCGCAGTCTCGATGGCGGCATTGAGGACGGTCGCTGCCATCGCGACCGGCGCGAGGCGCATGAAGCGCAGGACGCCGCCGGCCTCCGGCTTCTCGAACATGGGCTCCTCCGCCAGCGGCGAGATGACGAACAGGATCGATGCCAGCGCCACCGCGGCTCCGATCGCATAGGGGGCGAACCCTCCCGTTCCGGCCACCGAGAGGATGAGCGGACCGAGTGCGAACCCGACCGAGAGCGAGGCCGTGTAGGCGGCCATGGAGCGGGCGCGGGTCTCCTCCGTGCTCAAGCTGTTGGTCCATGTCTCGGAAAGGACGAACAGGATTTCCGAGGCCATGCCGAGCAAGAGGCGCAGCGGGAACCATAGCCAGATCAGCGGCAGCGCCGGAAAGGCGAGAAGCGCAACCGCTGCTGTCACCAGCGCGACGACGACGAGCCGCCGCATGCCGACGATCGCCACGAGGCGAGGCAGGATGACCGCGACGATCAGCACGCCGACGGCGTGCATCGCCGCATTGGCGCCGACAACGGCTTCTCCAAGTCCGCGCGCGGTCAGGTCGAGTGCGATCAGCGCGGCGCTGAGACTGTAGGTCAGGCCGAACATGGTCGCCGTCGCGATCACCGCGGCGCGCCCGGCCAGCGTCGATTTCGCTTTCAGATCCGCCGCTGCGCTCATGAGGGCTGCGCCGCCTTTCCATCCGACAACCGGACATGGCGCACAAAACCTGCGAAGCGCACGGTCCAGTTCGTCTCCCGTGCCTCGACGATACGGGCCATCGTGTTGGCGTAGTCGAGCACGAGGCCCGGCGTCCATGTCATGGAATCGGCGCGCTGGCAGATCGCCGCCGCGATCCACATATCTGGGTTGACCAGCAGACCGGCGAAGCGAAGCCAGGCGAACCTGCTTGCAAGCGATCCCTCCAATGCGGCGTCCAGCGCCGAGGCGACGAGAACCGAGCAGTTGCGGTTGGTCAGATTGTAGGAATCGTCCTGCTTGTAGCCGGCCCAGAACGCCCTGAGCCGGCGCGGATTGTAGTTCCTGAACTCGACCGAGGCATCCGCCGGGCACCACTCGCCGCATTCATGCTCGTAGCTCGGCTGGAACCGGCCCTTGAAGTCATTCTCGGAGGTGCCGCGCAGCCTCGCCAGGAAATCGCTCTGTGACCTGTCCACTTCCTGGTCTGGATAGTGGCTGATGTAGAGGTCCGGCTGCATCTCGATCGCAGCGTGACCAGTCGAGATGACCCCGTTGCCGTCGATCGCTGCGATGTAGCGATCGACCAGCAGGCGGCGCTCCGCCTTGTAGGCCGACCCGACCGGAGTCCAGACCCGCACAGTGAGCGGGTGTTCCACCGCCTCGACCTCGTCGGGATCGACCAGCACGGGCGCGTTGTCGTACCAGCCGCGCCCGGCGAACAGAGGCAGCGCCAGCAGCGCCACCTCGCTTTCCAGGGTGCGCAGCATCACCCCCAGCCGAACGAGCAGCCAGCCCCACAGCGCGAGCAGCAACCCGATGGACAGGTGCACGCTGCGGTCCTGGGCGATCGGCCATTGAGCGAGGATGGCAAGCGCGAGCAGCAGTTCCACCGCCGCCACGAGCACCATTGCGCGCCAGCGCGGATAGCGCACGACCAGCGCGAAGGTAAGGCGCCAGGCTCCGTCCAGGGCGAACGCCAGGCCGAAGAGGATGGCGGAGGCGCTGTCGGCGTGCTCGGAAAGGCCGATCAGGAGCGCCCCGATGAGCACGAACCCCGTCGCTTTCAGGATCGTCGCCAGCCTCGCGGTAGCTCGGATATGGCCGAGAAAACCGGCTGCGAGCGACAGGGCACCGTTGGCGATGAACACAAGGCCGAGCACGTCGCGCGTGAAGCCGGTGATCCCCGCGGATGCGTTGACGGCCAAAAGCAGGGCGAGCGCGATGAGCGCGATGCCAAGGCCCGCCACGACATACCATCGTGACTGGAACGCCCGCGGCCCGATCAGCAAGAACGCCAGTTTGAGCATTTCCCCGTCCAAAATGCCGGCAGCCCGCCTCGGCCTGCCGCAGAGGGCCGTCGCGTCGAAGCTGTGGCGGGAATGTCCGGGGCGTTTCAATCCAGGAACAAAACGGCCTGGCATCCTGCAACCTGCCGGACGCTAGGCATATCGGGGAAAGCGTTAAGGAAAGATGGCGCCCGGCTGGTTCATCCGCAGGAAGAAGCCGCCGGCCGTCGGCGAACCCGCGCCTAAAGCGTGTCGCATCCGACCGGCCCGGTAGAATGAGGCCGTTGGATGCGACTGCATTAGACCCGCGTGCCGCCCAGCGTCATCTGGTTCATGCGCAGATGCGGCTGGCCGACGCCGACCGGCACGCCCTGTCCGGCCTTACCGCACATGCCGATGCCGGTGTCGAGCTTCATGTCGTTGCCGACCATGGAAACGCGGTGCATGGCGTCCGGCCCGTTGCCGATCAGCATGGCGCCCTTGATCGGCTGGGTCACCTTGCCATCCTCGATCATGTAGGCCTCGGTGCAGCCGAACACGAATTTCCCTGACGTGATGTCGACCTGCCCGCCGCCGAAGGAGACGGCGTAGACGCCGTTCTTCACCGAGGCGATAATTTCTTCCGGCGGATAGTCGCCGGCGGTCATGTAGGTGTTGGTCATGCGTGGCATAGGCTGGTGCGCGTAGCTTTCGCGCCGCCCGTTGCCGGTGGCATTCATGCCCATCAGCCGTGCGTTCTGCCGGTCCTGCATGTAGCCGACGAGTTTTCCGTCTTCGATCAGCACGGTGCGGTTGGTCGGCGTGCCTTCGTCGTCGACGGTCAGAGACCCGCGCCGCTCCGAAATCGTACCGTCATCGACGACGGTGACGCCCTTGGCCGCGACCTGCTGGCCCATCAGTCCGGCGAAAGCCGAGGTCTTCTTGCGGTTGAAATCGCCTTCCAGTCCGTGCCCGACGGCCTCGTGCAGCATCACGCCCGGCCAACCGGACGAGAGCACGATGTCGAAGGTGCCGGCCGGGGCGGGAATGGCTTCCAGATTGACCAGCGCCTGCCGCAGCGCTTCTTTCGCGGCGTGCTTCCAAGAATCCTCGACCAGGAACTCGCCAAACCCCTTCCGGCCGCCCATGCCGTAGGAGCCGGATTCCTGGCGGTCGCCGTCGCCGACGACCACGGAGACGTTCATGCGCACCAGCGGCCTGATATCGCGCACCATCTGCCCGTCAGCGCGCACGATCTCGACCTGCTGCCACGACGACACCAGCGACGCCGTCACCTGCCGCACGCGCGGATCCTCGGCGCGCAGCCAGGCGTCGATTTCCTGCAGCAGCTTCGCCTTGCCCTCGAAGGACGGCGACCCGGTCGGGTTCTCCTCGCCGTAGAGGTGGCGGTTGGTGCGCGGCGGCGCTTCGGCCAGCGTACCGGAATAACCGCCCTTGACCGCCGATACGGCATCGGAAGCGCGCAGCAGGGCCGCATGCGAAAGTTCGCTCGAATGCGCGTAGCCCGTAGCCTCGCCGGCCACGGCGCGCAGGCCGAACCCTTCGCCGGTGTTGAAATTGGCCGTCTTCAGCCGGCCATTGTCGAACATCAGCGCTTCGCTCTCGCTGTATTCGAGGAACAGCTCGCCATCGTCGGCGCCGGAGATGGTTTCGGCGACGATCTCCTTGAGGCGGCTCTCGGGGATGTCGAATTTTTGGGTCAGCGGCGTGGGCATTCGGGAGTCTCGCTTTGCGAAGGACTTGATCTAGTCTCTCCGAGTTCCACTTTCCAGCGCAAGCGCGGCAAATGGCACATATGTCTGCGTTTCGCTCGTGATCGAGGAGGCGATGCGATGACTACCGTGCGCTATCTGGTCAGCGATGTCGAAGCGGCTGCCGCCTTCTACATCAGGCATCTGGGTTTCGCCGTGAAGCAGCAGTTTCCCGCGATAGCGATCCTGACGCGCGACGGCCTTACGCTGTGGCTCGCCGGCCCGACGGCTTCCGCCGCGAGACCGATGCCCGACGGTCGGAAGCCCGAACCGGGCGGCTGGAATCGCTTCGTCCTGGAAGTCGAGGATATTGCCCGGTTCAGCGCCGCCTTGCGCGCGCAGGGCGTGCGGTTCCGGAATGACATCGTGGAAGGCCCCGGCGGCAAACAGATTCTTTGCGAAGACCCTTCGGGAAACGTGGTCAAGCTGTTTGAGCCGAGGTAGGTCAGAGGTTCCGATTGGAGGCGTCAGCCACCTTGCCCGAACAAAGCTGTCGAACCTCGGCTCTTGACGATATGTAGCCTGTAGGCTACATATCGCAATGCCTGAAATTCGCCAGACCAGAGAATACGCGACCTGGTATTCGAGGTTGCGAGACGTTGGTGCCAAGGCGAGGATTGACGTCCGCATCAGGCGGATGTCGCTTGGCAATCTGGGCGATGCGAAATTTTTCGGCGGTATCGGTGAACTGAGGATCGATTACGGTCCAGGGTATCGCGTTTATCTGCTAAAGCGCGGCGACCTTTTGATCGTCCTGCTCGCGGTGGCGACAAGTCGACCCAAGCTTCGGATATCGAATCGGCCAAGGCCATCGCCGCGAGATGGAAGGAGTGAAAAATGGCGATCGAGACAACGAAATGGGATGCGGCTGAGCATCTCGATAGCCCCGAGGCCATCGCCGCTTATATCGATGCGGCGATGGAGGATGGCGATCCGGCACTTATTTCTGCAGTGTTGGGTGACGTCGCCCGTGCCATCGGAATGACCCAGATCGCCAAGGAGACCGGGATGTCACGAGAATCCCTCTATCGCGCCTTGAGCGAGGAGGGGCGTCCGGAATTTGCAACAGTCGCCAAGGTGATGAAGGCCATAGGCCTGCGGCTGTCCGCTGTTCCGGCGACTTAGGCTCCTAAGTCGTTCGTGTAAGGCCACAACTTCGACTGGGAGCTCGCGCAGAACCCTGGATATTAGGGGGAGCGGCAAGCGGCGCCCCTTCGGGCATACGCGGCGATTGTCCTCAGCCCCGCCGCCCTTTGCCCCTTTTGACCTCAATAATCGATCACGCCGTCCAGCGCGTAGTGTTTTACCGTCTTGCGGTTGGCGATGAGTTCCTCGACCGTCGGCTCGCCCTTCATGGCGCGGGCGATGGCGAGCTTCGTTGCTTCGTAGTTGGTCCGGTAGAGGTCTTTGCGGTCGAGGTTCTCGTCGTCGGCGCAGCGCGGATCGAGCCAGACCGTGATGATCATGCACAGATCGTCCACCTGGTCGCGGGGAAGGATGTCTTCCGCGAGGCAATCGACGATGGCGTCGCCCATGGCGGCCTGCACCACGCCGCCGAGCAATTCGGCATAGGCCATGCTCTTGATGGTGACCTTGGTCGTCATCATCGTCGGCGGCTTGACCGCCTGGTTAAGGTCGCGCACCACGAACATGCGGGTGTGGCCCTTCACCTGTCCCATCATCGACGCGAAGGCCTGGCCGACCGGGCCCCGGATCGAGCCGATCACCACTTCGGGCATGGCATCGGTGGCCTGGCCTTCGACGGCCAGAACGGTCGCTTCGCCGGTACGCAGCCAGATGTCGGTCATGGATATCCTCTCGAATGTGGGTTGCTGTTCATCCGAGGCAGCCAAAGACGGGCAGAGCCTGCGGTGAGAAATGGGTATTTTGGGTAGGTGTCTGCCGCGGCGTCCTCAGGGCAAGGCGGCAAATCCCTCGCCGAATCCCGACAGATCGACCGGAATGCCGATTCCTTCCTCCGGTGTCTGGAAGACGATGAAGGTGGCGGCCTTGCCGGTCTTCAGCGTGTCGAGCAGCGGCTTTTCGAGGATGACCTCGGCGTAGCAGCCGTCGCCGAAGCAGCGCACGAAATAGGCGCGGCCGATGTCTTTTCCGTCGACATTCAACCCGAGTCCATTGGGCAGCAGCACGCCTAGCGGCGCCAGCACACGAAGAATCTCGGCCTTGTTGTCGGCGGTGCGCAGCACCACGACGGACAGGCCCATCTCCGGGCGATCCTCGGCGATGACATTCTGCATCATCACGCACTGTTCGGCGGTGGCCCCGGCCGGCGTGTCGCAGATGATCGACCACGCGCCGTGGGTTTCTTTCACCTTGCCGCTCTGCTGGGCAGAAGCGGGCAGGGCGATGAACAGGGTCGCGGCACCCAGAAGGGTTGCCAGGGCTTTTGAAAGGCCGGGTCTCATGGAGGCTCCGTTGCGAATCAAGGCGCTTTCCGCCGCAATGATGGCAACTATAGGACAAGTGCTAGGTCCGACCAGCCGCCGACGTGGATTTGAACGGATTTCGCCATTCCACCATCGCAAGCCGCGCGCAAAAATGCCGCAGACCACCCCGCCCTCCTTCCTTGCGGTCGGAAACAGAGTATGGTTTGAACCACCAAAACCGGCGCTCGGGATTCCGTCCCGGGACCATGTCGATGCGCGACGGGCATCGAAGGGAGTTGAAGAGGGTGATGAAGAGAATCCTGACCGGCGCCGGCGCTTCGGCACTCATCCTTGGTTCGGCCGTGGCCGCCATGGCGGACCAGCCGCATCCCTGGCAGTGGCGCTTCCAGGCGGCGGCGACGCCGATCATGGAGCAGATCGAATGGTTCGAGCGCTACACGCTCTGGTTCATCATCCCGATCACGCTGCTGGTGCTGGCCCTTCTCACCTATTGCATCCTGAAGTTCCGGGCGAGCGTGAACCCGACGCCGTCGCGGACCAGCCACAACACATTGATCGAAATCATCTGGACGGTCGGGCCCGTGGTCGTGCTGCTCGCCATCGCCATTCCGTCGTTCCAACTGCTCACCGCCCAGTACAATCCGCCGGAAGAGGCCAGGCTCACCATCAAGGCGACCGGCAACCAGTGGAACTGGGACTACGAATATCAGATCGAGCAGCCGCTTTCCTTTAATGCGGCGATTCTGCAGGAAGCCGACCGCGCGGCGGCCGGCAAGGAGGATAAAGCAAAATATCCGCGCCTGCTCGCGGTCGACAACGAGGTCGTGGTGCCGGTGAAGACCACGGTGCGCGTGCTGGTCACGGCCGCCGACGTGATCCATGCGTTCGCCATGCCCGCCTTCGGCATCAAGACAGACGCCGTGCCTGGCCGCATCAACGAGGTCTGGTTCAACGCCGAGAAGGAAGGCCTCTATTACGGCCAATGCTCCGAGCTCTGCGGCAAGGACCATGCCTTCATGCCGATCGCCATCCGCGTCGTGTCGGATGAGCAATACAATACCTGGCTGACCGCTGCCCGCACCGACCTGAACGGTGCCAATAAGGCATTGATGGCTCAGGTCGACGGACCGCAGGCGGTTTCGGTCGCCGGAAACTGACGCAAAGCGCGGCAAGTACCAAGGATTAGGGAACGGAGCGGAACATGGCAGGCGCTGCAGCTCACGACGACCATCATGACGAACACAAGCCGTATGGCTGGACGCGCTGGGTCTATTCGACCAACCACAAGGACATCGGCACGCTCTACCTGATCTTCGCGATTATGGCCGGCATCGTCGGTGGCTTCCTCTCGGTGATGATGCGCTGGGAACTGGCAGAGCCGGGCATCCAGATCTTCACCGGCCTCGCCGAGATGGTCTATGGCGTCACCGGAGACGCGGCGGTCGACGGCGGCAAGAGCATGTACAATGCCTTCACCACCGCGCACGCGCTGATCATGATCTTCTTCATGGTCATGCCGGCCCTCATCGGCGGCTTCGCCAACTGGATGGTGCCGATCATGATCGGCGCGCCGGACATGGCATTCCCGCGCATGAACAACATCTCGTTCTGGCTGCTGCCGCCCGCCTTCATCCTGCTCATCCTGTCGGCTTTCGTGCCGAGCGCGGCCGGTGCCTACGGCGTCGGCGGCGGCTGGACGATCTATCCGCCGCTCTCGACCTCCGGCCAGCCCGGTCCGGCCATGGACCTGGCGATCCTCTCGCTGCACATCGCCGGCGCCTCGTCGATCCTCGGCGCGATCAACTTCATCACCACCATCTTCAACATGCGCGCTCCCGGCATGACGCTGCACAAGATGCCGCTGTTCGCCTGGTCGGTGCTGATCACCGCCTTCCTGCTGCTGTTGTCGCTGCCGGTGCTGGCCGGCGGCATCACCATGCTGCTCACCGACCGCAATTTCGGCACGACCTTCTTCGACCCGGCCGGCGGTGGTGACCCGATCCTGTTCCAGCATCTGTTCTGGTTCTTCGGTCACCCGGAAGTCTACATCCTGATCCTGCCCGGCTTCGGCATCGTCAGCCACATCATCTCGACCTTCTCCAGGAAGCCGGTGTTCGGTTATCTCGGCATGGCCTACGCCATGGTCGCCATCGGCGCGGTCGGCTTCGTCGTGTGGGCGCACCACATGTACACGACCGGCATCTCGCTCGACACGCAGCGCTACTTCGTCTTCGCCACGATGGTCATCGCGGTGCCGACGGGCGTGAAGATCTTCTCCTGGATCGCCACCATGTGGGGCGGCTCGATCTCCATGCGCACGCCGATGCTGTGGGCGATCGGCTTCATCTTCCTGTTCACCGTGGGCGGCGTCACCGGCGTGCAACTCGCCAATGCCGGCCTCGACCGCTCGCTGCACGACACCTACTACGTGGTGGCGCACTTCCACTACGTGCTGTCGCTCGGCGCCGTGTTCGCCATCTTCGCCGGCTGGTACTACTGGTTCCCGAAGATGACCGGCTACATGTATTCGCCGCTGATAGCCCGCACCCACTTCTGGATCACCTTCGTCGGCGTGAACCTGGTGTTCTTCCCGCAGCATTTCCTCGGCCTCGCCGGCATGCCCCGCCGCTACATCGACTATCCCGACGCTTTCGCCGGCTGGAACATGGTGTCGTCCTACGGCTCGTACCTGTCGTTCCTCGGCGTGTTCGTGTTCCTCTATGGTATCTTCGAGGCCTTCTCGAAGAAGCGCATCGCCGGCGCCAATCCGTGGGGCGAGGGCGCCACGACGCTGGAATGGCAGCTCTCTTCGCCGCCGCCCTACCACCAGTGGTCGGAACTGCCGAGGATCAAGTAACGGCCGCTTGAAAGACCACGCCGCCGGCAATGGCCGGCGGTCGCAGCCAAACGGAAAAGAATTTCTTACGCATGGCTTTCGTCGAGAAAACAGCACTGGAAGACAGCAGCGCCGGCATGTCGGAAGCGACGGCCGGCGACTTCTTCGCGCTGCTCAAGCCGCGCGTCATGTCGCTGGTGGTGTTCACAGCCTTTGTCGGCCTCATGGCCGCGCCTGTCGCGGTCAATCCTTTCATCGCGATCACCGCGATCCTGTCGATTGCCATCGGCGCGGGCGCGTCGGGTGCGCTGAACATGTGGTACGATGCCGATATCGACCGGCTGATGAAGCGTACGGTCGGCCGTCCGGTGCCGAGCGGCCGCGTCAAGCCGGGCGAGGCGCTGGCCTTCGGTCTCGTGCTTTCCGTGCTTTCGGTGATGACGCTCGGCGTGTTCGTCGACTGGCTGGCGGCGTCTCTGCTCGCTTTCACCATCTTCTTCTACGCCGTCGTCTACACGATGTGGCTGAAGCGCTCGACGCCGCAGAACATCGTCATCGGCGGAGCCGCGGGCGCTTTCCCGCCGATCATCGGCTGGGCCACCGCGACCGGTTCCGTCAGCCTGGAGCCGATCGTTCTTTTCCTGATCATCTTCCTGTGGACGCCGCCGCATTTCTGGGCGCTCGCATTGTTCAAGGCCGATGAATACGGTCGCGCCGGCATCCCGATGATGCCGAACGTCGCCGGCATCGCGTCGACTCGCCGCCAGATCTTCGCCTATTCGGTGGTGGTTGCGCTGGTCGGCGTGCTGCCCTGGGTGCTGGGTTATGTCGGTATGGGCTATGGCGTAGTTGCCGCCGCGCTTGGTGCGGGCTTCGTCTTCTACGCCTGGCAGGTGCTGCGCATGGCCGACGCCGACCCTGTGATGCGGCCGGCAAAAATGCTGTTCGCCTATTCGCTGCTCTATTTGTTCGCGGTCTTTGCCGCCTATCTGGCCGACAAGGTCATAGAGCGCGCGCTGGCGATGCCGGGAGTATAGCGAAGATGGAACTCGAAACCGTCAAGCCGACCGAAACCCAGCTCAGGGCGCGCCGCAACCGCTCCGTGGCGATCGCGCTGGCGCTCGGCGCCTTCGTCCTCGTCGTCTATGTGGTCAGCATCGTGCGCCTGGGGCCGGCCGTCATCGAGCGGAGTTTCTGAACGATGGCAGGTGCGACACCCACGCTCGACGTCCGGACGCAACGCTCGAACCGCGTGGTCGCAGCGGTGTGCGTGGCGTTCTTCGCGGGCATGGTGGGCGCCGCCTATGCCGCGGTGCCGCTCTACGCCATGTTCTGCAAGCTGACCGGCTACGGCGGCACGACCCAGCGGGTCACGCAATATTCGGATCGCATCCTCGACCGGCAGATCACCGTTCGCTTCGACGCCAACGTGTCCGGCGGCGTGCCATGGGATTTCCAGCCGGTACAGCGCGACGTCACCATGAAGATCGGTGAGACAACCGAGATCGCCTATCAGGCGACTAACCTGTTCGACCGGCCGTCGGCCGGGCGCGCGACCTTCAACGTCACGCCCGAACTGGCGGGCGCCTATTTCAACAAGGTCGAATGCTTCTGCTTCACCGACACGACGCTGAACGGCGGCGAGACGCTGAAGATGCCGGTTGTGTTCTACGTCGATCCGGCGATAGACGATGTGCCGGAACTGAAGAGCATGAAGACCATCACCCTTTCCTATACCCTCTTCCCGGTCGAGCCGGCCCCCGCCAAGGCGGTGGACGCGACCGGCAAGACGGGTAAAACTGCCGACGAAAATATCGGGGGCTGACATGGCAGACGCGCACGCGAAACCGAACCACGACTACCATATCATCGACCCCAGCCCGTGGCCGTTCATCGGCTCCGTCGGCGCCCTGCTCATGGCGGTCGGCGGCGTCGCCTGGATGCAGCACATGAAGGGCGGCAGCCTGCATCTGTTCGGTCTCGAACTGTCCAGCGCCCGCTACTTCATCTTCGCGATCGGCGTGCTGGTTGTCCTCTATACCATGTTCTCCTGGTGGTCGGACACGATCAAGGAAGCGCACGAGGGTCACCACACCCGTGTCGTGTCGCTGCATCTGCGCTACGGCATGATCATGTTCATCGCCTCCGAGGTGATGTTCTTCGTCGCCTGGTTCTGGGCTTTCTTCGATGCCAGCCTGTTCCCCAACGAGGTGCATCAATATGCCCGCACCGAATTCACCGGCGGCGTATGGCCCCCGAAGGGCATCGAGGTGCTCGACCCCTTCCACCTGCCGCTCTACAACACGGTTATCCTGCTGCTGTCGGGCACGACGGTCACCTGGGCGCACCACGCGCTCATCCACGGCGACCGCAAGGGTCTCGTCAACGGCTTGGTGCTGACGGTCGCGCTTGGCCTGCTGTTCTCCTTCGTGCAAGCCTACGAGTACATCCACGCGCCGTTCGGCTTCAAGGATTCGATCTACGGCGCCACCTTCTTCATGGCGACCGGCTTCCACGGCTTCCACGTGATCATCGGCACGATCTTCCTATTGGTCTGCCTGATCCGGGCGATGCGCGGCGACTTCACGCCGAAGCAGCATTTCGGCTTCGAGGCGGCCGCCTGGTATTGGCATTTCGTCGACGTGGTCTGGCTCTTCCTGTTCGCCAGCATCTATGTCTGGGCGTCATCCGGAGCGACGATCGCGCACGGACATTGAACCCTTAGTGATAAAGACGGGGGCGGTCATGGAAACATGGCCGCCCTTCGGCTTTTCGGGAATGTGAAAGTCGGAGATTTTTCGACGGACGGCGCGATGGCCAAAGGCGTTGATTTGCCTTGTAAGGCGAAGGAGATGTGAAGGTGTCCGAAGACAAGGCACACTGGCCGCCCGTCGACCCCGTCGCCGCGGGTATGAAGGGACGCTGTCCGCGTTGCGGAGAGGGGCGGCTGTTCTCCGGTTTCCTGACGGTTGCGCCGCGATGCGGCATCTGCCGGCTTGACTATTCCTTCGCGGATGCCGGCGACGGGCCGGCGGTGTTCGTCATTCTCATCATCGGCTTCATTGTCGTCGGCCTGGCACTGTGGATGGAGGTCACGCTCAATCCGCCGCTCTGGCTGCATTTCATCCTGTGGATACCGCTGACCATCGCGCTATGTCTCACGGCGCTTCGCCTGATCAAGGGCGTGCTGATCACGCTGCAATACCGCAACAGGGCGGCGGAAGGCCGGCTCGACCGGCCGGAGTGAGCATGGCCGTAAACCCAAAGCGTGCCGACAGGCCGGTCCCATGGTTGCTGATGGTATTGGCGTTGATCGCCTTTGCCGTTCTGGTGGCGCTTGGCAGTTGGCAGTTGCAGCGGCTGCAATGGAAGGAAGGGCTGATCGCCACCATCCAGCAACGGATTTCCGCGCCGCCGTCCTCCGTCGATGCAATCGAGGCGCAGTACCGAAGAGGCGGCGATGTCGACTATTGGCCGGTCGAGGTGCGCGGCACCTTCGTCAACAGCGCGGAACGGCACTTCTTCGCAACCTATGAGGGACGTTCCGGCTTCTACATCTACACGCCGCTGAGGTTGCCCTACGGCCGCTTCGTTTTCGTCAATCGTGGCTTCGTGCCCTACGAACTGAAGGAGCCAGCCAGCCGTCCGGCCTCGGCGGTCGAGGGCGAGGTGACCGTCAAGGGGCTGTCACGCAACCGGCTCGACGGAAAGCCGTCCTATCTGGTTCCCGACAACGACCTGGCCAAGAACATCTTCTACTGGAAGGATCTCGACGTCATGGCCGCGACGGCCGGCCTGCCGCGCCGCGCGACGGTGCTCCCCTTCTTCATCGATGCCGATTCGACGCCCAATCCCGGCGGCCTGCCGATCGGCGGCGTGACCATGATCGACCTGCCCAACAATCATCTGCAATACGCGCTGACCTGGTATGGGCTGGCTGCGGCGCTGGTCGGCGTCGTCTTCCTGTGGCTCTACGGCCGGCGCAGGCAGCGCGACGCCGCCACGCCTTGACAGGGCAGGGGTCGACCCTTCAAGTCGGCGCCGGAAACCATCATGCTCGCACCCGCCAACAAGCCTCCTCTGACGATCCGGCTCTGCCAGCCGCGCGGTTTTTGCGCGGGCGTTGACCGCGCCATCCAGATCGTCGTGCTGGCGCTGAAGAAATACGGCGCGCCGGTCTATGTCCGCCACGAGATCGTGCACAACCGCTATGTGGTCGAGGGTTTGCAGCAACTCGGCGCGGTGTTCATCGAGGAACTATACGAGATCCCGGCGGAGCATCGCGACGCTCCCGTCGTTTTTTCCGCGCATGGTGTGCCGAAGTCGGTGCCCGCTGATGCCGAGCAGCGCAACCTGTTCTATCTCGATGCGACCTGTCCGCTTGTCTCGAAAGTCCACAAGCAGGCGATGCGCCACCAGCGCCTCGGCCGGCATGTGCTGCTGATCGGCCACGCCGGCCATCCGGAGGTCATCGGCACCATGGGCCAGTTGCCGGAGGGCGCCGTCACGCTGATCGAGACGGAGGCCGACGTTGCAGCATTAGAGCCGGCGGACCCTTCGGCGCTGGGCTTCGTCACCCAGACCACGCTGTCGGTCGAGGACACCGCCGGTCTGATCCGTGCGCTTCAGGAGCGCTTTCCGGAACTTCACGCGGCGGCGGCGGAATCGATCTGCTACGCGACCACCAACCGCCAGGAAGCGGTGAAGGAAGCCGCGCCCGGCTCCGACCTCTTCCTCGTCGTCGGCGCGCCGAACTCATCCAATTCGAAACGCCTGGTCGAAGTGGCCGAGCGCGCCGGCGCAAAGATGTCCTTGCTGGTGCAGCGCGCCTCGGAAATTCCGTGGGACGAGGTCGGCGAGATATCGACCCTCGGCCTGTCGGCGGGAGCGTCGGCGCCGGAAATCATCGTCGACGAGATCATCGACGCTTTCCGGGCGCGTTTCGACGTGACGGTCGATCTCGCCATCACCGCCACGGAACTCGAGAACTTTCCGGTGATGCGGGCGCTCCGCGATGTCGAACTGACAGCGGCCGACATGGCCTTCGTGAACGGAAACAGATAGAAAATGGCCGTCTACACCGATGTTTCGGAAGGAGAACTCCAGGCCTTCCTCGCGCATTACGACGTCGGTGAACTCCTTTCCTACAAGGGGATCGCCGAGGGCTCGGAGAACTCCAACTACCTGCTTCACACCTCGACCGGCGCCTACATCCTGACGCTCTACGAGAAGCGTGTGGAGCGTGACGACCTGCCGTTTTTCCTCGGGCTGATGGATCATCTGGCCCGGAAGGGAATCGTCTGCCCGCTGCCCGTGAATCGCAAGAATGGCGCCATCATCGGCGAGCTTGCCGGCCGCGCGGCCGCGCTCATCACCTTCCTCGAAGGCATGTGGATGCGCCGGCCGACCGTCGCGCAGTGCCGCGAGGTCGGCAAGGCGCTGGCTGCGCTGCACGTCGCCGGCGCGGATTTCCCGCTGACAAGGCCGAACGCCCTGCAGATCGACGGCTGGCGGAAACTCTGGGCCGGCGCGCGCGGCCGCGCCGACGAGGTCGAACCGGGGCTCGTGGCCGAGGTCGACCGCGATTTCGCCGAACTCGCGCGCGACTGGCCGAAGGATTTGCCGTCGGGTGTCATCCACGCCGACCTGTTTCCCGACAACGTGTTCTTCCTTGGTCAAAAGCTGTCGGGGCTGATCGACTTCTATTTCGCCTGCAACGATTTTTATGCCTACGATCTCGCCACTTGCCTCAACGCCTGGTGCTTCGAGAAGGACAATTCCTACAATCTGACCAAGAGTACGGCGCTGCTCGCCGGCTATCGCGGCGTGCGGCCGCTCGAAACCGCCGAGGTCGAGGCGCTGCCGCTATTGGCGCGCGGCTCGGCGCTGCGTTTCATGCTGACGCGCCTCTACGACTGGCTGACCATCCCCGACGGCGCGCTGGTGCAGAAGCGCGACCCCCACGAATTCATCCGCCGGCTGCGGTTCCACCGGCAGATCCGTTCGGCGACGGAGTACGGATTGTGAAACAGATCGAGATGTTCACCGACGGCGCCTGCTCGGGCAACCCCGGCCCGGGCGGCTGGGGCGCGATCCTGCGCTTCAACGGCACGGTCAAGGAACTGTCCGGCGGGGAGGCGGACACGACCAACAACCGCATGGAACTGATGGCGGCGATCGAGGGCCTGAACGCCCTCAAGGAGCCCTGCACTGTCGACCTCTACACCGACAGCAACTACGTCCGCGACGGCATATCGAGCTGGATCCATGGCTGGAAGAAGAACGGCTGGAAGACGGCATCCAAACAGCCGGTGAAGAACGCCGAACTGTGGCAGGCGCTCGACGAGGCCACCCGCCGCCACAAGGTGGTCTGGCACTGGGTCAAGGGCCACGCTGGCCATCCGGAGAACGAGCGGGCCGACGAACTCGCGCGGATGGGCATGGCGCCTTTCAAGAAGAAGGCGCCGCGCTTTCCAGGGGCAGCGCCCACGATACCAGGTCCGGCGGCTGCTTCTACAAGCGATCCGGCCAAGCCCGCGCCGCGAAGACCGCGGCGCTCGACCCAGAGTTATTGAAGCTTGCGGGATAGCCTTAAAGCTGTGCGAGCAGCTTGGCGGCGCCTGATGTGACCGCCTGGCCGGGGGCGTCCTCGATGTTGAGCGCCTCGACCTTGCCGTCATTGACGATCATCGAAAAACGCTTGGAGCGCAGGCCGAGGCCGCCGGCGCTGAGATCCATGTCGAGGCCGATCGCCTTCACGAAATCGCCGTTGCCGTCGGCCAGGAACAGGATCTTGCCCTCGGCGCCGGTGAAACGCGCCCAGGCGGCCATGACATGCAGATCGTTGACCGCGAGCACGGCGATACTGTCGACGCCGCGCGCCAGGATGGCGTCATGGTTCTCGAGATAACCAGGCAGGTGGTTGTTGCTGCAGGTCGGCGTGAACGCGCCGGGCACGGCGAAGAGCACGACCTTCTTGCCGGAGAAGACATCGGCGGTGGTCAGCGTCTTGGCGCCGTCCGCGGTCAGGACCTTGAAGCTTGCCTCGGGCAGTTTGTCGCCAACGGATATCGTCATGGTTTCCTCGAACTTGTTCCTGGGAAGACCGCGCTGGACTACGCTGTCTCCGGTCTTCCCGCAATCAGCGGACGCTGGACACGATCAAAAATAGGGAAGAATGCCGCTAACCGCGCCTGCCTTCGTGACGAGCGTATAGTGCATCCCGCCGGATGACGGATGTGTGTCCGGCCTTGACGCTCCCATGGTGAAAAACGTCCGGCCATCCTTCCGCGACCGTTTGGGTTCCTCGAACGCATACCCGTCCTCGGCCGCGATGAAGATATCGGCGTCTTCCCCGCTGCTGGGAAAGACGGCCTCGACCACAAGCTTGTCCTCTTCGAACCCGACGATGCGCAGGCCGAAATCCGATGTCGCCGGTGCCGGGAGATCGGCCAGGGCCGCCTTCACGGTCGCCGCATCGTCCTGGTTGTCGGGATCCGCGGCGGGATCGATCGCGATGTCGGCCTTCACCGGCACGCAGATCGTCTCGCAGACGCCGAGGAATATGCTCGCACGGACCGACGCGGGCTTGGATGGATCTTCCAGGCTGAAGCGCACCGGCAGGCTCACGGGCCGGTCGTAACCGGCCCAGGAAAAATCGCCCTCGTCATGGCGTTCGGGAGCCGGGAAGTCGAGTTCGGCGCTTTTGATGTTCGCGCTCGCGCTCACGTCGATCGTCGGCGGCACGCCTGCATCGCCGGGATCGCGCCAATACGTCTTCCAACCCGGCGCGAGATCGATCTCCAGGGCACCGCTGAGGATGCCATGCTGATTGGGCCCCCCGCTGGTCACCAGCCTGACGCGCCCGCCCTGCACGTCGATCCAGGGACTGGACGATGCGGAGGCTGCGCCCGTGAGGCCGGCGATGATCACGGCCGAAGCGAGAGAGACCTTCCAGAAAATCATGCCGTGGTTTGCCGCCGCCGACGTGCTTTTGCAATGTGGCGCCGTCCGGCGTCGGTCATATTTGCGTGACAGGCATCTATATTGTCGATGGCGCGCCGCACAAAGCCGTCTTTCAAGCGGGCGAAAAAGCAGCTACCTTACGCAAATGGACCTTCTCAAGCACAAAGCCTCCGCGGGCAAGCGGGGGTTCCTCGACGGGCACTTCCTGATCGCCATGCCTGGCATGAAGGATGACCGCTTCGCGCGGTCGGTCATCTATATCTGTGCCCACAGCGAGGAGGGCGCCATGGGCCTGATCATCAACCAGGCCCAGCAGATGCTGTTTCCGGACCTGCTCGTTCAGCTCGGCATCATGGACGAGAAGGAAGTGATCCGCCTCCCGGATTCCGCGCGTAATTTTGTGGTGCGCAATGGCGGGCCGGTCGACCGCAGCCGTGGGTTCGTTCTGCACAGCGGCGACTACAAGGTGGAATCCTCGCTCCCCGTGTCGACGGACATCTGCCTGACGGCCACCATCGACATTTTGCGGGCCATTTCCAAGGGCAGGGGGCCGCGCAAGGCGCTGATGGCGCTGGGTTATTCCGGCTGGGGCGCCGGCCAGCTCGAGCGCGAAATCCAGGAAAACGGCTGGCTGACATGCCCCGCGCTTCCGGATTTGCTCTTCGACGCCGACATGGAGCGCAAATACGACCGCGTCATCGCCTCGCTCGGCATCGATCTCGCGCATCTGAGCCCCGTCGCCGGTCACGCCTGAACGACGGGATACTGCTCCTTCAGCATCCTCAGCACGGCGTCTGACTGGATCGGCGCGCCGAACATATAGCTCTGCACATATTCGCAGCCCATCTGCCTGAGTTCCAGCGCGTCGCGCTCGTCCGATATGCCTTCGGCCACGACCGACATGCCGAGCTCGTGCGCCATGTTGACCATGGATTTGAGCAGCACCGCGCGCTTCGGCGACGGGTCGTCGAGGAAACTCTTGTCGATCTTGATCGTGTCGAAGGGGAAGCGGGTCAGATAGGACAGCGACGAATATCCCGTGCCGAAATCGTCGATCGACAGGCCGATGCCGAGCTTCTTCAGCTTGTTCAGCACATGCGCGCTCTGCTCCGGATTGTCCATCACCAGCGACTCGGTGAGTTCTAGGCGGAAGCAGATCGGCTTGATGTTGGCGCGCGCCACCACCGAACGGACGTCGCTGACGAGGTCGCGCCGCAGGAGCTGGCGGCTGGACAGGTTGACCGAGACAGACAGCGGCGTGTCGCCGATCTGCTTCTGCCAGCCGGCAAGGTCCTCGGCGGCGCGCTGCATGGCAAAGAGCCCGAGCTGGACAATGAGGCCGCTGGTCTCGGCGACGGGGATGAAGTCCGACGGCGGAATGGCGCCGCGGCGCGGGTGATCCCAGCGCAACAGGGCTTCGAAGCCGGCGACCGAGCGGTCTTCGAGCCGTACGATCGGCTGGTAGACGAGGGTCAGTTCCTTGCGCTCGACGGCGCGGTGCAGGTCGGATTCGAGCTGGACGCGGTCGGTGCCCACCGAGCGGAAGGCCGGGCGGAACGGCTCGATCCGGTCGCCGCCGAAGCGTTTGGCCTGCTGCATGGCAAGCTCGGCGTCCTTGACCATGTCGGTCGCGGCGCCCTGCGCGGCGGTCCAGCTCACGAGACCGATGGAGGCGGTCAGCACGATCTCGCGCTTGGCGAAATTCACCGGCGCGCGGATCGCCTGCTTGATCGAGTCGGCGAAGGCGGCAATGCGCGCCGGGTCCTGTTCGGAAAGCAGCATGAAAGCGAACTGGTCGCCGGAGAAGCGCGACAGCGCGTCCGAAGGCTTGATCAGGCGGTGGAGGCGGCGGGCGATGGTGAGCAGGATCGTATCGCCGGCCGATATTCCGAGGCCGTCATTGACCTGCTTGAAGCGGTCGATGTCGATGATGAGCACGGTCGGGCGCACGCTCTGCTCGGTCTTGGCGACCGAGATGATGGCGTCGAGGCGGGTCAGGAACAATTCGCGGTTGGGCAGGCCGGTAAGGTTGTCGTGCACGGCGTCGTGCAGCAGCCGCTCCTCGGATTTCTTCTGTTCGGTCACGTCGACCAGCGTGCCGACGCAGCGGATCACCTCGCCGTCCGAGCCGACTACCGGGCGCGCCCTGAGCGAGAACCAGTGGTAGTGTCCGTCCGCGCCGCGCAAGCGGAAATTCTGGATGACGCGCCCGCGCCGATGTTCCAGCACGACGTCCAGCGTGGTGCGGAAACTGTCGCGGTCGTCGGCGTGCAGCACCGGCAGCCAGTTGCGCGCCGGCCCGCCAAGGCTGTTCGGCGGCAGGCCGAGCTGCGCGCTGACGTCGGGGCGGGTGGTCACCCGGTCGCGCAGCACGTCCCAGTCCCAGACGGTGTCGCCGGAGCCCACCACCGCAAGCGCCTGCCGCTCCAGGTCGCTGAACAGGCCCTGGTGCAGCGCCCCACCCGCGAAGGCGTGCTGGATGACGGTGAAGCCGATCAAGAGGATAATGAGGATAAGGCCGCCGCCGAGCGCCGGCTGGACGATGTCGTTGTTGAGCACGCCGGTGATCGCCATCCATGAGGCGGTCAGCCAGGCCAGCACCATCACCCAGCTCGGCACCAGCATGATCGCCCGGTCGTAGCCGCGAAAGCCGAGCATGACGATCAGCCCCAACCCGACGACGGCGGTCGCAGCGAAGGAAACGCGCGCAATTCCCGCCGCAACCGCCGGATCGACGACGGCGACGCCGGCGATCAGCAACAGCCCGGCGATCCACAGCAACGCGCCGTAGCTGAAATGCCCGTGCCAGCGGTTGAGGTTGAGATAGGCGAACAGGAAGACCACGAAGGTCGCCGCCAGCGCCACCTCCGTGCCGGCCCGCCAGATCTGTTGGTTTCCGGGTGCGATATCGATGACCTCGTTCACGAAGCCGAAGTCGACGCAGATATAGGCCAGCACCGCCCAGGACAGCGCCGCCGTCGCAGGGAACATCGACGTTCCCTTGACCACGAACAGGATGGTGAGGAACAGCGCCAGCAGTCCGGCGATGCCGATGACGATGCCGCGATAGAGCGTGTAGGAATTGACGGAATCCTTGTAGGCTTCCGGCGCCCATAGATAGACCTGCGGCAGGCGCGGCGAGGCAAGTTCTGCGATGAACGTCACGACGGCGCCGGGGTCGAGCGTCACCTGGAACACGTCGGCGTCCTGGCTCACCTGCCGGTCGAGTGCGAAACCTTCGCTGGGGGTGATCGCGGCGATGCGGCTCGATCCGAGGTCGGGCCAGAATATGCCCGAATTGACCAGCCGGAAGTGCGGCGCGACGATCAGCCTGTCGATCTGCTGGTCGGTCGTGTTTGCGAGCGCGAACACGCCCCAGTCGCCGCTGGAGCGCGCGTCGTTGGCCTCGACCTCGATGCGGCGCACGATGCCGTCCGGTCCGGGCGCGGTTGAGACTTGAAAATTCTGGCCCTGGTTGCGGTAGATCTGCACCGCCCCCGAAAGGTCGAGCGCTACGTCGTCGCGGGCAATCTTGATGGGCTCGATCGCATAGCCGGGCGAGATCGCCACGAGACTGAGCAGGAACGCGGCGATGAGCGCGAGCAGGGGACCTGTTCGGATGGAAAATCGCAAAATCAGTCCTTCGCGGTCGTCATGCCGGGATCATCCGCGATCAGGGCATAGAGATAGTGGTCGTGCCAGATGCCGTTGATCCTCAGATAGGATCGTAGCAGTCCCTCGCGCCGAAATCCGGCTTTTTCAAGCACGCGTATGGAGCGAGAATTGCCGGGGATACAGGCTGCCTCCATGCGGTGCAACCTGAGCGTATCGAAGGCGTAGCGGGCGACGAGGCGAAGCGCCTCGGGCATGTAGCCCAGCCCGGCATACCGTTCGCCGATCCAGTAGCCGATCTGCCCGCTTTGGGCGACGCCGTAGCGGACATTGCCGATGGTGATGCCGCCCATCAGCCTGCCCGAAACGATTTCGAAGATGAAGAACGCCGCGCCGGTTCCCTGACTGAAATCATCGCGATAGCGCGCCAGGCGATGGCGCCACGCCTGCCATTCCAACTCGTCGGGGGCCCAGCGCGGCTCCCACGGTTCGAGGAAACGGCGGCTTTCGGCTCTCAACGCAGCCCATTCGCGATAATCGCCGGCAACCGGCATCCTCAGCGCGACACGTTCACCTCTCAGCGACGGAAGGTCGCGGCGGAAGAACGGAAGCGCGATCATGCATCAGGTCAAACCGCGAGCTTCCGCAGCACGGGAGCGCTGCCGGCAAGCGAGTCGCGGATCTGGTCGTAGGAGGCGAGCGTGCCGACCGGTCCCACCCCGGTCACCGTAGGCACGGTGGAAAACATGCGGGCCGACAGGTCGGTGAGCCGTTCGACGGTCAGCGCTGAAAGCCGGCCCATCAGTTCTTCCTTGGCGATCGGCCTGCCGAACAGCAGGATCTGGCGCGCGATCTGCGAGGCGCGGCTGGCGGCGCTCTCAGCGGACATGATCAGCCCGGCGCGATACTGCGCGCGCGCCCGGTCGAGTTCGGACTGGTCGATCTGCTCGCCGACCCTCTGCAATTCCTCGATGATGACCGGCACCAGCTTGCCGATATCGCTCAGGCCGGTGGCGGCATGGATGCCGAATATTCCGGTGTCGGAAAAGCCCCAGTGGAAGGCATAGACGGAATAACAGAGCCCGCGTTTTTCGCGCACTTCCTGGAACAGGCGGGACGACATGCCGCCGCCGAGGATCATCGACAGCACCTGCGAGGCGTAGAAGTCGCGTACGTGGTAGGCGCGGCCCTCGAAGCCGAGCACCACCTGCGCGTCCATCAGGTCGCGTTCCTCCCGGTAGTCGCCGCCGACATAATGCGCCGCCTGGGGCACCGTGCTTTCCGATTTGGGACGAAAGCCGCCGAGCTTCTTCTCGACGTCGCGCACGAACGCATCGTGATTGATGTCGCCGGCGG
This sequence comes from Mesorhizobium yinganensis, assembly GCF_040081985.1. NCBI lineage: Bacteria > Pseudomonadati > Pseudomonadota > Alphaproteobacteria > Hyphomicrobiales > Phyllobacteriaceae > Mesorhizobium > Mesorhizobium yinganensis. Next base: position 403,233 of record NZ_JBEBMH010000002.1, on the reverse strand, counting down.
CCACCACCACCATGTCCTCGGCATTGTACTGCCGGTCCATGAAGCTGCGCAGTTGCTGCGAGGTGAAGGACTGCACCGTCTCCGGCGTGCCGAGAATCGAGCGGCCGATCGTCTGGTTGCGATAGGCGGTTTCGGTGAAATGGTCGAAGACGATGTCGTCGGGCGTGTCGTGGGCGGCGCCGATCTCCTGCAGGATGACGTTCTGCTCACGCTCCAACTCATCGGGATCGAAACTGGAATCCTGGAGAATGTCGGCGAGGATATCGACGGCCAGCGGTACGTCGTCCGCCAGCACGCGGGCGTAGAAGGACGTGGTCTCGACGCTGGTTGCCGCGTTGATCTCGCCGCCGACATTCTCGATCTCGGAAGCGATCTGGAAGGCACTGCGGCTGCCGGTGCCCTTGAACGCCATGTGCTCCAGAAGGTGCGCCATGCCGTGTTCCTCGGCGTGCTCGTTGCGCGCGCCGGACTTGACCCAGATGCCTAAAGCGGTGGTTTCAATGCTTGGAAGAGTTTCGGTCGCGACTGTCAGGCCGTTCGACAGACGGCTTACCTCAACATCCATGTAGATCAGACTCCCTGACGCGCCGCCCGTGCATGACGGCTGACATAATCTTCCACTATTTTGAGGTCGGAGGGAAGTACCGTGTATTTTTCCTCCGCTTCCATCAATCCGGAGAGCCAGCCGGGCAGGGCGGGCGTCACGCCGGACGCCGCCTTGACCGCATCGGGAAATTTCGCCGCATGCGCCGTGCCGAGCACGATCATCGGGCTGTCGGCTAGATGCTGCGAGGCGACGTGGACCGCGGTGGCCGTATGCGGATCGAGAAGGTAGCCGGCGGTCTTCAGCGTCCCGGCGATGGTGCGCGCGGTCTCCTCCATCGAGGACCGGCCGGCGTCGAAATCCGCTCGGATCGCGGCGAGCGCCCCGGCGCCGATGGAGAATCCACCGGACTGCTTCAACCCGTTCATGTTGCGCACGACCTCCGCGCTGTCGCGGCCGGAGGCTTCGTAGAGCAGGCGCTCAAAGTTCGACGACACCTGGATGTCCATCGACGGCGAGGTGGTGGCGACCACGCCGCGCGTCCGGTATTCGCCCGACGACAGGGTCCGCGCCAGGATGTCGTTGTCGTTGGTGGCTATCACCAGCCGCTCGATCGGCAGGCCCATCTTCTTGGCGACGAAGCCGGCGAAGATGTCGCCGAAATTGCCGGTCGGCACGGTGAAGGAGACCGGCCGGTCCGGTGCGCCGAGCGACAGCGCCGAGGTGAAATAATAGACGATCTGGGCCATGATTCGCGCCCAGTTGATCGAGTTGACGCCCGACAGCGATACGCCGTCGCGGAACCGGTGGTCGTTGAACATGTCCTTCACCAGCCCCTGGCAGTCGTCGAAATTGCCTTCGATCGCGAGCGCATGGACGTTGTCAGCCTTCGAGGTGGTCATCTGCCGCTGCTGCACCGGCGACACGCGGCCGTGTGGAAACAGCACGAAGATGTCGGTGCGCTCGCGCCCGGCAAAAGCCTCGATCGCCGCGCCGCCGGTGTCGCCGGAGGTCGCGGCGGTAATCGTGGCACGCGCGCCGCGCTCTGCGAGGATATGATCCATCAGCCGCGCCAGAAGCTGCATCGCCACGTCCTTGAAGGCGAGCGTCGGCCCGTGGAAAAGCTCGAGCACGAAAGTGTCGCTGCCGGTCTGGACCAGCGGACAGACGGCCTCGTGTCGGAAGGTTGCATAGGCTTCGCGCACGATCCTTTCGAAGGTGCGCGCGTCTATCTCGCCGCCGAGATACGGCGTCAGCAGCCTCATCGCGACGTCGGCATAGGGGCGTCCGCGCAGCGAGCGGATTTCGCTGGCCGAGAGCGTCGGCCATTCGGCGGGAACATAGAGCCCGCCATCGCGTGCCAGGCCGGAAAGGACCGCGTCGGAAAACCCGAGGTCCGGCGCGTTTCCGCGGGTGCTGACATATCTCATCGTCATCTGCTCCTGCTGTGGCCCGAGCGGTGCCGGTCTGTGCAAAAACGCCAGGCTGCCGGTCGCATTTCAGCCGCGCCGTTGCTATAGAGCAACTGCTTTGCGGGTGGGAAGAGCAGCTTATGGAGTTTCGTTTGGCTGACCGTCGTATCGTGCCGGGCCTGATGCTTGCCGGCTTTATGCTTGCCGCCGCCGGCTGCCAATCCGGCGACAGCGGCAGCGCGCTGCTTGGCGGCGGCAACAAGGAAGCGACGAAGCCGTCGACTAAGAAGGTCCTGGAAAGCGAGTTGCGCGGCTATTGCCCGCTGGTCAATTTGCGTGACGGAACAGCCTATTTCAACAGCTATGCCAAGGGCGGGCAGGATGATCCGAGCAAGCTGTCCTACCAGGCGTCTATCGCCGACGTGACCAGGGCCTGCACCCGCTCCGGTGGCATGCTGAACATCAACGTCGCCGTGGCCGGCAAGGTCGTTCCAGGCCCTGCCGGCGCGTCGGGCACGATCACCATGCCGGTCCGCGTGGTGGTCATGCAGGGCGACACCATCGTCTATTCGGAACTGAAGAAGCATCAGGTCGCCGTGAGCGACCCCTCGGCCGCCACCCAGTTCGTCGTCAACGACCCGAACATCAGCCTGCCCGACCCGACCGTCCGCAACATCCGCATCTATGCGGGCTTCGACGAAGGCCCGCCGAAGAAGAAGGCGGCGAACGCCGAATAGGCGCTCAAGCCTCAGACCACTCCGATAGCGCTGCCACCACGCCGTTGAAATCCGCCCAGCGGCGGATCACCGTCTCCGCGCCGGCGTCGGTCAGCACGTCTGCATGGCCCGGATAGGAATGCGCCGCGCCGGTAAAGCCGATCACCCGCATCCCGGCAGCCTTTGCGGCATGGATGCCGTGCACCGAATCCTCGATGACGAAAGTGTTGGCCGGATCGGCGCGATAGTGCTCCGCCGCATGAAGAAAGACATCCGGCGCCGGCTTGGGCTTGCCGCTGGGTGTGCTCAATGCGGAAAACACGTCGTCCTTGCCGAAGGCCCGGTCGAGACCGGTTTTTTCCAGCATGAACAGGATGCGCTCGGTGCGCGAGTTGGAGCAGATGCATTTCCGCTCCTTCAGCGAGAACACCGCTGCCAGCGCACCTTCGATCGGCCGTACGTCGGCGCGCAGCCTTCGGTCGACCAGCACCTCCGCCTCGCCGATCAGCGAGGCCTGCAGCGGCACATGCGCCTCCTCCTCGATGCGCAGCATAATGTCCTTGAAGGTCAGCCCCGCGTAGCGCTCGCTGATCTCCTCGCCGGTGATCGGAAAGCCGGCCTTGGTCAGAAGGTCGGCCTCAATGCGGGCAGCGATGATCTCTGAATCGACGAGCGTTCCGTCGAAGTCGAAAATAACGAGGTCTGGCTTGGTCATGTCGTCCGGAATTTTTGGGGGGAGAAGAAGCGGAAGCCGCTTGCGCAGGGGTCATACACCAGCGGGCCGGGCGGGGCAAATCGCCTGCGAGAAAGCGTGACAAGTCTTTCCAGCGCTTCATTAAAAATTTACGCGAAACGGTAACCATAACGGCGGGTAAACAGTCACGCGTATTCGGGTAACAGCATGCAGGCGTTGCAGTCCTTTGCCGCTCCCTCCTTCAGCGAGGAGGCCGCGCCTTGGCGCGATACGATCATCAGGGGCGACTGCGTGGCGGCGCTGGAGAGGCTGCCGGAAAAGTCGGTCGACGTGGTTTTTGCCGACCCGCCCTACAATCTCCAGCTCAACGGCGACCTGCACCGGCCCGACCAGTCCAAGGTCGATGCCGTTGACGACCATTGGGACCGGTTCGAGAGTTTCGCCGCCTACGACGCCTTCACCCGCGCCTGGCTGCTCGCCGTCCGCCGCGTGCTGAAGCCGAGCGGCACCATCTGGGTGATCGGCTCCTACCACAATATTTTCCGCGTCGGCGCGATCATGCAGGACCTGGGATTCTGGGTCCTCAACGACATCGTCTGGCGAAAAACCAATCCGATGCCGAATTTTCGCGGCCGCCGTTTCCAGAACGCGCACGAGACCATGATCTGGGCTTCGCGCGACGCCAGCGCAAAGGGTTATACCTTCAACTACGACGCGCTGAAGGCTGCCAATGACGACGTGCAGATGCGCTCCGACTGGCTGTTCCCGATCTGCACCGGCTCGGAGCGGCTGAGGGACGACAACGGCGAAAAGCTGCATCCGACGCAGAAGCCCGAGGCGTTGCTGGCGCGCGTCATGCTGGCCTCCACCAGACCGGGCGACGTGATCCTCGACCCGTTCTTCGGTTCGGGCACGACAGGGGCGGTGGCCAAACGCCTCGGCCGCCATTTCGTCGGCATCGAGCGTGAGCAGTCCTACATCGACGCGGCGCGCGAACGCATCGACGCGGTTGTGCCGATGGCGGCCGGCGACCTGTCGGTCATGACCGGCAAGCGCGCCGAGCCGCGGGTCGCCTTCGTTAGCCTTATCGACGCCGGCATCGTGCGTCCCGGCACCTTCCTCTACGACGCGCGCAAGCGCTGGGTGGCGAAGGTCCGCGCCGACGGCACGCTCGCCGCCGGCGACCGCGTCGGCTCGATCCACCGCGTCGGCGCGCAGGTGCAGGGCCTCGACGCCTGCAACGGCTGGACCTTCTGGCACTACGAGCGCAATGGCGGGCTCACGGCCATCGACGAGTTGCGCCGCATCGCCCGGCTTGGGATGGAGCGGGCGGGGGCTTAGCGAGCCGTCCTTGCCTGATTGCGAGGCGGCGAACCTATCCGCTCCGAACCGGCTTCGCCGGCTCGTTTCGGCACCACCCCCTTGTATCTGCACGAGAGTGATTTTGTGCGATTGCAGCGACTGAACCTCGAACCGGATGGCCATCCGGTTCGAGGTTCAGTCGCTGCAATCGCACAAAATCACTCTCGTGCAGATACAAGGGGGTGATGCCTCAGCGTCTCGCCGTAGGCGAGGCGAAGAGGATCCCTCGGCAAAGCTGATCCAATTGCGATGGTCCTACCGCAAGGGCAGTGAGGGGCAGCGCGATATCGACTTTACGAATCGCTCACATCCACGCGCTCGATCTTGCCCTCGGCATTGAGGAATATCGTCTCCTCACCGCTGCGGATCAGCTTCTCGCCGGTCGTTGCGCTTGTCGCTTCCAGATGCCAGCTCGATTTCGCCGATGTCTCGCTGAGTTTTGTAAAACCGTCGTCGTGAGCGACTTGATCGGGGTATTCGGCGAAGTATCTGCGGAATGCCGCCAGGATCGCCGGCTTGCCGCGCAGCGTGCCGACCTTCACCGAGCCATAGGTCGCATCGTCGGCGAAAAAACCCTCGATGACCTCATAGTCCTGTGCGTTGACGGCGTCGTGGAAACGCTTGAGCACCTCGACCGGATCGCTCATAGCGAAATACCCCGTTCGGAAAGGTCCTTGCGTAGCGTCGCCGCATCCGTGAACAGCACCGACTGCCAGCCCGCCGCGATTGCACCGTCGACATTCTTCTGGCTGTCGTCGATGAACAGCGATGCGCCCGGCTCAAGCCCGAACGTCGCGGCGTGGCGTTCGTAGATGCCGCGCTCCGGCTTGATCATGCGCACGTCGCCGGAAACCGTCACGCCGCGCGGCCGCTTCAGGAATGCGAATCGCTCGGTGGCCTCGACAAACGTGTCTGAGGCGAAGTTGGTCAGCATGGTCACGTCGTGGCCGCTGTCGATCAGCCCTTCCATGATCTCGACGCTGTCGTCATAGGCATGCGGCACCATCTCGTGCCAGTTGCGGCGGAAATTGCGGATGTTTTCGGCATGGCTGGGGTGAGCACCGATCGCCAGCGCCTCGGCTTCCTCCCAGGTCCGGCCGCGGTCCTGCTCGATATTCCAGTCCGGGGTGCAGACGTTCTCGAAGAACCATCGGCGTTCCGCGTGGTCCGGTATCAAGCGGCTGAAAGCCAGATCCGGGTCGTAGTGGATCAGCACCTTGCCGATGTCGAACACGATGTGGCGGACTTCGTTCATGCGAACCTCAGATTGCAAATTTCGGCTTTTTGGTCGCGCCGGGAATGGCGGCCTCGATAGCCTTTTTCATGACCGTGGGCAAAGCCTCGTCGGCAATCTCGGCGGCGGCTACCCAGCGGTGGCCCGGCGGCGCGGCCGCCCTGCCGACCTCGGCCCGGCGAACTTCGAGGTCGAGCGCGAAATGCGTGAACACATGCGTGATTGCGCCGGCCCGTCGCCAATCGGCGGTCAACGGCGGATGCGAATCGCCGCCATTGCCGCCGCGCCCCTCGCTCCAGCCCGTCGTCGGCACCTCGGTCATGCCGCCGAGCAGGCCCTTTGCCGCGCGCGTGCGCATCAGCACCGCGCCGTCGCCGCGAACGGCGACATAGGCGATGCCGCTGCGTTTCGGCTTGTCGGTCTTCGGCGCCTTCAGCGGCAGCAGCTCGGGGTCGCCCGCCAGAATCGCCCGGCAGTCCTCGCGCAGCGGGCAGAGCATGCAGCGCGGCCGTTTCGGCGTGCAGATCGTTGCGCCGAGATCCATCATCGCCTGCGCGAAGTCGCCCGGCCGCTCGGCAGGAACCAGCTTGGCCACACGCTCCTTGATCTCGGGTTTTGCCTTGGGCAGGGGTATCCTGATGTCGAACAGCCGCGCCGTCACCCGCTCGACATTGCCGTCGACCACCGCCGCCGGCTTGCCGAAGGCGATGGCCGCGATGGCCGCCGCCGTATAGGCGCCGATGCCGGGCAGGTCGCGCAGCCCGTCTTCCGTATCGGGAAATCCGCCCGGCAGCGTGGCGACAAGATTGGCGCAGGCCTTCAGGTTGCGCGCCCGCGAATAATAGCCGAGCCCGGCCCAGGTCCGCATGACGTCGTCGTTCGAGGCGGCCGCCAGCGCCTTCATGTCCGGCCATCTTTCAAGGAAGGTGCGGAAAAAGGGCTTTACCGCTTCGACCGTCGTCTGCTGGAGCATGACCTCGGACAGCCAGACATGGTAAGGATCGGGCCGGGCCCCGCGCGCAAGGTCGGCCGGCGCGACACGCCACGGCAGGTCGCGATGGTGAGAATCGTACCAGGCGAGCAGGCGCGTCGCGATGCCGCCGCTCGAAGAACTGGCTGAGGGTTTTTTTGCGCGGCTGGCGGTTGCCATCGTGTCGGGTATATGGCTCTGGGCTGGCTCAGGTCGAAGGAACGGACATGGCAGGGAAAAAGCCGTTCGGCAATCCGGTACCCGTCAGCGATCTCGCCGCCGCGATCCTCGATCCGGTGCTGCGCAAGCGCGCCGGCCTGTCGATCGGCCTCGTCCAGTCATGGGAAGAGATCGTCGGCCCGCGCATCGCCGCCAAATCGCGCCCGGAGAGACTGCAATGGCCGCGCCGTGCCGGCGAGGACGATCCGTTCCGGCCGGCGACACTGGTCGTCGCCTGCGAGGGCCTCGCGGCGCTGCACCTCCAGCACGAGACCGGCGAGGTGATCGGCCGCGTCAACGCTTTCCTCGGCTTCGAAGCGGTGGATCGCATCCGCATCGTCCAGAAGCCGGTGCTTGTGGCCGAGAGGCCGCCGCGCCGCCTTCCGCGCGCGCTTTCGACGACCGAGAAGGCCGATATCGCCGCCAAGGTGCGGCCGATCGAAGACGAGGGCCTGCGCGCCGCGCTGGAACGTCTCGGCGCCTCGGTGCGCGGATCGAGGCATCGCTGATACAAAACTCGCGCTTTCGTGAAGGTTCGGGCGGCGAAGCCGCTTGGATTGGGTCGCGCTATGCCTTATTTCGCGCCAACTCTCGCTTTTTCGTGAATTCCAACATCATCATCCAAACATAGTTCAGGTGATTCGCATGCTTCGGTCCTTGTCTCGTAGAACCGTCCTTTCCACGCTTGCCGTGCTCTCCGCCGGCGCGGTGCTGTCCGCTTGCAGCGACAGCGGCAAGGCAGAGGCTGAAACCGTTCCGGCGCAGCCCGCCGCTCCTGCGGATGCGGCCGCGCCAGCGACGCCGGCCGCCGCCGCTCCGGCAGCGCAAGCGCCCGAATCCGCCGGCACGGTCGACATGGCCAAGCTCCTCGAGCCCGGCGCCTTGCCGGACATGGTGCTGGGCAAGGCCGACGCGCCGGTCACCATTGTCGAATACGCCTCCATGACCTGCCCGCACTGCGCGCATTTCCACGAGACGACGCTGCCCGCGCTGAAGACCAAATACATCGACACCGGCAAGGCGCGGCTGATCCTGCGCGAATTCCCCTTTGATCCGCGCGCCGAGGCTGGTTTCATGCTCGCCCGCTGCTCGGACGGCAATTATTTCCCGATGGTCGACGTGCTGTTCAAGCAACAGCAGAACTGGGCGACGGCGGAAAATGCCAGCGCAGCCCTGCTGCAAATCGCCAAACTGGCCGGTTTTACACAGGAGAAGTTCGAGGCTTGCTTGACGGACCAGAAGCTTCTGGACCAGATCAGGGCCGTGCGCGAGCGCGGGACCAAGGATTTCGGCGTGGACTCGACCCCCACCTTCTTCATCAACGGGAAGCAGTACAAGGGAGCTTTGTCGATTGACGAAATGTCGGCGATCATCGACGGCATGCTCTGATCGTATCTTCCGGCCGGCGCATGCCGGTCGCTGCTTCCGCGCGCCTGACGGGTGGCGCGCATGAAATTCAACCGCCTCCGCCTCCTCGGCTTCAAATCCTTCGTCGAGCCCGGCGAGTTCGTCATCGAGCGCGGCCTGACCGGCATTGTCGGGCCGAATGGCTGCGGCAAGTCGAACCTCGTCGAGGCGCTGCGCTGGGTGATGGGCGAAAGCTCCTACAAGAACATGCGCGCGTCCGGCATGGACGACGTCATCTTCTCCGGTTCGGGCACAAGGCCGGCCCGCAACACCGCCGAAGTCACGCTGTTCCTCGACAATCTCGACCGCACCGCGCCCACGCCCTTCAACGACGCGGACGAATTGCAGGTGTCGCGCCGCATCGAGCGCGAGGCGGGTTCCGTCTACCGCATCAACGGCAAGGAAGCCCGCGCCCGCGACGTGCAACTGCTGTTCGCCGATCAGTCGACCGGCGCCCGTTCGCCCTCCATGGTCGGGCAGGGGCGCATCGGCGAGCTGATCCAGGCAAAACCGCAGGCGCGCCGCGCACTGCTGGAAGAAGCCGCCGGCATTTCCGGCCTGCACACCCGCCGCCATGAGGCCGAGCTGCGGCTGAAGGCGGCGGAGCAGAATCTGGAACGTCTCGACGACGTCGTCGGCGAACTGGAAGGCCAGATCGAGAGCCTGAAGCGCCAGGCCCGACAGGCCTCGCGTTTCAAGAACCTGTCCGCCGACATCCGCAAGGCGGAGGCGACGCTGCTTCACCTGCGCTGGACGGCGGCCAAGGCGCAGGAAGGCGAGGCGAAGTCGGCGCTGGCCGTCGCCACCTCGCTGGTCGGCGAGCGCGCCTCCCAGCAGATGGAGGCCGCCAAGGCCCAGGCCATCGGCGCCCATCATCTGCCGGCTCTGCGCGATGCCTCGGCCGCCGCCGCCGCGACCTTCCAGCGCCTGTCGATCGCCCGCACCCAGATCGAAGAGGAAGCCGGCCGCGTCCGCACCCGTCAGGCGGAGCTTGCCCGCCGTCTCGACCAGCTCGCCGCAGACATCGCGCGCGAGGAGCGGATGGTCCGCGACAATGCCGATGTTTTGGCAAAACTCGCCAACGAGGAAACAGGGTTGCGCGCCGACGAGGCCGGGGCCGATGAACGGGAGGCGGAAAAACAGGCTGCCTTCGAACGGACATCGGCGGTTCTCGTTCTCAGCGAGGGCGCGTTGGCCGCGCTGACGGCCGAGCGCGCCGAGGCGACGGCGGCGATCGGCCAGATCGAGCGCGCGCTGCGCGAGAACACCGAGCGCCGCGACCGTTTCGTCAGGCAGTTGGCGGAGATTTCGCGCGAGGCGGCCGACATCGCGGCAAAGATCGGCGCGCTGGCCGATCCCGCCGAAAAGCGCCGGCTGGTCGATGCCGCCATCGCCGCCGCCGACGCGTCCGAAAAATCCGCCGGCGCCGCCGAGGCGGCGGTGGCGCAGGCGCGCGCGGTGGAAACCACGGCGCGTCCGCCGGTGCAGGAAGCGCGCGCGGCCCTGGCCCGCATCGAGACCGAAGCGCGCACGCTTGCCAAGATTCTGAACGCCGGCGGCGGAGGGCGCTTCCCCGCCGTGCTGGAGCGGATCGCGGTGGACCGCGGTTTCGAGACCGCGCTTGGCGCCGCGCTTGGCGAGGATCTCGACGCGCCGCTCGACGCCAGCGCGCCGGCCCACTGGGGCGAAAGTGCGCTTTCAACCGACGATCCGGCACTGCCCGAAGGCATAACCAGCCTGGCGACCGTCGTTCGTGCCCCGCCGCAGCTTGCCCGGCGCCTGGCGCAGATCGGCATCGTCGAGGATGCCGACGGCCTGCGCCTGCAAGGCCGGCTCAAGCCCGGCCAGCGGCTGGTGAGCCGCAAGGGCGCGCTGTGGCGCTGGGACGGTTTCGTCGCCGGCGCCGATGCGCCGACCGCCGCCGCGCAAAGGCTGGCGCAGAAGAACCGGCTGCTTGAACTGGAAGGCGAGGCCCGCCAGTCGGCCGACCGGGTCAAGGCCACGGAGGCGGCGCTCGCGGCCGCCGAGGCGTCCGTGAAGGCGAAGACCGAGACCGAGAGGCAGGCGCGCGAAAGCTGGCGGAATGCCCAGCGACTGGTCGGCGAGGCGCGCGACGCTCTGGCGCGGGCCGAGCGCGCCGCCGGCGAACTCGTCAGCCGCCGCGCCGCGCTCGACGAGGCCAAGGCGCGTGTCGGCGCCGATCTCGCCGAGGCCGAGGCCGCCGTGACCGAGACACAGTCACGCCGCGCCGCGCAGCCGGATGTTTCCGCGCTGCAGGCAAAACTCGACCAGGCGACGCAGACGGTTTCGCGCGACCGGACCGCGGTGGTGGACGCGCGAGCCGCCTTCGACGGGCTGAAACGCGAAGCCGCGGCCCGCGCCCGCCGGCTGGAGGCCATCGCCGCCGAGCGGACGAGCTGGAAGAACCGCGCCGAAAACGCCGACTTCCAGATCAAGGCTCTGACGGACCGGCGGGCCGAGGCGGATGCCGAGCGCGAAAAAATCGCCGACGCGCCGGACGAACTCGACCAGCGCCGCCGGGCGCTGCTCTCCGAACTCTCCAAGGCCGACGAAGCACGCAAACAGGCGTCCGACACGCTGCAGGTCGCCGAAACCAAGCAGGTCGCGCTCGACAAGGCGGCGACCGAGGGAATCCAGATGCTGGCCAACGCGCGCGAGGATCGCGGCCGCGCCGAGGAGCGCCTGACCGCCGCCGACGACCGCCGCCGCGAGATCGAGGCGCATATCCAGGAAGCCCTCAACACCCCGCCGCATCTGGTCATTCGGCTGACCGGCCTGGAGCCCGACGCCCGCCTGCCGGAGATTGCCGAGGTCGACCGCCAGCTTGACCGGCTGAAGGTCGAGCGCGAACGGCTGGGCGCCGTCAACCTGCGGGCCGAGGAGGAGCAGCGCGAGCTATCGGAGCGGCTGGAGGCGATCGTCTCCGAGCGCGAAGACATCATCGAGGCGATCCGCAAGCTAAGGCAGGCGATCCAAAGCCTCAACCGCGAGGGGAGGGAGCGGCTGCTTGCCGCGTTCGATGTCGTCAACGAACAGTTCAAGCGGCTGTTCACCCATCTGTTCGGCGGCGGCACCGCCGAATTGCAGCTGATCGAGTCGGAAGACCCGCTGGAGGCCGGCCTGGAAATCCTCGCCCGCCCGCCGGGCAAGAAGCCGCAGACCATGACGCTGCTGTCGGGCGGCGAGCAGGCGCTGACGGCGATGGCGCTGATTTTCGCGGTTTTCCTTACCAATCCCGCGCCGATCTGCGTGCTCGACGAGGTCGACGCGCCGCTCGACGACCACAATGTCGAGCGCTTCTGCAACCTGATGGACGAGATGGCGCGCACCACCGAGACACGCTTCGTCGTCATCACCCACAACCCCATCACCATGGCGCGCATGAACCGGCTGTTCGGCGTCACCATGGCCGAGCAGGGGGTGAGCACACTGGTTTCGGTCGACCTTCAGGCGGCCGAACGCATGCGCGAGGCGGTCTGAGCCGGTCGGACCCGATTGCTCGTCCCGCCGGCGAAAGTCCGGGCCGAGACCGGACATTGCATAGCGTCGGCTTTCGTCGACGGACCTCCCAGGCAACGCGACGCCTCCACCGGATATGATGCCAATGCCGGCCATCTCTCCCCGCAAGGAATAGGGCAATCGCATAAGGGGCGCTTTTCCAGCTTGGGTTCCTCTCCCCGGACAGGGGGAGAGGTGGCCCGAAGGGCCGGCGAGGGGGTGGTGCCTCAGCGTCTCGCCGCGGGGGACGCGGAGAGGATCATTTGGCGAAGCAAACCATATGCGATTGACCTGCTTTATGCGGCGCGAGAGTCGATTGCCGCGCCGGGTTCGCCAATCACCGATCTTGGAGATTGGCAAAACCGGTAGCCGCTGCCCCCTTCTCTCGTCGTTACGGGGAGAAGGTCCCGGCAGGGGGATGAGGGGCGGGGCCGGCAATCTCGGCATAATTCCGATGGTAAAATACTGAAATTCCAGGGAAAATCTCTCTCGCGCGGTCCCTCGGCAACGGTCCTTGTGGGCATCCACCAGCATAATTTTTCCCGAACTTATCCCCGCCCTCCCGATCTGCGCGATAATTCCGGCGCCTGTGCTGGAAGGAAGCGGCGATGGACGGAAAGGCGGCATTCGAAAATAACCGGGAAGCGCTGAAGCGTTTCCTGGCAATGCTCATCGCCATGGCCGAAATGGGTTTCGCCGAGCTTGGCACTGGGGGACAGTTTCCTTTCTTTCGGCAGAAAAGCGCTGGCGGTGCGGAAATCGCACGGGCCGAAAAAAGGAAACTGTCCCCGGCGCTTCCGCCGCTTACCCTTCCCCGCCACCTCTATCGCGCTATCCTGAAACTGCTGCGTCCGGCCGAATCCGCCGTGCGGCGGCTGATCGTCGTGGCCGCGCGTGGCCTCGTGGTCACCCTGCCGCCGCTGCGCCAGCGCAAGCCGAAGAAGCCGCGCCGGCGCAGGGCCCGCGGCGCCGGCATGTCGGCGGAAAACCGGCACGTCCCGGCGCTGCCGCTGCTCGATCCGCTGAAACCGTGGAAGACGCGGCCATGGCGGCCGGCACCCACCAGCGTACCGCGCATCTTGTCGCTCGATGCCTATACGCCGTTCCAGCCGCTGCCTCCGCCGCCGTCGCGCGACGATCCGATCGATGCCGTGCGGCTCGCTCAGCGCCTCCAGGCATTGACCTCGGCGCTGGACGATCTGCCCGGCCAGGCAAAACGCTTCGCCCGCTGGAAGGCGCGACGCGAAGCCACTGTCAAAGAACCCACAGCGCGCCGCTGCCAGCGTCTCTCGCCGCTGCGGCCAGGGCGTCCCCCCGGCGGCCGGCTGTCGCGCTACGACCCGACTGCCACCCATCCCCGCAGCATCCGCGAGATCGACGAGATTCTTGCACATACCCACGCGCTCGCCGTGTATGCGCTGGAAACACCCGACACGTCATAAGGGCATTCCTGCCGGACACGAACATTGGATGATGAAAGCCAGCGCGGATTTTCCGCAGTCTGGCGGCGATGGATGCTGACTTCGAGCCTGTCGGCAAGCGGGAGAATCGAAAAAATCGCGCCTGGTCGCGAGGTAAGGCAGGGCGCTCTCGCGCTGGGTTTGATGACAAGGCCGGCGGCCGAACGCAAGCAAGCCTTGAACTCGACGGGAACCGGGAATATTCTAGTCAGTATGACCAGAAAGAAGGCGGTTCCGTCCACGGACGACCCATGGGCCTTACAGGATGCCAAGGCACGCTTCAGCGAACTGGTGCGTCGTGTCCACAGCGATGGCCCACAGCACGTCACCGTACATGGAAGGCGGGAAGTGGTTGTGATCACGGCGGAGGAGTTCCAACGGCTCAAAGGTGGCGCGACGGGTGAAGCCCTGATCGCCGTCATGCAAGCCTCGCCGTACCGGGACATCGAGATCGAGCCGGAACGGACGGCCATGCCGGTGCGCGACGTGATCCTTTGAGTGGCTGGCTCCTCGACACCAATATCCTGTCGGAGCTTCGCCGGACGCGACCGGAGCCGAAGGTTCTCGCCTTCGTCGCGGCCCAGCCGCTTGAAACCTTGTTCGTAAGCGCGGTCACCTTTGCCGAAATCCGCTTCGGCATAGAACGGCTTGACGACCCTGTCCGCAGAGCCGAACTGCACGACTGGCTGACCCATCGATTGAGGCCGATGTTCACCGGGCGCGTCTTGCAGGTGACCGAGGACGTGATGCTCAAATGGCGGGTGTTGGTCGAGGAAGGGCGCAAGGCACGCTACACATACTCTCAGCCTGACCTGCTCATCGCCGCCACCGCCCTGCACCACGGGCTGACGATGGTCACGCGGGATACGGCCGACTATGAGAAAGCCCATGCGCCGGTGCGCAATCCCTGGCTGGATTGAGTTCGCCGCCGCCTGTACGGCCGACCCGATCCGCGCGGTTCCCATCAACACTTGTGGCGCCGTTTGCCACAATTGCCGCTGTGCCGCGCCAATTGTGGCTTGTTCAAGCGGTTTTCACATTAATTTTCCGTTATTTGAAAACCCGCGCTGACGGCTCTAGTTCTGGTCGGAAAGCCAAGGCAGCCGGGAGCCGGATGATGCGGTCCCGCGCCTCGCGCTCGATGGGGGCTCCGGTGCACTCTCCGCGCCGGGAGCCACGTTCGTCATCGGGGAACGGCATGTCGCATACCATCGCAACTGTCGGCGTCGGTCCGGTCTGGCAAAAATCGTTGCCGGTCTGCCTTCGGCATTCGGATCGGCTGGATCGGCCCGTCTCCGCCACGGCGCGTGCTTGACCGGCCTTCCGCGATCGGGGTTGGAAAATATGCAGCAAGCTGAGACGGCCGTCGAGGAAACGCGCGGCCAAAGAAGCGTCCAGCAGTTTTGGGTCGGCCTGCTGGAGCCGCGCGTGCTCGGGCCGCTGTTCGGCGCAGGGCTGGTCGTCTTGGCGGTGGTCGTCATCCATCAGATCACCGGCCGCGTTCATCTCAACGACATCTATGCCGCGCTGGCTCAGACGATGCCGGCCGCCGTCGCCCAGTCGCTGGCGCTCACCGTCGTCAGCTTCGCGGCGATGGCGCTCTACGACGTGATGGCGGCGCGGCGGGTCGCCGCCGGCCGCGTGTCCGACAGGCTCGCCGCCTTTGCCGGCATGATCGGCTACGGCATTTCCAACGCCATCGGTTTCAATGTCTTCATCGGCGGGCCGGTGCGCTACCGCATCTATCAGTCCGCTGGGCTCGACGCGGCCGATGTCGGCCGCATCGTCGGCGTCTCCTTTCTCACCTTCGGCTCGGGCATCGTCGTGCTGGCCGGTCTTGCGCTGGTCCTCGATCCGGCCGGCGTCGCCTTCCTCAAGAACCTGTCGCCCTTCGCCGACCGTTTGATCGGCGCCGCCATCCTGTTGGCGGTGGCTGTCATCATGCTGTGGCTGGCCGGCGGCGAGCGCAACGTCGCGCTGTTGGGATGGCGCCTGCCGCTGCCGTCCGCCGGCAGCGCGCTCGCCCAGATCCTCGTCGGCGCCGTGGATATCGCCGCCGCCGCCGCGGCGCTCTACGTTCTCTTGCCGGCGGACGTCGCGCCGGGCTTCGCAACGTTCCTGCTGCTTTTTGTCGTGGCCATCACCGCCGGCGTGCTGAGCCATGCGCCGGGCGGGCTGGGCGTGCTGGAGGCGACGATCCTGGTCGGCCTCGGCGCCGGCACGCGGCCGGACGTGATGGCGGCGCTGATCGTCTTCCGCGTCATCTATTACGCGATCCCGCTCGTCTTCGCCGGCGTCTCGCTGCTTGTCTTCGAAGCCTACCGGGCGCGCGCCGCGGTGCGTTCCGTCTCGGGCCGCGCCGCCGCGGTCGTGCGGCCGGTGGTGGCGCCGCTGTCGGCGACACTGGTCTTCTGCGGCGGCGTGGTGCTGCTGCTCTCCGGCAACCTGCCGGCTGAAAACGACCGCATGGGCTTCCTGAGCGACGTGCTGCCGCTGCCCTTCGCCGAGGCCTCGCACCTTCTCGCAAGCCTCGTCGGCCTGATGCTGATCGTTCTGGCCCGCGGGCTCTACCGGCGCATCGCGCTCGCCCGCATCTTCTCGATCCTGCTTCTGGCAGCCGGCGCCGCCTTCTCGCTGCTCAAGGGATTGGACTGGGAAGAGGCGACTATCCTCATGCTCGTCGCCGGGCTGCTGTTCGCTTACCCCAAGGTTTTCTACCGGAAGGGCAATTGGCGTTCGTTCCGGCCCACCCCGACCTGGCTGGCGCTGATCGTCATCGTGCTCGCGGTGCTGACGCTGGTCGGCTTCCTTGCCTACCGCCATGTCGAGTACCAGTCGTCGCTGTGGTGGGAATTCGCCTGGGACGGCGATGCGCCGCGATTCCTCCGCGCCACGCTGGCGCTCGTGATCGTGGCGGCGGCCCTTTCCATCGACGCACTGATCAACAGGCCACACCAGCCCCGCCCTGCCAAGGCTCCGCAGCCTGTCCCCGAAGCCGTGCGCCGGCTGATCGCCGCGAGCCGCGACACCCATCCGGCGCTGGCGCTGCTCGGCGACAAGCGTTTCATGCTGTCGCCGGACGAGAAGGCTTTCATCATGTATGGCATCGCCGGCCGCAGTTGGATCACGCTCTGCGACCCGGTCGGCGAGCCGGAGGCGGCGCGAGGCCTGATCTGGCAGTTCGCCGAGGCCGCCGACCGCGCCGGCGCGCGGGCCGTCTTCTACGGCATCGGCCCCGATCTATTGACGACCTATCTCGACCTCGGCCTGGCGATCCTGAAGACCGGCGAGGTGGCGCGGGTGGACCTGGCGCAATTCACGCTGCAGGGCGGCGCGCGGGCGGATTTCCGTCACGCCGAGAAGCGGGCGGAACGCGAGGGCCTGGTATTCTCGGTCGTGCCGATGGCCGATGTCCCCGCGCTCCTGCCGGAGTTGCGGGCCGTCTCGGACGCCTGGCTCGCCACCAAGGCGGGCCGCGAGAAGCGTTTTTCGCTCGGCCGTTTCGACGAGAATTATCTCAGCGAATTCGACTGCGCCGTCATCCGCAAGGGCAACGACATCGTCGCCTTCGCCAATCTCTGGCGCAGCGGCGGCAAGAGCGAGCTATCGGTCGATCTGATGCGCTACCGTCATGGCGTGTCGAAGATCCTCATGGATGCGCTGTTCGCGAAACTGCTGCTCCACGGCAAGGCCGAAGGGTATCGCTGGTTCAATCTCGGCGCAGCACCGCTCGCCGGCCTCGCCGACCATCCGCTCGCCTCGACCTGGAACCGTGTCGGCACATTCATCTACCGGCGCGGCGACGAGTTCTACAATTTCGAGGGCCTGCGCGCCTTCAAGCAGAAATTCGATCCCGTCTGGACGCCGCAGTATCTTGCCTGCCCCAATGGCCTTGCCTTGCCGCAGGTACTGGTCGACGTCACGAACCTCATCTCAGGCAACCCGATCAGGATATTCAAACGATGAAGTTTCTTATCCCCTCCGTCATCGGCGCGGCCCTGATACTGGCAGCGCCGGCCCTCGCTCAGGCCACCGCGCCCGCCGCGCAGACGGTCTCGGCCGGGCGGCTGGAGAACATACCGATCCATGTCCCGGATGACGCCCCCGACGCGCTGGTCGTCTACCTGTCGGACCGCTCCGGCTGGAAACCGTCCGACGATGCGGCGGTCGAGGCGCTGCGGGCGCAGGGCGATGTGGTGCTCGCGGTCGACCTCGCGCGCTACGCCGCAAAGCTGGACGCCGACACCGGCGAGTGCCTTTATGTCGTCGGCGAGATCACCGATCTTGCCCAGACCGCGCAGCGGCAACTCGACATTCAGACCTACCTGCCGCCGATCGTCGTCGGCGCGGGGCAGGGCGCCACCTTCGCCTATGCGACGCTGGCCGATTCGCCGGCCAACACGCTTGGCGGCGCCGTCGCCTCCGGTTTCGATAACAGGCTCGACCTGAAGCTTCCCTTCTGCCCGGGTGCTTCCTCCAAGAAACGCGACGACGGCGGCTACAGCTACGGCTTCGACAGCGACGTTCCCGACCCGACCTATCTTTTCGTGCCGTCCGACACGCTCGACGATGTTCTGAATCGTGCCCAGGCCCGCCCGAATCTCACTGTCGACGCGCTCGACCAGAGCGACGAACCGGCGCAGATCGCCGATGCGGTAGCGGCAATCGCCGATACCGCAAAGCCGTTCGGCGACCTTCCGGCCGTCGACCTGCCGGCGGAAGGCGCGCCCAAGGCCGTGGCCGTTCTGGTCTCCGGCGACGGCGGCTGGCGCGACCTCGACAAGACCATCGGCGAATGGCTCTCGACCCAGGGCGTGCATGTCGTCGGGCTCGACGCGCTGCATTACTTCTGGGCCAAGCGTACGCCGCAGGAACTGGCCGCCGACATCGCCGACATATTGAAGGAAGCCGATCCCGACCAGAAGCTGCCGGTCATGCTGATCGGCTATTCCTTCGGTGCCGACACCGTCCCCTTCGCCTATCCGCTGCTGCCGAAGCCGTTGCAGGAGCGTACGAAACTGATCGCGCTAATGGCGCCGGGCCAGACGACGTCCTTCCAGGTCACCATCTCCGGCTGGCTCGGCATCGACGACAGCGGCTATCAGATCGTGCCGGCGATCGCCGCGCTCCCCGCCGCCGATGTCATGTGCGTCTATGGCGAGGACGAGGACGACAGCGCCTGCCCCAGCCCGGCGCTCAAGGACACGACCGTCGTGAAAACCTCTGGTGGACACCATTTCGACGGCAACTACGAGGCACTCGGCCGGCAGTTTCTGGACCGGATGGGGATATAGCCCTCGGGACTGGAACTGGCTGAAGCGCCTGAACATAAAATCCGCACATTTCGGCTTGTATCAGGCGCTTTGCGCCGGCTAAAAACGGGGCCAGCCGCATCCAAGGTAAAATCTGGATTTTCATCAAATTGCATTCAGATAAAACCCACGGGATCGATGCTGTCATAGCCTGGGTCGACGGGTCCGATCCGGAACATCAGGCAAAGCTGCATCGCTGCCTCAAACCCGCCGCCAAGGCGAGCACGACTCGCTACGCCGACCGTGGCGAGATCTATTATTGCATCGCCTCGATCCTGAAATATGCGAGCTTCATCAACCGCATATGGATCGTCACGGACGCCCAGCGGCCGCAATTCCTGGATGAATTCGCGAGAGCCGGCCTGTGCTCGCCGGATTTCATTCAGGTGGTCGACCACACAGAGCTATTCGGCGAGCATGCGGATGTGCTTCCGACCTTCGCCGCGCGCTCGATCGAGGCGATGCTGTGGCGGCTGCCGGGCCTCAGCGAGCATTTTGTCTATTTCAACGACGATTTCTTCGTGAACCGCATGATGCGGCCCGACGAATGGTTCGTCGACGGCCGGCCGGTGCTGCGCGGTGTCCGCACGCGGCCGGAACGCTGGCTGTTCCGCACCCATGCGAGGCGCATCCTGGGCGGGCTGAACGTCATCAAGCCGCGCAGCTTTAGGCAGGCCACCTATGCGCGCGCACAGGAGTTCGGCGCCCGGTGCGCTGGCGTGACCGGGCGTTTCATGCTGGCCGGTCATCATCCTCATCCTCTGCGCCGGTCGGTGCAGGAAGCGTTTTATACCTCCCATCCGGAACTGCTGCGAAAACAGATCGGCTACCGGTTCCGTGACATCGGTCAATTTTCGCCTGTCTCGCTCGCCAACCATTTGGAAATCACGCTTCACGGCGGTACCTTCGCAAGGCCGCCCAGGGAAGTTTACGCGCGGCCGGGCAGCAGGAACCTTGGCGGTCGGCTGACTGCCGGCATAGGCAGCGAGTCCCCGCTTTTCGGCTGCATTCAGAGCATGGACAAATTCGACGCCGAGACGCTGGGGCTTGTCCGCCGGCTGATGCGTCGCAAGTGGGGGGATTTCATGCCCGCCACGATCCGCCTGGTCGGAGAGGAAGGCGCGGTCGCCTGATTTGCGGCTGAAGCCTGACTGGCTTGTGTCCGCCGCATTTCGAATACGTCGCCGCGTGGCAGCACGTCCGGCGCTTCGCTGCGATCCGCGAAGCGTAGGAAATCGCCGGCAGCACCCGGCACGCGGTCCGTGTGGATCTCGGAAGATGGGTGGACGGGCTCGGCGGTAGGCGACCGCCGCCCGTCATTTGCCTGTCGCAGGCAGGCCTTAGGCGGACGGTGGGAGCATGGCTCTGTCAATGAGGTGGTCATGATGACTTCCAAGACCGTTCATCTTATCACCATCGGAATTTTGCTGTTTGGTTTGGTTGGATGCCAGACCGTCTCATTCACCAATGGCTACAAGGCCCACAACTGCGGTGGGACTGGCGCTTCCTGTACCCGGCAAGGCCGGAGCGGGACCGTGACGATGAATGCCCGCTGACAGCCGCTACGCGGAAGTGAAAGAGGCCGGCTCGAAGCCGGCAAGTTTCACGACAAGCGGCTCCATGCCGTGCGGATCATCCGCCTGACTGCGGCATTCAGCAAATTCCAATACGCCGGCTGAGGAAGCTATCGTAGTAGCATTCCGCCAAGAGACGCTGCTGCCTCTGGACGATGTGCTCGGTTGTCTGAAGGACACCATTCCCAATCTAAGCCGCAGCGCCTTGCATCGTTGCCTTCAGCGCCACGGCATATCCCGGCTGCCAGTCGAGGAGACCAAGACCCAGCGCAAGCGGTTCGAGACCTATGAGATCGGCTACGTCCATATCGACAGTTGCAAGTTGCGGCATGCCGACGGAAGGCTCGTCATGGTCCTGGCGATCGACCGGGTCTCGAAGTTCATCTATGTCGAGTTCCACGAGAGTGCCGGCAAGGTGGAAGGCGCGGCCTCGGCGGCAACGACACCTATCGCGTCTACAACGCCGGCGACCTCGTCGTCGAGGACGCGAGCCAGGGCAGCGCTGACCGGGTGATGACCTCGGTCAGCTCCACACTGGGCGCCGATGTGCATGTCGAGATTCTGACGACCAGCAGTTCCACCGCGACGGCGGCTATCAACCTCACCGGAAACGAACTCAAGCAGACGATCACCGGCAATGCCGGAGCAGACATCTTGAGCGACGGCCGCCGGCAAGGCCGATATCATGATCGGATTGGGCGGCAATGATACGTATCGTGTCTATAACGCGGGCGACGTTCAGACCTTCGGCTTACCAGGGGCTGAACCAAGCCTAGGTATCGCCGAGTGCGTCGCCTACTTTGCTGGCCGCATTCGGCATTGCGCAAACGTTTGGCTACCAATACATTTCTCCGGCCGTCACTGATGGAGGATCAGCGGCAATCGGCTATGGGAGGAGTATTTTGATGAACAGACGTGAGTTTTTACTGTCGTCCGTGGCGACCGGTGCACTGATAATTGCACCCTCGGCTCTCGCCCAGGACAAGCTGACGGTCCTCGGTTCGGTGCCGAGCCTCAGCTTCCCGTTCTTCGTGCACATGCTGAACCAGATCAAGCTCGAGGCGGAAGCCCAGGGCGTCAACCTGATTGAAAGCGACGGCCAGAATTCCGCGCCGAAGCAGACGGCCGACATCGAGTCAGCGATCGTCCAGAAGGTCAATGCCATTGTCATTTCGCCGCTGGACGTCAACGCTCTGGCGCCCGCAGTCGAGCAGGCCGTGCAGGCCGGCATCCCGCTGGTCACCATCGACCGCCGCGTGGACGGCGTGGAAGGTATTCTGGCCCATGTCGGCGCCGACAACGTCAAGGGCGGCGAAGCGGAGGCGCAGGCCATGGTCGCCGCCTTCCCGAACGGCGCGAAGATCTTCCACCTGCAGGGCCAGCCCGGCGCCGGCCCGGCGATCGACCGCAACAAGGGCGTGCATAACGTGCTCGACCCGGTCAAGGACAAGTACCAGATCATCTTCGAGCAGACCGCGAATTTCGCACGTGCCGAGGCGCTGTCGGTGACCGAGGCAGGCCTCGCCGCCAACGGCAAGCCAGATGCGATCATCTGTGCCAACGACGACATGGCACTGGGCGCCATCGAGGCCTGCGCAGCGCGCGGCTTCAAAGACGTGAAGATCTACGGCTTCGACGCCTTGCCTGAGGCCCTCGTGGCGGTTCGCGACGGCACGCTGGCCGGCACGGTCGAGCAGTTTCCGGGCGAGCAGTCGCGCACGGCGGTCCGCATTGCGGTCGCCTACGCCAAGGACAAGACCGAGCCGAAGGAGAAACTCGTGCTCTTGACCCCCGTGGTTATTGGCAAGGACAATCTCGACAAGGCTGAGCGCATCGGCGAGGTCAAGTAGACCGCGTCCCGCGATCCATTGACGGTCCATGGCCGGTGCCTTCAGGCTGCCGGCCATGCACAGGCGAGACCTCGCCGAAACGCGAAGACCGCAGGTCGGCGCCCACTGGCTCACGGAGGAGAGGCGAATGTCAGCCGAAGCAACCGCGCCCGCCGATGTGCTCCTGGCCGTCGAAGGCGTGACCAAGCATTTCGCCGGCGTCATCGCCCTCAGTAACGTCTCGCTCGACGTGCGCCGTGGCGAGATTCTCGGACTGCTGGGCGAGAACGGCGCCGGCAAATCGACGTTGCTCAAAATCCTCTCGGGCGCGCAGGCGCCGTCGGGTGGGCGCATCATCTTCGACGGCGCGGACTACAAGCCGGCCACGCCCGACGACGCCAAGAAACTCGGCATCGTCACCATCTACCAGGAACTCAGCCTTATCCCGACGCTAACCGTTGGCGAGAACATCTTCATCGGCCGCGCGCCAGTCAATCGTCTCGGCTTCGTCAATTGGCGACGCTTAGAGCGCGAATCGCGGGAGATTATCGGCCGCGTCGGTCTGAGGATCGACCCCAAGACGCCGGTCTCCGCACTGTCGGTGGCCGAGCAGCAACTAGTCGAGATCGCCCGGGCGCTGTCGCTCGAAAGCCGGCTCATCATCATGGATGAGCCGACCTCGGCGCTGACCGAGACTGAGGTGCAAAAGCTGCTGTCGATCATGGGCCGTCTCCGCAAGGACGGCGTCGCCATCATGTTTGTGACGCACAGATTGGAGGAAGCTTCCGGCATCTGCGACCGCATGACAGTCCTGCGCGACGGTAAGCTCGCCGGCCATCTTGCAAGAGATGGCAAGCCGATCGCCATCCCGCGCATCATCGAGCGCATGGTGGGCCGAGCGGCTTCCGAGCTTTACGCGCGGCCGACCGAGCGCAACATCGCGGGTGACGTCCGCCTGTCGGTGCGCGGCCTGCGCACGGTGCGCGACCCCGAGGCGCCGCATGCCATCGTGCTGGAAGGCGTCGATCTCGACCTCAAGGCCGGCGAGATTCTTGGTGTCGCCGGACTCGTCGGCTCGGGCCGCACCGAACTCGCCCGCGCCATCTTCGGCGCGGACCGCGTCGCCTCCGGAACGGTCAGCCTTGACGGCAGGCCGATCGCGCCTGAATCGCCGGCCGACGCGATCCGGCTTGGCATCGGCCTCGTGCCGGAGGACCGCAAGCATCAGGCGATCTTCGCAGCGCTCGGCATTCTGAACAATTTCTCGGTCGCCGCACTCGGCAGCTACAGCAACAAGCTCGGCTTCATGGCGGAGCGGCGCGAGCGCGAGGCGCTGGCCGTCTACAAAAAGATGCTGTCGATCCGCATGGCCTCACCCGAGCAGGCAATCGAGGGCCTGTCCGGCGGCAACCAGCAGAAGGTGATCCTCGCCCGTTGGCTGGCGCGCGACCCGAAAGTGCTGATCGTCGACGAGCCGACGCGCGGCGTGGACGTCGGCGCCAAGGCGGAGGTGCACCAGATTCTGGTGCAGCTCGCCGCGCGCGGCATTGCCGTGATGATGATTTCGTCCGAACTGCCGGAAGTGCTTGCTGTCAGCGACAGGATCGTCACCATGCGGCGCGGACGCATCACCGGCGAGATGCCGGCGATCGAAGCCAACGAAGAAAAGCTGATGGCGCTGATGGCGCTCGACCAGCGCCAGGGAGAGGCCGCATGAGCACAGTCGTCGAGGAAGAGCGCCGCGGCATCGATGTCGCTCGCTTGCTGGTCGGCTTTGGGCCGCTGATCTTTCTCGTCGCGCTAATGATCGTCTTCACCATCATGAAACCGAGCTTCATTGACCCGATCAATCTCTTCAACATCACCAGGCAAATCTCGATCACCGGCCTGATAGCGCTCGGCATGACTTTCGTCATCTTGACGGCCGGCATCGACCTTTCCGTCGGCTCGCTGCTTGCTTTCTGCGGCATGGTGGCGGCGGTCGTCGCCAAGGGCGGCACGGCCAACACGCTGTCGCTCGATCCATCTCAATCGGCCGGCTACGGCTGGTTCGCGGCGATGGTGGCCGCAATCGTTGTCGGCGCCCTCTGCGGCGGCATCCAGGGTTTCGCCATCACGCGCCTCAAGGTGCCGCCCTTCGTCGTGACCTTGGGCGGGCTCACCGTTTTCCGCGGCCTGACCCTGACCATATCGAATGGCGGTCCGATTTCCGGCTTCGACGCCTCGATGCGCTGGTTCGGCACCGGCTTGATCGGTCCGGTGCCTGTGCCGGCGATCATCTTCATCATTGCCGCCATCCTTTGCCACATCGTGCTGCGCTACACCCGCTACGGCCGAGCGGTCTATGCGGTCGGCGGCAATGCCGAGGCGGCGCGGCTTTCCGGCCTGCGCGTCGATCGCATCCTGGTCTCGGTCTACGTCATCGTTGGCTTCTTCGCTGGGCTTGCCGCCTTCGTGCTTTCAGCCCGGCTCAACTCCTCGGAAGCCGTCGCCGGCATCGGCTACGAACTAACCGTCATTTCGGCCGTGGTCATCGGTGGCACGTCGCTGTTCGGCGGCGTCGGCTCGATCACCGGCACGGTAGTCGGCGCGGCGCTTATAGGCGTCCTTCAGAACGGACTGCAGTTCAACAACGTCTCGTCTTATACGCAGTCGATCGTCATAGGCCTCATCCTGGTGGTGGCCGTGGCCTTCGACCGCTGGTTGAAATCACGGGTGAGGCGGTAGGGGAGAACGATCCCAGGTGGTCACCATCAAGGACGTCGCGCGGCAAGCGAACGTCTCGTTTACCACCGTCTCGCATGTCATCAACAGGACCCGCGCCGTCAGCCCCGAGACGGCGACGCGAGTGCACGCGGCGATCGCCGAGCTCGGCTACCTGCCGTCCGAGGTGGCGCGCTCGCTGAAGTCCAACCGCACGCGCACCATCGGCATGATTGTGACGACCACGTCGAACCCGTTCTTTGGCGAGGTCATACGCGGCGTGGAGCGGGCCTGCTTCGAGGCCGGCTACGCGCTGATGATCTGCAACACCGACGACGTCACCGAGCACCTCGTGGCCTACATGCACACGCTGTTTACCAAGCGGGTCGACGCGATCGTAGCGATGACTTCCAACGCCAGCCCGGATTTCTTCGAGGAGCTCGGCCGGATCCAGCGCGTGCCGGTGGTGGCGATTGACGCGCCGCCGCATGCCGTTTCATCGGTCGTCTCCGACGATTCTTTTCTGGGCGGACGCATCGTCGCCGACTATCTCGCAGACAGCGGTTTTTCCCGCATGGCCTGCCTCTCTGGTCCGGTTGATCACCCACGCATGATCGACCGCCTTGAAGGGTTTACGGCCGCGCTGGAGGAGCGCGGCCTGGCGCTCAATCCCGGTCTGCTGCGTCGTGCAAGTCTTACCATGGAAGGGGGGAGGGCGGCCGCTCTCGGTCTGCTCGATGGCCCGCCCGGAAGTTGGCCGCAGGCGATCTTCGCGCTGAGCGACGTGATGGCGATCGGGCTGCTGCACGGCATCCGCGAACTGGGCCTGAGCGTTCCGGAAGACGTTTCCGTCGTCGGCTACGACGACATCGATTTCGCCGCCTATACCTTTCCGCCGCTGACCACTGTCCGACAACCGGCAATCGAACTCGGCGCCGTCGCCGCCAACGCCGTCGTCGATCACCTCGACAACGACCGCCCGCTGCCGCGATCGGTCGCGATCAAGCCGACGCTGATCGTCCGCCAATCCGTGGCGCGCGTTCCTCCCGGCTGATTCCGCCAAGTGCATGGCGGCACGACAGAGCCCAATTCGCCTACCTGCACGCGCCGAACGACATACTCGTCTGCGATGTCGCGGTCTTCGACGAAGTGTTCGGCGACGAAGTCGACATCTATGTTCGGTGGCTCGCGACGTTCCTTGCTGACAAAACGCTCGAACAGCAGATCACTGATCGCGGGATCGATCGCTGTGATGCCGAGCACACAACAGACTGCGGAGTTGGCGGCCGAACCTCTCCCTGTCGCGCGACCGGGCAAACCAACAATGGAATTGACCGTCAGGAAGCAAGGGGCATAGCCGAGCCTGTCGGTCAGCGACCGTTCTTGCCTGAGCGACGTCACGACATGATCCGGCAGGCTGTCAGGATAGCGTGTCTCCGTACCTTCCCACGTCAGCTTCTCCAGGGTCTGCTGCGGCGTCCGTGAAGCATCATCGCGTTCCTCGGGATACTGATAGGTTAGTTCCTCAAGGGAGAAGCGACATCGATCTGCCATATCGAGAGTTTTGGCGATTGCCTCGGGATATTGGGCAAACAGCCGTGCCATCTCCTCAGGCGGCTTGAGATAACGATCCGCATGGCGCTCACGCCGCACGCCGACATCGATCGTGCAATTGTGTCTTATGCAGGTCACTACGTCTGCAGCATGCGCCGGCCCGGCTCGTGGACGAGCACGTCGTTGGTGACAACCGTGGGCACCTTTGCCTCACCCGCGAGATTTGCCAACTGGTGCAGACGGAGTTGATCGTTCGGCCGCCGTCGCAGGGTGAGCCCGAGATAGGCCCGCTCATCAAATGCCTGCCGTATCCGCCGCAGCCACAGCGCACAATCGTCGTTGGCCTGAGCGGGCAGGAAGATGCCGATTAGTCCCCCAGCATAGGCAGCGACATCGTCCCAGCGCAGATCGCCTCTTTGCGGCGCTCAACGAGTCGGGCATCGGCGCGGCGAAGGCAGACCAGATCACAGACTTTGCACCGGGCGACAAGATCGACATCTCCAAGATCGACGCGGTCGCCGACGGCGACGACAATGCGTTCAAGCTCGATGCAGGCGGAGCCTTTGTCGCCGGTGAAATTCACCAGACCCTCTCCGGAGGCAATCTGGTGATCGATTTCAACGTCGATGGCGACGCCGCCGCGGAAATGTCGATCGTCCTGGTCGGCCAGACAACCTTGCTCGCCGCAGCCGATTTCATCCTCTGACGAAACGAACTCGACTCAAGCCAGCACGCGACGGTTTCGCCGCGTGCTGGCGTCCACAATTTTCAGCATCGGTCCTTCAAAGTGAAGATTCTGATATGGCCGGGCAGATCGGTCCGGGTGGGAAACGCCAGAACCTGCCAATCAACCTAACTGCACGAAATGCTGGAAACCGACGCTTGCTGCAACTCGCGACTTAGCGAGGCGGATAGTTTAGGGCGCTCGTCTGCCAGTGGAATTTCCACTCGCCAGTTCTGAGCCTGGAGTAAATCTTGCAGACCCGACCCTTCCAGTGGAAATCCTCGCCGTTTCTCGTGCTGCGCCACAGCGTGTCGATATCCACCACAGCCAGGGCTGCGTCGGCGCTCGGTGCGACTTGTGAATCAGGTCGTGTGTGGCAAAGAGCGCTTGGTAGTCCTTGCGCCACTGTTCTTCGTCGAACCCACACATTCCAAAAAACGAATCGATTGGATCGTGGGCATCTGCGTTTGGAGCAATGCGGCTGACCGCCATTGTGAGTGACACGCAAAGCAGAGAGAGCCTCTCGAAATCCATTTGACGCGATGGGATGAGACGGTCGTGGCGGGCGGCATGGTGCCGATTTCAATACAGATGAATAAATAGACGCAAGGAGCGAGCCGGCGCTAATTTCTAATCCCTTTCAGTAAATGACCAAGTCGAGTTCGTATTCTCAGCTTCTCAGCAGATTGACGAGCCATGCGACTCCGCCATCCCGCAATGCAACCTGTGGCGTGACGATATTCAGCGTAAATGTGCCGAGCGGCAACGGCGGCTCAATGGCCACCACGCCGAACCGGGCGCCGTGCATGTCAACGAAGCGTCTTGGCAGTGCCGATAACAGATCGCTGGATGCCAGGACGGCAAGTGCGAACATGAAATTCGGAACGGTCAAAGCGACACGTCGGGACAGGCCCTGTCCCGACAGGATGTTGTCGACGAAGCCGTGCGGGTCGCCGGTCTGCGATACTACCAAGTGCTGCATCGCGCAGTAATTCGACAGGCTCGGATCCCCGGCGAATGGGTGCCCAGAGCGAACTGCGATGATGAAGTCTTCGCGGTAGAGCGGTTGGCGAGCGAACCGGGCTGGGAATTCCTCGTTGGGAACGATCGCCACATCCATCATTCGCGCCTCAAGATCGGCCAATGCATCCTTCCACGCGATAACGGGCGATGTCTCGCCTTGCCGAGGCAGCAACTGCCGAATGCCGATGGCGATCCCTGGGGCCGCGCGGGATAATTTCTTCATCAGGGGCGGCAAGAAGACAGCCGAGACACCGTCTGGCGATCCGATGGTGAAGCGTCTTGTCGAAGTCGCAGGATTAAATGGCTGTGCAGTGGCGACGACACTTCTCACCCGTGACAGGATATCCGCAACCGCACCGCTGATTTCTTCCGCACAATCCGTTGGCACCACACCCTTCGGTGTCTTCAGGAACAAGGGGTCCTCCAGGAGGGTGCGCAACCGGCCAAGACCGTGGCTGACCGCCGATGCCGAGAGATTGAGACGCTCCGCGGCTCGACCGACATGGCGCTCCTCAAAGACCACTTCGAACAGCACCAGGAGATTGAGGTCGAGCCGGGACAGGTCAATTTCATGCAGCATATTGATGAAATCATATCACTGGATTCACCACAAAGGAAGTGAGAGGAGAGTCCAAGCCCGGCACAACGTCGGCAACGACTTAGAAAGGTGGATTTCGATGTTCACGATCAGCCGTGAGACGACGCCAGGTGTAAAACCGAAGCAAACAAAAACAAAGTGCCTGTCCAGACGCGCAGCCTTGGGCCTGGCTCTGGCCGCTCCTATCTCCGCCGGCGCAGCGCAAGCCTCGTCTGAAAGCGAGGCCATTCTTGCCGACATCGTTCAGCGCACCGAGGAACAGGCCACCGCTTTCATGGCCGGCGACATCACGCGATGGGCGTCGCTCATACAGCTCTCCGACGACTTTACCTTGATGCAGCCCTTCGGCGGGCCGACCAGCCACGGTTTCGACGACAGCCCCGAGCACCTGGCCGAGCTTGCAGCCTACTTCCGAAACGGCGGTGGCGGACTGGAACTCATCCAATCCTACGTCACTGTTGATATGACCGTCCTGGTAATGATCGAGCGACAATTTGGGGAAGTCGGAGGTCTGCCAAGTCAGGAGTGGTCGCTGCGCGTGACCCAGGTCTATCGCCGAGACGGTTCGGTCTGGCGGCTGGTGCATCGCCATGCCGACCCGTTGACCAAGAAGATCAGCCTCGAGAAGGCAGCGGCGCTGGCGCGAGGAGAATGATGTCTCGAATGATCACGCCCGTTCCGTCAGCGCTCCGTCGCTTCCTCGGCCAGCGCTGCAGACGCAGTCCTGCGCCGCTGTTGGCGCCAATGTTTGGTGTGTGCGCTCAAGTGATCGACAAAGGCGCGGACATGCTGGGCACGACGAAGTCGTTCCGGATAGACGATCCAGATGCTTGGCGTGACGTGTTCAACGGAGCAGCAAAAATGAAGATCATGCCTGGCGTCTCCAACCGGTATTGGAAGAATGCCGACGAAGTCGTTCCCGACGATGGCGTCGACAAGCGTTGCCGTGCTGTTGGTCGAGTAGCTGATTTTGACATCGGAACGCCACGCTGCAAGCAGCACTTCCGCGCGTCCGGCGGGCGTTGCCAAAGGACGGCTGAGCGCTTCGTCCATGGTCCGCGGCGCTCCGTGCCGCTGCGCGTAGCCGACACTGCAATAGAACGCCCACGGGGTCTCGGCGACCTTGCGAGCGATCAGCGCAGGCTCATCCAACGAGAAACCACCGCGCAGCGCCACATCGGCTTCACCTCCGATCAGGTCCAATTTCCGGTCGCTCACCTCCAAGGCAATGCGGATGTCGGGGCGCTTCCGGGCGAATTGGGTGATCGCTGTTTGCGCAATCTGCTCGACCATCCAGTCGCTCGTCGTAAATCGGATCAGGCCGCGCTCGGTTCGCAGGGCTTCCACCTGCCGGCCAAACGCCTCGGCGCCGGTTTCGACAAGTTGGGCTTGCTCCATCAGGGCCGAGCCTTGGGGCGTCAGTTTGTAGCCGCTTGCCGAGCGCTCAAAGAGTGTGGTGTTCAACGCACGCTCAAGAGCAGTGATGCGGCGCGCACAGGTCGTCTGGTTCACATCGAGGGCGCGCGCAGCGCCAAGCGTCGTTCCGCTGCGCGCGACGGCGAGGAAATAACGCAGGTCGCTCCACTCGAAATGCATGGCAATCCCGGTTCTGCAATTGTGCAGAAGATTACTGCAATACGGTTGATTTCGTGTCGACCCCAACCTCGTCTAACTCAACGCATCCGAATGAGCGCGGAGAGGCCGGAAACTGGCTTTATCGATGGGACTCTCGGCAGGCCCGATCGAGCGAACACGAAGAGACAAGAGCGGGCCAGTTCTTGAAATCGTAGACCAGGTCGAGCGCAGTCCGCGCTCACCTTCCGAATCATTAATCCGGCCAACGCACCCGCAGCTCTCTCCGCTGACGATGCGATGCCGTATGGCTGAGGAACTGACAATGCTGGACATGCCAAAAACCACCATCCGGCGCGCGAGCCCAGGGGACGTGCTCGAAATCTCCGATCTCATCGGAACGGCACTGGCGCCGTTTCTTACGATGAGGCGTGAACCCGTCGATCGCTACATCGCCCACTCGCGCAACATCGTAGAGAGCTCGAACAGCGGTGACGTGCTGGTCGTCGAGGATGCCGAGGGTATCGCGGGCACGGTAACCTACATGGCAAGCCAGCGCAGGCGGGATAGACTTCTGCCCGAAGCCTGGGCGACCTTCCGCACTCTTGCCGTTCATCCGAGGGCGCGCGGTCGTGGCCTCGGGACCCGGCTCGTCAATCATTGCGTCGAGGCAGCCCGGACCGAGGGCGCCCCGGTCATCGGCCTCCACGCCGGCGCCTTCATGGCCACGGCTAGAGGCACCTTTCACAGGGCCGGGTTCGTGCGAAGCCCTGAACAAGATTTATTCGCCTCTTCTTTCCTGGCCTTTGATGCGTCGGAAGGCGACCTGCTGATCGCGGCCTATCGGCTCGACTTTGATGGCGGCACCAGACGGAAAAATCATCATGGATAAATTCTATCTGCTGCTATGGTCGTTGCTGTCGTTCTGGGAACTCGGGCAGATCTGGTTTGCACAGGTCGTCGTCTACCCGCTGTTCGCGAAGGTCGGCGAGACCGACTATGTCGCCTACCACCGCTTCTACACGAACCGAATTCCCTTTGTTGTCATCCTACCAGGCTTTGCGAGCTTCCTGCTGCCGACAGCGCTTGCCTTCTTCGGCCCAACGGTGCCCATATGGATGACGGCCGCCAACATCGGCTTGGGCGGAGTTGGCCTTCTAGTCACCGTTGGCCTGGAAATCCCCCGGCACGGGAAGCTGGAGAAGTTCGGCAAAAACGAGGCTCTTATCGCCGAACTCATCCGCTACAATTGGCCGCGAACGGCTTCGATCACTCTGCAAGCGATTGTAACTATGCTGATGCTGGTTCACGTGACCGGCTTGAGCTGACCGGCAGCGATGGACCGACAATAACAAGGCAGCGGCGATGCGCGTTGCACCGGCTTGGCCCACAATAGTCCAAGCATTCTCCGGCTGTCTCGTGCGCACGACCTAAGCCAACCCCAATCCGACTGGAACCCGACCGTCTCCGGCACCGCCGGATGGCGACCCTGCCGCTTGGCCGGCAGTAACCCGCCGCGCTTCGCGGCAGATCAAAATCTTCGAAAGGAACACATTATGGCTACTGTCAATGGTGACGGAGGCAACAACTTTCTGCAAGGATCCGCCTTTGCCGACACGATCAATGGCTTCGGCGGCAACGACACGCTGGTTGGTTTCGGCGGGCTCGATGTCCTAGATGGAAGCGTCGGTATCGATACTGTGGACTACAGTGCTTCGGGCGCGGCTGTTTTTATCGATCTCGTAAACGGAACAACGGGCGGCGGCGATGCCGAGGGAGACACTCTTGTCTCGATCGAGAATTTTATCGGCTCAGCGTTCGACGACGGTTTCTTTACAGACAATGGCAACAACACCATTTTTGGTGGCGCGGGCAATGACTTCGTTCTCGCCAACGGCGGTAACGACGTGATCGTCGGCGGCGCCGGAGGTGATACGATCTCTGGCGGCGATGGAGCCGACTTCGCCAGTTACGAGGGCTCCAATGTCGGCGTCGTCGTCAACCTGCTCACCGGCACCACCGGCGGTGGCGACGCGACCGGAGATATCCTCAGCTCTATTGAAAATCTGCGCGGATCATCATTCGGTGACACGCTTACCGGCGACAACGGCGACAATCGCATCGAAGGCGGCGGCGGCGACGACATCATCGACGGTCTCGGCGCCAACGACGTCCTCGTCGGCGGCGCTGGCCTGGACAGCCTGTCGGGCGGCGACAACAACGACTTCCTGGTCGGCGGCGCGGGTTCCGATCTGCTCAGTGGCGGTGCCGGCATCGACGCGGCCGACTATTCAGCTTCGTCCGCCGGTGTGACCGTCAAGCTAGACGGTGGCTTTGGCAATGCTGGCTTTGGTGCGGGCGGCGACGCCGAGGGAGACCTGCTTGGCGGCATCGAGAACCTTCAAGGTTCGAACCATGCCGACACCCTCGAGGGCGATGCGTTGGGCAACGCCATGAATGGTCTCAGTGGCGACGACAGCTTGCGTGGCCTTTCCGGCGACGACATTCTCGCAGGTCAGGTCGGCGCTGATACGATCGACGGCGGCGATGGTGTCGACACGGCGGCGTACGACTCGTCCGGCGCCGGCGTCAACGTCTCACTGCTGCTTGCCATCGCGCAAGGTGGCGACGCGCAAGGCGATACCCTCATAGGTATCGAGAACATCAATGGTTCGGGTTTCGGCGATATCATCAGCGGGGACGGCGCCGACAATCGCCTGCAGGGGTTGAGCGGTTCCGACGAACTCAACGGCTTCTCTGGCAATGATCGGCTGGAAGGCGGTGCGGGCATCGACCGGCTTTCCGGGGGCACCGATGACGATATCCTGATCGGTGGGGCTGATGGCGACGACTTGTTCGGCGACGACGACAACGACCTCCTGGTTGGCGGCTCCGGCGCCGATCATCTCGACGGTGGCGAGGGCATCGATATCGCGGACTATTCTGGCTCGTCGGCAGCCATCGTCCTTTCGCTCTCTTCCGACACGACCACGACCCGGGCCAATGGCCTTATAGCCCTCGGCGCCAGCGGCGGCGATGCAGAAGGCGATGTTCTCGACAATATCGAGCAGGTGCTGGGCAGCGTCTTCGATGATGACATTGAGGGGGATGCGCGTGCCAACAAGCTCAACGGCGGCGATGGTAGCGACCTTCTCAAGGGTGAAGACGGTGGCGATACACTGGATGGAGGGGCTGGTAGCGACATTCTGGTTGGTGGCGAGGGCAATGATCTCTACATCGTCACCCAGGCGGACAACGTCAGCGAAGTCGCTGGCGAAGGGAGCGCTGACCGCGTCGCGGCGCTCGAGAGCTTCATCCTAGGCGGCGGCGATGATATCGAAATCCTTTCGACGACGAATACCAACTTCAACGCAGCCATAAACCTGACTGGCAACAAGCTAAAGCAGGAGATTCTTGGCAACGCCGGCGCCAACATCCTCCACACCGGTGGCGGCGCCGCCGATGTGATGAAGGGCTTTCTGGGCAACGATACCTACCGGATCTTCAACTCCGCCGACGTCGTCGTCGAAACCGCCGGCAACGGCTCCGACACGGTGATCGCGGCGGTGGACTACAAGTTGTCGGCGAGCGCCGAGATCGAGAACCTGTTCACCAACGGCTCGTCCGGCACCTCGTCGATCGATCTGACCGGCAATGCGCTCAGACAGGAAATCGCCGGTAATGCCGCGGCGAACATTCTGCATGACGGCGGCGCCGGCGCGGCTGACGTCATGCGCGGCTTTAACGGCAACGACACCTACCGGGTCTTCAATTTCGGAGACATCCTCATCGAACTCGCTTGTGAGGGCATCGCCGACAAGGTCGTGGCCGCGGTGGACTATAGGCTCGGCTCAGGCGTCCATGTCGAGATCCTGCAGACCAACGGCTCGACCACGACATCGGCGATCGACCTGACCGGCAACGAGTTCGGCCAGCAGATCACCGGCAATGCAGGCGCCAATCGCATCGAGGGCAAGGGCGGCATCGACACCCTTCGCGGTGGCAGTGGGGCGGATACCTTCGTCTTCGCCTCGACGCTGGGCGCGGCGAACGTCGACAAGATCGTCGACTTCAGCGTGCCGGCCGACCGGATGCTCCTGTCGGACGCGACTTTCACCGCGCTCGCCACCGGAACGCTTTCGTCGGCAGCGTTCCGCGCCAACAACACCGGCCTGGCGCAGGATGCTTCCGACCGCATCATCTACGAGCGCGACAGCGGCAAGCTGTTCTATGACGCCGACGGCCTCGGCGGGCAGGGCGGCATCCACTTCGCGACGCTGACGGTCGGACTGGCGCTCACTAACGCCGACTTCTCGGTGGCTTAGCGGAAAATCAATATCCTGCCAGCGGCACGTCTGCCAGCACAGCGGCGCTGGGCTACGAATAAGCTTCAGCGTGGAGTTTGTGTTGGGCTGAGGAAACAATGAGTTCCGAGCATCTGCGGAACTCCCTGCAGAAATGGGACCGCCGGACCATAATCCAATTCACCCTTGGCCCGGCGGTCAGTGACCAGGCGTGGATGCGCTCCAGGCATCCCGACCCTCGCAGCAATATCGACGGGGATGGATTTTGAACTGTCGTACGATGAGACGACTGGCAGCGATAATCGTCCCTGCCTACGACCTGTCAGTCATCGGACGCCGGATCTGATTGAGCGTCTTTTTGGGCGGCTGAGCGGTGAAAATCTGGCGCTCCGTCTCGCCGGCTGCTAGGTGCTTCCGCATTGCGTCCAGCTTGGCGCGGCGGGCGTATTCATCGAACTCGCGCCGGCCCTTCACGACTTGAACGTCAAGCGCCGCGTCCATCAGGGTTTTTGATGTCGATGTTCTCGCGCTGCACTCGCGCAATCGCCGCTTGCTTGGCCGCGTCGATGTCGGCAGCGGTCGGCATCGCCTGCCGGGTGCGCTCGTCACGTTCAAGGCTCGCCGTGTAGTGCTGCCACGTCGCGTCCGCCTTGTCGTCAAGCGTCAGCAGACGGCGGGTGCGCACGTCATGGAATTCCCGGTTCCATGCCTCCACTACGGGCCACATGCGCCGCTTAGCCTCGCCTTCGTGCCGAGCGCCTTCACAACCTCCTTTTGCCGAAGCTATCAATGAGGTCTATGGGAACCTGACGCGGGCGTAGTAGCTCGCGCCGCGTCGTAGGAGGTAGCTAATTCGCGCCATTTTCGGACCCTGTGTAGCATCCCGGTGTTACAACTTCGTCCGAAAAAGGTCAATAATGGCAGTTAGTTAGGCGATTTCATGCCCTTGAATATTGGCTGGATTACTGTCCAGGAGTCCCAGCCATTCACTTTTTTCTCAATATGACGGTCCCAGAGCACCGTGCCGTCGACCAGGCAAACATGCATCCCCTGCTCGGCGCCGTGCTGGTCCTCCGGCTCAGCCCGTTCCATCTAATAGCCGTCTTGCGGTTTTGTGACCCGGAAACTGTTCCGGCTGCCATTTGTCCGATCGCTCTAAGTATTTGATTTTAATATATAATAGAGGATTGGCTGGGGCGCCTGGATTCGAACCAGGGGATGGCGGTACCAAAAACCGCTGCCTTACCGCTTGGCTACGCCCCAACGGTCCGGCGCGAACGCCGGAAACGCCGCCTTATAGGCAGAGTGCCGGTGAAGCGCAATTGTCATATCGCTGCTTTCCGCGTCGATCGCTTACCGAGCGAATCTGGCGCGGCGCCGGTTACTCTCCCCATACCGCCAACTCATTGCCGGCCGGGTCGACGAAATGAAAACGCCGTCCGCCGGGGAACGAGAAGATCGGCTTGACGATTTTGCCGCCGGCGTTTTCCACGGCATCGTATGTGTCGTCCAGCGCCTCCGAATAGAGCACCGGCAGCGGTTTTGCCGGCGCCTCCGCGCTGTCGGCCTGGAAGCCGCCTTCCAGCCCCTCGTCGAACGCCGAATAGGTCGGCCCGTAGTCGGTGAAGGACCAGGAGAAAGCAGCGCTGTAGAACGCTTTCATGCTGTCCAGCGTGCCATGCGCGGCCGGCAGTTCGAGATAGTCGAGCTTTCCTGTCTCTTTCATGATATGCCCCTGCATGTTCCTGATATGTTCTATATCTGCAGCGCCGCGATTGCAAGCCGCGAAAGGAGGGAACCTTCTAATCGATTGTAGGGTTCCAAGCCGCCGCGCCGCATCTTGTCTTTCGCACTGCACCACAATATCGCTGCCGATGGGGCCGGCGGTCGAGGCGAGGAGCGAGCATGACCAAATGGGTTTATACCTTCGGCGACGGAGCGGCCGAGGGGCGTGCCGGCGACAGGAACCTGCTCGGCGGCAAGGGCGCCAACCTTGCCGAGATGTGCAGCCTGGGCCTGCCCGTGCCGCCCGGCTTCACCATCACCACCCAGGCCTGCAATATCTACTACGCCAACGGCAACGTGCATCCGGCGGAGCTTGCCGGGCAGGTGAAGGATGCGCTGGCCGAGGTCGGCAAGATCGCCGGCCGGCGTTTCGGCGACCCCGAAAACCTGTTGCTGGTCTCGGTTCGCTCCGGGGCTCGCGCATCGATGCCGGGCATGATGGACACGGTTCTGAACCTCGGCCTCAACGACGTGACCGTCGAGGCGCTGGCGAAGGATTCGGGCGACGCGCGCTTCGCCTATGACAGCTACCGGCGCTTCATCCAGATGTATTCCGACGTTGTGATGGGCCTCGACCACGAAGTGTTCGAGGAAATCCTTGAGGACGAAAAGGCGCAGCGCGGCTACGAACTCGACACCGAATTCTCGGCCAAGGACTGGCAGAGCGTGATCGCGCTTTACAAGGCCAAGGTCGAGGAGGAACTCGGAAAGCCGTTTCCGCAGGATCCCGACGAGCAGCTCTGGGGCGCGATTGGCGCGGTCTTCTCGAGCTGGATGAACGCGCGGGCCATCACCTACCGCCGCCTGCACGACATTCCCGAAAGCTGGGGCACTGCGGTCAATGTCCAGGCCATGGTGTTCGGGAATATGGGCGAAACCTCCGCCACCGGCGTCGCATTCACCCGCAATCCTTCGACCGGCGAAAAGGCGCTCTACGGCGAGTTTCTGGTCAATGCCCAGGGCGAGGACGTGGTGGCCGGCATCCGCACGCCGCAGAACATCACGGAGAAGGCGCGCATCGCCGCCGGCTCCGACAAGCCCTCGCTGCAGAAGCTGATGCCCGAGGCGTTTTCGTCTTTCGTCGGCATCTGCGAGCGCCTGGAAAAGCATTACCGCGACATGCAGGACCTCGAATTTACCATCGAGCGCGGCAAATTGTGGATGCTGCAGACCCGTTCCGGCAAGCGTACGGCGAAGGCCGCGCTGAAGGCGGCTGTCGACATGGCCAACGAAGGGTTGATAACCCATGCGGAGGCCGTGGCGCGCATCGACCCCGCCTCGCTCGACCAGCTGCTGCATCCGACGATCGACCCGAAGGCGCAGCGTGATGTCATCGGCACGGGCCTGCCCGCCTCGCCGGGCGCCGCGACCGGCGAGATCGTGTTTTCCTCCGCGGAGGCCGAGGATGCGAAAAAGGCCGGCCGCAAGGTCATCCTGGTGCGCGTCGAGACCAGCCCGGAAGACATCCACGGCATGCATGCCGCCGAAGGCATCCTGACCACGCGCGGCGGTATGACCAGCCACGCGGCCGTGGTGGCGCGCGGCATGGGCAAGCCCTGCGTGTCGGGCGCCGGTTCGCTGCGGGTCGACTACCGCCTCGGCACGCTGGTCGCCATGGGCCATACGCTGAAGAAGGGCGACGTCATCACCATCGACGGCGGCACCGGGCAGGTGCTGAAGGGCGCCGTCGCCATGCTGCAGCCGGAGCTTTCCGGCGACTTCGCCGCGATCATGGAATGGGCCGACAAGTCGCGGCGCATGAAGGTGCGCGCCAATGCCGAGACGCCTGCCGATGCGCGCATGGCGCGCTCCTTCGGCGCCGAGGGCATCGGGCTCTGCCGCACCGAGCACATGTTCTTCGATGGCGACCGCATCATCGCCATGCGCGAGATGATTTTGGCCGACAACGAGAAGGGCCGCCGGGCCGCGCTCGACAAGCTGCTGCCCATGCAGCGCTCCGACTTCGTCGAACTGTTCGAGATCATGGCCGGCCTTCCGGTCACCATCCGCCTGCTCGACCCGCCGCTGCACGAGTTCCTACCCAAGACCGAGAAGGAATTCGAGGAAGTCGCGTCCGTGCTGAACGTGCCGGCGGAAAAACTCCGCCACCGCACAGAGGCGCTGCACGAGTTCAACCCGATGCTTGGCCATCGCGGCTGCCGGCTGGCGATCTCCTATCCCGAAATCGCCGAGATGCAGGCGCGCGCCATGTTCGAAGCCGCGGTCGAGGCCGGCAAGAAGACCGGCAAGCCTGTGGTTCCGGAAATCATGGTTCCGCTGGTCGGGCTGAAGAAGGAGCTGGATTTTGTCAAGGCGCGCATCGACGTCGTGGCGGCGGCGGTCATGGCTGAGACCGGCACCACGATCGATTACCTCACCGGTACGATGATCGAGTTGCCGCGCGCCGCCATCCGCGCCCATGTGATCGCCGAGAGTGCCGAGTTCTTTTCCTTCGGAACCAACGATTTGACGCAGACCACCTTCGGCATTTCGCGCGACGATGCCGCGATGTTCCTCGAGACTTACCGGCAGAAGGGCATCATCGACCGGGATCCGTTCGTGTCGATCGACGTCGACGGCGTCGGCGAACTGGTGCACATCGCTGCCGAAAAGGGCAGGGCGACGCGCCCTGCTATAAAGCTCGGCATCTGCGGCGAGCACGGCGGCGACCCCGCCTCGATCCATTTCTGCGAGAAGGTCGGGCTGGATTACGTGTCGTGCTCCCCCTTCCGCGTGCCGATCGCGCGGCTGGCGGCAGCGCAGGCGGCGGTGAATAAGGGGTAGGCTCGTCCCCTCGGTCACTGAGAAAAATCACGATGACCAAAGGCGAACTCTGTGAAGTCTATCGGGACTACATCGATTGCCTGAACATGCAGGACTGGCCGAGTCTGGGACGGTTTGTGGATGACGATGCCGCCCACAACGGCCAGCGGATCGGGCTGTCGGGGTATCGCGAGATGCTGGAAAGGGATTTTCGCGAGATTCCCGATCTTTGTTTCGATATCCGGCTGCTGGTTTCCGATCCGCCCTACGT
This sequence comes from Mesorhizobium yinganensis, assembly GCF_040081985.1. Classification (NCBI taxonomy): domain Bacteria; kingdom Pseudomonadati; phylum Pseudomonadota; class Alphaproteobacteria; order Hyphomicrobiales; family Phyllobacteriaceae; genus Mesorhizobium; species Mesorhizobium yinganensis. The sequence continues at coordinate 363,684 of NZ_JBEBMH010000002.1, read as the reverse complement.
AGCGAGCCGGCTCGGCTTCGACTGTAGGCCTGTGGGAAAATTCCTCGGGCTTGAAGTCAACGGTCGGAGAGTGTCGTTCACGGAGAATGTATTTTACGAATTTCGGAACGGCAGGATTTGCGAGGTATGGTCAGTGATCGATAAGGCTGCCATCGAAGCACAGCTTTAGGCGAAGCATTGCCGAACCTCACCGCGATACTGCCCCTTGGCAGTCCGCATCGGATGAGCAACATACGGGCGGCATCGTGGAAATGGCCGGAGGGCAAATGGCGCGGTTCAGCCGGTATCTTTTCGCGATAGCAGCAGGTTTCCTGATTGTGCTCGCCGCGTCGCTGATGGCCTTTGCCGCCTACCAGGTCGGCGCGGCTTTCGTCGCGTTGCTGACCGTCCTGGCCTCGGGCGACTTCGGCTACACCATCATCGATTCGATCGGCTACGTCGTCATCGCCATCGCCATCATCGATGTCGCAAAACATCTGATCGAGGAGGAAGTGATGGGCCGCCACGACGCGGCGTCCGGCTTCCGCGAGAATTTTTCGAAATTCATCTCCATCATTTCGATCGCCATCTTCCTGGAGGGCCTCGTGCTGGTCTTCAAGACCACGCAGGACGACATCAAGCTGTTGGTCTATCCGGTGCTGCTGCTTCTGGTCGGCGTGGCGATGACGGTCGGCCTGGCGATATTCCAGCGCTTTGGCTCCTCCCGGCCGCGCGACGGCGGACAGAGTGGGGCGTAGGAGACCGGCTCGATGGGTTTTGCATCCTTCGGCGTTCTTAAAAAGCTGGACTGTGGCACGGGAAAATAGGCCGACGGGTCGACCGCTGAAAGAAAAGCATTATTTGTGGCAGCCGGAGCGCCGTTTCCGCAGGCCAAATTCGACCCATGAATGGCTATACCCACTTTGCAAATTGGTTATAGCTTGATACGCAGCCAGCAGCCGCGTATCAAGCTATAACCAATTTGCAAAGTGGGTATAGCCATTCATGGGTCGCCGACTCGATATTATTTACACGACGATGGCCGCGGAATTGCTCGATCGCGCCCTTGATGCGCAATTTGATTCGGATTTTTCAGAAACGGGAACGTTTATCGAAGTGCCTGTCGAAGGCAGAAGCTACTGGTATTACAAATTTTCCCAGCGCGATGGGCAGAAAGATGGACGTAAATATGTTGGACCGGTCGACGACGCAGAACTGACTAGCCGAGTTCAGAAATTTCGAGAATTGAAAACCGATTTTCAGGCACGAAGGAAAATCGTCTCGACGCTCGTTCGCGAAGGCCGCCTCTTTAGCCCGGAGCGGCGGGTTGGTGACCTCATCGAAGCTTTTTGGAAAGCCGGCTTGTTCCGTCTGCGCGCCTGTCTGGTGGGAACGGTGGCATACCAAACTTACGGCACGGTCTTGGGATATCGGTTTTCCGGTTCGGCAATGCAGACTGGCGACATAGATGTGGCTCAGTTCCATTCCATCTCCGTCGCAGTGGACGATACGATCCCGCCCGTTCTCGATGTATTGCACGAGGTCGATAGCAGTTTTCGAGCAGCGCCTGCCCTCAATGACGCACAAGGATCGACGAGATATGTGGCTGATGGTGGACTTCGGGTCGACTTTCTCACGCCCAATCGAGGCAGCGACGAGTTTTCCGGAAAACCTGCGAAAATGCCTTCCTTGGGGGGAGCGGCCGCCGAGCCGCTCCGATTCCTTGACTTTCTCATCTATGAGCCGGTCCGGACAGTACTGCTGCACAAGGGTGGGATTCCCGTGACCGTTCCTGATCCGGCGCGCTTTGCCATTCACAAGCTGGTTGTCGCGGCCCGCCGCCGGATCGGCAGCGGTAAAGACATGAAAGATCTCGAACAGGCGGGAAACCTCGTCAAGGCCTTGGAGGAAACCGCGCGTCTGGAAGATCTGAGGGAAAGGTATCGCGAAGCACGTGATAGAGGGCCGGCGTGGCGCGAGGCTATAGACACTTCACTGTTGCGAATGCGCCAGTTGAAGATGAACCTTGCGCCTGACTTGCTAGCGCATGATTGAGCCGGGACCAAGCGCCGGCGTCGCAAATTTTCTTGATCATCATCGGTCACGAATAAGCCGCGATATGGCCGTCTGACCCTATCTGAACACGGCTGGGCCTAAGTATTCATGAACCCGTTGCGCAACATGCTCGTCGCCATTCTTTTTCTTCCGACGCTTTTTGACGCGGCATCGGCGGGCCAATTGGTCGAACCGACGCTGCATCTGAAGAAGTCCGCGGGCGGAGGAACGCGCGTCGCGCTGACGCTGGATGCCTGCGGCGGGCACACCGACAGCCGCATCCTGACGGCCCTGGTCGACAATAAGATTTCGGCGACCATTTTCGTCACCGGCCTTTGGCTGAAGCGCAATGCCGTGGCCTTCGCTATCATGCGGGCGCATCCCGACCTGTTTGAGATCGAGAATCACGGCGCGCGCCATGTTCCGGCCGTCGATGCGCCCGTTCATGTCTACGGCCTGAAGGCCGCGGGCAGCCTTGAAGCCGTGGATGCTGAAGTGCAAGGCGGCGCGGCCGCGATCGGAAAGGCCGGCGGCGATACCCCGCATTGGTTCCGTGGCGCCGCGGCCAAATACGACGCGACATCGCTGAAGGAAATCGAAGCTCTCGGATTCCGGGTTGCCGGCTTTTCGATCAACGCCGACGGCGGCTCGCTGCTGCCGGCGGCGACGACCGAGCGGCGCGTGGCGGCCGCCAAGGACGGCGACGTCATCATCGCACACATCAACCAGCCGACCCACGCCGCCGGCGCCGGGCTGGTGAAAGGTCTGCTGCAACTGAAGGCGCGCGGCGTGACTTTTGTTCGGCTTCAGGACGCCGACGAGATCGGCAGTTGAGGCGCGCCGCCGGGGGCTCCGACGGCGGTTGCGGATCGCGCGGCTAGGATTGGCGGTAGTCCCAATTTGCGTATGAGTAGCGCAACGAGCGTGATTCGCCGAATTCACCTGCGTTATAGGAAAGTGGAGCTTTTCCTATAACCGGAGTTTTTGCCTCGTGAAGCCTTCAGGTTTGGCGTCCGAATGGTCGGCTTTCATCCGGCTTTGATCTGCACCTTGTTCGGGTAGAACGCGCCGTGGTCCTTGATGGCAATCGTCTCATCATACGGCGCCTCATAGGCCCACATGGCGTTTTCGCCATTGTCACCCGCCGGCTTAACGCTCCAGTAGCTGGCGTCGCCCTTGTACGGGCAATGCGTCGAATGCGCGGTCTTTGAGAGTTTCCCGAAGTCGATATCTTCGAACGGGACATAGAGTACCGCCGGGTAGGGCGTTTCGCTGAGAACCTTGGCATGCGACGAGCGCGCGATCTCGACGCCGCCGGCGCCGACGGTGACGACGCCTTCATGCGGTTCGATGACTATGACCTTTGACGGATTCTTGGCGAAGCCCGGTGCCGGATTGGAACTCATCTCAAAATCCCTTCGATCTCGCGTCACGCAGCCGAACGCTTGATGTGGGGCATTTTCGGGGCGCCGCAAGGGTGGAATGGCAGGAGCGTGCAGGAACCAAGCAACCGTCGAGCGCCTAAGCCGCCGTTGCCAATGCCTCCGCTAGCCCGGCATACGACGCGGCAATGCCGGCGACCGGGCTCTTGCTGTTGGCGGCCTGCTCGACTCGCAACTGGCCGCCCGCGACCGGCAGGGAGAGAATCAGGAAATGACGGGTGTCGCCATTGCCGACCAAGGCTGCCGCGACGTGCTCGGCGTCACCCTCCGCGTCGATCCGCATCTTGAACAGCATGGTTCCGTCGACGCCACCCAACGCCTCCGTCACGATTTCCTCGAACCGCTCCTCGCTAACGGCCGGCGCGTCCTCCGCCGTCGCCGGCGTTTCCTCATTCACCGATTTGTCGAGTTTCTCGACGAGTTTCTGCGCGTCCATGACAAACCTCGCGCTCTGCCAACCGATCGTTTCGCCCACAAGCATGCTTGTCGCCGACATTGGCCGCAATGTGACGCGGGGCTCTGACACTGGGTGATGTCGTGCCTTTGGTATGGGGCGCCGTTCGGCCACTGGACATCGCGCCGGCTTCCACCCAAAACTTGCAGCAAGAACAAACGGGAGGAATTTCGATGCTCGGTCTCATGCAGCAGTGGCCTTTGCTCTGCCACAAAATCCTGGATTACGCCGCCGCCCAGCATGGGGAGCGCGAGATCGTGTCGCGCTCGGTCGAAGGTCCGATCGTTCGAACCAACTATGTGGAACTGCGCCGGCGTGCCTTGAGGGTCGCGCAGCGGCTGGAGCGCGACGGTTATGGCCTGGGCGACCGCATCGCGACGCTCGCCTGGAACACCGCCCGGCACCTCGAGGTCTGGTACGGCGCCATGGGCGTCGGCGCGATCTACCACACGCTCAACCCACGGCTTTTCCCGGATCAGATCGTCTGGATCATGAACCATGCCGAGGACCGCCTGCTGTTCGTCGACCTGACGTTCCTGCCGCTGGTCGAGAAACACTGCCCCGGCGTGAAATCGGCGAAAAAGGTGGTGGTGCTGACCGACCAGGCCCACATGCCGCAGACCACCTTGCCCAATGCCGTCGCCTATGAGGAATGGCTGGCGGAGGCCGACGGGGACTTCGCCTGGAAAAGCTTTGACGAAAACACCGCCGCCGGCATGTGTTACACCTCGGGGACCACCGGTAATCCCAAGGGCGTGATCTACAGCCATCGCTCGAATGTGCTGCATGCCATGATGGCCGCGATGCCGGACGCCATGGGCATTTCCACGCGCGACACCGTGCTGCCCGTGGTGCCGATGTTCCACGCAAACGCCTGGGGGCTGGCGCAGTCGTCGCCGATGGTCGGTGCCAAGATCGTCATGCCTGGCGGCAAGATGGATGGCGCCTCGATCTACGAACTGCTCGACACCGAAAAGGTCACCTTCACGGCGGCGGTGCCGACGGTGTGGCTGATGCTGCTCCAGCATCTTGAGGAGACCGGCAAGAAACTGCCTTATCTCAGAAAGGTTGTTATCGGCGGCTCGGCCTGCCCGCGCGCCATCACCGAAAAATTTCAGAAAAACTACGACGTCGAGGTCGTGCATGCCTGGGGTATGACCGAGATGTCGCCGCTCGGGTCCCTGTGTACCATGAAGCCGGAATATGACAATCTCGAAGGAGATGCACGCCTCGCGATCCAGCAGAAGCAGGGTTATGCGCCCTTCGGCGTCGAGATGAAGGTGACCGACGACGAGGACCGCGAGCATCCGTGGGATGGCAAGACGTTTGGGCGGCTGAAGGTGCGCGGCCCCGCGGTGGCCGCATCCTATTATGGCGGCGCCAGCCCCGAACAATTCGCCACCGACGGCTGGTTCGACACCGGCGACGTCGCCCATATCGACGCCCACGGCTACATGCAGATCACCGACCGCGCCAAGGACGTCATCAAGTCGGGCGGCGAGTGGATTTCGAGCATCGATCTCGAAAATCTCGCGGTCGGCCATCCCGACGTCGCCGAGGCGGCGGTCATCGGCGTGCGTCATTCCAAATGGGACGAGCGGCCGCTGCTGGTGATCGTCCGCAAGCCCGGGAGGGAGCCGGAAAAGGCGGACATCCTGTCATTCATGCAGGGCAAGATCGCCAAATGGTGGATGCCGGACGACGTCGCCTTCGTGTCCGAAATCCCGCACACCGCGAGCGGCAAGATCCAGAAAATGACCTTGCGCGAGCAGTTCAAGGATTATCGCCTGCCGACGGAAGCGGCGGTTTGATATTGGTTCGTGATGCCCCGTCGCGGACACGGTCGGGGCGACGGTCCTACCACGAAGACCTGACTTCTCGGCGGGCGTAGGGAGATGGCGGCTTATATCGAAAGACGCCGGACGCGGGCCGCCGGCTGGGCGCGCCGGCTCGGAGCTTTCTCGCTCGTCCTTTTGCTCACCGCAGGGGTGTCGCGCCGCTACGGCCTGCTGGAGCCCTCGGACTTTTTCCTTGTGGCGCGACTTGTGGCCGGTCTGGCGCTTCTTGCGTTGGCATGCGCGGCCTATGCCTTTTCGCGCTTCTGGAACGACAACGATCTCGGCGGACGGGATCTGAGCGTCGGTGCGATCCTGGCCCTGGCCGCGCTGATGCCATTCGCTGTCGTCTTCTGCCGGGCCATCGCCCTGCCGATTCCTGCCGACATCTCGACCGACACCGCCGATCCGCCCGCGCTCGTGGATTCGGCCGCCGGCGAGGAGGTCGGCGCCCAATCCGATGCGCTGGTTTCCGACGCGCCGTCCTCGACCCAAGCGGACATCGATCCGGCCATCCGCGGCCGCCGCTACGACCTGTCTGTCGACCAGATGGTCGAAGTGGCAAACGCGCTGGTGGCGCGGCAAGGCTGGATTGTCCGGACGGACGCGCGTCGCCAGACCGGGGAAAAGGAAATCACGATCGAAGCGCGGGCGGCGACACCCATCCTCGCCTTTCCCACCGACATAGCTGTTCGGGTCGCCGATGAGAGTGGTTCGGCCTATGTCGACATGCGCGCGGTGTCGCCCTACGGCGGCTACGACCTCGGCGACAATGCCGCGCTGGTCGCGGATTTCCTAGCCGAACTCGACACCGAGATCGCCCGGCGTCCGGAAGCAGTGCCGCCCTCGGAATAGGGCCGTTTCAGGCTGGCCTGAACTCGCCCTCCAGCGCCGGCGGGCCGTCGGTAAGGATCGCGCCGCGCGCAACGAGATCTTCGAGATGCGCCAGTACCGACATGCCGGCCGCGCCAAACAGCCTTGGGTCGGTGTCGCGATAGATCGCCGCGACGATGTCGGGAATGAGCCGGTCGCCCTGTGCGATGCGTTCGAGGATGGCGCGCTCCCGCATCTTGCGATGTGTCCGAAGGCCGCGGACGAAGGCCGGCGGGTTCCTGACCGGTCCACCGTGGCCGGGGAAATACAGGCTGTCGTCGCGCTCCAGCAGGCGGTCGAGGGAATTCATATAGTCCGGCATCGAGCCGTCGGGCGGCGCGACGATGGTGGTCGACCATGCCATGACATGATCCCCGGAAAAAAGGATGCCTGTCCCTTCGAGCGCGAAGGCGGCGTGGTTCGCGGCATGGCCGGGTGTGAGCACGGTGCGTAGCGCCCAGCCGTCGCCTTCGACGATTTCCCGGTCCGACAGTGCGTGGTCCGGGCGGAAATCGGCGTCGCCGGCCGCATCGAGCCGGTATTCCTCGCCGACATGAATCGCCCGCGCCGGCCGGTGCGGGCCTTCCGCGAGTACGGGCGCGCCGGTCGCTGCAACCAGCTGCCGCGCCAGCGGCGAGTGGTCACGATGTGAGTGGGTGACGAAGATATGGCTCACCGGCCGCCCGTCGATGGCCTTGAGCAGCGCGGCCAGATGCGAATCGTCGGCCGGGCCCGGATCGATGACCGCCAGGCTGCGTGTCCCGACGATATAGCTGTTGGTGCCGTGAAAGGTGAACGGACTGGAATTCGGTGCGGTCAGCCGGGATACGCCCGCCGCGATCTCGACCGCTTCGCCATGCTTCGGGTCGAACCGCATATCGAATTCCAATGCCATCATTCGTAGTTCCCCGACAAAAAGAGAGAACGCGATCAATTATGTCTGGCGTATCGCAGGTGCGAAAAACGGTTTGCCGCTTAACACGGAAGCCAATATACCGGAAGCCGACCGCTGGATGTCCGGCCGCCGATTTTGGAGATGGGGAAAACCATGGCAACTGCAGTAACCGCCGGCCCGCTTGTTTCGCTGGCGCTGCCCGAAAATCGCGCGATGCGCCTGGCGACGCAGATATTTCTGGCGGTGGCCGGAACGCTGCTGCTGACGGTTTCTGCCAAGACCAAGGTGGTGCTCGGCCCCGTCGACCTGTCGCTGCAGACGCTCGCGGTGTTCCTGATCGCCATCGCCTTCGGCCGCCGTCTCGCTGTCGCCACGCTGCTGCTTTATCTCGCCCAGGGCGCGCTTGGTTTTCCGGTCTTCCAGAGCACGCCGGAGAAGGGCATCGGTCTTGCCTATATGGTCGGCCCGACCGGCGGCTATCTCGCGGGCTTCGTGGTCATGGCGGCGATCGCCGGCTGGGCCGCCGACCGCGGATGGGACCGTAATCCGTTCAAGCTGTTCTCCGCGCTGCTCGTCGCCGAGATCGTCATGCTGGCGATGGGCTTTGGCTGGCTTGCCCATCTGATCGGCGCCGAAAAGGCCTGGCAGTTCGGCGTTGCGCCATTCATCGTGCCCGACCTGATCAAGGTCGCTCTCGCCTCCGCGATCGCCCCGGCCATCTGGTCGCTGCTGCCAGCCTCGCTCAAGCGCTGAGTGAGCCCGCCGGCCCGCCGCCGGCTCGAATTTCTCAAAGGCCCGCCTGGCGCGGGCCTTTTTGCGTTTCGACGCGCTCACGCTCGTCAACATCGAGATGGTATGGCTTCACCAGTTCGGCGGCCGGAAGCTTCCACGCGCGGGAAATCGCAAACACTTGCGCTACATTGAGTGCCCGCTTGCGGTTCATGATCTCCGACGCTCTCGATCTTGATCCGATGATCTCAGCCAACGCAGCCTGCTTCTTGCCGGTTCGCTCGATGTAGTCGGCAATCAGCGAGATAGGATCGAGAGCTTCGATCGGATAGTGTTTGTCCTCGTAAGCCTCAATCAGATCGGTCAGCATAACGAAACGGTCTGCATCGGGAGTACCAACAACAGGCTCGTTCTCGAAATATTTGGTCACCTCGGCGATCGCCCAGTCATAGTCTTCCTCAGTGCGGATCGGTCGTATGTTCTCCATCATACTGTCTCCGGGTCTATGCTGTCGTACTCGGCATGTGTGCCGACAAACTTGATGAGTAAGCTCTTGTAGGTATCGCTAACATGCGCGATGAGCCTGTAGTTGTTGCCGCCTATGTTGAAAATGACGCGGTCGTCGCCGATGAAATCAGCGGAACTGAAATCGTTGCGTATGTCCTGAGGGCTCCTCCATTCCGCAGCTCTTACGGCGACGAACCAATTCGACAGCGGAGCCTCGGCTTTCGGGTGCTTTTCCCAAGAAGCTATCAGCGTTCTCCGGCTTACGACCTGCATGACAAATATGTAGCGTGTTCCCATATGTGGAACAAGGGATGGATTCCAGTTTGTGGAACGTATCCGGTCGGTCACCAGTGGGTAATGCAAATGTGAAAGGCTCGGGAGACGTGAATGACCTGCAAACCGGGAGGGCGAAACATTGACGAAAGATATCGCGGAAAACGCCGTTCTTGTCGTGGGCGCCGGACCTGTCGGCCTCACAATGGCGTCCGAACTCGCCCGGCACGGATTGCGCTGCCGTCTGATCGATCGTGCGCCCAGCCCGCTTCCCTATTGCCGTGCCATCGGCGTGACGCCACGCACGCTTGAAGTCTGGGAGGATATGGGCGTCGCACGAAAAATGATCGAGCGGGGGCTGTGGCTGACCGGCATGCGTTCAGTCATTGCCGACCAGCCTGCCCAAGACATGGTGGCGCCGCCTCTCGGGCTGCCGTTCGAGCAACTTGGCTTGCCGCAATATGAGACCGAACGGGTGCTTACGGAGCATCTGCGCACCCTTGGAGTGGAGGTCGAGCGCGGCTCCGAACTCGCTGGGCTCGAACAGGATGACGACGGCGTCGGTGTGACGATCCGAACAGCCGACGGGTCTTTAGAAAGCGGGCTGTTCGCTTACGTCGTCGGCTGCGACGGAGCCCACAGCATCGTCCGCAAGGCCCTCGGCATCGGCTTCGAGGGCGAAGCCTATCCGTGGCCGTTCATGCTGGGCGACGTGCATATCGGCTGGGACCTGCCCTATGGCGTGGCGTTCCGCACGGTGCGTCCGGTCGAGGGCGGCCCGCCCGACATGTTCATTGCAATACCGCTGCCCGAACCGGGACGGTACAGGGTCTCGATGCTGGCGCCGCCCGCCCTCGTTCCTTCCGGCGGCACGGAACACGGCATCCAGGCTGAGATGAAAGGCCCGTCGCTTGCCGACCTGCAGGTCATCGCCGACGATCTCATTCCCGGCAAGCCGCGCCTCGCGGACCTTCGCTGGTCGTCGATCTTCCGCATCAGCATGCGGCTGGCGTCGCATTATCGCAGCGGCCGCGTCTTCATTGCCGGCGATGCCGCCCACATCCATCCGCCGACCGGAGGGCAGGGGATGAATACTGGCATCCAGGACGCCTACAATCTCGCCTGGAAGCTGGCACTGGTTGTCCGGGGCGTCGCCCGGGCGGAACTGCTCGACAGCTACGAGGCGGAACGCCGCCCAGTCGGCGCGGACGTGGTCAAGCGCACCCAGGCGGCGAGCGAGAATTATGGGCGCGAGCGCGGCAAGGCGCCGGACCGTCTCGCCGAGACGCAGATTCTCGTCTCCTATCGCGGCACGCCCTTTGTCGGCGACGAGAACCCTGTCGAGATGACCGGCCCCGCCGCCGGTGACCGCGCGCCAGACGTATTGGGATTGAGCCAGAATGGCCTTGGCTTTCCGCTGCGGCTTTTCGACGTTCTGCGAGGGACCGAACATGTTCTGCTGATTCAGTTGGCCGGTTCTGGCGCTTCAGACGAGTTGGACGAGGTTGTTTCTTTTGCGCGGGAGATGCAGCGGAAATGGTGCCCATTCATCCGGATAGCCGCAATTGTGCGTACGCCGCAGGCCGGGACGCCCTTGCTGACGGCTCTTCACGATCGTCAGGGCGGCTTTGCGAAAACCTATGGACACGAAGCCCGTGCCATCCTCGTACGGCCGGACGGCTACATAGGCTGGCGCGGGCCTTCGTGGCGTTCACCGGGCCTTGCCGGATATCTTGTCCAGGTTTTTTCCGGAACTGGCCTCGCTGCGTCAAACAAAAGTTGACCCGCCGCGTGCGGTGTTGCCCGACTGGAATTTGAGGGAAAGCGGCGGATAGTTATTCCGCCGAGGGTCCTCTCGAACCAGTTCTACTGGAATGACGTTCCAGACTTTCGCGCTTGACTGAAACTTCCACCCTCGATACGCCACCAATTTGGTAGGCATCCTCTTGAGAAGAAGCGCCTTTCTGCGAAACTGCCGACCAATCCGGAACTAAGGGCGGTCGCATGGCGAGGCGGTCCGTCCGTCTCGCAATTGGACCACCATGCTGGCAAAACTTTCCCATCTCGATCGGCTCGAAGCCGAGTCGATCCATATCTTTCGCGAGGTTGCCGCCACCTTCACCAAGCCGGTGATGCTTTATTCCGTGGGCAAAGATTCCTCCGTACTCATGCATCTGGCGGTAAAGGCGTTCTATCCGGCAAAACCGCCGTTCCCATTCCTGCATGTCGATACGACATGGAAGTTCCGAGAGATGATCGCCTTCCGAGACGAGATGGCGCGAAAGCTCGGCTTCGACCTTCTCGTCCATATCAACCAGGACGGCGTGCGCGACGGTATCGGGCCGTTCAGCCACGGCTCGAACACGCACACCCACATCATGAAGACGGTGGCGCTACGCCAGGCGCTCGACAAATACGGGTTCGATGCGGCCTTCGGCGGCGCGAGGCGCGACGAGGAGAAGAGCCGTGCCAAGGAGCGCATCTTCTCCTTCCGCAACGCGCAGCATGTCTGGGACCCGAAGCACCAGCGTCCGGAGATGTGGAGCATCTACAACACCCGCGTGGCCGCAGGCGAATCGATCCGCGTCTTCCCGCTGTCCAACTGGACCGAGGCCGACATCTGGCAATACATCCAGCGCGAGTCGATCCCGATCGTGCCGCTGTATTTCGCCAAGGAGCGGCCGGTGGTCGAGCGCGACGGCATGCTGATCCTCAGGGATGACGACCGTATGGAACTGCGCCCGGGCGAAAAGGTCGAGAACCGCATGGTGCGTTTCCGCACGCTCGGTTGTTACCCGCTGACCGGCGCCGTCGAATCGGATGCCGCCGACCTCGAGAGCATCGTCAGCGAAACGCTGGCCGCCGCCACCTCGGAGCGGCAGGGCCGCGCCATCGATCGCGACGAGGCGGGTTCGATGGAAAAGAAGAAGCGTGAAGGGTATTTCTGAAAAATGCGCCACTTGACTGCAGAGGCGCTGGTCGGCATGGCCGTCGAACCGGTTGTCCAACCCGTGAACAAGGACCAGAAATCGCTGCTGCGCTTCCTGACATGCGGTTCCGTGGACGACGGCAAGTCGACGCTTATCGGCCGGCTGCTTTCCGACACGCGCCAGATCTTCGAGGACCAGCTTGCAGCATTGGAACGCGACTCGCGCCGCCATGGCACGACGGGCAGTGAGGTCGATTTCGCGCTGCTGGTCGACGGGCTGGAGGCGGAGCGCGAGCAGGGTATCACCATCGACGTCGCATACCGCTTTTTCTCGACGCCGAAGCGCAAATTCATCGTCGCCGACACGCCTGGGCACGAGCAGTACACCCGTAACATGGCGACCGGTGCCTCGACCTCGGACCTTGCCATTGTGCTGATCGACGCCCGCCAGGGCGTGCTGAAACAGACCCGCCGGCATTCGATCATCGCTTCGCTGCTCGGCATTCGCCACCTGGTGCTGGCGATCAACAAGATCGATCTCGTCGGCTTCGACAGACAAGTGTTCGACAAGATCGTCGCCGATTACGCGGTGTTCGCGCGCGGGCTGGGTTTCTTAAGCGTGACGCCGGTGCCGATCTCGGCTCGCTACGGCGACAACGTCTCTGCTCGCTCCGAAAACACGCCGTGGTACGCTGGTCCGACGCTGCTCGAACATCTCGAGATGGTGGACGTGGAGGGTGCGTCCGCCGAAAAGCCGTTCCGTTTCCCCGTGCAATATGTGAACCGGCCGAACCTCGATTTCCGCGGCTTTGCAGGCACTGTCGCCTCGGGTTCGATTGCCGCAGGCGACGAGGTCGTGGTTGCCAAGTCCGGCCAGAAATCGCGTGTCCGCCGCATTGTCACAGCGGACGGCGACCTGAAGCGCGCCGTCGAGGGGCAGGCGGTCACGCTGCTGCTCACGGACGAGGTCGAGGTGTCGCGTGGCAACATTCTGGTCGCGCCGGATGCCCGGCCCGATGTTGCCGACCAGTTCGCCGCGACGCTGGTGTGGTTCGACGAGCAGGCGCTGCTCCCCGGCCGCTCCTACATCGTACGCACCGCCACTGACCAGGCGAGCGGCACGGTCACCGAACTCGAACATCGGCTGGACATCAACAGCCTGGCGCACCAGCCGGCGAAGTCGCTTGCCATGAACGAGGTGGGGGAGGTGAAGATCGCGCTGCAGACGCCGATCGCCTTCGACAGCTTTGCCACGAACCGCACCACCGGTGCCTTCATCCTGATCGACCGCATGACCAATGCGACGGCCGGCGCCGGCATGATCCTGCATCCGCTGCGGCGTGCCGGCAATATCCACTGGCAGTCGCTGGACGTAACCAAGAAGTCGCGTGCCGCCGCCAACAACCAAAGGCCGGCCGCACTTTGGCTTACCGGCCTCTCGGGCTCCGGCAAGTCGACCGTCGCCAACCTGCTGGAAAAGAAGCTGCACGCTGCGGGCCGCCACACCTACACCCTCGACGGCGACAACATTCGTCACGGGCTGAACCGCGACCTCGGCTTTTCCGACGCTGACCGCGTCGAAAACATCCGCCGGGTCGCCGAGGTGGCGAGGCTGATGGTCGATGCCGGGCTTGTGGTGATCGTCTCCTTCATTTCGCCGTTCCGTGCCGAGCGCGACATGGCGCGCAGCCTGTTGGGAGAAGGGGAGTTCGTCGAGATTTTCATCGACACGCCGCTGGAGGAATGCGCGCGCCGCGATCCCAAGGGGCTCTATGCAAAGGCCTTCGCCGGCGAGATCAAGAATTTCACCGGCATAGATTCACCCTATGAGCCGCCGGCCAAGCCGGAACTGCATCTGAAGACGGTCGGCCGCTCGCCGGAAGACATGGTCGAGGAGATCGAACGCTGGCTCGACCGCCGAGACGTAGCCGACACCCAGTTCGACGACGGCGGCGGAATTTAACGACGCGTTGGTCCGCGTGACCCGCACGCCATTGACGCCGTGTGGGGTGAGGATCATAGTCTTTGCAGTTGTGTCCGGTAGGCCTGCCACCGCAGCAAGAATAACGCGCAAGTATTCGTTCCTGGCATCAGTGCATTTCCCGGGAGCAGCCGATGGGCGAGAGGGACCGGCAGGATTTCCTTGAAGCGGCCGCGAAGGTATCGCAGGCCCGCAGAGAGGAATGGGGCGCAGCGGTCGCGGCACTGACCCGGATGGCTATGTTCGACATCATTCCGGCCTTCGCGGCCTTGCCAGCGATGGATAAATTTGCGTTTTTTGGCTATTGCAGCTCAAACAAGGGCAAGATTGGCGAAGTCAGCTACAACCGGATCGCATTCGCGCGCTGCGTCGTACTGAATGCTGAGATAAAGGACTATGGAATCCCGTTAGAGCAGGTCAATGACGGCCGGGAATATTTGGGGTGTACCCGGCTGGATGACAAAGGTGTTCAGGAGTACATAGATAAGGCCCTGGCCGCCGCGAACGCTGCGATCCTCAACAATGAAAAAGGCACCGACTACGCGCGATCGGGTCTTCCCGACGCGAATTGTTGCGGCAGGGTCGGCGTGGCGTGGAGCGTTATCCTCGTGGGGCAGCGGCGGGAGAAGCCGGGCGCATCCCTGATTTCGAACCTCGCTGCGGCCGCGCACTACATGCTGGCGCGGTATCACGTCTGCATGGCGAAAGCTCGTGAGTGGCAGATGAATTGGGTCACCGAAGGTTACGATGCCCAGAAGCGCGCGACAATCGCCGGCGGGGACCGTGAACTGAAATCGATGGCGCTGACTGCCAACCGCCCCTTTCCGCCTGACTATGCGATCACGGAATGGGCGAAAAAAGGCTCTGCGGACGGGGAGGCTGACCGGAAGCGGTGTAATTCGCTCGCCGATCAGCCTTGGATAGTCCCGATTGTCAACAAGAAGGAATGGGGCTTCGAATGAGTCGCCGTCCCGGCGACTCTTCATCGGGCTATTTTTTCAGGTGGGCCACTCTTGAAGGGACGCCACCTTTCCGCAGAAAGGTAAAACGGTCCCGGCGCTTATTTACTCATCTCACGCCGCCAGGGCGGATTGGCGCCGGGGCGCGAAACGGTGATCGCCGCCGCCTTGCCGCTGAAGGCAAGCACCGATCTTATCTGTTCCTCGCTCAGCGCCGAGATTGCGCGCTTGGTCAGCAATCCCTGGTCGCGCAGGTTAGCCAGAATGCCGGCATTGACGGTGTCTCCCGCCCCGACCGTGTCGACCACGGTGACCCGTTCCGCAGGCGTCGAAACCTTGTAGCGTTTTGAGAATGCGATCAATCCGTCGCCGCCCCGGGTCACCACCATGAGCTTCGGCCCGAGATCCAGCCAGCGAGCTGCAATCTCTTCCATACTGCCGGTTTCGCCGAACCAGTCGAGATCCTCGTCCGACAATTTCACAATGTCAGCATAGGCCAGCATTCGTTTCATGCGGGCGAGGTGGGAGGGCTTGTCCTTGATGAAGTTCTTGCGGATGTTCGGATCGAACATCATCACCCGCTTGCCGTGCTCACGGCGCATTAGCGCCTCGTAGGTAGCACCGCATGGTTCAGGGATGAGGCTGATGCAGGAAAAATGCATCGCCTCGACACCGGCTCCGATTGCCGGCAGATCGGTTTCAAACAGCATGCGGCCAGCGGTGTTCTCGTCGTAGAAGAGGTAGGTGGCGTGGCCATCGAC
Organism: Mesorhizobium yinganensis; assembly: GCF_040081985.1. Taxonomy (NCBI): domain Bacteria; kingdom Pseudomonadati; phylum Pseudomonadota; class Alphaproteobacteria; order Hyphomicrobiales; family Phyllobacteriaceae; genus Mesorhizobium; species Mesorhizobium yinganensis. The sequence goes on along the minus strand of NZ_JBEBMH010000002.1, from coordinate 348,012 downwards.
AAGGCGGACGAAGGCGAGCGTGGTCGGCCGGTCCGAGAATTTGATATAGTCCAGCCCGACATTGCTGGCGCTCAGAGCTTCCTTGAGCAGGCCCCCGAAAAAGTCGGTGGAGATACCGGTGAAAAATCCGGCCGGGATGTCCAGCCGGCCGAGCGCCACCGCGGTATTGAACACCGCGCCTCCGACATAGGGAGCAAAACTGGGCTCGCCGCCGCGGCTTTCCCGGGGCAACATGTCGATCAGCGCTTCGCCGCAGCAGACGATCATGGTCTGTTTGCTCCCTCGGGAATCATTGCATTTTTTTGGATTGCCCGGCCGCCATACAACCGCGCCCGGTCTGCTGCAACGGCCATGGTTGCCTGCGGTTCAAGACTTCAGGCTTCCTTGGACGGGGTCGAGCCGCCCAGAAGGAAACGCTCCGATAGAGGCAGGCTGGCGCCGCCGAGCGCGCGCGCGTGGATGCCGACCGTTCCTTCGCGCACCTGGGGAACGGCGAGGCCCTCGACGTCGATCTTGCGCAACGCCTCCGCGACCAGAGTCACCAGCCGGGCGCGGATCGAGGCGGGCATCCAGCCGTCGACCACCGCCGCCTCGAAGTCGATGACGGCGGAAGCCGAGACGATCGCATAGGCGAGCGCGCTGGCGGCGCGTTCGATCCACCGGTCGAGTTCCGGCCCCACGTTGCCCCAGTCCTGCGGCGAGGTCCACAGATAGGAGGCATCAAACCCCTGTTCCTTAAGCGCTTTTTCCAGAATTGCGATGGATGCCACGTCAATCAACTGAGCCGGACGTCCGTCGATGCCGGGCACTGGCATCGAGCCCAGCGCCCCCGCATTGCCGGTCGGACCTCCATACAGCCTGCCGTTGAGCACCACACCGCCGCCGGCAAAGGCACCTATGTAGAAATAGACGAAGTCGCGCAGATTGCCGCTGCGGCCGAAGACCAGTTCAGCGCCGCAAGCCGAGGTCGCATCGTTCTGCAGATAGACCGGAAAGCCGAATTCGGCTTGCAGTTCGGTTCGGATGTCCAGGCTGCGCCACTGGTCCATCGCGCCGCGCGGCGCGCCGACCGTGTCGGCCCAGTTCCACAGTTCGAAGGGCATGGCGATGCCAAGCCCGGCAATGCGCCGGTCCTGCTCGGGCGAAAGCGTGCCACGCAGCGAGCGGATGCCGTTGCGCACAAAGGCCATAGTTTCCGCGGGCGCGGGGTAGAGGTAGGAACTGTGCAGCATGGCGCGCACCGTTCCGACAAAATCGATAAGCACCAACTCCGCGCTGCGACGCCCGATCTTCAGGCCGAGGAAAAAGGCGCCTTCCGGATTGAGCGACATCGGGATCGAAGGCTGCCCGATCTTGCCGCGGATGGGCTCTTCCCTCAGCAGCAGCCCGTCCGTTTCCAATTCGCGCATGATCACCGACACGGTTTGCGCGGAAAGCTTGGTCATGCGGGCAATGTCGGATTTGGCCAGGCTGCCATGCTGGCGCAGCAGCGAGAACACGAGGCGCTCATTATGCGCCCGCATGCCGCTCTGGTTGGTGCCCAGTTGGAACCGGCTGTCGCCAAGTTCCTGGGAGCCGAGCTTATATCCGCCGGTCTCCAAAAATTCCTCCTCCCGAGGCATGCAAAAACTTTGGGTCAGAATGGCGGGGCGTACGATGGCTGTCAATAATAAATAAGAGTGATTTAATTATTGACAAAGTATCGCCGATCCTGTTTTTTGAAGAAGGATACCGGCGGCAAAATCGCGTCGCGGTGTTCGTTCGGCGCCTGGAACCGGGCGTGAGGTTTTTTCACTGGGAGGATAATCGTGACCAAGATTGCATTCTTGAAGACCAGCGTGTTCGCCGCCGCGGCGGCAGGTCTGATGGCTCTTGCGGCGCCCGCTTCGGCAGCCGACGTGAGCGCCTGCCTGATCACAAAGACGGACACCAACCCCTTCTTCGTCAAGATGAAGGAAGGCGCCTCGGCAAAGGCTGCCGATCTCGGCATCAACCTGAAGGCATATGCGGGCAAGATCGACGGCGACAACGAAAGCCAGGTCGCGGCCATCGAATCCTGCATCGCCGACGGCGCCAAAGGGATCCTGCTCGTTCCGTCCGACTCCAAGGCGATCGTCGATTCGGTCAAGAAGGCGCGCGATGCCGGCATTCTCGTTATCGCGCTCGACACGCCTCTCGATCCGATCGACTCGGCCGACTCGACCTTCGCCACCGACAATTTCAAGGCCGGCGAACTGATCGGCGCCTGGGCCAAGGCAACGCTCGGCGACAAGGCTGCCGACGCCAAGATCGCCTACATGGACTTGAACCCCAGCCAACCGACCGTGGACGTGCTACGTGACCAGGGCTTCATGACCGGCTTCGGTATCGACACAAAGGACGTCAACAAGATCGGCGACGAAGATGACGCCCGCAACGTCTGCCACGATGTCACCAACGGCAACGAGGAAGGCGGCCGCAAGGCTATGGAAAATTGCCTCACCAAGGATCCGGGAATCAACGTAATTTATACCATCAACGAGCCTTCCGCCGCGGGTGCCTATGAAGCGCTGAAGGCCGTGGGCATGGAAGGCAACGTGCTCATCGTGTCGGTCGATGGCGGCTGCCCGGGCGTGAAGAACGTCGCCGAAGGCGTCATCGGCGCCACGTCGCAGCAGTATCCGCTGCTGATGGCCTCCATGGGCATCGAGGCGATCAAGAAGTTCGCAGACACCGGGGAGAAACCTGCCAACACCGAAGGCAAGGCCTTTTTCGACACCGGCGCCACGCTGATCACCGACAAGCCGGCCGCTGGCGTGGAATCGATCGACACCAAGAAGGGCCTGGAGCTCTGCTGGGGTTGATTTGAACCAGTCTTAGGCGGACACTTGGCCCTGGGCGGAAGGCGGCCTTCGGGCCGCCCTTTGCACAAGGGGCAACGACCCGCGGGAGGAACAATCATGACCGACGCATCCGCAGGTGCCCGGCAGCCGCAGGAGTTCGAGAAGGTTCTCTCGGGCAGCGACACGACCGTAGCCAGTTTCGATACGCATACCCGCTCGCCGCTTGAGAAGGCCCAGCACTTTCTCCACAAAAACCCGGCGGCGGTGCCCCTGATCGTTCTTGTGCTTTCGGTGGTGCTTTTCGGCCTTGTCCTCGGTTCGAAGTTCTTCGTGGCGCTGCCGCTGATCCTGCAGCAGGTGGCGATTTCGGCGATCATCGGCGCCGCTCAGACGCTGGTAATCTTGACCGCGGGCATCGACCTCTCGGTTGGTGCTATCATGGTCTTGTCGTCGGTTGTGATGGGACAGTTCACATTCCGCTACGGCCTGCCCGCGCCCATCTCGATATTGTGTGGCTTCGGCGTCGGAGCGCTTTGCGGATGGCTCAACGGCTGGCTGATCGCGCATATGAAGCTGCCCCCCTTCATTGTCACGCTGGGTACCTGGCAGATTATCCTTGCCACTAACTTCCTCTATTCGGCGAATGAGACAATCCGCAGCCAGGACATTGCGCAGAACGCGCCGCTCCTGCAGCTGATCTCCGGCAACAGGATCATCGTGCTGATGTTTCTGCTCGTCGGGTTGCTCTGGTATGTGCTCAACCACACGGCCTGGGGCCGATACCTCTATGCGATCGGCGACGATCCGGACGCTGCTGAACTGTCCGGCGTGCGCACCAAGCGCATGCTGGTCCAGGTCTATGTGCTGTCGGGCGTGATATGCGCGCTCGCGGGATGGGTATTGATCGGGCGCCTGGGCTCGGTCTCGCCAACATCGGGACAGTTCGCCAACATCGAATCCATCACCGCGGTCGTCATCGGCGGTATCTCGCTTTTCGGCGGACGCGGTTCGATCCTGGGCATGATCTTCGGTGCCCTGATCGTCGGCGTTTTCCAACTCGGTCTGCGTATGATCGGCACCGATCCGCAGTGGACGTACCTGCTGATCGGCGTCCTCATCATCGCTGCCGTCACCATAGACCAGTGGATCAGAAAGGTGTCGGGCTAATGGAACCTCTCCTCACCGCACGTGGGCTGGTCAAGCGGTATGGCCGCGTAACCGCCCTCAACAACGCCGACTTCGACCTATATCCGGGTGAGATTCTCGCCGTCATCGGCGACAACGGCGCCGGCAAGTCGTCGCTCATCAAGGCCATCTGCGGGGCAATCACGCCCGACGAGGGCGAGATCAAGCTCGAGGGCAACCTGCTGAACTTCAAGTCGCCGATGGAGGCCCGCGAGGCCGGCATCGAGACGGTCTACCAAAACCTTGCTCTCTCACCGGCTTTGTCGATCACCGACAACATGTTCCTTGGCCGTGAGATCCGCAGGCAAGGGTTCATGGGTAAATGGCTGCGCATGCTCGACCGGCCGGCGATGGCCAAGATCGCCCGCGACAAGCTGACCGAACTCGGCCTGATGACCATCCAGAACATCAACCAGGCGGTGGAAACGCTGTCCGGCGGTCAACGCCAGGGCGTGGCGGTCGCGCGGGCCGCCGCCTTCGGGTCCAAGGTTGTGATCATGGACGAGCCAACCGCGGCGCTGGGCGTCAAGGAATCCCGCCGGGTGCTGGAACTCATCCTCGACGTGAAGCGTAGGGGGCTGCCGATCGTGCTTATCTCCCACAATATGCCGCATGTTTTCGAGGTGGCCGACCGCATTCATATCCATCGGCTCGGCAAGCGGCTCTGTGTGGTCGACCCCAAGTCGATCTCGATGTCGGACGCCGTCGCCTTGATGACCGGCGCCAAGAAGCCGCCGGAGGAAGCGCTCGCGGCGTAGGGGCGGCAGGACCGCGCAGCAAAAAAAGCGGCGTCGATTGCTGCTAATCGATTGAACATCCCGCCACTTTCGCTAGCATGGGGTCGGGAGGTAGCCGATCAACTGGCGCTCGACGATGAGCGGGCGCCAACCCGTGGGGTATGAAGTTGAAAGCTATGGCCGCCGAACTCCCGAACCTGAAAACCGATCCCAAATCGCTGGCTGCGGACATTCTCAATGTCCTGCGCTACCGCGTCGGCAAGGACCCATCGGTCGCGACGCCGCACGACTGGCTCTCCGCTTCGATCAAGGCGGTGCGCGACCGCATCATCGACCAGTGGATCGAATCCACCAAGGAAACCTACGAGCACGGCAAGAAGCGGGTCTATTACCTGTCGCTCGAATTCCTGATCGGCCGGCTGATGCGTGACGCCTTCTCCAATATCGGCCTTATGGACGATATGCGTACTGCGTTGTCCTCGCTCGGGGTCAACATCGACCTGATCGCTACGCTTGAACCGGACGCGGCGCTCGGCAATGGCGGCCTGGGCCGTCTCGCGGCCTGCTTCATGGAAAGCATGGCGACCGTCGGCGTGCCCGGCCATGGCTACGGCATTCGCTACGTCAACGGCATGTTCCGGCAGGAGATCCATGACGGCTGGCAGGTCGAATTGCCGGAGACATGGCTCGACCACGGCAATCCCTGGGAATTCGAGCGGCGCGAACGGGCGTTCGAAATCGGCTTCGGCGGCACGGTGGAATCGATCACCGACAAGACCGGCCGGCTGGAGCGCCATGTCTGGAAGCCGCAGGAGCGCGTCCTTGCCGTCGCCTACGACACGCCTGTCGTCGGCTGGCGCGGCAATCGCGTTAACACGCTCAGGCTGTGGTCCGGCTTCCCGGTCGATCCGATCCTGCTTGCGGCGTTCAACGCCGGCGACCACATCGGCGCGCTCGCCGAGAGCAACAAGGCGGACGCTCTTTCGCGCGTCCTTTATCCTGCCGACTCCCACCAGGCCGGACAGGAACTGCGGCTGCGGCAGGAATATTTCTTCTCGGCCGCCTCCCTTCAGGACATCGTCCAACGTCATCTCAGCGCCTATGGCGATCTCATGTCCTTGCCCGACAAGGCCGCAGTCCATCTCAACGACACCCACCCGTCGGTGGCGGTGGCCGAACTGATGCGGCTTCTGATGGATGTTCACGGCATCGATTTCGACAAGGCTTGGACGATTACCAAGGGCACCTTCGGATACACCAACCACACGCTGCTGCCCGAGGCTCTGGAAAGCTGGCCGGTGCGGCTGTTCGAGCGGCTGCTGCCGCGCCACATGCAGATCATCTACGCGATCAATGCGGAGGTGCTGCTGGAGGCGCGCGCCATCGGGCGGTTCAGCGAGGAACAGGTGCGGCGCGTATCGTTGATCCAGGAGGACGGTGACCGCCGCGTGCGTATGGGCAACCTGGCCTTCGTCGGGTCGCATTCGATCAACGGCGTGTCGGCGCTGCACACCGAATTGATGAAGGAGACGGTGTTCGCCGACCTTCACAAGCTCTATCCCGACCGCATAAACAACAAGACCAACGGCATCACGCCGCGGCGCTGGCTGTTTCAGAGCAATCCGGGCCTGACCTCGCTGATACGCGAGGCCATCGGCGAGAAATTCCTCGATAATGTCGAACTGCTGAAGGAACTGGATGCCTTCGCCGACGACGCTTCTTTCCGTGAAAAATTTGCGTCGGTAAAGCGCGCGAACAAGGAAAAGCTGGCGTCGCTCACCGCTGAGCGGCTGGGCATCCGCGTCGATCCGTCGGCGCTGTTCGACATCCAGATCAAGCGCATCCACGAATACAAGCGCCAGCTCTTGAACATCATCGAGGCTGTCGCGCTCTACGACCAGATCCGCTCGCATCCGGAGCGCGAGTGGATGCCGCGCGTAAAATTCTTCGGTGGCAAGGCTGCGCCGAGCTACCACAACGCCAAGCTGATCATAAAGCTCGCCAACGACGTGGCGCGCGTCATCAACCGCGACCCGGCGGTGCGCGGCTTGCTCAAGGTCGTGTTCATGCCGAACTACAATGTCAGCCTGGCGGAAGTGATGATGCCGGCCGCCGATCTCTCCGAGCAGATTTCGACCGCCGGCATGGAGGCTTCCGGAACGGGCAACATGAAGTTTGCATTGAACGGGGCCTTGACCATCGGCACGCTCGACGGCGCCAATGTCGAGATCAAGGAATGCGTCGGCGGCGACAACATCTTCATCTTCGGCCTGAAGGCTGACGAGGTCGCCAGCCGCCGCTCCAATGGGTATGCGCCACGCGAACTCATCGAAAAATCGCCCGAACTGTCGCAGGCGCTGGCCGCCATTTCGTCGGGCGTGTTCTGTCCGGAGGAGCCGGATCGTTATCGCGCGCTGATCGACGGCATCTTCCAGAGCGACTGGTTCATGGTCGCAGCCGATTTCGACGCCTACGCGGACACGCAACGCGAAGTCGACTCCGTCTGGCGCAACAGTCCGGACTGGCACCGCAAGGCAATCCATAATGTCGCGCGCGTCGGCTGGTTCTCGTCCGACCGGACGATCCGCCAATATGCCAAGGAGATTTGGGGAGTTTCCCTGTAAGTTGATTTCGCGAAAGCTGCCGTCAGAGCAGTGGTCGCCGGAGGGAGGAAGGTTGCAGGATGAAGCAGGCGCGTCGGGAGACGGCGGCTCTGAAGCCGGGAGGCTCGGCTTCCCAAAGCGATGTCGAGGCCATCGTCGCCGGACGGCATCATGATGCGTTCGCGGTGCTCGGGCTCCAGAAGGGCGAGGCTGGTTTCGTCGCGCGTTGCTTTGTGCCACATGCCGAGACCGTCACGGCCTATACGCTTGCCGGCAAGAAAGCCGGCGAACTGACACGCCTCCACGACGCCGGTTTCTTCGGAGGCAAACTTTCGATCCGCAAGCGCCAGCCGCTGAAATACCATGCCCGCAACGCCGGCGGCGAGTGGTGGCTGACCGATCCGTTTTCCTTCGGCCCGGTGCTGGGGCCGATGGACGATTATTATATCGCCGAGGGCACGCATCTCAGGCTGTTCGACAAGCTCGGCGCGCATCTGATCGAGCATGAAGGTGCCAGCGGCGTGCATTTCGCCGTATGGGCGCCGAATGCCCGGCGGGTTTCGATCGTCGGCGACTTCAACGACTGGGATGGCCGCCGCCACCCGATGCGGTTCCGCCAGGACACCGGCATCTGGGAGATATTTCTCCCCGACATCGGGGCGGGCAGGGCCTACAAGTTCGAGATCATCGGGCCGAAGGGCCAGAGGTTGCCGCTCAAGGCCGATCCGTTCGCTTTCCATTCGGAGCTTCGTCCGGCGACCGCGTCCGTCACCACCGCGCCGCTGTCGCATGAGTGGGGGGACGAGGCGCATCGCGCCTTCTGGAGCAGTGCCAATGCCCGGCGAGAACCGATGTCTATTTACGAGGTGCACGCCGGCTCATGGCAGTTGCGCGATAACGGAACATTCCTGAACTGGGACGAACTCGCCGACCGGCTGATCCCCTACGTTGTCGATACCGGCTTCACCCATATCGAGTTCCTGCCGATCACCGAGCATCCGTACGATCCGTCATGGGGCTATCAGACGACCGGGCTCTATGCGCCGACCTCGCGTTTCGGCGACCAGGAAGGGTTTGCGCGCTTCGTCGACGGCGCACACCGGGCTGGCGTTGGCGTTATCCTCGACTGGGTGCCCGCGCATTTCCCGATGGACGAGCACGGGCTGATCTGGTTCGACGGGACCGCGCTCTACGAGCATGCCGATCCGCGAAAGGGGTTCCATCCCGATTGGAATACCGCCATCTACAATTTCGGGCGGCGCGAGGTGGTGTCCTACCTCGTCAACAACGCGCTGTTCTGGGCGGAAAAGTTCCATCTCGACGGGCTGCGTGTCGATGCGGTCGCCTCGATGCTTTACCTCGACTATTCGCGCAAGCAGGGCGAGTGGATTCCCAACGAGAAGGGCGGGCGTGAAAATCTGGAGGCCGTGAAATTCCTGCAGACCATGAACAAGGCGGTCTACGGCAACTATCCCGGCGTGGTCACCATTGCCGAGGAGTCGACCTCCTGGCCGAAGGTGTCGCAGCCGGTCCATGAGGGCGGGCTGGGCTTCGGCTTCAAGTGGAATATGGGCTTCATGCACGACACCTTGGAATATTTCTCCAAGGAACCCATCCACAGGAAGCATCATCACGACCAAATCACCTTTGGCCTGATGTACGCCTTCAGCGAGAATTTCGTGCTGCCGCTTTCCCATGACGAGGTGGTGCACGGCAAAGGCACGCTGATCGGCAAGATGGCCGGCGACGACTGGCAGAAATTCGCGACGCTGCGCGCCTACTATGCCTTCATGTGGGGTTATCCCGGCAAGAAACTGCTGTTCATGGGCCAGGAATTCGCCCAGCGCCGCGAGTGGAGCGAGGCCCGAGCGCTCGACTGGTTCTTGCTCGACTATGCGCCGCATCGCGGCGTGCGCGCGGTGGTGCGTGACCTCAATAACCTCTATCGTTCGCGTCCAGCACTGCACGCCCGCGACTGCGAACCCGAGGGGTTCAAGTGGCTGATCGTCGACGACCGCCAGAATTCGGTCTTTGCCTGGGCGCGCTATGCGCCCGGTCATGATCCGATCGTCGTCGTCTCCAACTTCACGCCGATCCAGCGCGACTTCTATCGGCTGCCTGTGCCGAAGGCCGGAAAGTGGCGCGAAATCATCAACACCGACGCGACTGACTATGGAGGCTCCGGCAAGGGGAATGCGGGCGCCGTCGAGGCTTTGCCTGAGGCAGGCGGAGAAGCAAAGGCCACAATGTTGCTCCCGCCGCTGTCGACGATCATGCTGGAATTCGTTGGGGAATGAAAAGCTTGGGAGGTTCTAGATGGTGGAGCTGAAAAGAAACCAGCCGCTGGCGCGCGACGCCATGGCCTATGTCCTCGCGGGCGGCCGGGGAAGCCGCCTCAAGGAACTGACCGACCGGCGGGCAAAACCCGCCGTTTATTTCGGCGGCAAGACGCGCATCATCGATTTCGCGCTGTCCAACGCGCTGAATTCCGGCATCCGCCGCCTGGCGGTCGCGACGCAGTACAAGGCGCATTCGCTGATCCGCCACCTGCAGCGTGGCTGGAACTTCCTGCGGCCTGAACGCAACGAGAGTTTCGACATCTTGCCCGCCAGCCAGCGTGTCTCGGAGACGCAGTGGTACGAAGGCACCGCCGACGCCGTCTACCAGAACGTCGACATCATCGAACCCTACGGCCCGGAATACATGATCATCCTCGCCGGGGATCACATTTACAAGATGGACTACGAACTAATGCTGCGCCAGCACGTGGAACAGGGCGCGGACGTGACGGTCGGCTGCCTGGAAGTACCGCGCATGGAGGCGACGGGCTTCGGCGTCATGCATGTCGACGAGAAGGACAAGATCATCTCCTTCATCGAGAAACCGGCCGATCCGCCGGGCATTCCGGACAAGCCCGACCATGCGCTCGCGTCCATGGGCATCTACGTGTTCAACACCAAGTTCCTGATTGAGCAACTCCGCCGCGATGCGGCCGATTCCAGCTCGAGCCGGGATTTCGGCAAGGACATTATCCCTTACATTGTCGATCACGACAAAGCGGTCGCGCACCGGTTCACCAAATCCTGCGTGCGTTCCTCCATGGAACGAGAGGCCTATTGGCGCGACGTGGGTACTGTAGATGCTTACTGGGAAGCCAATATCGACCTGACCGACGTGACGCCTGAACTCGACCTCTACGACCGCGACTGGCCCATCTGGACCTATGCCGAATTGAAGCCGCCGGCGAAATTCGTGCATGACGAGGAGGGCAGGCGCGGCATGGCGGTGTCGTCGCTGGTTTCTGGGGACTGCATCATCTCGGGCGCATCGTTGCGGCGCAGCCTGATCTTCACGGGCGCGCGCATCAACTCCTATGCGAACCTCGACGAAGTGGTGATGTTGCCGGACTGCGTGGTCGGCCGCAACGCGCGGCTGAAGCGCGCGGTGCTGGATCATGGCGTCGTGATCCCGGAGGGTCTTGTCGTCGGCGAGGATCGCAACCTCGACGCCAAGCGTTTCCGCGTTTCGGAGAAGGGCATCTGCCTGATCACCCAGCCGATGATCGACAGGCTGGGGTGACCCTATGCAGGTTCTTGCCGTCACGCCGGAAATCTTCCCGCTCATAAAAACTGGCGGGCTCGCCGACGTGACCGGCGCTTTGCCGATCGCGTTGGCGGGCCATGGCGTGACGACGCGCACGCTGGTGCCCGGCTATCCGGTCGTCATGGCGGCCTTCAAGAAAAAGAAGCCGGTCCACCAATATGCCGAGTTGCAAGGCGGCAGGGCTGCGATCCATGCGGCGAAGGTCGGCGAACTCGACCTCTTTGTGATCGATGCCCCGCACCTCTTCGACCGGATAGGCGGGCCTTATGGCGACGCCGGCGGGAAGGACTGGCCGGACAATTGGCGGCGCTTCGCGGCGCTGAGCCAGGTTGGCGCCGACATCGCGGCGGGTGCGATTGCCGGTTACGCGCCCGAGCTTGTCCACGTCCATGACTGGCAGGCGGCGCTGACGCTAGCCTATATGCGCTTTGGCAAGGCGGTCGGCGAACCTTCGGTGATCACCGTCCACAACCTCGCCTTCCAAGGACAATTCGGCGCCGCCATCTTTCCTGAACTCGGTCTGCCGCCGCAGGCCATGGCGCTCGACGGAGTCGAATATTACGGCGGCGTCGGCTATCTGAAGGCAGGTTTGCAAGCGGCCTGGGCGATCACCACGGTGAGCCCGACCTATGCGCAGGAAATCCGGTCGCCGCAGTTCGGCATGGGCCTTGACGGGCTGATCAACAGCCGCGCCGTCGACCTGCACGGCATCGTCAACGGCATCGATCCTGAAACCTGGGATCCGGCGAAAGACTCCTATCTCGTGTCGCGCTTTTCCCGATCGTCGCTGAAGGCACGCGAGCTCAACCGGCCTGCGGTAGAACAGCGCTTCGGCCTCGATAGCGACAGGAGCCCGCTGGTCTGCGTCGTCAGCCGGCTGACCTGGCAGAAGGGGATGGACGTCTTTGCCGCCGTGGTCGACGAGATCGTGGCCGCCGGCGTGAAGATCGCCGTGCTCGGCTCGGGCGATTCCGGGCTGGAGGGCGCTCTGCACGCCGCTGCCGCGCGTCATCGTGGCCGGGTCGGCGTGGTGATCGGTTATGACGAGGCGCTGTCGCACATCATGCAGGGCGGCTGTGACGCAATCGTCATTCCGTCGAGGTTCGAACCTTGCGGCCTCACACAGCTCTACGGCCTGCGCTATGGTTGCGTGCCGATGGTGGCGCGCACCGGCGGCCTCGCCGATACGATCATCGACGCCAACGAGGCGGCGGTTGCGGCGGGCGTGGCCACAGGGCTGCAGTTTGCTCCGGAGAGCGCCGCCGCGCTGCTTCAGGCGGTGCGGCGCATGGTGGACCTGCACGGCGACCGCGCTACATGGAACACGATCCAGAAGCAGGGCATGAAGGCGGATGTCTCCTGGCACAGGAGCGCCGCGAAATATGCCGAACTCTACAAATCACTGATCGCAAGGAAAGCGGCCTGACACATGATACGCAGCGTCGAGACCACTCCCTTTACCGACCAAAAACCCGGCACTTCCGGCCTGCGCAAGAAGGTGCCGGTGTTCCAACAGAAGAACTATGCCGAGAATTTCATTCAGTCGGTGTTCGACGCGCTGGAGGGTTTTGCCGGCAAGACGCTGGTGATCGGCGGGGACGGGCGGTTCTACAACCGCGAGGTGATCCAGAAGGCGATCGCCATGGCGGCCGCCAACGGTTTCGGCAAGGTGATCGTAGGCCAGGGCGGTATTCTGTCGACACCGGCCGCGTCCAACGTCATCCGCAAATACAAGGCGTTTGGCGGGCTTATCCTGTCGGCCAGCCACAATCCCGGCGGGCCGCACGAGGATTTCGGCATAAAATACAATATCGGCAACGGAGGGCCGGCGCCGGAGAAGATTACTGACGCGATCTTTGCGCGCACCCGCGCGATCTCGATGTACAAAATCGCCGATATCGGCGAGGTCGACATCGATACGGTGAAGAGCTTCGACGTGGCCGGCATGACCGTCGAGGTGATCGATCCGGTCAAGGACTATGCCGAACTGATGGAGACGCTGTTCGACTTCGAGGCGATCCGCGCGATGTTTTCGGGCGGTTTCCGCATGCGCTTCGATGCCATGCATGCCGTGACCGGCCCCTACGCAAAGGAAATCCTTGAACACCGGCTGGGCGCCGCGAACGGCACGGCGCGAAACTTCAAGCCGCTCGAGGATTTCGGCGGCCATCATCCGGACCCGAACCTTGTCCACGCAAAACATCTCTACGACGAGATGATGGGTCTGGACGCCCCGGACTTCGGCGCCGCCTCGGACGGCGACGGCGACCGCAATCTGATCATCGCCAAGGGCATCTTCATTCCGCCGTCGGATTCTTTGGCTATGCTGGCGGCCAACGCGCATCTGGCGCCCGGCTACAAGGCTGGATTGAAGGGCATAGCCCGCTCCATGCCGACCAGCGGCGCGGCCGACCGCGTCGCGGCAAAGCTCGGCGTCGGCATGTACGAGACGCCGACGGGTTGGAAGTTCTTCGGCAACCTGCTCGACGCCGGCATGGCGACGATCTGCGGCGAGGAAAGTGCCGGCACCGGTTCCGACCATGTGCGCGAGAAGGACGGGCTGTGGGCCGTGCTGCTCTGGCTGAATATTCTAGCTGTGCGCAAGGAGAGCGCCAAGGCGATCGCCGAGAAGCATTGGGCAACTTATGGCCGCAACTATTATTCGCGCCATGACTACGAGGAGGTGGATTCTAACGCCGCCAACCAGCTCGTGTCGGAACTGCGCGCCAAGCTCGACTCTCTGCCCGGAACGAAGCTGCGCGGACTGACAGTCGAGAAGGCGGATGACTTTGCATATCACGATCCGGTTGACGGCTCGATCAGTGAGCACCAGGGCATCCGCGTGCTGTTCGAGGGCGGGTCGCGCTTCGTCATCCGGCTTTCCGGCACCGGCACCTCCGGCGCGACGCTGCGGCTCTATGTCGAGCGCTACGAACGGGACCGGCTCGATCTCGACACGCAGGAGGCGCTTGCCGATCTGATCGGCGCAGCCGATGATATCGCCGGAATCCGCAGCCACACCGGCAGGAACAAACCGAGCGTGATTACTTGATGGCGGCCATGAAGGCCAATCTCCCTCCTTGTGGGGGAGATGTCCGGCAGGCCAGAGGGGGGCAGCGTAGAGCGCCTGCCCGAGCGGACCTGCGTTTCGGCGGGCGCTTGCGTTCCGGTCAGATGCCAGCGGCCGCCACCTGCCATCGTGGCATTTCTTCACGCCCCCCTGTGTCTTGCCGGACATCTCCCCCACAAGGAGGGAGATCGGCCGTCGCGGCCCCCGGAGCTTTCCTGCCGCCCCTTATTCGCCATCCCGACGACAGATGAGTTCAAAGACACCTCGCCTCGGCGCGTCAGTCACTGCCTCCGGCACCGACTTCGCTGTCTGGTCCGGCGCGGCGGAGCGTATCTGGCTCTGCCTTTTCGATGACGACATCGAGACAGCCCGCATCGAGATGAATGCTGGCGAAGGCGGTGTGTTCAGCGCGAGCGTTCCTGGCCTTGGTGCAGGCCAACGCTACGGGTTTCGCGCTGACGGACCTTACGCCCCCGACCAGGGCCTCTGGTTCGATCCCGACAAGCTGCTGATGGACGCCTATGCTGTCGCGATCGACCGGCCCTATGCCTATGACATGCGGTTGGCGCTGAAGCGCGGCGCGGGTGGTGACACGGCGGCGCTGATGCCGAAGGCGGTTGTCACCGCTCTGCCGGAGCCGGTGAAGGCGGAGCCGCCGCTGTTCTTGCCGGGCGGGCTGATCTACGAAGTGCAGGTCCGGGCTTTCACGAAACTTCATCCGGATGTGCCGGAGGAACTGCGCGGGACAATCGCCGCGCTCGCGCATCCGGCGGTCGTCGACCACCTCGTCAAGTTGAATGTGTCGGCGGTCGAGTTGATGCCGGTGACGGCATGGATCGACGAGCGTCATCTTGGCCCGCTCGGCCTGACCAATGCCTGGGGTTACAACCCGGTCTCCTTCATGGGGCTAGATCCGCGCATCGCGCCGGACGGAATTGCGGAATTGCGGGAGACGGTGGCGACGCTCCGCAATGCCGGCATCGGCGTCATCCTCGATCTCGTCTTCAATCACACCGGAGAGAGCGACCAGTTCGGGCCGACGCTGTCGCTACGCGGGCTCGACAACGGGACTTATTACCGCCATGCGCCCGGTGACCCTGGAAAGCTCGTCAACGACACCGGCACAGGCAATACGGTGGCCTGCGACCGTCCGGTGGTTCGGGAACTGGTTCTGGATTCGCTGCGGCATTTCGTTCGCCATGCCGGCGTCGACGGTTTCCGTTTCGATCTCGCGCCGATCCTCGGACGCAATGATGAAGGCTTCGACCCGGACGCGCCGCTATTCAGGGCGTTGCGCGAGGATACCGTTCTCAAGGATCGCGTGTTGATCGCCGAGCCGTGGGATATCGGGCCGGACGGCTATCAACTCGGCAATTTCCCCGCGCCCTTCCTCGAATGGAACGACCGGTTCCGTGATGATGTCAGACGTTTCTGGAGGCGCGACCGCGGCATGGTCGGCACGCTGGCGACAAGGCTGGCCGGCTCGTCCGATGTCTTCAAGGGCGCGGCAACACGAACCGTGAATTTTCTCGCCGCGCATGACGGATTTTCGCTGGCCGACCTTGTCGCCTATGAGCGCAAGCACAACGAGGCCAATGGCGAGATGAACCGTGACGGTCACAACGAGAATTTTTCGTGGAACAATGGCGTCGAAGGAGAAACGGCCGATGCCGCAATCCTGACCGAGCGCCGCCGCGACCTCAAGGCTTTGCTCGCGACGCTGTTCCTTTCACGTGGCACGATCATGCTCACAGCCGGCGACGAGTTTGGCCGCACCGAGCACGGCAACAACAATGCCTATGCGCAGGACAACGTAGCATTCTGGCTCGACTGGGCGGGGCGGGATCGCGAGCTGGAAGAGTTTGCGTTCGTGCTTACCGCGATCCGTAAGCAATTGCCGACGTTGCGCGATTGCGCGTTCTTGACCGGTCAGGCGAACGAGAGCGGGCTGCCAGAGGTCGACTGGCTTACGGAGGCGGGCCGGCCGATGACCGAACAGGACTGGACCGACCCCGGGCGCAGCCGGCTGACGATGGTGCTGGCCGGCGAGGACGGCTCGCGTGTTGCGGTGGTCGTCAACGGCGACCGGCGGGCCACGGCGTTCTCCTTGCCGGAGCGGGCTGGATTCCGATGGGTCAAGATCTTGGGCGACCCGATAGGCCAGTCCGCGCCGTTGCTCGCAGCCGGCCGCGCCTGCCTGTGTTTTGTGGAGAAAGCCGAATGAATGCATCGTCCGACTGGTGGCGTGGCTGCGCGATCTACCAAGTCTATCCACGCTCCTATCAGGACACGACCGGCGATGGCAGCGGCGACCTGAAGGGTATCACAAGCCGCCTCGGCCACATCGCCTCGCTCGGCGTCGATGCAGTCTGGCTGTCGCCCTTCTTCAAGTCGCCGATGGCGGACATGGGCTACGACGTGTCCGACTACTGCGACGTCGATCCGATGTTCGGCACACTCGCCGATTTCGACAAGATGATTGCCGAGGCGCACCGGCTGGGGCTGAGGATCATCATCGACCAGGTGCTGTCGCATTCGTCGGACAAGCATCCGTGGTTCGCGGAAAGCCGGTCGAGCCGGAAAAGCCCCAAGGCCGACTGGTATGTCTGGGCCGACCCGAAACCCGACGGCTCCGCGCCGAACAACTGGCTGTCCATTTTTGGCGGGCCTGCCTGGGAATGGGATTCGGTGCGCAAGCAATATTACCTGCACAATTTCCTGGCGTCGCAACCAGACCTCAACTTCCACAATCCGCAGGCGCAGGAGGCATTGCTCGCCGCCGTGCGCTTTTGGCTGGATCGCGGCGTCGACGGTTTCCGGCTGGACACGGTGAATTTCTATGTCCACGACCAAAAACTGCGCGACAACCCGCCGCTGAAGCTCGGCAAGGCGGAAAAGGCGAAGCAGACCAATCCCTACGAGTACCAGAACCATCTCTACGATAAAACGCAGCCGGAAAACCTCGCCTTCCTCAAGCGGTTCCGCGCGCTGTTGAATGAGTACGACAACCGCGCCTCGGTGGGCGAGGTCGGTGACGGTAAGCGGTCGCTGAAGACGGTCGCTGCCTATACGTCGGGGGGCGACAAGCTCAACATGTCCTACACTTTCGACATGCTTGGGCCGGATTTCTCCGCAGCGCATGTCAGGAAATGCATCGCTGCCTTCGAAACCTCGGTCACCGATGGCTGGATCTGTTGGGCATTTTCCAATCACGACGTGATCCGCCACGTGACCCGCTGGACCAAGCCAGGAGCTTCGCCGGCGGAAACCGCGAAATTCGCCATCGCTTTGCTCGCCTGTCTGCGCGGCTCGATCTGCATCTATGAGGGGGAGGAACTCGGGCTGGAGGAAGCCGAGCTTGCCTTCAAGGATCTGGTCGACCCCTATGGCATCCGCTTCTGGCCGGGCTACAAGGGCCGCGACGGTTGCCGCACGCCGATACCCTGGGAGTCGGGGGCGCATGCCGGCGGATTCACCACCGGCAAGCCATGGCTGCCGGTGCCTGATGCACACCGGCAACTGGCGGTTGATCGGCAGGAGCGCCAAGCCGATTCGGTGTTGGCGCATTATCGTGCGGTGCTGAAATTCCGCGATGGTGAGCAAGCGCTGACGAAGGGCTCGATCGAACTTGTGGACGGGCCAGAAAATGTGCTGATCTTCACGCGCGAGGCGGGAAACGAAAAGCTGCTCTGCGCCTTCAGTTTTGCCAGCGCTCCCACGGAGGCCGGACTGCCGTCTGGTCTCAGCGGCGCGGCTGCCATCGGCTTTCCCGGTGCGGAGGGAACGGTCAGCGGTGAAAAATTGGTGCTGCCGGCACATGGTGTGTTCGTCGGAAGAGTGGCCTGAACCCTTGGCGGCGAGGACACGATTGGCCCACCTCGCTGGACCGAGGCTGTTGCCATCCATACGTCAGGAGCAACTTCCTCTGCGTGACCTCTCGGGACGGTTGAATTAGCGTTCGCCGGTGCTAGTGTCGCGGCACGGGGCGGCCACGGGCAATCCGGGCCGCTTTCACCGTGCCGGCGTCATTGCCAGGCACAAAAAGGCACATGCCGCGGCTGAGGGGCCGTGGCCAAGTGGGAGATCGACCAAAATGAAGATGCGAAACCTGTTGAAGGCGACGGTATTTGCCGCGAGCCTGACGGCGGCTGGCGGCGTGATGTTGGCGCCGGCCTTCGCCGAAGTTGTGTATAACCGCGGCAGCGCCGCCGAGCCGGAATCCGTCGACCCGCACAAGACTTCGACCGTCTATGAAGCGAACGTGCTGCGCGACCTGTTCATGGGCCTGGTCATGCAGGACGCCAAGGCGGAAGTGATCCCCGGCGCGGCCGAAAGCTGGACCGTTTCGGACGACGGCAAGACCTACACCTTCAAGATGCGCGCCGGCGCGACCTGGTCGGACGGCAGCCCGGTGACGGCAGAGGATTTCGTCTATTCGTTCCGCCGCCTCGAGGATCCGGCGACCGGCGCGGAATATGCCTCGATGCTCTATCCGATCGTCAATGCCGAGGAAATCAACACCGGCAAGGCCAAGCCCGAGGAGATGGGCGTCAAGGCGATCGACGCGGGCACGCTGGAGATCACGCTGAAGGCGCCGACGCCCTATTTCCTGGAAATGCTGACGCACCAGGCCGCCTATCCCGTCAGCAAGGCCGCGATCGAAAAGGAGCCGGCCGACTGGATCAAACCGGGCAAGCTGGTTTCGAACGGCGCTTTCACGCTGGCAGAATGGGTTCCGAACGACCACATGAAGATGGTCAAGAACCCCAAGTTCTACGACGCGGCCAATGTCAAGATCGACGTCGTGAACTTCATCCCGACCGAAGACCGCTCTTCCGCGATGAAGCGCTTCGAGGCTGGCGAACTGGACAGCTATGACGATCTGCCCACCGAACAGCTTGCCGACTTGAAGGCGAAGTTCGGCGACCAGATCCGCGTCGCGCCCTATCTCGGCAGCTATTATTACGCGATCAAGACGGACAAGGCGCCGTGGGACAATGTCGAACTGCGCACCGCCATCTCGGAAGCGATCGACCGCGACTTCCTCGCCGAGAAGGTCTGGAACAACTCGATGGCTCCCGGCTATTCCATGGTCCCGCCCGGCATCCAGGGGTACACGGCAGCGATGGCGACCTATGCCGACAAATCGCAGATCGACCGCGAGGACGAAGCCAAGGCGGTTCTGGAAAAGCTTGGCTACGGTCCCGACAAGCCGCTGAAGATGGAAATCCGCTACAATACGTCGGAGAACCATAAGAACACCGCTGTCGCCATCCAGGAGCAGCTGAAGCCGCTCGGTATCGAGGTGACGCTGCTCAATACCGATACCAAGACGCACTACGCGCATCTGGAGCAGAAGGGCGACTATGACGTTGCCCGTATCGGCTGGATCGCCGACTACAAGGACCCGGAGACTTTCCTGGGCACGCTCCGCAAGGCAAGCGGCAACAACTACTCGAACTACGACAGCGCGAAGTTCGAGGAATTGATGAACAAGGCGGCGGCAGCCGGCGGTAATCCGGAAGAGCGCATGAAGCTGCTGGGCGAAGCCGAGCGGGAGGTGGTCGACGACATCGCCATCATCCCGCTGCTGTACTACAACTACAAGAACATCGTTTCGCCGAAGCTGTCGGGCTTCGAGGATAACGTCATGGACGTTCATCCGTCGCGCTTCATGAACAAGACCCAGTAAGACTGCCCGCAAAATGGCCGCTCCACATTTGTGGAGCGGCTTGCGGACTTTTTAGCGAGGTCTTGCCTCATGCTGATCTATGTCCTCAGGCGGCTGCTGACTGCCATTCCCACGCTGTTTGTCATCGTCACGCTGGCGTTCTTCCTGATCAGGGTTGCGCCTGGGGGGCCTTTCAATCAGGAGCGGGGGCTAAGTCCGGAAATCAGGGCGAACTTGGAAGCCCAGTTCGGGTTGAATGATCCTCTCTGGCTTCAATATTTCAATTATTTGAAGAACTTGCTGCAGGGCAATTTCGGTCCGAGCTACAATCTACCTGACTTCACCGTCGGCGAACTGTTCGCGAACGGCTTGCCCATTTCTATACAATTGGGCTCCATGGCGCTTCTGCTGGCGCTGGTTGTGGGATCCGCGTTGGGCATCGTCGCGGCGCTGAACCAGAATAAGCTGGGCGACTACGCGGTCATCGCCACCGCGACTGCGGGAAGCACCATCCCGACCTTCGTCGTCGCACCGGTGATCCAGCTTCTGTTCGGACTGACCTGGACCTTGCTGCCCATAGGCGGCTGGGGCGACGGCGCATTTCTGAACAAGATCGGGCCGGTCCTCACCCTGTCGCTGCCGCAGATCGCCATCGTGGCGCGACTGATGCGCGGCTCCATGATCGAATCCCTGCGTTCCAATCACATCCGCACTGCCCGTGCGCTGGGCCTTTCCGAATGGTCGGTGGTGGTGCGCCATGCCTTGCGAGGCGCCTTGTTGCCGATAGTCTCCTACGCCGGGCCGGCGGCGGCGGCGCTGCTCACGGGCTCGATCATCGTCGAGACGATCTTTTCGATTCCGGGTGTCGGCCGGTATTTCGTCGATGCCGCGCTCAACCGCGATTATACGCTGGTGATGGGCACAGTGGTTGTGATCGCCATCTTCACCATCCTCTTCAACCTGATCGTCGACATCCTCTACGCCGTGGTCGATCCGAGGGTGCGCTATGACTGACGCCGTCCTTGTCGAGGCTGTTGCCGGACGGTCGTTCTGGGGTGACGCCTGGGCGCGGCTGAAGGCCAACCGCGCCGCCATGGTCAGCCTGATCTACCTGTGCCTGATGGCCGTGGTCTGCATCGCCGGTCCTTGGTTCGTCCCGCACCAGTACACCACCATCTATGCCGACTACGTGCGCACTCCACCGAGCCTCTCGGCTTATCCGAAGCCGGAGATGATCGAGACGGCGCTGGCGGACGTGATGAAGCGGATGCGTGTCGACCTCAAGGAATGGCGACAGGAGGGCGAGCGCGTCTTCCTCACCGTCACCTCCTCACGCGCGATCGACGAGCGAAACACGCGCTATCTCGACCGCTCCGACACGTTCGACGACGCCAAGGTCGAGGACAAGTCGGCCGACGGGCTGACCATGACGATGAGCGCCGGCATCAAGCAGCAGTATTTTCTGTTCGGCACAGACAATACCGGGCGCGACCTGCTGTCGCGAACCCTGATGGCGGGGCGCGTGTCGCTGGCCATCGGCCTGCTCGCCGGTGTCGTCGCCGTGGTTATCGGCGTGATCTACGGCGCGACGGCGGGTTTCCTCGGCGGGCGCGCTGACGAGGTGATGATGCGCATCGTCGATGTGCTTTATTCGCTGCCGTTCATCTTTTTCGTCATCATGCTGGTGGTGTTTTTCGGAAGAAATTTCGTGCTTATGTTCCTGGCCGTCGGCGCGGTGCTTTGGCTGGACATGGCCCGCATCGTCCGGGGCCAGGCGCTTTCGATCCGCCGCCAGGAATATGTGCAGGCGGCCGAGGCGCTCGGCGTATCCCGGGTCGGCATCGTGTCGCGCCACATTGTTCCCAACCTGCTCGGTGTCGTCGTCATCTACATGACGCTGCTGGTGCCGCAGGTGATCATCCTCGAGAGTTTCCTGTCCTTCCTTGGACTCGGCGTGCAGGAGCCGATGACGAGCTGGGGCGTGCTGATCTCTGTCGGCGCCAAGAACATCGGCTCGGCAAACTGGCTGTTGCTGTTCCCGGCGCTGTTCCTGGTGTCGACGCTGTTCGCGCTGAATTTTGTCGGCGACGGCCTGCGCGACGCGCTCGATCCGAAGGACCGCTGACATGACCGAGGGAAACCCCATTCTCTCGGTTAGGGACCTGCGTGTCGGCTTCCGCACACTCGACGGCACCGTGAACGCCGTAAAGGGCGTTAACCTGCGGGTCGATGCCGGCGAGACGGTGGCGATCGTCGGCGAGTCCGGTTCGGGAAAGAGCCAGACGATGATGGCGGCCATGGGCCTGCTGGCGTCGAACGGAAGTGCGAGCGGAGCGGTGGAATATCGAGGCCGCAATCTGCTCGGCCTTTCGAAAAGCGAGCTGAACAAGATCCGCGGCTCGAAGATCAGCATGATCTTCCAGGAACCGATGACCTCGCTCGATCCGCTCTACACGGTCGGCAGCCAGCTTGTGGAGCCGATCCGCAGGCACCGGGGGCTCGATGCCAAGGCCGCTCACGCCGAGGCGCTGCGCCTGCTCGAACTGGTTCGCATACCGGAGCCCCGGCGGCGGCTGCGGTCTTATCCGTATGAAATGTCCGGCGGCCAGCGTCAGCGGGTGATGATCGCCATGGCGCTGGCCAATGACCCGGACATCCTGATTGCAGACGAGCCGACCACGGCGCTCGACGTCACCGTGCAGGCGCAGATCCTGAAATTGCTTGCCGACCTGCAACGCAAGCTCGGCATGGCCATCGTTTTCATCACCCACGATCTCGGCATCGTCCGCCGCTTGGCCGACCGGGTCTATGTCATGCGCTCGGGCGAGGTGGTAGAGGAGGGGGCTACACAAGTGATCTTCTCGGCGCCTCAGCACGCCTACACCAAAATGCTGCTGGCCGCTGAGCCGACAGGTCGCAAGGCGCTGCCGCCCACCGGGGCGCCGGTGGTGCTGGAGGGACGTGGCGTCGAGGTCACTTTCGAGATCGGCGGCGGCTTTCTCGCTGGCGATTCGATGATCCTGCGTGCCGTCGACAAGATTTCCGTGGCGCTCAGGCAGCAGCAGACGATCGGCATCGTCGGCGAATCTGGTTCGGGCAAATCAACGCTCGGCCGTGCCTTGTTGCGCCTTTTGCCCAGCCAGGGCGTCATCCGCTTCGGAATGAAGGACATCGCCAAACTGGACCGCGAGGAGATGCGCCCTCTGAGGCGCGAATTGCAACTGGTGTTCCAGGATCCGTTCGGTTCGCTGTCGCCGCGCATGACCGTGGGCCAGATCGTCACCGAGGGCCTTCTCGTCCATGAGCCCAGCCTGTCGAAGGCCGACCGCGACCGCCGCGCCGTCGAGGCGTTGCGCGAAGTCGGCCTCGATCCTGCGATGCGCAACCGCTACCCGCACGAGTTTTCCGGTGGCCAGCGCCAGCGCATCGCGATCGCCCGTGCCATGATCCTCAAGCCCAGGGTTGTCGTGCTCGACGAGCCGACATCCGCGTTGGATCGGTCGGTGCAAAAGCAGATCGTCGAGTTGCTGCGCGACCTCCAGCAGGCGCATGAACTGTCCTACCTGTTCATCAGCCACGATCTTTCGGTCGTGCGCGCTATGGCCGACTACATCATCGTCATGAAGGAAGGCAGGATCGTCGAACAGGGCGAAACCGACGTGATCTTCGACCGCCCGCACGAGGACTATACGCGCACCTTGATGGCAGCGGCTGTCGATGAGACTAGGTTTCGGGCGGCAGGCTAGAGCCTTGATTCGACCGGATTTTTAAGAAAATGAGACCCGGCATTGGGGCAAGAGGCCGGGTCCCTAAGGCATATCCATCTGGAATGATTGAAGCTTACAAATGCTGTGTAACCGCTACATGCCGCCCGCCTTATGAATGTAACGGAAAGGACGGTTAGCCAAGATTGACGACGATCCTTGCGGCGATGCCGAGGGAACGTTAGGCTTCTCAGGACGTTACGATACACGTCGAAGCGAGAGAGGGATTTTCCACCCATGAAGAAGATTTTGATCGTCCTGGCAGTCGCGGCTGGCGTTGCCGGCTGCAACAACACCGAAAAGGGCGCAGTGATCGGCGGTGCGAGCGGCGCGCTTATCGGTGGTCTGGCCAGTGGCGATGCCGGCGGCGCGATTATCGGCGGCATCGCCGGCACGGCGGTGGGCGCGCTGATCGGCAACGTCGCCGACCAGCCGGGCAAGTGCTACTATCGCGGCCGCGACGGACGTCGTTACATCGCCCGTTGCTGATCTCGGGTCTCTGTCGGACCGATTGCGCCCGCGCTCGAAGCGCGGGCGTTGTCTTTTGTCTGAGGTGCAACTCCTTCCATGGTGCCACGTTTGGTTCTCGAACTTGGAGAAGTGCCATGACCGGTTATGCGCGCCCGCCGAGATTGACCCCTGACGGGAAGCCGCAGGAGGAGCGCCGCACCGGCGACGAGACCGGCCGCAGCTCTGTTGATGAGGCGCAGGATCCTGCCGGCGATACCGATGAGGGAACCTACGCCAACACCGACGAGGCGGTCCCGGACGAAGACGGCCTCGTTGGGCGCGGCGATCAGCGGAACCCGCCGTTGATCTGAAGCGTGCCGGCCTGACACGCTTCAAGGTCCCGCTCATCGCCGGCTTGCTCACAGGCGTCTGATCAAATCACCTCGAAATCCGCATTGGTGAGCGCCAGCCCGGCCGCAACCGTCGCGAAGTGGATGCCGGCGCCCGCGCCATTGCCGTCGGCGTCGTAGAACAGCTTTCCGGTGTCGGTCTCATAGACGATGCGGTCGCTGGCATCGGCTGCCGCCCCCGTGGCATTGGCACGGAACGCTCCCGCTGCCAGCCCGCCCACCCCTCCGGCCGACGCGAAGATGCCGCCGTCGAGCCGGATCGTGTCCGCGGCCACGCTGAAGTCGGTGATCTCGTCGACGTTGGCCGCGCCCAGCGCCGTCGAGAACACGAAGAAGTCCATGCCGCTGAGGCCGCTGAGTGAGTCCGACCCCTCCTTGCCGTCGAGGATGTTCGAGCCGGCATTGCCGATCACCGTCTGCGCGATCTCGTTGCCGGTCAGGTCGATCCCCGACACTCCTGCGCCGCTCGTGGTGGCGAGCTGCTCGACATGGACGCCCGCTCCCAGCGCATAGTCGATATTCGTCAGCAGCTTGTCCAGCGCCCCCTGGGCGGCGCTTTCGATGACGGTGGTGCCGACGCTGTAGACGAGATAGGTATCGTCGCCGCCTAACCCGCGCAGGACGTCGGCCGCGCCGCCGCCGTCCTTCAGCGTGTTCTCGCCGGCATTGCCCACGATCTCCTGCGACAGCTTGTTGCCGGTGAGGTCGATCGCCGTCACTCCGGCCGAGGACGTGGTCGTCAGCTTCTCGATGTCGGCATCCGCCGCCAGCGTGTAACTCGCCCGTGCCATGACACGGTCCGCCGCGCCACCCCCGGCAATTTCGACGACGATGTCGCCGGCAGCGTCAACGATCAGGACGTCGTCGTCCTGGCCGCCATCCAGCGTGTCGTTGCCCTTGCCGCCGTCGAGCGTGTCGTTGCCGATCCCGCCCTTCAGCATGTCGTTGCCGCCGAGGCCGGAGAGCTTGTCCAGTCCTTCGCTGCCGTCGAGCACGTTGTCGACGCCGTCGGTGCCGGTGATCGTGTCGTCGTGCGACGACCCGTAGGCATTCTCGATCCCATAGACCTTGTCGTTGCTGGCGCCGCCGGCATTGGCGCTGCCGTCGAGGTTCAGCGTGATCCCCACCGCTTCCGATTCGTAGCTGATCCAGTCGATGCCATCGCCACCGTCGAATGTGCTGCCCGTGCTCTTCGAGGCGACGAGGAAATCGTCGCCGCCTTCGCCCGAAAGCACATCATGGCCGCCGTTGCTGGCCAGCGTGTCCTTGCCGCCGCCGCCCTCCAGCCGATTGTTGCCGTTGGTGCCGTACAGCGTGTCGTCTCCCGTCGCCGAGCCGACGACCCTGAAGAACGAGTTGTAGACGATGGTGTCGCCTTCCGCGTCTCCGTATTTCGCGGTGCCGCCCAAAAGGTCGATCTCGACCCCGATCAGCGAACTTTCGTAGCTCAGCGTGTTGAGGCCGGTGCCGCCGTCCAGCTTGTCGCCGCCGGCGCCGCCTTCCACGATGTCGTTGCCGCCGCCCGCGGTGATCGTGTCCTTGCCGCCGCCGCCGAAGATCCGGTCCACCAACTCGTCGCCCTTCAGCGTCTCATCGGTGCCGTTGCCGACCGTGGTGCGGCTGATTTGCATCTCGGTGAAGGCGATGCCGCTGCCGCTGCCGTCGAATGTAACGTCCTTGGTCTCGTAGACATAAGCCAGAATACCGCCCGCGAGCCCGACGCCGTTGCCGCCCTTCTCGTCGCTGGCGCCGCTGGCGACAAGGAACTCGCCGGTTATCGCCACGCCGTTGCGGTCGTAGATCCTGCCAGCGATATCGGTGTTGGCGCTGCCTTGCGGCGTCGTATCCCAGGTAACCGCGATGAAGCCGTTGTCCAGCAAGGTGAGCGACGGATTGGCCTGGGTCCCGTCGATGACCTGATTGATTTTGAAGGCGGCGGTGCGGGCGGTGCCGTCCTCGTTGTAGATGCGCATCTTCTGGTCGAAATTACCCGACGAGTAGTCGAGATAGGCCACGGCGAAGCCGCCGTCCTTCAGGCCAATGACCTGCGGTTCGTTGCCGGTGCCGCCGCCGATGTTGTCGACCAGGATCTTGCCGGTAAGCGAGGAGTTGTTGTCGCTGTATTTGCTGACATAGGTCTTCCATTTCTGGCCGTCGTGCTCGGACCAGGCGGTCACGAAGCCGCCATTCGTTAGCGCAGCGACCGTGGGCGCGGCGGCGGTGGTCTGCGGCAGGTCGTCGATGGCCCAGCCTCCCTTCAGCACGCCGTTGGCGTCGAAGCGGGCGAAGTCGGCATTCTGGTCGCCGGTGGAATCGTCGGTCTCGAAGGTGATGACAAAGCCGCCATCCTTCAGCGCCGCGACGCCGCCCAACTTGGTCGTCTCGAAGCCTTCGAAGACGACCGCGTCCGGCCCGAGCGCATTGCCGCTGCTGTCGAAGACGCGGTAGCGGATCTGGTTCGCGCCGGAACTCATGTCATTGAAGATGGCGACGAAGCCGCCTCCGGTCAGCCCGACAGTCTGGCTGTCGAACTGGTCGCCGTTGAGCGTCGAGTTGACCGGCGCCTTCTCGAACAGCGGCGTCGAATTGGATGGATCGGTGCCGGCCTTGTAGGCACTCATCGCAAGCTGGGTCGTGCCGAAATGATTGAAGGTCGTCACCAGCGTGCCGTCCTTCAGCAGGGCGATGGACGGCGAACCCTGATTGTTCGTGGTGTAGGCGTCGGTGAGAACCACGGGGTTGAGAATCTTTCCGTAGTCATAGGTTATGGTCGCCATGAGGACGCTCTCCGGTGTGTCGGTTGTGCGGCTTCGGCATGCTGACGTTGCGGCATGCCCGCTGCGGTTGAATGGCCTATAGGCCGATCAAATTGGGCTTTCCATGAATTTCCGGACGTTGTGCGGGATAGTCCGAATATTGTCCGGTATATGACAAATTCACCCGTCATTTATCCGGATACGCCAAGCGGTGGCTTGATTTCGCGGCATCGCAATTGACCGCACGCCTCGACAGGGGCAGACATGAACGATGAACGATCTGGACGAGACCGACCGGACGATCCTGAGCCTTCTCCAGGAAAACGGCCGCACCCCTTATGCCGAACTCGGCAAGGCGGTGGGCCTGGCTGTTTCCTCGGTAAACGACCGCGTCCGGAAACTCCACGAGCGCGGGGTGATAGAGGGCGTCCACGCGACGCTATCCGCGCCGGCGCTGCGCCTCGATTTGCTGGCCTTCGTGTTCGTCGGCTGGAACGATCCCGCAACCGAGGAGGCGTTTCTTGCGCGCGTCGCCAACGAGACGGCGATCCTCGAATGCCATCATGTCACCGGCGCGTGGAACTATCTGCTAAAGGTGCGAACCCACACAACCCGCGACCTGGAAGCTTTCCTGAACGCAATCGTCAAGGCTGTTCCCGGCGTGCAGCGTACCGAGACGCTGATTGCGCTTTCGTCGCCGAAGGAGACCGGACGTCTGCCCTTGTCACGCCAGGCTTGGGCACCAGGGCCGAAATGACGATCGCTTGAGGTCTTCGCGATACAAGCCCGTGTCGCCTTGGGGCAGGCGTGATTAAAAACTGGGGAATGCCGTAAGCGAACGGCATGCAGCAAAGATCGGGATCCTTGTGAAAACTGGTCGGAGTGGCAGGATTTGAACCTGCGACCCCGTCGTCCCGAACGACGTGCGCTACCAGACTGCGCTACACTCCGTGACCAGACGCGGGCTTATAGCCGCCGCCGGACAAAGCCGCAAGCGTGAAAAGGCAGGTTGTGAGCAGGAATCGACACGGCTATTCGATATGCCGGTGCGAGGTTTTAACGCACTGATTTCACGTGGATTTTGACCAGCGTGTCTCGGACGGCTGGGCAGCGTCCGGCAGGGGAAGGCCATCGGGTTGGAGAGGGCGCGCGATACGATTTGTTCTATTGAGCCTAAGCATCGCTCAGGGCGAAGACGGCCTTAGACACCTGCGACCCCGTCGTCCCGAACGATGTGGGCTGCCGATATCAATAGGGGCTGGCGACGTCGCCGGTTTCGACATAGACCGACTTTACCTGTGAATAGTGGCGGAGCGCGTCCAGTGCGTTCTCGCGGCCGATGCCCGACTGTTTGTAGCCGCCGAAGGGTATCTCGACCGGTGTCAGATTGTAGGCGTTGATCCAACATGTGCCGGCCTGGAGGTCGGCGATGACGCGGTGGGCGCGCGGCAGGTCGCGGGTGAAGACGCCGGCAGCCAGCCCGAACTCGGTATCGTTGGCGCGGGCCACGACCTCGTCTTCGTCGTCGAAGGACAGGACGGTCATCACCGGTCCGAATATCTCCTCGCGCGCGATGCGCATCCGGTCGGTCACGCCCGCGAAGATCGTCGGCTCGACGAAGAACCCTCCCTCGAAACCCTGCAGGGAGGGTATGCCGCCGCCGTGGCGGAGGTCCGCGCCCTCCTGCCGGCCGATGTCGATATAGCCCAAAACCTTGTCGTGCTGCGCCCTGCTGATCAGCGGCCCCATCTGCGTTTCGGGATCGAGCGGATCGCCGATACGGATTTTCTTGGAGCGTTCGACCAGTCGCCCGAGGAAACGGTCGTGCAGGCCTTTCTGGACGAAGACGCGCGTGCCGTTGGAGCACACTTGGCCGGTCGAATAAAAATTGCCGAGCATGGCGCCGCCGACCGCGTTCTCCAGATCGGCGTCGTCGAAGACGATAAGCGGCGATTTCCCGCCGAGTTCCATCGTGGCGTGTTTCATCAGCGAACCGGCGAGCGCCATCACTTTGCGACCGGTCGGCACCGATCCGGTCATTGACACTTTTGCAACCGCTTCGTGGCCGGCGAGCGCGGCGCCGACATCGCCAAAACCCTGGACGACGTTGAAGATGCCGTCGGGCAGGCCTGCCTCGGAATAGATTTCGGCCAGCGCCAGCGCCGTCAGCGGCGTGTTTTCCGAAGGCTTGAACACCATGGCGTTGCCCATGGCCAGCGCCGGGGCGGATTTCCAGCCGGCGACCTGGATCGGGTAGTTCCACGCGCCGATGCCGACGCAGACGCCGAGCGCTTCGCGCCTTGTGTAGGCGAAAGGCCCGCCGAGATCGGTATATTCACCTCCGAAGGCAGCGACCGCTCCGCCGAAATATTCGAGCGCATCGGCGGCGGAAGCCGCATCGGCCACCAGCGTTTCCTGGATAGCCTTGCCGGTATTGAGCGTCTCCAGCCGCGCCAGTTCGGCATTGCGGGCGCGCAGAATATCGGCGGCGCGCCGCAGCACCCGGCCGCGTTCGACCGGTTTCAGCCGCGCCCATGCCGGCTGGGCCGCCCGCGCCGCCTCGATGGCAAGTTCGACGGTGTTCTCCGTTGCCGCATGCAGGGTCGCGATGGTCTCGCCGGTGGCAGGGTAGACGACCGGCAGTTCACGGCCTTGCTCGTCCTCGACATAGCTGCCGTTGATGTAGTGCGAGGTTTTCGGCTGGGCTTTCATTGGCGGTCCACCGAGTTAAGTTTGCGTTCAGATACAGCGTTGTCGGCTGTTCGTCATGTCCGATTGGCCGGCGAACGGCGAGCCCAGGGATTTCACCGGTCGCTTTCGCGCCAGCGCGGATTGATCCAGGGCTCCTGATTGGATGGCGGCAGCATCGGCCGCCCAAGGATATGGGCGGCGGCTTTCTCGCCGGTCATGATCGAGGGCGCATTGAGGTTGCCGTTGGTGACGCGCGGAAAGATGGACGAGTCCGCAACGCGCAACCCCTCGACGCCGATCACCCGGCATTCTGGATCGACGACGCTCATCGGATCGTTTCTCCGCCCCATCCGGCAGGTGCCGCAGGGATGGAAGGCGCTCTCGGCATGTTCGCGGATGAAGGCGTCGAGCTGGTCGTCGCTCTGCACGTCCGCTCCCGGCGAGATTTCCTTGCCGCGATAGGCGTCGAAGGCCGGTTGCCCGAAAATCTCGCGCGTCAGCCGGATGCAGTGGCGGAACTCCTCCCAGTCGTCGGGATGCGACATGTAGTTGAAGCGGATTTCCGGCTTGGCCCACGGATCGGGCGAGCGCAGCGTGACGCTGCCGCGCGACTTCGACCGCATCGGCCCGACATGCGCCTGGAAACCGTGCGACTTCGCCGCCGCCTTGCCATCGTAGCGCACAGCGGCCGGCAGGAAGTGGAACTGGATGTCGGGATAGTCGACGCCCGCTTTCGAGCGGACGAAGGCCGCCGCCTCGAAATGGTTGGTCGCACCGAGTCCCGTCTTGAAGAACAGCCATTCGGCACCGATCAGCGCCTTGGAGAACGGGTTCAGCACGGAATGCAGCGTGACCGGCTGCGTCGCCTCCTGCTGAATGTAAAGCTCCAGATGATCCTGGAGATTGGCGCCGACGCCAGGTCGGTCGGCGACAACCGGGATGCCGTTCGACTGGAGATGTGCGGCAGGCCCGATGCCGGACAGCATCAAGAGTTTCGGCGAGTTGATCGACGAGGCGGCGACGATCACCTCGCGCCTGGCGCGCACGATCTGGATCTGGCCGCGCGTTTCGATCTCGACGCTGACGGCACGTTGATTCTCGATGACGACTTTCCGGGCGAAGCCTTTGACAAGGCTGACATTCCCGCGTTTCAGCGCCGGCCGCAGATAGGCGTTGGCGGCCGACCAGCGGCGCCCGCGATGGATGGTCTGCTCCATCGCGCCGAAGCCTTCCTGCTTGGAGCCGTTATAGTCCTCGGTAAGCTCAAAGCCGGCCTGCGACCCGGCTGCCACGAAGGCTGAATAGAGCGGATTGCTCCGCTTGCCGCGCTGCACGAAGAGCGGCCCGTCCGTGCCGCGCCAGCCGTCTTCGCCGCCCCGTACGTTCTCCATGCGTTTGAAATACGGGAGCACGTCGGCATAGGCCCAGCCGGCCGCTCCTTGCTCGGCCCAGTGGTCGAAGTCGCCGGCATGGCCGCGCACATAGACCATGCCGTTGATCGACGATGAGCCGCCCAGCACTTTTCCGCGCGGCGTCACCAGCACGCGGTCGCCGAGATGCGGCTCCGGCTCGCTGGCAAAACCCCAGTCGTAGAGGCTCATATTCATCGGGAAGGACAGCGCCGACGGCATCTGGATCAGCGGCCCGATGTCGGAGCCGCCATATTCGATGACGATGACCGAATGGCTACCGTCCTCGGACAGACGATAGGCCATGGCCGAGCCGGCGGAACCCGATCCGACGATGACGAAGTCGGCTTCAAGCATTTTCGACATGTTTCATGTAGTCTGCCAGCGAGACGTTGCCGCCGCTGGCGATCACCACGACGGTCCTGCCCTTCACGTCGACCGTGCCGGAGAGCAGGGCGGCCAGCGAAGCTGCACCGGATGGCTCCAGCACTAGTTTCATCCGCTCGAAGGCGATTCTCATGGCCGCACGGACAGCGGTGTCGCTAACCGCCAGCCCCTTCACGCCGGCAGCCCGTACCGCCGCAAATGGGGTGACGCCCGGCCGGCGTGACATCAGTCCGTCGCAGATCGACGGCGCGACCAGCGGCATGGTTTCGATCTCGCCATGGGCTATCGAATTGCCCATGCCGTTGAACCCTTCCGGCTCGACGCCGTAAATTGCCGTCTTCGGCGAGAGATAGTGGAAAGCCAGCGAAACGCCGCCGATCAATCCGCCGCCGCCGACGGGGCAGAACACGATGTCGGCCTGCGCGTCGCGAGCCGCGAGTTGGTCGAGCGCTTCCAGGCCCGCGCCAGCCTGGCCGGCGACGATCTCGGGATCGTCGAACGGATGCAGCAACGTGAGACCCTGTTCGGACGAGATCTCGCGCGCCCGGGCGGAGGCCACTTCCTCGCGCGGACGGTCGCCATGGTCGGTCAGCACCACCGTCGCGCCATAACCTTTTGTCGCGTCGCGTTTGGCCGCCGGCGCGTCGATCGGCATGACGATGGTGACCGGGATGCCGAGCGCTTCGCCGGCCGCCGCCAGTCCCTGCGCGAAATTGCCGGAGGAATAGGCCACCACGCCGCGTTTCGCCTCCTCGGGCGAGAGCTGCTTCAGCCGCCAGTAGGCGCCGCGTACCTTGAACGAGCCCGCCCATTGCAGCGATTCCGGCTTGAGGAAGACCCGCGCCGCGCCGCTCTCGCGCGCTAGCGCTGCCGATTCCAGCAGTGGCGTGATCTGCGTCGCGCTGGAAGTAACGGCGTAGGCACGTCTCAGATGGTCGAGACCGGGGATCATCATTTGGCTCTCAGGCTTTCATAGGAGACTGTGACGTGCTCGGCATAGGCCGGACGCTGGCAAAGCCGGTCGTAATAGGCGCGCAGGTTCGGCGTGTCGGCGCGGTCGAAATCCAGCGTGAAATAGCGGTAGAGCGGCGCGCCGACGACGATGTCGGCGAAGCAGATATCGCTGCCGCCCAGATAGGGTCCGTCGGCGAGGCGCGCGTCGAGCATCACCGCGAGCGGTTTGAGTTTCCCTGCCGCCGCCGCGATGCCGGCGTGATCGCGCTTGTCCGGCGTGGTGCCGACGATCGGCCAGAACAGTCCCGGCCCAAGCACCGGGCTGAAGGTCGTCTTGATCCACTCTGCCCATTTATCCTGCGGCGCGCGTTTGCCGGGGGACGCCGGCCAGAACTGCTCGTCTCCGTAGGTCGCGCCGAGATAGCGCAGGATCGCCGCGCTCTCCCACAGGTACGGCCCATCGCCGTCGCGCAGCACCGGCACCAGCCCATTGGGGTTCATCGCCAGATACTCCGGCGTCCTGTTGCCGCCGAAGGCGCCGCCGACGTCGTGACGTTCGGGTTTCAGCCCAAGCTCGGCCAGCGCCCACATGACGATCTGCCCATTGCCGGAAGTCGTTCTGCCCCAGACGGTGATCATCTCATTCTCCCCGTGGAAATCGCTTGCTCTCTTCGAGCACGTTCAGGTCCATGTGGTTGCGCATGTAGCGCTCGGACGCGTTCCGCGGCGGCTGGAATTCCCAAGGAAAGTAGGCGCCGTTACGCAGGGCGGGATAAACCACCCAGCGGCGGGCCTGGCTTTCCCGAACTTCGGCGTCGAAGGCGGCCATGTCCCAGCGGGAACGGATCTTTTTTGTGAACTCCGCAACAAGGGCGTCATTCGCCGGATCGACCGCGAGATTGCGCAGTTCGTGCGGATCCGATTCCAGATCAAACAGTTGCGGCGGATCGATCTCGCAAAACACGAACTTGTAGCGGCCGTCACGGATGGCGACCATCGGCGCCTGCGTGCCTTCGGCGGCGTATTCCATCAGCACTGGCGTTTTCCGCCTTTCGCCGCGCATCAGTGGGACGAGGGATTCGCCATCGGTCCACGGCAGGACGTCGGAAATGTCGATGCCGGCCAGATCGCAAAGCGTCGGGCAGATATCGAGGTTCGAAGTCGGCGTCTCGATCAGCCCGGCGGGAATGGTCGGTCCTGCGATCATCAGCGGCACACGCGATGACCCTTCGTAAAAAGACATCTTGAACCACAGGCCGCGCTCGCCGAGCATGTCGCCATGGTCGGAACAGAACAGCACGATCGTATCTTCGCGCATCCGTGTGTCGTCCAGCACGGCAAGGATCTCACCGATCTTGTCATCGATGTATGAAATCGATGCGAAATAGCCGCGCCGCGAGCGCCGCACCTGGTCGGTCGTGATGTCGAAGCTGCGGTAGTCGCTGGCGTCGTAGAGCCGCTGCGAATGCGGGTCCTGGTCCTCGCGCTCGATGAAACCGACCTTCGGTTCCAACTCGGAGCAGCCTTCGTACAAATCCCAGTATTTTCGCCGCGCGACATAGGGATCGTGCGGGTGGGTGAACGAGACCGTCAGGCACCAGGGCCGGCGATCGGCGTCGTCCGACCGTCGCGAATAGTCGTAGAGTTTTTGGGTCGCGTGAAAAGCCACCTCGTCGTCATATTCGAGCTGGTTGGTGATCTCCGCCACGCCCGCGCCGGTGACGGAGCCCAGATTGTGATACCACCAGTCGATGCGCTCGCCTGGTTTGCGATAGTCCGGCGTCCAGCCGAAATCTGCGGGGTAGATGTCGGTCGTCAGCCGTTCCTCGAACCCGTGCAACTGGTCCGGTCCGACGAAGTGCATTTTGCCTGAGAGGCAGGTCGTGTAGCCGGCAGCCCTCAGGTGATGCGCAAAAGTCGGGATCGAAGAGGCGAATTCCGCGGCGTTGTCGTAGACGCGCGTCCGGGACGGCAACTGGCCGCTCATGAAGGAAGCCCGGCCAGGCGCGCAGAGCGGCGAGGCGGTATAATTATTACGGAACCGCGCCGAGCGCGCCGCCAACGCCTTGAGGTTTGGCGCGTGCAGAAAATCGGCTGGACCGTCGGGAAACAGCGTTCCCGCCAACTGGTCGACCATCAGGATGAGGATATTCGGACGGCGTGTCATTGTGTCCTGGCGGCCAGTCTGAGTTTGGTCTCGACATAATCTTCGACGAGCGTGGCGGCGCTCAGCGGGTGGGGTAGCCCGTCCCGCAGAGCGCGGCGGATGTACAGCCCGTCGATCATCGCGGCGATGGCTTCGGCCATCCGTTCCGCTTCGCTGCGCTCGAAGAGGGGGGTGAGCCCGCTCATCAGGTTGGAATAGAGCCGGTGGCTGTAGACCCTGAGCAGCCGTCGCAAGGGCGCCGAGCGCTGCGCCTCGACATAGAAGGCGAGCCAAGCATGCACGATCTCCTGCCGGAACTGGCCGACGGAAAAATTCACGTTGATCGCGGCGGATATCCGGGCGCGAGGCGACGGCGCCCGCTTGAGGGCGACCACCATGTCGCGCCCGAGATCGGCCAGCAGGTGCCGCATCGTTGCCTGCAGGAGGTCCTCCTTCGCGCCGAAATAGTGATGCGCGAGTGCCGGCGAAACACCGGCGCGTCCGGCGATTTCCGACATGGTGACGTCCAGCGTGCCACGGTCGCCAATGGCGGAAATCGCGGCGTCGATCAGCGCCTTGCGGCGCAACGGTTCCATTCCGATTTTCGGCATCGATCCCTCCCGGCAGGCAAGGCTATTTTTTATTGAGCGGTCAATCAATAAAAATCGAATGCGCCAGATGGTCGACGCCAGTAGCGCCCCGTGGGTCGTTGGGATAAAGGAAACAAGTTCATCCTTGAACAGAATGCGCAATGCTGGACAGCCGCCCGGCCCCGCGCGATTGTTGGATTTTCCAGGAGGTTGCCATGACTGCATGCATCGTTGGTTGGGCCCATTCGCGCTTCGGCAAGCTGGAGGGCGAGACGGTCGAAAGCCTCATCACCAAAGTGGCAGCGGAGG
The DNA here is from genome assembly GCF_040081985.1 of Mesorhizobium yinganensis. NCBI lineage: Bacteria > Pseudomonadati > Pseudomonadota > Alphaproteobacteria > Hyphomicrobiales > Phyllobacteriaceae > Mesorhizobium > Mesorhizobium yinganensis. The sequence continues at coordinate 312,455 of NZ_JBEBMH010000002.1, read as the reverse complement.
CCATGGAACATGCCGGTGTTGGACCGGACGACGTCAGCGAGATCGTACTCGGTCATTTCAACGCCGGTTTCTCCGCCCAGGATTTCACGGCGAGCCTCGTCTTGCAGACCGACGAACGTTTGCGTTTCAAGCCCGCCACCCGTATCGAGAATGCATGCGCCACCGGCTCGGCCGCCGTGCGTCAGGGGATCCGGGCCATTGAGGCCGGCGCGGCGAAAATCGTTCTCGTCGTCGGTGTGGAGCAGATGACCACGACGCCCGGCCCTCAGGTTCAGCAGAACCTGATTCGGGCCTCCTACCTGCCGGAGGAGGGAGATATTCCCGCCGGCTTCGCCGGACAGTTCGGCAAGATAGCGGCTGCTTACTTCCAGCGCCATGGCGACCAGTCGGATGCGCTTGCCATGATCGCGGCCAAGAATCATCGCAACGGTGTCGACAATCCCTACGCGCATATGCGCAAGGATATCGGCTTCGATTTCTGCCGGCACGAGAGCGAGAAGAACCCGTTCGTCGCCGGCCCGCTGAAGCGCACCGACTGCTCGCTGGTATCCGACGGCGCCGCGGCGCTGGTGCTGACGGACGCCACCACGGCGCTGTCGATGCGCCGCGCCGTTGCGTTCCGAGCGAACGAGCATGTGCAGGATTTCCTGCCCATGTCCAAGCGCGACATTCTGCTCTTCGAAGGCTGCGAACAGGCCTGGGCGCGGGCGCTGAAAAATGCCGGCGTGACGCTGGACGACCTGTCCTTCGTCGAGACGCATGATTGCTTCACCATCGCCGAGCTGATCGAATACGAAGCGATGGGCCTTGCGCCGCGCGGGCAGGGGGCGAAAATCGTCGCCGAGGGCCAGACCGAGAAGGGCGGGCGCCTGCCGGTCAATCCGTCCGGCGGCTTGAAGGCAAAAGGCCATCCGATCGGCGCGACCGGCGTTTCAATGCATGTGCTGACCGCCATGCAATTGGCGGGTGAGGCCGGCGGCATCCAGGTCGAGGACGCGAAGCTGGGCGGCATCTTCAATATGGGCGGCGCGGCGGTGGCGAATTACGTTTCTATCCTCGACCGTATCAGATAGAGGTCGCCGCCTAGGCCGGAACGCGAGTGTCTGTCAGCGTCGGCCCTATTGTGCGGGGGTGAAGGCTGGATGTCCACGGATTGCGGAACTCGGCTCAAGTCTCTGAGAACATTGGCTTTTGCCGTATCGCTTGTTGCGACTGCATCCGCCGTTGGGGCAGCCGACAATTCCGCCGACCTGACCGCGGCGTTCTGCAAGACACGGATTGCGGGAGACGCTGAAGCCGTCAGGCCGTTGCTCACCGCGTCGTTGCTGGCGGTGATCGCCGATGCCGAGGACCGCAACCGCATTATCGCGGAAGCAACACCCGACGAGAAGCCGCCATTCGGTGATGGCATTCCCTATCAGAGTTTTCCGGACCTGCCCGATACATGCACACCGGAGAAGCCCGCGGAAAGGGCCGGGCGGACGGAAGTGGCCGTTACGTACGGTTTCCCGAAAACGCCGCGCGCCAACTGGACCGACACGCTGATCCTGATATCGAGCGAGGGGCAGGCCCGGATCGACGACATCCGCTTCCGCGAATCGGCCGATGGCAGCGGCGCACTGACCCTGCGTGAAATCCTGCACGACGCCTTCGATCAGTAGGAGAACGCCATTTTACCGAACGGAATCAATAGGAAGACAAGGTCGTGACCAATCTGGTGCTGGTGGAAGTCTTGCGCGGCGAGATCGTCGAGAGCGCTCATCGTGGCGCTGTGGCGGTATGCGATGCGGACGGCAAGGCGGTGTTGGAAATCGGTGATACCAGCCAGCCGGTTTTCCCGCGTTCCGCAATCAAGGCGATCCAGGCGTTGCCTCTGGTCGAGAGCGGTACGGCTGACGCTTATGGCTTTGGAAACAAGGAATTGGCGCTGGCCTGCGCCTCCCATGGCGGTGAGCCGGCGCATGTCGAACTGGCTTCGGCAATGCTGGCGACTGCAGGATTGGACGGCGCGGCCTTGGAGTGCGGAACGCACTGGCCGAGCCATCAGGATTCGACGCTGGCGCTGGCGCGGGCCGGCCGCCTGCCCAACGACCTGCACAACAACTGTTCGGGGAAACATTCAGGTTTTATCTGTACTTGCGTCCATCTCGGCGTCGATCATCACGGCTACGTCGCGGCCGGACACCGCTCGCAACAGATGGTGCGCGAGGCGATGCAGGACGTCACCGGCGCCAGGCACGACGCCGGAAACAGCGCCATCGACGGCTGCTCCATCCCGACATATGCCATTCCGCTCAAGGACTTGGCGGCCGGCTTTGCGAAAATGGTGACGGGGAAGGGACTCTCGGCCAAGCGCGCCAAGGCGGCGAGACGGCTGATGGCAGCCTGCATGGCAGAACCATTTTATGTCGCGGGCACGGGGCGGGCCGACACAAGGCTGATGCAGGCCGCGCCCGGCCGCATCTTCGTCAAGATCGGCGCGGAAGGGGTCTATTGCGCGGCCCTGCCGGAACTCGGATTCGGCATCGCCCTGAAGGCCGAGGACGGCGGCGAGCGGGCGGCGGAGGTGATGGTCGCCGCGGTTCTGAGCCGGCTTTTGAAGGCAGACGAGGATCTTTCGGAGCGGCTGGCCGCCATGGCGAGGCCGCCTGTTCTCAACCGCAAGGGGCTTGCTGTCGGCGTGTTGCGACCCGCCGAGGCGCTTTTCGTCTAGACGACCACTCTCGTCTGTTCGCGTCGGGAACGAAGGCCGGCCATAAGCCGCTGTTTTCTTGCGGGAAAATGAAAGTGGCTGGGTTTTCGCGCGATGCGATTTTTGAGGCGATAGGGTTGTCCCGATGTTCGGATCGCGCGTCGCCCAGGCGATGCGTCAAGTTCAGAATAGTGAATAAAGTCAGTGGGATAAACAAATTTCCGGACTCAAGAATCGCAAATGAGCTGACGCGACACCCTTTTGAATATGGCGCGACGCCTCTTTTGGCTGAACCGAACGGCTCGGTGAAGTGCTTCGACCTGACGCGGCAAGGCGGTCCCGCCTACGTCGGACACCGCCTCAGCTCACATGGTTGCGATCGATGGTCAGATGGCCAAAATTCTCCGCGCCGGAGGCGGTGAGATCGCCGGTGGCGGTGTCGCTCCAGCGGAAGCCGACGATGGCGCCGTCGGGGGTCGCCTCGATCACGTTGTCGGTGATGACGGCCGGACCGGCGCCCTCGACCACGGTGACGGCGATGCCGACCCCGGCCTTGCGGATGACGTTGCCGGTGGCCGAGACGTTGCGCAGGTAAGGACCCCAGCCGAGTTGCATGCCATAGCGGGCGCTTTCCTCGACGACGTTGCCGGTCAGCGTCGTGTCTGCCTCGACGGTGATGCCGACGCCGAACATCGGCCTGTCGAACGGATAGGGGCCGACATTGGAGATGTTGCGGACGATGTTGCCGTTGCAGACCGCCAGCCGCCCGCCTTCGTTGAAGTTGACGATAGCGATGCCGTTGGCGGCGCCGTCGACGATGTTGGAACTGATCACCGCGCCCTGGAACGAGAATTCGGAATAGATCGCGGTCTCGCCGCTGCGTGAGCAGTTGTTGCCGAGGATCTGGACGTCGCTGGAACTGTTGGCGCGGATGGCGGAAAAGGCGCAGTCGGCAATCGTGTTGTTGGCGATCATGACCTTGTCGGCGCGGAAGGTGTTGATGCCGTTGCCGTAGGGACCCGTTCCGCCCTTGCGCGCGGCGATGCGCTCGACGCGGTTGCCGGTGACCATGGTGAAATCGTCAGCCGCCTGCCAGCGATGCACCAGGATGCCGCCATTGGCGCAGTCGGTCACGCTATTGCCAGTGATAGAAAGGCGTCCGGCCTCCACCGAATAGATGCCGGATTCCGCCGCCCCCGAAATGGTCGTGCGCTCGATGCGGCCGGACACGGTTTCCAGCGCCAGCCCGTTGCCGCCGCTGCCGATGACCTGGCAGTTGTCGACGACGAGATTGGCGACGCGGCGGAAATCGCCGAGCCCTTGCGCGTATTCTCCGATCCAGCGGTTGGCGCCGTCCAGAACCAGTCCGCTGAGTTCGATGTGGTCGGCATTCTCGGCGCGCAGCAGATAGCCGTCACCGCCATAAAGCAGCCGTGTCGCGCCGGGCACGCCGGAAAGCCGGACCCGGCGCGGCAGGGTGATGTTGGAGACGACATAGGTGCCGGGCGGCAGAAAGATAGGCGCTTCAGTCTCGGCGGATTTCTCGAGCAGTTTGGAAAAAGCCTTGCTTTGGTCGTCGAGCGTACCCGGCGCGATACCAAGTTCGGTGGCGCTGATCGCACCGCGCAGCGAGGCGGTCTCGACGCCGGACGGCAGGCGCGACACGGCAGCGGCGGGCGCGGCGATGCCCATCGCGGCAAGCCCGGCCGAGCCCGTCAGAAACGCACGCCTGTTCAACATCGGCACAGATTCCGCCAAAAGCCTCCCGACCGGCTTTGTTACGCAGGAAATGTGCCAGGTGCGCGGTTGACGCTTGTCGGCGGTGCGGCGAAGGCATACGCTCCCTCGATGAGCAGAGCATTCACCCGGGAAGACGACAACGAGGCCATCGCCGATATCGGCGAGCGGCCGGTGAGCCCCCACCGCAATCTCGTGACCGAAAAGGGACTTGCGCACATCGAGAAGGAACTCGCGAAGTTGCGCGAGGACCTCGGCGAGGCCGAGCGCTCATCCGACCGCGAGCGGATCGCGCTTGTGTCGCGCGACCTGCGCTACTGGACGGCGCGGCGCGAGACGGCGGAAGTCTCGGTGCCCGAGCCGGATTCCGACGTCGTGCGCTTCGGCATGACGGTCAGGCTGAAGGACGAGGACGGCAAGCACCACACCTGGACGATCGTCGGCGAGGATGAGGCCGACGCCGCGCACGGCACGATCAGCCATGTCTCGCCGATGGCCAAGGCGCTGTTTGGAAAAGGCGTCGGTGACGAGGCTAGTGTCAACGGCAAGGATTTTGAGATCGTCAAAATTAAGGTGGGGTAGGCCGCAGCTTGTCAGCACCCCTGTCAATTCGGTTTCAAGGTTCGCTAGCGACTCCCATTGTCGCCGTTCGCCCAGTTCCACGCGGCGCCATGTCCTTTCAACTCACGACAGCCGGTCGGACCGGGGTCGGAAGCAGCCCAGCAAATACTGGGCTGTGCAAAGGCAAGTTGTCCATAACGACGATGTTGCCTACCACCAAGGATCGGAATTAAGGCCCGTGAAAAGATTTTCGATCATTGCTCCGTCGTAGACGATGGGTGCGTTCATGCCACTCAAGCGCACCGCACCCGTTATGTTTCAGTAACCAGCAGGGACAAAGGCACGAATACACTTGCTCAATGGGGCTTCCTATCCAATAGTCGAGCCGATGCTTGTTGCCAAAGAGACGCAGGTTCTCGGGGGCAAGAGAAGGGCTTGGTGCGGGGGGCGCATTTGCCATTTTACATTAGGAAGTCGGTTTCGGCAGGCCCGTTCCGCTTCAATTTCTCAAAGTCCGGGGTCGGAGTTTCCGTTGGTGTGAAAGGCCTGCGAATAGGAACGGGACCTCGTGGGCACTACATCCATGCGGGTCGTGGAGGTCTTTACTATCGGGCGACGCTTGGCAATGCTGGGCAAGGTCGGCCGTCGGCAGCTTCGCCGCAACAATCACCATTGCCGAGGACGACGTTCGACAATGATGATGTCGCGATGATCGAGATCGAGTCCGGCGATGTCTTGCAGATGCGCGACGAGTCCTTTTCGGAACTTCTCGACGAGATAAACTCTAAGGCCAGACAGACGCGCATGTCTGTGGCGTTTTTCTGGACTGCTCTCGTAATAGGTGTGATAGCGGGCCTCGCGACAGGCGGACCTGGACTGGTTCTTTGCGCCGCTGCGCTGCCGGCGGGCGGGATCGGTAAGTGGCTGGACTCCTATCGCAGGACATCGGTGCTCTATTACGACCTCGAAGGGGAAGCAGAGATAGCCTATCGTCGCCTCGCAGAAGGGTTTGACGGCCTTATAGGGTGTGCCGCCAAATGGCATATCGAAGCCGGAGGCGCAGTCCAGACTCTAACTGCATGGAAGCGTAACGCGGGAGCTTCGCACCTTGTAAACAAAAAGGTGACTACCCTAACCTACAATCTCCCGGCGGTAATAAAGAGCAATGTGATCCCTCCTGCGCTGCATGTTGGCAGGCAGGTTATGTTCTTCATGCCCGACATTGTGCTCATGCAGGACGGCAGCCGCGTAGGGGCGGTGAAGTACGCTGATCTGAACGTACGTTGGCAGGACTCTAGGTTCATCGAAACCGAGGGCGTACCGGGCGACGCTACGGTCGTAGATCATACTTGGAAACATCCAAACAAGAGCGGCGGACCCGACCGACGCTTCAGGGACAACAGACAGATTCCGATCTGCCTGTATGAAGTTATGCATCTCACAAGCAACACCGGCGTGAACGAGCTTGTAGAATTTTCGAAGACCGGGTTGGTGGCGGCTTTTGCGGATGGCTGCCGAAAGCTTGCAGCGCTGCCACGGGAACGTACGGTCGCATTGCTGTCCGCGCCTACGAACGTTGCCGTTGAGGTTGCTCCCGTCCCCGCAAATGCTAGGAAGCGGAGCCCTCTCAAACTCGCAATGTTGACTGTTGTTGGTATCCTTGTGGGCATTCCAGTATTTGCTGTCATTTTCGGAACCGACAGAAAAAAGGCGGACCCCGGATTGCCACCGACCTTTAGCGTGGAGATATCCGACACCAAATCCGCAGCGCAGAAGGGTGCTGCCCCGACTGAAGAAATCGGGCCGGATCATCCCGCGCGTCAAGTAACAACAGTCATTGCAACCGATGGGGTTCAATCGGAGCCGGTCAGTAACGAAAAAGCCGATCGAGCCATGATACGCTATACGAAGACCGCGGTGAACCTGCGCGAAGGACCCGGCACCAAATTCGCTATAATTACCGTCGTCCCGGAAGGGGTAGACATCTCGGTTATTGAAGCCCAGGGAGCATGGAGTCGGATCAGGTTAAACGAGAATACGGCCGGATGGATGGCGAATTCTACGATCGCCGAACGTTGATCGCTGTTCTGCAAAACTCGCTGTCGTTAGACCCGCGGAAAGTAGCGCTTATAGTTAGCGACCATTGGTTTGATTAAACCTACCATTGTAGCTTGTAAGGTCGACGATTCGCCGGATCACTGGGAAATCAGAAGGCATTGCCGCAGCGGCTCGTTGGCAAGAATAAAGGACAGCTTGGCAGCCTCGCAACCACAACTTGCCATTTCGCTACCCACCTCATTGCCGACATTAGCGTTAGAACCAAAACCCCGTTTCAATGTCGTAATGGAGACATCAGGCGCTTTCGGTCAGCGGCTCCGTGTGATCCCGGAAAAATGCCGTGGCGCCGTCCTCGTCGATCTCGCCGGCGGCGACCATCAGGACGAACTGGATGAGGTCTTCGTCCACAGCCTGAAGCTCAAGCCCGTTGAAGAACAGAAACGTATCGGCGGCGGCCAGCGCGGTGCGTTTGTTGCCATCCACGAACGGATGGTTCTTGGCGATCCCGAAAAGATAGGCGGCCGCCAGTTCGCAGAGGTCCGGATCGCCATAGGCTTGTTTTAGCAATGGCCGGTTGAGCGCGGAATCCAGCATGCCTTCGTCACGCACGCCGGCGGCTCCGCCATGCAGGCGCAACTGCTCGGCATGCATGGCCAGAATGAAGTCGAGCGAATGGAACTCGGTCATTTCGCCAGCGCGCGATAGACCTTCTCGTATTTCTTCATGCGGTCGCGCGCGACCGCCATCTTGCGCTCGAATTCCTCCGCGGAATCCTCGACGCGGCGCAAACGCAACTCGTCGCCCTCCTGCACGACAAGCACGTTGTCGCCTGCCTTCAGATTGAGTTTCGTGAGCAGTTCCTTGGGCAGGATCACGCCCTCTGAATTGCCGATCTTGCGGATCACGGTGTTCATCGCAACCTCCATGTTATAACGTGATGTATAACGCCAAAATGGACCTGTTGCAACGGATGTAATAACGGGCAACGATGGGCAAGCGGCTTGCACGGACGGGCCGACAGCCTGACATTCTGTAAACGCTCCGTGGGGGCGACCGCTATCGGCTTGCGCCGGCATTCGAGCAATGCATTATGGCTGGACAGGCTTGGGGGAAATGTAGTGACTGGCGTAACTGTCATGATTGTTGGGGCCGGTCCAACCGGCTTGCTCGCAGCCGCGGAACTCCATCGGCGCGGTGTGGACTGCCTTCTCATCGATGCGCATGAGCATGCGATGGCCTGGGACCGGGCGACGGTCGTCCATCCGCGCTCGCTGGAGATTTTCGAGTCGCTGGGCATCCTGGAGCCGCTGCTGGCCGCAGGGGTCAGGCAGCGGCGGGCCTGCATCCATGCCGGAGGCGAACTGCTGGGCGAGATCGATCTCGAACTCTGCGGCAGCCGCTATCCGTTCAACATCGGCATATCGGAAGAAGTGACCGAAGCGATCCTGACGGACTATCTCAGCCGGCAGGGCGGCATGGTGACGCGCGGAACGAAACTGGTCGGATTGGTCGAGCGGCATGACGGCGTGCTTGCCACGATCGAGCACGAGGGGGTGGCGACCGAAATCCTCGCGCGATGGGTGATCGGCTGCGACGGCCACCACAGCTCGGTGCGCTCGCTCGCCGGCATCGAGCAGGACGGACACGACATCGCCGAACCATGGGCCGTGTTCGACGCCGGCGTGGCTGGCTGGCCAGCGTCGTTCGAGGCCAACTATGCTTATCTCGACGAGGTGCCGGTCATCCTCACCGCGCTGCCGGGCGAGCGGTGGCGTGTCTATCTGAGGCCAAGTTCTCCGGATTCCGATCTGGTTGCCGACGCGCTCGGCACGCTGCGGCGCTATTTGCCGGCGGCGCGCTTCGAGGGCGTGGCCAATCCGACGCGCTTCCAGTGCCACACCAAGGTCGCGAAAAAGTTCCGGTCCGGCCGCGTCCTGCTTGCCGGCGACGCCGCGCATACCTGCAGCCCGGCGCAAGGCCACGGCATGAACAGCGGCCTGCAGGACGCCTACAATCTTGCCTGGAAGCTGGCGCTCGTATGCCACGGACATTGCTCCGAAAAACTCCTCGACAGCTATGAGGCGGAACGGCGTCCGGTGGCGGAGATGGTGACAGCGTCCGGCGAGACGGCCGAGGGCGCGCAGATGGTCAAGGGTGCAGCCGCGCGCCGGGAGCGCGACGTTGCCATCAAAGGCGCCTTTGCCGATCCCGCCATGCGTCACCATGAGGCGGTGGCCGAGGCGGAGCTCGACATCGACTATGCGGCCTCGCCGATTGTGCTGGGTGACAGGCATGAAGCAAGCTGGCCGGGGCAGCGGCTGCCGGACGGGATCGAACTGCGGCAAACGGCCGGCGTCGGCAAGCTTCATCGGTACGCCAGCCGGCGGGGTCACACCGCCTTCCTGATCGGAGGTGCATCGGCGACCGGTGATAGTCTCGCCAGGATTCTGGATGAGCTTCGGTCCTTCGCCGGCGGTCCGATCATCGAGACGGTCATTGCCTTGGCATCGGACGCGGATTTCGCGGCTGCCGACGCCCGTATCGAGCCAGATGCCGCCAAAGGCCTGGGCGCGGGCGATGTCCTGCTGCTCGTCGTGCGAGCCGACGGGCACATCGGGCTCCGCGCGGAGAGCAACCACGCTGGGCAACTTGCGGATTATGCCGGGCTGCTAGGACGTGGCCTACGTTAAGTCATGTGGCCGCCTCAACGGGCCAACCCGTCCAGCAGCCTCTCCGCCGCCTCGGGTATCACCGTGCCGGGCGGAAAAATTTCCGCCGCGCCGGCCTCGCGCACCGCGTCGAAATCCTGCGGCGGGATGACGCCGCCGGCGACGATCACGATGTCGTCGCGGTTGAGTTTTTTCAGCGCCGCCTTGAGTTCGGGAATGAGGGTCAGGTGTCCGGCGGCGAGCGAGGAGGCACCGACGATATGCACGTCGTGCTCGGCGGCGAGTTTGGCGATTTCGTCGGGCGTCTGGAACATCGAGCCGACGGTGACGTCGAAGCCGAGATCGGCGAAGGCGGTGGCGATGACCTTCTGGCCGCGGTCGTGGCCGTCCTGGCCCATCTTGGCGACGAGGATGCGAGGCTTGGCGCCGGCGGCCCTCTCGAAGGCCGTGACCTTGGCCTGGACGCGGTCGACGACGGCGTTTTCGCCGATCGCCTCGCGGTAGACGCCGGAGATCGTCTGGACCTGGGCGACGTGGCGGCCGAAGGCCTTTTCCAGTGCCAGCGAAATCTCGCCGACCGTGGCCTTGGCGCGGGCGGCTTTGATGGCGAAGGCAAGCAGGTTGCCGTTTTCGCGCGCGGCTGAAGTGAGCTGGTCGAGCGCGGTTTCGACGGCGCCGACGTCGCGCGTGCCCTTGAGCTGCTGCAACTTCGACAGTTGCCGGGCGCGCACCTCGGCGTTGTCGATCTTCAGCACGTTGACCTCGATGTCCCTTTCCGGGCGGTGCACGTTGACGCCGACGAGATGCTGCTCGCCGGAATCGATGCGCGCCTGGGTGCGGGCCGCGGCTTCTTCGATGCGCAGTTTCGGAATGCCTTTTTCCACGGCGGCCGCCATGCCGCCGAGGGATTCGACTTCCTCGATGTGGGCGAGAGCCTTGGCGGCGAGGTCATGCGTCAGCCGCTCGACGAAGGCCGAGCCGCCCCACGGGTCGATGAAGCGGGTGGTGCCGGACTCTTTCTGCAGGATCAGCTGAGTGTTGCGGGCGATGCGCGCTGAATGGTCGGTCGGCAGCGCTAGAGCCTCGTCGAAGGAATTGGTGTGCAGCGACTGGGTGTGGCCCTGCGTCGCCGCCATCGCCTCGATCATGGTGCGCATGATGTTGTTGTAGGGGTCTTGTGCCGTCAGCGACCAGCCGGAGGTCTGACAGTGGGTGCGCAGCGACAGCGAGCGCTGGTCTTTTGGCGAAAAATTCTTCTGCATCAGCGCGGCCCAGATCAGGCGGGCGGCCCGCATCTTGGCGACTTCCATGAAAAAATTCATGCCGATCGCCCAGAAGAAGGAGAGGCGCGGCGCGAACTTGTCGATGTCGAGTCCTGCGGCGACGCCGGCGCGCGCATATTCGATGCCGTCGGCGATGGTGTAGGCGAGTTCGAGGTCCGCGGTCGCGCCTGCCTCCTGCATGTGGTAGCCGGAGATCGAGATCGAGTTGAACTTCGGCATGTTGGCCGAGGTGTAGGAAAAAATGTCCGACACGATCCGCATCGAAGGTTTCGGCGGATAGATGTAGGTGTTGCGGACCATGAACTCCTTCAAAATGTCGTTCTGGATGGTTCCGGCAAGGTCCTTCTGCGCGACGCCCTGTTCTTCGGCGGCCACGATGTAGAGCGCCATGATCGGCAGCACGGCGCCGTTCATGGTCATCGACACCGTCATCTCGCCGAGCGGGATCTGGTCGAAGAGCTGGCGCATGTCGAGTATGGAATCGATCGCGACGCCTGCCATGCCGACATCGCCGGCGACCCGCGGATGGTCGCTGTCGTAGCCGCGATGGGTGGCTAGGTCGAAGGCGACGGAAAGACCTTTTTGGCCGCCGGCAAGATTGCGGCGGTAGAAGGCGTTGGATTCTTCAGCGGTGGAGAAGCCCGCATATTGGCGGATCGTCCAGGGCTGCTGGACATACATGGTCGGGTAGGGGCCGCGGATGAACGGCGCGATGCCGGGATAGGTGTCCAGCATCGGAAGCTTGGCGACGTCGCTCTCGCCATAGGAGCGCTTGATCGTCAGGCCTTCCGGCGTCTTCCAGGTGCTTTTGTCGCGGATGGGCGCGGCCGCGCCGGGCCGGCGCCAGTCGATCTTGGTGAAATCGGGAATCATCAGTGGGCAGCAACCAGTTCGTCGATGCGGGCCGACTCCAGCCTCTGGCAGAACACGGTGCCGTCGGTGGGAAGCGGGCGGGGTGAGGCGGGAAGGGTTTCGACCGGCAGTTCGATCTTGGCGGGAAATAGCGTCGTGCCGATGATGGCGCGCTTGCCGGAACGGTATTCGGCGGCACGGCGGTCGCGCGCCTCGACGATGCGGGTCTGAAGGTGGCCGCCGGCAAGGCTGCGCAACAGACCGCCTTCCCTTTCGATGCGCTGGAACTCTGCCCAGGCTGCCTCGCAGAGCGCGTCGGTGAGGGCTTCGATGCTGCCCGAGCCGGTGACCGGATCGATGACGAAGTCGATGTGGCTTTCGGAGGCGAGCACGAGCTGGGTGTTGCGGGCGACGCGGCGCGCGAAGGCGCCGGAGAGGCCGTGGGCGATGGTGTGCGGCAGGACCGAGATCGAATCGGCGCCGCCGGCGCCCGCCGCGAAGGCAGCAAGCGTCGTACGCAGGATGTTGGTTTCCGGATCGCGGATCGTCGCCATCCGGTAGGAGCTCTCGGCATGGATCATGGCGCGCGACGGCTTGATCCTGACGGCTTCCTGCGCCTTCTGCCAGAGCAGCCGGAGCGCCCTGATCTTGGCGATGGACAGGAACTGGTCCTGGTCGACCGACAGCGCGAAGCCGATATGCGGCGCGGCATAGACCAGCGCCTGGCGGGCTTCTTCGAAAAGCCTGAGATGCGCGACGGCCCCGGCCAGCATCGCGCCCAGCTCCTGCGCTTCCGTTGCGCCGGCATTGTGGAAGACGCGGCCGTCGGCCTCGAGCAGGATGCCGGGAACGCCCATGGCGAAGAAATGCGCCAGCGACTGCGGCATGGAGGCCTGCAACGCTTCGATCGACATGCGCAGGCGGCCGGTGCCGGCGAAATTGGCGGCCGAATCGATGCCGAAGGAGAGGCTGAGTTTTGCCGGGTCGGCGCGGCGCTTGGTGAGGAAGGCGACGAGGCGGTCGGCCATGGCGCGGCTCGCGGGGTGCGCGTCGATGCGCACATGCACCTTGTCGAGCGGGATGCCATCAAGCACGCGCTCCAGCGTGTCGGGCTGGTCTGGCAGGCCGTAGCCGTAGGCGTTGGGCGCACCCTCGAACACCAGGGCGAGGCCGGTAGCGCCGCCGGCCACGTCTTCCAGCGCCTGGCGGTTGGCGCGCACTGGGTCGGTGTCGTCGCAGCGCTGCACGACGATCCAGGGCAGCGCCGCCTTGCGGCGCGGCAGCGGGATCGCTCCTGCGCGGCGCGAAGCCAAGGGGTCGATCGCCAGCCCGTCGTCATTGCGGGCGACCATGACGTCGTCGAAGGATGCACCCGCGAGGGTCTTTTCCACCAAGGCCAGCCATTTCGACCGGTCGGGCGTCGGAAAGGCGGATCCGCTGATCAGGTCGTCGACGTTCATCCTCGTCACTCCTACGCTCGGCAACCACCGGCCGGCTCATCTATGCCATGGTGCCGGTGCGCCGCGGACGGACAAAGGAGGCGCTGCTACCGATTGCCAAACGTGGCGCTTAAGTGCAAGCCCGCATTGGCATTTTAGCACGTCGGACCGATTGTCGCGCGGCAAACGCCATCTTATACCATTGCCCTGCAACCGAATGATGTTCGGTGCGGCATTTTAGGTATCCGGGAGCACATTTTCATGGCCGAGCCCGCCAGCATTTTTCTAGGCGCCAGCCGCAAGCCGGACGATTCTTACCAGAGGCCGGAAGAGCTGCTGCTGAAATACGGCAACCGGCATGGGCTGGTGACCGGCGCGACCGGCACCGGCAAGACGGTCTCGCTGCAGGTAATGGCGGAAGGTTTTTCCAATGCCGGCGTCCCGGTTTTCTGCGCCGACATCAAGGGCGACCTTTCCGGCGTCGCGATGATGGGCGAGGCCAAGGATTTTCTGGTCAAGCGCGCCGAGCAGGTGAAGCTCGATCCGTATGAGTTCCAGGAATTCCCGGTGATCTTCTGGGATCTGTTCGGCGAGCAGGGCCACCCGATCCGCGCCACCGTCTCCGAGATGGGGCCGCTGCTTTTGTCGCGGCTGATGAACCTCACCGAAGCGCAGGAAGGCATCATCAACATCGTCTTCCGCATCGCGGACGAGGAAGGTCTGCTGCTGCTCGACATGAAAGATCTGCAGGCGCTGCTTTCCAACATCGCCGAGCGGGCCGATGAGATTTCGACACGCTACGGCAATGTGACGAAACCGTCGGTCGGCGCGATCCAGCGCTCGTTGCTTATTCTCGAACAGCAGGGCGCGAAGAATTTCTTCGGCGAGCCGGCGCTGCGCATTTCCGACCTGATGCGTACGACGCGCGACGGGCGCGGCGCGATCAACGTGCTGGCCGCCGACAAGCTGATGATGAACCCGCGGCTCTACGCGACCTTCCTGCTTTGGCTGATGTCGGAACTGTTCGAGCAGCTTCCCGAGGTCGGCGACCCGGACAAGCCGAAGCTGGTGTTCTTCTTCGACGAGGCGCATCTGCTTTTCGATGAGGCGCCGAAGATTCTGATCGACCGAGTAGAGCAGGTCGTGCGGCTGATCCGCTCCAAAGGCGTCGGCGTGTACTTCATCACGCAGAATCCGCTGGACGTGCCGGAGACGGTGCTGGCGCAGCTCGGCAACCGCGTGCAGCATGCTTTGCGCGCCTATACGCCGCGCGAGCAGAAGGCGGTGCGCACGGCCGCCGACACGTTCCGGCCGAATCCGGATTTCGACTGCGCGTCGGCAATCACCAAGCTCGGCACCGGCGAGGCGCTGGTCTCGACGCTGGAGGAGAAGGGCATACCGTCGATGGTGCAGCGTACGCTGATGCGGCCGCCGGCGTCGCGACTCGGCCCGATCGCGCCGGAGGAGCGGAAGAAGTTGATCCTCGAAAGTCCGGTTGCCGGCCAGTACGACCAGGCGGTTGACCGCGAATCGGCATTCGAGATGTTGCAGAAGAAGGCCGCGCAGGCGCAGCAGCAGGAGGCGGAGGCTCAGACGGGCGGACAGGGCGGCGGAGGCTGGACGCTTCCGGATTTCGGCGGCGATTCCTCCCAGCCCGCACCCCAGGATCGCAATCAGCCCGCTTCGAGGCAGCGAGCGCCCGCCGGGCCGCGCCCGTCCAACCGCCAGACGGTTGCCGAGGCGGCGATCAAGTCGGTGGTGCGTTCGGTCGGGTCGTCGCTGGGACGGGCACTGGTGCGGGGAATCCTGGGCAGCCTCAAGAAATGATTGGCGCGGGGCGGAAGCTTCCACCGCTCCTAGACGCGCCGTTGTGCTGGCTTTGGGACATTCAGGCTGTTGGCGGCTTTTCTGAATTTCGTGCTATCACGGCGTTAAATTCACGGCCTGTCGCATTGCAATGTTCAAGGTGAGAAGTGCGGTGTCTGGCGACGCAGGGGAGGCGGTCGCCGCGTTGGGCGATGCGTTCGCCGACGACCCTTTGATGTCGTATCTCTTTCGCGAAAACCCTGACGGCATTCGCGCCGGAGCGACGGACTTTTTCTCCATTCTGCTCAGGGCCAGGATTGCGCTCGGGATGCCTGCCCATGTGCTGCAGGAGGCCGGGAGTATTCTGGGCGTTACGATGGGGTATGACACCTCGCGCCCGACATGGCCGGCCGTGCTCGCCACTGAATGGCGCCAGTTCGAAGTCCGCGTCCCCGGCTTTGCGGCACGCCTCGCGGCCTACGAGAAAATCTGCGAGGCTTATCAGCCGATCGAGGAGCATTATTATCTGGGCGTGATCGGGATACATCCTTCGTTTCAGCGAACGGGAGCGGGGAAGGCGATGCTCGACGCCTTTTGCGCGCTCTCGCGCGCGGATACACAATCACACGGGGTCTATCTCGACACGTCCAATCCGAGCAGCCTCCAATTCTACTACAACAATGGGTTTGAGCTCCGAGGCCAAGGCAGTCTTGATACTGCGTCCCTATGGTGCGTCTACAAGCGGACGTAACGGGCCGGATCCGAGAAATCTTGCACAAACGACGCCGCCCGGCGGTGGAGCAACAGTCAGGATCAGCGGCCTTTGGTGTCGGGCGTCATGACGCCGCCGGGGTAGCCTGGCGCGTCGGCAGCATGGCGGTCAGAAGGCCGGCGATGATGAAGGCTCCGCCCACCATGTCGAATCCCTGCAGCCGCTCGCCGAGGAACATGTAGGCCAGGATCGCGACGAAGGCGGTCTGCAGATAAAGCATCATGCCGGCGCGGCTGGCGCCCAGCGTGTCGACGCTGCGGTTGTAGAGATAATACATGAACGCGCCGCCCGGCCCGGCCACATAGGCGAGCGCAAGCAGGCCGCTCGTATCCATGGCGGTGCGATGGCCCGACAAAATTTCCCAGAGGTAGAGTGGTGCTGCGCCGAGCGCACCCATGCCGAGCAGGAGAACCAGCAGCGGTAGCCGCTCGATGCCGAATTTCAGGCGGCGCAGCAGCACCGTATAGAGCGCCCAGGCAAGCGCGCTCCCGACGATCAGCAATTCGCCGGCATTCACCTCCAGCCGCAGCAGCGCGGGAAGGTCGCCCCGCGCGACGATGACGATCATCCCCAGCATGGAGATCGCCGCCCCGGCGGCCTGCCGGAAGCTCATTTTTTCGGCAAGGAGGAAATGCGCCAGAACCATGGTGATCATCGGCGACATCGCCATGATGATGCCGGCGGTGGTGGCGTTGGTGAATTCGAGGCCGACATAGATCAGCCCCTGGCAGATCGTCAGGCCGAGCACGCCGACTGCGAGCAGTTCGAGCGGCCTGTCGCGGATGAGGGCGATCATGGCCGGATAGTGCCGGCGCACGAACGGCAGCAGGATCACGCAGGCCAGCGCGAGCCGCCAGAAGCAGAGAGTCCAGGGCGGCATTTCCGGGATGATCCATTTGGCCGCGATATAGACGCCCGCGGAAAGCAGCCAGCCGAAGATGGCCGTTGCATAGGCGAAGGGCAGCGAGGTTTCGGTCGCGGCGCCCCCCTTGCCGTGCCCGATGGCAGCTATGTGGAAGCCCATCTGTGCGCACCCCATGGCGCGGGATGTTTGGACCCTGTCGCGCCAATCCCAGCGAAGCAGCGCCCGCACCCGCCGTCAAGCGGATGTACTGCCTGACGGCCGGATGAGGCGGAAAATGTAGATGATTCAATTGTTCCAACAGTCCGGACGAAAATCGTGCCAAACTGTTGGAACAGTCTCGCTCAGCTCACCCCGATGCCGCTGGTCGCCAGGATCGGCGTCTTGCTGGGCACGCGGTTGTAGAGGTCCATGACGTCCTGGTTCATCATGCGCACGCAGCCTGACGATACCGACTTGCCGATCGTCCACCATTCCGGCGAGCCATGGACGCGGTAGAGCGTGTCCTCGCCGTTCTGGAAGATGTAGAGAGCACGCGCGCCGAGCGGGTTTTTCAAGCCCGGATCCATGCCGCCATTGGCGGCGCTGTAGCGTTCGAGTTCGGGCTGGCGGCCGATCATGGCGTCGGGCGGTGTCCAGCGCGGCCATTTACGTTTCCACTGGATGACCGCGCGGCCGGCCCAGTCGAATCCGGCGCGGCCAAGTCCCACGCCGTAGCGCAGCGCCTTGCCGTTCTCCTGCACGAGGTAGAGATAGTGGGCGGAGGTGTCGACCACGACCGTGCCGGGCCGTTCGCCGGTCGGGTCGTCGATAAGCCGCCGCAGATATTGCTTGTCGACCTTCTTCAGCGGGATGGCGGGAATCTCGTAGCCCTCGTCGACGACCGATGCATACATCGCCTCGTAACCGCTGACTTCCATCGGCGGCTTAGATCCCGCCGGCTCGGCCGGCGCCAGATAGGCCATCTCGCGGGGCACGCTCGTGCAGGCGGACAGGGCAAGCGATGCGGCGGCGGCGCCGACACCGCCGAGCAGGCGGCGGCGGGACAGGATGGGCGAGGGCGGAAGGTCAGTCGGCATTTCCTGGTCTTTCGATTGCAATCTGAAGGGTGCGGCCCGGCGTGCCGGACGGTGCGACGCCAGCGGCATTCCACCAGCGTTTCGCGGCGGATAGATCGGTCGGAGTCGGGCGCAAACGGGGACGAACGGTGGCGAAGATGTGGTAGGCAGGGCTGTGTGGTTTGAGTGCAACACGGTCTGGCCTCGGCGGCCGTATGGCCGCCTGGAGCCGTAGGGCAGCCAACCGCAAATTGCATTGTTTGCTGTGAACAAAGCCGGGGACGCCGATTCACAATACGGTGTGGCCGGCGTGAACGGCGGGGAAGACCGCGGCGCTGGCTTGTACAATCCGCCGGGCGGCGGCCGTCAACCGGAGGCGAGGCCGCCGATCTCGACGCCAGCCGGTTCCGTGCCGATCGGGGCCACGCCATCCGCGCCGATGGCGGCCGGAGCGGTGTTGTTCCGGCTCACGCCCATGCCGACGCCGCCGGCGACGACGATGTTGGTGCCTTCGGGGACGCGGTCGTAGAGATCGATGATGTCCTGGTTGATCAGCCGCACGCAGCCGGAGGAGACCGATTTGCCGATCGACCACCATTCCGGCGAGCCGTGCAGGCGGTAGAGCGTGTCCTCGCCGTTCTGGAAAATGTAGAGGGCGCGCGCGCCGAGCGGATTGTTGGGGCCGGGCGGCATGCCGCCTTCCCATTCGTTCTTCTTGCCGATCTGCTTGGCGCGATATTGTTCAAGCTCCGGCTGGCGGGCGATCATCTCGTTCGGCGGGAACCAGCGCGGCCACATCTGCTTCGACTGGATGACGCCACGGCCCGCCCATTCGAAGCCGGCGCGTCCGAGCCCGACGCCGTAGCGGATGGCCTGTCCGCCCTCGCGCACAAGGTAGAGGTGATGCGAGGAGGTGTCGATGACGATGGTGCCGGGCAGTTCGCCGGTCGGATCGGGCACGACCTGGCGCAGGAACTGTTGGTCGATCTTGTCGGTGGGGACGCCGGGAACCTCGAAGCCGCCATCCGAGACCGGGGCGTACATGCTGGCGAAGCTGCCAAATTCCGGAATGTCGGCTTGGGGCGGCGGCTGCGGTTCGGTTGCGACGTAATTGACGTCGCGCGGCGCGCTGGCACAGGCCGTGAGTGCGATTGAAGCGGCTCCGGCCGCGGCCGCGCCAAGGAAGCGGCGGCGCGTCAATGCCAGAGCGGGTCTGTTGTCCGAAACCATTTTTTCCCTTCGCTTCGCGGCCGGAGCACCCGACTCGCATAATCGTTCAACAATGAACGGCGGAGATAGGGGTTCCGATTCCAGCGTCGATGCAACGGCAGCGTGGCGAAGATGTGTTCACCAAATCGTGTTGTGCCCGTGCAACAGTCTCGCGACGGTTGGTTCAGCCGGCGAGCAAGCCCTCCAGGGAAGGCAGGATCAGGCGAGGCGGAAAATCGCGATATTCGTCCGGCTGGCTGTTTCGGTTGATCCAGACCGTGCGGAAGCCGAATTTCGCCGCGCCCGCTATGTCCCAGCGGTTGGACGACTGGAACGAGACGGCGTCGGGATAAAGACGCCAGCCGGTGGCCACCAGGTCATAGACCTGCGGGTCGGTCTTGAAGCGGCGCACGGGATCGACGGAGAAAATCTCGTCGATGACGTTTTCGAGCGCCGCCGACTTCACCGCCGCCGCCAGCATGGCGGGCGAGCCGTTGGAGAGGATGGCAAGCCGTGCGCCCCCCGCCTTCAGGCTTTTCAGCACATGCGGGACTTCCGGATAGCAGTCGAGCGTCCAGTAGGCGGCCAGAAGGTCGGCGCGCAGTTTCGGGTCGTCGACCTTCATCTGGGCCATCGCGAAATCCAGCGACTGCTCGGTGAGCGCCCAGAAATCCTGGTAGGCGCCCATCAGCGTGCGAACCCAGGAATATTCGAGCTGCTTGGCACGCCATATCTCCGACAGACGCTGGGCGTCCGGGCCGATGCGGCCGGCCTGTTTGCGCACGGCGGCATGCACGTCGAACAGGGTGCCATAGGCATCAAAAATGTAGGCCGCGTGCAGCATATCTTTTCGTCGGCCAAGGAGTGTTGGAATGCAAGCAGATTGTTGCGGCTCGGCTTTCCGGCGTCGGCTGTTGCGGTGGTCCAGCGTTTTGCCTGGCGATCCCGGTTGACCTTGCCAGCCAAAGCGGCTTTCCATGACCGCGCAAAAGGAGGCGCTTCGACATGACCCTTGCCGCGGCCGCGCAGACCATCACCTGGACCTATGTCGACGGCGACTGGCACGAAGGCAATGTCGCGATCCTCGGGCCGCGCAGCCACGCCTTCTGGCTGGCTTCGAGCGTGTTCGACGGCGCCCGCTGGTTCGAGGGCGTGTCGCCCGACCTCGACCGCCATGCGGCACGCGTCAACACTTCCGCCATCAGCCTCGGGCTCAGGCCGACCATGACGGTCGAGGAGATCGTCGGCCTGACGTGGGAGGGGCTGAAAAAGTTCGACGGCAAAACAGCGATCTATATCCGTCCGATGTATTGGGCCGAGCACGGCGGCTATATGGGCGTGCCGGCCGATCCGGACTCGACACGTTTCTGCCTATGCCTCTACGAGGTGCCGATGCCGGCGCCGAGCGGTTTTTCGCTCACAGTCTCGCCGTTCCGCCGCCCGACCATCGAGACCATGCCGACCGACGCCAAGGCCGGCTGCCTCTATCCCAACAATGGGCGCGCCATTCTGGAGGCGCGCATGCGCGGTTTCGACAACGCGCTGGTGCTCGACATGCTGGGCAACGTCGCCGAGACGGGTTCTTCCAACATCTTCCTGGTCAAGGATGGGCAGGTGTTCACGCCCGCGCCGAACGGCACGTTCCTGTCCGGCATCACACGTTCGCGCACCATCGGCCTGCTCGGCGACTATGGATTCCGCACCATCGAGAAGACGCTGTCGGTGCGCGATTTCCGCCACGCGGACGAGATATTTTCGACCGGCAACTACTCCAAGGTCGTGCCGGTCACCCGTATCGAGGACCGCGACCTGCAGCCCGGCCCGGTGGCGCGCAAGGCGCGCGAACTCTATTGGGAATGGGCGCACGCCACTACCGTCTGAGCCGGGAAGCGACGGTTTTGAATCTCTTTTTGCCGCAGGTTTTGGAAGGAAAACCGTGTGACAGTTTTCCGGAACCTGCTTAGAAGGGAACCGACGCGCGGCGGCGGAGTTTTGCCAACGGTCGCGACCCATCTTCCCCGGTCCATCAGGGCCGGTCTCTAGCCAACGAGGGAGTATTGCCATGGCTTTCGAACTGCCCGCTTTGCCTTATGATTACGAGGCTCTCCAGCCCTTCATGTCGAAGGAAACGCTCGAATATCACCACGACAAGCACCACAAGGCCTATGTCGACAACGGCAACAAACTCGCCGTCGAGGCCGGAATGGACAATCTGTCCCTCGAAGAGGTGGTGAAGCAGTCCTTCGGCAAGAACGCCGGCCTCTTCAACAACGCTGCGCAGCACTACAATCACGTCCATTTCTGGAAATGGATGAAAAAGGCTGGCGGCGGCAACAAGCTGCCGGGCGCGCTGCAAAAGGCTGTTGACGCGGATCTCGGCGGCTATGACAAGTTCAAGGCCGACTTCATCGCAGCCGGCACCACGCAGTTCGGCTCAGGCTGGGCCTGGGTTTCGGTCAAGGATGGAAAACTCGCCATTTCCAAGACGCCGAACGGCGAGAACCCGCTGGTGCACGGCGCGACGCCGATTCTCGGCGTCGACGTGTGGGAGCACTCCTATTACATCGACTATCGCAATGCCCGGCCGAAGTATCTCGAGGCGTTCGTCGACAGCCTGATCAACTGGGACTACGTGCTCGAACTCTACGAGAAGGCGAAGTAAGCTCGCTTTACGCATGTCCGAGCATTGCTCGCAATACGCAAACCCCGCGCAGGCGGGGTTTGTTGTTTTGGCGCCCTTGTCGGCATTCGTGTCATACGTGCGGCATGACGTTGCATTTCGGCAACGAGATCATTCCGGCCGACTTCCCCGAGCTTAAACGGCTCGTGTGGAACCGTGATCCGTCGCGCCCCATCGCGGCCGAGGAGGTTTTTGCCCTCTACGAGCGGAATTGGCGGTTCGTGGACCAGGACCATCTGACCGAGCGCGAGGCCAAACTCATCGACGAGCTTGGACGAGTATACGGCAGAGGCTTCGAGCTGAAGTGATGCCACTTCCGTGGCGCGACACTCTGCGCCCATCGTCTCTCACGATCGGCAAGCCTTGGGTCTGACCGACTGGCGACTGTGCATTCCAGTCTTCACGAAACCGTGAAGTTGCGCTCCGCAAGAAGTCGTGCAACCTCGTCGTTAGCCTCCTCAGGCAGCCATACGCAACCCAGAGGGTCCTTCATGAAAAAACTGCTCCTCGCCATTTCTCTGTTCGCATTGACCGTTTCCGCGGCCACCGCCGATCCGATCGCAGACCGCCAGGCGCTAATGAAGGCCAACGGCAAGGCAGCCGGACAGCTCGCAGCCATCGCCAAGGGCGAGAAGCCTTTCGACGCGGCAGCCGTGCTCGCCGCGCTGACGACGCTGAATGAGGACGCGCAGAAGCTTGACGTTGCGACCCTGTTTCCGGCCGGCAGCGACAAGGGCGGCGACACCACGGCCTCGCCGAAGATTTGGGAAGACATGGCCGGCTTCCAGGCCAAGGTCGACAAGTTCAAGACCGATGCCGCGGCCGCGCTCGCCGCGCCGCCGGCGGATGTCGACGGCGTCAAGGCGACGCTCGGCGTCCTCGGCCAGAATTGCGGCGGCTGCCATGAGGCGTTCCGCATCAAGAAAGGCTGATTCCTCTCGGAATGAGACTGTTAGGCAAGCTTGCCATCGGCGTCGTGATCCTGGCCGGCGCGGCAGCGGCGGCAGGATGGGTGCTGTCGGCTCCGCAGCGTCTGGACGAGGCGACGCTGGCGGCGGTCGGGCAGGGCGATGCCTCGCGCGGCGAGCGTATCTTCTTGGCGGGAGGCTGCACCTCGTGCCACGCCAAGCCCGGCTCGCAAGGCGACGCCAGGCTTGAACTCGTTGGCGGCGTGGAGTTGAAGACGCCATTCGGCACGTTCGTCGCGCCGAACATTTCGCAGGACCCGACCGACGGCATCGGCGGCTGGAGTGCCGCCGACCTTGCAAACGCCATGCTGAAGGGCGTGTCGCCGGACGGCTCGCATTTCTACCCGGCGTTTCCCTACGCATCCTATGCGCGGATGAAGCCGTCGGACATCGGTGATCTCCATGCCTATCTGAAGACGCTGCCGGCGGTTCCCGGCAAGGCGGCGGCGCACCAGTTGAAATTCCCGTTCAATATCCGGCGCGGTCTTGGCCTGTGGAAACTGCTCTATCTCAGCGACCAGCCTGTCGTGGGGTTTGCCGAAGGCACGCCCGACAATGTGCTTGCCGGCCGATATCTTGTCGAAGGTCCCGGCCACTGCGGCGAATGCCATACGCCGCGCGATCTTGCCGGCGGGCCTGAGAAAAGGCAGTGGCTGGCCGGTGCAGTTGCTGCCGAGGGGCAGGGCAAGGTTCCCAACATCACCGGCGGCGAGGGCGGTATTGGTGGCTGGTCTGAGGACGAGATCGCTTATTTCCTCGAAAGCGGCTTTACGCCGGATTTCGATTCGGTCGGCGGCTCGATGGCCGAGGTACAGAAGAACATGGCGAAACTGGCTACCGAGGACCGCGCGGCGATTGCGGCCTATCTCAAGGCGATCCCGCCGCATCCGAGAGGATTTTGAGGCTCGGGAGGTTTTCCCCAAGCGGCCGTCATCGTCACCCGCACCGCCCGTCCGGATGATCGCGGCACGTCGACGCCGATCTCACCTCCGCCGGCCTGGCCCTGCTGTCGCTGGTCGATGTGCTGGGCGACTGGCGGGAGACAAAGGGCACGTCGAGAGCGAGGAGCAGCCGGCATTGCGGCTTGCTGCGTGAGCGGTCGTGATCCCTGTCGTCGCGACGTTAGGGGTTGGCTGGCACGTCGGCCTTGCCGGTGACCTTCAGCGCAAACGCATAATTGAACGCGATCTCCTCCAGCCGTGAAAAACGGCCGGAGGCGCCGGCATGGCCAGCATCCATGTTGATCTTGAACAGAACCGGATTGTCGCCGGTCTTGAGTTTGCGCAGCCGCGCCACCCATTTTGCCGGCTCCCAATAGGTGACGCGGGGGTCGGTAAGGCCGGCAGCCGCCAGGATCGGCGGATAGTTTTTCGGGCCGACATTGTCGTAGGGCGAATAAGCGGCGATGGTGCGATAGTCCTCGGCCGAGGCGATCGGATTGCCCCATTCAGGCCATTCGGGCGGGGTCAGCGGCAGCGTATCGTCGAGCATCGTGTCGAGCACGTCGACGAAGGGCACTTCGGCGATGATGCCGCCGAAGGCTTCCGGCGCCATGTTGGCGATCGCACCCATCAGCATGCCGCCGGCCGAGCCGCCCTGAGCGACGATGCGGTCGTGGGCGGTATAGTTCTCGGCGACGAGATGTTTCGCGGCGGCGATGAAGTCGAGGAAAGTATTCGTCTTCTTCCGCTTCTTGCCGTCTTCGTACCAGGCAAAACCCTTGTCCTTGCCGCCGCGTATATGGGCGATGGCGTAAATGAAACCGCGGTCGGCCAGCGAGAACAGGTTGGTGTTGAAGCCGGCGGGGATGGCGATGCCGTAGGCGCCGTAGCCATAGAGCAGGCAGGGTGCCGAGCCGTCGATCGGCGTGTCGATGTGATGGATCAATGAGATCGGCACCAGTTCGCCATCATGCGATGGGGCCATCAGGCGGCGGGTTACATAGTGCTCGGGATCGTGGCCGGAAGGCACTTCCTGCGTCTTCAGCAGCGTGCGTTCGCGCGTGCGCATGTCGTAGTCGAAGACCTGGCCGGGGGTGGTCATCGACGAATAGGAAAAGCGCATAATGTCGGTATCGTATTCGTAGGAGCCCATGAGGCCGAGCGAATAGGCCTCTTCGTCAAAGGCGATGGTGTGTTCGGCGCCGTCGGCACGATCGCGGATGACGATGCGTGGAAGGCTGTCCTTGCGCTCAAGCCGGACCATGAAATCCCTGAAGCCGACAACGGACAGGATGAGCCGGCCGGGTTCGTGCGCGACCAGTTCCGACCAGTTTTCGCGCACAGGATTGTCGATGGGGGCGGTCATGATCTTGAAGTCTCTCGCGCCGTCGGCATTGGTCAGCACGAAGAAGATGTCGCCGCCTTCCTCCAGATCATATTGCAGCCCGGTCTCGCGCGCCGCCACCAGCTTTGGCTCGGCACCGGGCGTGGCGGCGTCGAGGATGCGGTATTCCGATGTCTCGTGATCGTTGATGCCGATCATCACCCAGCGATTGTCGCGGGTGCCGCCCACGCCCATGAAGAAACCGGCGTCGGTCTCCTCGTAGACCAGCCGGTCGTCAGCCATCTCGGTGCCGAGCCGGTGATAAAAGGCCTTGGAGGGCCGGTGATTAGGATCGAGGCGGGTATAGAAGAAACCCGTATTGCCGGCATCCCAGACCCCGGAGCCGGCAGTGTCGGCGATGATGTCCGAGAGATCTTGGTCCGTTTCAAGGTCGCGCGTCTTCAGCGTGAAGAACTCCGAGCCCTTGTCGTCGAAACTCCAGATCAGTCGCTTGTGGTCGGCGGAATGCTCCATGCCGCCCAGATTGAAATAGGCCTTGCCTTCGGCTTCATGGTCGCCATCCAGGATGATTTCCTCGGTGCCGCCATCGCGCGGAGTGCGGAAGAAGCGCGGATGCTCGCCGCCCTTCTTGTAGGACGAGCCATAGGCGTAGGGCCCGTCCTTCATCGGCACCGAGGAATCGTCCTCCTTGATGCGGCCCTTCATTTCCTGGAAAAGGGTTTTACGCAGAACTTCCGTGTCGGCCATCAGCGTCCGCTGATAGGCATTTTCGGCCTCGAGATGGCTGCGGATCGCCGGATCGAGCACGCTCGGATCGCGAAACACTTCCTGCCAGTTGTCGGCACGCAGCCAGGTGAACTCGTCGAGGCGGGTGATGCCATGGCGAGTGTCGCTGATGGGGCGCTCCTCGGTTGCCGGAGGCGTGACGGACGGGAAGACAGAATGTGCCATAGAATCTCGCTGGACGAGTGAAGGACCGATGAACCACCTGCTCCGCCTGCGTCGATGCATTCGAACCGGGCGATCAGAGGCATTGAAGATCCGATATAACGGAGGAGGTTGATGTCGAATACCCTTGCAAGAATTATGGCGAGCGCAATTCGTTTGCGCGGGATGCGAGGAGTGTCGGAAATTTGCCGGTCAACCTTGAATGCCGCCGAAACAATACGCTTGCCGACGCCTTCGGTCGCCTGATTTGCTCGGTCGTACCTGAACGGTGGGCAAGGCCGTTGAGGCACGCGATGCGGCTGGGAGCCGACTAAGATAGACGTTCCCATTGGCGATACGCGCATCGTTGAACGGGCGCTTCAGGTTGTACAGGACCTGAATTCCACGAAAACGGGCGTAATCGGTCTTTTTGGACCAGTTTCCAAGCAATCGTTGGCCCAAAGGCTGCCAGTGACGCCGCGTCAAAATATCGACAGAACAGTTGAATGCGACTGACCTCCGACAAAATGACGCTAGCAGTTCCGAGCGCAACATTGTGAACGACTGGTTCGAACAGCTATAAATACCGAGTTTTGTATTGACTTGACTTGCAAACCGCCCCATTTAGTCGTGCGGACGCGACTCGTAACGCTCTCGTTCGTGTCAAGTCAGTCGCAGCCCTGCGTGGTTCAAGCAAAGACAGGGCGCTAAATCACTCTCTCTTGGGGCCAGAAGACAATGGATATCTCTGATACGACCACCAAAAATGGTGAAATGCTGATCGAACTGACGGCGGATGTCGTTGCTGCTTATGTCAGCAACAATCCAGTACCTGTCGGTGAATTGCCTAACCTCATCGCCGATGTTCATGCGGCGCTCGGCCGCGTCGGCGGCCCCACCGAACAGCCGGTAGTCGACAAGCAGAAGCCGGCCGTGAACCCGAAGCGCTCGGTTCACGACGATTACATCATCTGCTTGGAAGACGGGAAGAAGTTCAAGTCGCTGAAGCGTCACCTGATGACCCACTACAGCCTGACGCCCGACCAATACCGCGAGAAGTGGGCATTGGACCCCTCCTATCCGATGGTCGCGCCGAACTACGCCACCGCCCGCTCGCAGCTTGCGAAGAAGATGGGCCTGGGTCGCAAGAAGAAGACCGGCCGCTAAAGTCCGGTTTGCGAACTCTACACCGGCGGCCAGTCATTGGCGTGTGCTACACTCCAACCTGGTGACGGAGGCAAATGAGCGCCTCGCTGTTTGCGCGGTCGACTGCCGGATATTCACTATTCAGTTCCGCTGAGCGGTTCAACTGTCTCGAGACCGGGCAGCAAGTCCGCGGATTTCTTGCGTTCTACGTTGGCGGCGCCTTTTGGCGCCGTCTTTCGTTCGCGGTCGGGTTGCTCCGGTACCACCGTCGCGCGATTCCTTCAGCCGGTCGCCGGCCTGCTTCAGGGCGATGTGACGGTTGAGGTCGTAGCTCCAATGGCCGGCTAGGCCCTTCATCCGTTCGCGGACGAGCAGCCGGTCGACGCGGGCGATTGCCCCGGCGCGGGCCGCGCCTTCCGATGCCAGTGCCGCTGCAAGATCAATGCCGCACAGAATTTGCAATGCGGCCAGTTGCGCGGCATACGCTCGCGCATCTCGTTTCGTGACCAGAAAATCCCGGATTTCGCTACCGATCGTGCTCATCGCCATTCCTGCTTTTGTGAAAGCCGAAGGTTACGGGCGCTGGCGGCGGCGGGGATAAAATCGGCGTCGAAAAAATCTCTCGCGACAAAAAAACCAATCGTTTCAACGGGGCGCATCGTGAGAATATCCATTTAGTTCTCAATTTGTTCCCCGCTCGGCCTTCTGCTGATATAAGAAGAAATTCCTATGTCGGAGGGGCCACGTGCAGACACAAACCGCTTTCAGGAAAGACGAGGCGAAACCGCCGGCCCGGGTGAAGCCGGGCTTGCCAGCGAGCGGCCGGCGCGGCGAGCGCGTCATGGAGGTCTGCGAGGCGATGATCGATGTATGCGCGGCGCTTTATGGCGTGTCGAGCAAGGAAATCCGCCAAACCTGCAAGAGCGCGCCCGAAATAATACGTGTCCGGCAGATCGCCATGTATGTCACCCATACCGCGCTCGGTGTCAGCATGCAGGAGGTCGGGCGGGGTTTTGCTCGCGACCGCACGACGGTGCGCTACGCATGCCACGTGATCGAGGATCTGCGCGATGACGATGATTTTGACCGGACCGTAGCGATGACGGAACGGGTGGCGCTCGCCGCCTTCCGCAACAGGCTGGAGTACTGACATGAATTCGCGCGACATGATGGGAAAGGCGGCGGCGCGTGTCCTCGCGCTTCTTGCCGGTGGGCCGGCGAAGGTCGAGGCGGCAGCCGACAGCGGGGTAGTGCTGCTGCGGAGCGAGAAGGGAACGATCTCGATCGAGGCCAATGTGCTAAGGCGCATGGCAAGCAGCGGATCGATCGTGCGGCGCGGCAACACCCTTCAGGCGACCGAAGCGGGTCGCAAGGCTGAACTGCGGGCCGGCGAGACAGGCGATTGCTTCCAGCGCCAGCATCGAGACACAGAAATTGCATCGGCCTCGTCGGACGATGGCGTGATTGGCTCCGCCGAGATCAACCTGGCGGAATCGCCGCTGGCTCAATTGATGCGGCTCAGGGTGAAAAGCGGCCGGGCTTTTCTTTCCAAGGTGGAGTTCGCGGCCGGCGAGCGCCTGCGCTGCGACTATACCCGCGGCCGTATCATGCAGCGGCTGGGTGCCAACTGGGAAGCCAGTCCATCGTCCGGGCGGCGCGGCGATGTCAACGGCATTGCCGACCTGACCGACGCAGCGCTTGCGGCGCGCCAGCGGGTCGACCGGGCGCTACAGGCGGTTGGGCCGGAACTGTCCGGGCTGCTCGTCGATATATGCTGCTTCCTGAAGGGGCTGGAAACGGTCGAACGCGAACGTCTCTGGCCGGCGCGCTCGGCCAAGATGCTGCTCAAGACCGCGCTTGGGATGCTGGCGCGCCACTACCATCCGGCCGGCAGTGGCCGTGGACATGTAGTCCTGCATTGGGGCGCTGAAGGTTATCGCCCGGAGAACATGATGTGAGGAGAGGTTTGCTCCGTGGCGGCCTCGCCTTCCTGGCTGAAGGTCATCCCTTGCGGGGCGTCCACGAACGCGCATCGGAGCAGACGAGCAGATCCGACGGGCTGAAGTGGTTCTACCCGGACATCGGGATGTTCAAGCAGGGCGTGCCAGCGCAGCCCATCTCCGAGAGCCGGCGATCAGACGCTTTCGGTCAGCGCGCTCTGCGCGTCTTGCTTGATGCGCCTGACCATTGCCCGCAACCCGTTGGCGCGCTGCGGCGTCAGATGTTCATCGAGCCCAAGCGAACGCATGAGGGCTTCCGCGTCGGTCGAGACGATCTCGCTGGCGCGGCGGCCGGAAAACAGCGCCAGCATGATGGCGACGAGACCGCGCACGATATGCGCGTCGGAATCACCGAGGAAGGTAAGCACGGGATCGGGACCTTCACCGCGATCCGACACCAGCCAGACCTGGCTGACACAGCCCTGGACCTTGTGCCCAGCGTCGCGTGCGTCCTCGGGGAAAGGCGGCAGCGCCTCGCCGAGGTCGATGACGTAGCGATACTTGTCTTCCCATTCGTCGAGGAAAGCGAAGTCGTCGCGTATTGCCTGGATCGTGTTCATTATGAGCGGGATATAGGCGCGAAGCGCGGCTGCGTCACGGAAAAATCGGCGAGGCGGCAGACAAGTGGAGTGCAGCGGCTCTGGCTCAGGGTTTCGGAGGGACTGGCGCGGGCTTGACGGCGGGCGGAACCGTTTCGTCCGGTCGCGGAATCGTGCCGGTCAGCGTAGCCTTGTCGGTATCGCCGAAATTCTCGTCGAGCATCTCATAGGCGATGCGGGCGGCCTCGCGTGCGCGGACGCCGACCGTGTTCATCGCCGACTTGCCGACCTCGCAAACTTCCGGTTTGCGTTCGCAAATGCCGGAAAGATCGGTGATGGCATCGCGCGCCGCAAGGAAGGCCTCAATGGCGCCGACGCGTTCCTCACCCGGCTGTTCGTTGCCGAGGTTGAAGGGAATCACCAGCAGCACCAGTGAGAACCAGAACGCGATTCGCAACAGGAAGCCCATCTCACTATCTCCGTGCGCCGGAAAGCCTTTGGGGCTGTCCGGTTCAACACGGACACAATGCCACAAGCCATTGAAAAAGCACTTGTGCCGGTAGTTGGTATTTTCGACTTGTTCGAAACGAACTCTAAACTTTTGGACGTCCCGCAAAATGGAAATCAATTGAAGATTGCAGCGTTCATTTTTCGTCAATCATATAACGCATTGGAAAGATGACGATTTTCCCGTCGAGACGAAATGCGGCAGGGTAAAAGCATTCGCCGGACCCCCAGCGCATCTTGAAACGCTCCGTTTACTATGGAACGAAGTCGCGGGACGCCAACCGGAGCTGAACCTGAATTTCGCCGCGCCGGGACTTCACCGATGCGGCGCCTTTTATTCATTCCTTAAACGCTGGGTGCGAGGGTCGATTTTAACCAAGATCGATCCGCGAGGCGGACTGTAGACTGTACCGGATGCGTTGAGTTGAATTTGTTCGCGACCAGATACGCCGGGCTGATGCGTGCCGTCGCAGTCGCATGCGACCGCCTCATGCGCCCGCGCGCCGTCGACGAATCGGAACGGACCGGCCAGCGGCGTATCCTCGTCATGCTGCTGGCGTGCCCGTTCCTAGTGTCGGCCGCTGCCTGGACCTTGCTTCCTTCCGGCATAGGCGCCGACGCGACTTTCGGTTTTATCTGCGCCTCGTTCCTTGGCTGCGGGCTGGGGGCGCTTGCCGTGACCGCCCGGAAGAATGCCGGCCCGGTGCTCGCGTCGGTCCTGGTGGTGACCACTGTGCAGATTGCGTTCCTGATTGCGGCGGCCGGCGGGTTGCAATCGCCGCTGGCACTGATCACCGTGGCACTGCCGTTGGAAGCATGGCTGGCTTTCCGAACAAGGAGGGCACTGGCCTGGGGCTTTGGCGCGATGGCTGCTGCCTTGCTGATGCAGGCGTTGCCGGACGGCTCGTTTTTTGTCGGCGCCGGCCCCGCCGCCTGGCACTGGCTGCTGCCGCTGGCCTATGGCGGTGTGCTTCTGCCGCGCACCGCGACGCTTCTGGCCGCGCAGCGCAATGCGGCTGGCATGAGCGCACTGCCCGAAATCGATGCCGACCGGGTCGCCGTGCATTTCGCCGTCAATGGCGACCTGCTCGACATCGATCCCGCGGCCCGCGACTTGTTGGGCATCGATCCCGACCTGCTGATCGGCACCGGTTTCTTCCAGCGGGTGCATGTGGGTGACCGGGTGGGATTGCTCTGCGCCCTCGCGGACCTTCGCGATGGCGCCGACCGTCGCAAGGTCGAGTTGCGGCTGAGGCTGCCGGCGCTCAAGGAGGGAGCGGCGCCAGTCCACCGGTCGCTGATCATAAACCTGACGCGCGCCGGTGCGGAAATCGTCGGAAGGCTGCGGGACAATTCGGAGGTCGCCGAACTGCGGGCTGAACTGGCCGCGATGAAGGAGGCGAATGCCGGGCTGGAAGTGGCGAAGAGTCGCTTCCTGGCGACCGTCAGCCACGAACTGCGCACGCCGCTGAATTCGATCATCGGCTTTTCCGACATGCTGCTCTGCGAGGTGCACGGCCCGCTGCCCGACCCGCGCCAGCGCGAGAATGTGGAGATCGTGCGCGAGGCGGGCAATCATTTGCTGGCCGTCGTCAATTCCATCCTCGATGTGTCGAAGATCGAGGCGGGGTCCTATTCGACCAATCCGGAGCCGTTCCGCTTTGCCGAGGCGGCGGCGCTTTGCACCGCCATGGTCCGTCTGCAGGCAGAGGCCAAGGGGATCGCGCTGGCGATGGACATTTCGCCCGCCAACGGCGAGATAAAGGCCGACAAGCGTGCGGTTCAGCAGATGTTGCTCAACCTTCTTTCGAATGCGATCAAGTTCACGCCGGATGGTGGCGCGGTTTCGCTCGGCGCCAAGCGTATCGGTTCGCGCCTGCATTTCTGGGTGAGCGATACCGGCATCGGCATCGCCGCCGACGATTTGAGCCGCCTAGGGCAACCTTTCGCGCAGGTGCAGAACGATTATACACGGCAGTTCGAAGGGACAGGGCTGGGATTGGCTCTGGTCAAGGGGCTGGTGGCGCTGCATGAAGGCACGATGTCGATCGACAGCGCTTTCGGAAATGGCACGACGGTGACGATCAGCCTGCCGATCGACGGGCCGGCCGGTGTGGAAAGCAGCGTCGGACCAGCGCGGCCGTCTGGAGCAGCATCAGGAGAGTATGCGTATGGCACGCTCCGCAAAGCAAGCTAAGCGCGCTCCCGCGAAGCGCGCGCCGCTGCTCGGCGGTGCGTCGGCGCTGGGCGCGATGATCGCGCGAAACCCGGTGATCGCCGGCGGCTCGACAGCGTTCCTGGTCGCCTTTTGCTATGTCTCGGCCAATGCGATCTGGTACCAGCCGCATGCGCATCGTGGCGCGTTTTTCCCAACCCGGGATTTTGTCCGCCATTCGGACGCCGGCCAACCGGCCGAGCCGGAGACCACTTTCCTGATCGAGCGGCCGCAGGAACCGGCGGCAAAGCCAGCCCTGGCGCCGGCCGCACCAAAGCCGGCTCCGCCGGCGGCGGATGAGACAACGGCCCAGGTGCAAGGCATCCTCAAGGAGCTCGGCTTCTATGACGGCGCGGTAGACGGTCTGTCCGGCCCGGCGACGGCAAAAGCGATCGAGACCTATCGCAACAAGGTGGGACTGGCGGCCGCGCAGGGCGTGGACGAGGAACTGCTGTTGCAACTCGGTATCGAGCCGACGACCGCCGGCATCACACCTTCACCCGCGCCGCGCAAGGTTGAGCAACAGCCGGCGGCAAAGCCCGCGCAGAAGCCGGCGGCAGAGCAACCGGCAGCCAAGCCTATGCCCGTGGCGAAACCCGAGCCGGCCGCCAAGCCGGAGCCTGCGGTCGCAAAGGTCGACGATGCGGCTAAGGCCGAACTGGCCAGCCTGACGAAGAAGGTGCAGGTGGGGCTGAAGGCGTTCGGCAACGCGGGCATCGACGTGGACGGCGTCAATGGCGGCAAGACCAGGAACGCCATCCGCGAATTCCAGTCGATCTTCGGGCTCAAGGTGACCGGCGAGCCGGACGCGGCGCTGTACAAGAAGATGCGCGAACTGGGTTATGTGAAGTAGCAGCAGGCAAAGGGTTATTGCACGCCCTTGGATCGGCCGCTAGACGGGCATCGTAATCCGCGGCAGCCTCCGATCAGCCCATGCGCGTCACATCTGACTTGTTCGTCTCCGCCTTGCTGCGCCGGGTGTTCTCCAGCGGCGGCTACGGCGCAGTGGTGCGGCGGGGCGCCTCCGAGGCCGGGGCGGTGTTCGTGACCAGCCGCGACCGGCTGGGCGAGACGACGCTGTTCGGTCCGGCCGCGCAGGCCAGTTACGGGGAAGGGCGGCCTGAAGACCGGCTGTTCGCAGAACTGATGCGCGGCGAGGAGGCGGATGTTGCGGCACGGCTCGCCAAGGAACAGCGGTTCGATCCGGACATTTGGGTGGTTGAGATCGAGGCCGGCAGCGAGCCGCCGGCCGATCTGCTGTCGATCACGAAGCCCTGAAGCGCTCGTTCGTCTCGGAGCTGTCGGCATTGCCCGGGCGCGCGGAACGCCGGCCACGGCCGGCGGCTGAACTCCATTGCAGCCAGTTGGCGACGATCTCCAGTTTCCAGCCACGTACCCGCTCGCGGGCCGCGTCGTAGTCCAAGGCCCGGTAGCGCTCCACGAACATGCGGATGGCTTCGGGATGTGCGAACTGAGCCGGAAAGATCGCGGCGGCAATCATGAAGGCCTGTTCCTCGCTGAGATCCAGCGCACGCAACGCAGCCAGCAGTGACGAATAGGTCGATGTTTCGGTGATCGCGCGCGCGGCCGGAAGGTTCATGCCGAGCGCGTCGGCCAGCGCGGTCTGAAAGAAGGTGTCGTTGCCGGTCAGCGCCGTATCGCGAAGCTTGCCGAAAGCCGAACGATCGGCGGGCACATGGGTTTCCAGCGAATAGGCGGAGCGCAGATCGGACCGCATCATCTCGCGCAGCCGGCTCCGTACCTCCTCCGCCGCCTGGCCGCGTTCAGGTTGCGGCGCAATCGCCTGTTCGACCGGCTTGGACGCTGCCTCGGACATGCGGACGATCTTCGGCATGGCCGAGATGGAGGCCTCCAGCGCCCGGATGAGCTGCGCGATGGTGGGGTTCAGCGCCGGCCTGCGGGCGATGACGCGGGCATGGGCGATGCCGTGCCTGGCTATCAACGCGATCAGATCGACATCGCTCAGCAGGCTGGAACGCATGAGCAGCGGCGCGGCGACGTCGATGCGGTCGTCGGTCAGTTTGGCGATCAGCCGGGATGGGGCGATGGCGCATTCCGAAAGCGCGGCCGCGACAAAGCGCCGACCTTCCGCCGAGACCTGATCGAAAAGCGGAAGCGTGAGATCCTCGAGCTGCGTGACCTCGCGCCGCGACGGTCGGGTGATCGCGCAGAACGCCGAGACCGACGCCCGGAACAGGCGCTCCCCCTTGCCGCCGTCGTTCTTTACAACGATGTCCCGAAAGTCTGCTGCTGACACGGAAAAAACGCCCGCCACACTCGATACACACCGGCCGCATGCAAGGCCGCCCGGCAAAAATGAAAATTAGCTAAGATTTGTTAGAAGACTGTTAACCGTCTGCTGGCCTTATCGATGGTGGAGGCGTTGCGTGGTTGCTCCCCACAGTCGAGAGGCAAACGACATGGGCAACGTACTGGCATTTCGTCCGCGTAAATCGTCCGGTGGAAAGACCCGGGAAAAGGGTGCTTCCGCCACGGTCATCATCTTCCCCGGGGTCCGCTACGAGCGCGCGCCCGAAGCGGCGAGTGGGCAGAAATGGTCGCCGGCCGCCTGGATCGCGCAGTTGCAGCCGCAGCCGCTCCCGACTAGCTGAGTAAAGCCTTTTCGGGAAATGCGGCTCGCGCGCGTCAGCGCGGTGCGCAACGCATTTCCGATATGAATTGTGAGACGAACGGCTTAAAACTGTCGTCCGGGGCGAAGGCTCGCAATACGAGCATGCCTTCGTCGTCGGGAACCTCGACGAAGACCGATTTGGCGAAATCTTCCGGCAGATCGTCGCGGATCTCGACCATCTGGTCCGGCGTCAAAACCACGAAATCCAGGACATCGCTCGTTCCCGAACGGTCGCTGAGGCTGAAGAGTGTTCTGCCGCCGCGGTCATAGACCGACGCCGACCAAAACGGCACCTTGCCCGCCGTTGCGACATGAACGGCGCCCTCGGCCAGGTCGAAGCGGCAGGCCGCGATTTGAAAGGCCGGATCCGGGGTTTTGAGGAGTTTCAGCGCATCGCCTTCGAGCGGAGTCGCCCTATTGGGTGGCGCGATGCCCGCAAGATGTGTCCAGGCATTGCGGTCGGCGAATTCCGGCACAAGCAGCAGGACGACAATGTGGACGATGGCGGCGCCGACCAACCCGAGCGACAGCGCATAGGCAAGCGGCCAGCGCGATCCTTTTGCGAGGCGCGCCACGAGTGGCGGCAGCAGGCTTTTGGACCGTACTTGATCCTCAGTCATCGCAGCCCGCCTTGATGATTTGTGGCATGGCGATCGAACCAAGATCGGGGTCGGCCGCCAGAGGCGTGTCATAGAGGATGAGCACGAGCCGCATTGGGCCGCTGCCACCGGTGGCCAGCCAGTTGCCAGGCGCTGCCCGCGCACCGACCGTTATCAGCAGCGAATCATCGGACAAGAAAAGCACGTCGCGGGAACTCAGGAAGTTCTGCCTGCGAGTGCCGGAAGCGATGGGCTGCATCTCTTTGTCGGCGGTATGCAACGTCCACAGCCTGGCTGTCGGCAGCGCACCCTCGATCGTGTAGGCACATTCGCGCCGGAGCTTGTCGCCGGCCGAATCCCGCGCCGCCACGAAGGTGAGCCCCTCCATGCGGCCAAGTGGCAATAGTCCCTCACGAATAGAGCGTGCATTCGAATAGGGGTCGCGCGCAAACGCGCCTGCGTCGGGCAAGGCTGTCCAACCGCCGACACTGACCGTGCCAACGCCTTCCGGGACGTCCAGCGCCACCAGCACACTGACGGTCCCGCCGCCTATGGCGACGGCAACGGCAAGCAGCGTAAGCAGGACGGTGCGGAGCATTCTTCCGGGTATCGCGGGAGGCGAGATGTGGCAAGCTGGGGTTG
The DNA here is from genome assembly GCF_040081985.1 of Mesorhizobium yinganensis. Lineage (NCBI taxonomy): Bacteria > Pseudomonadati > Pseudomonadota > Alphaproteobacteria > Hyphomicrobiales > Phyllobacteriaceae > Mesorhizobium > Mesorhizobium yinganensis. The sequence goes on along the minus strand of NZ_JBEBMH010000002.1, from coordinate 276,295 downwards.
GTTGGGTTAGGGTCTGCCCCTCACAACGCCGACAGCGTCTCCGGCTCCTTCGGCTGGATTGCCGGCGCGTCGCGGAATGCCTTGGAGAGTTCTCGCAAATAAATTGTGGTGGCGCTGGAAAGGGCGGCCGGGCGATCCGTTGTGCCAGCTGCGGATTCGGCGAGGCGGCGTTTTTCCGCTTCGGCGGCGCGCGCCGCGACATCGGCATCGATGAAGGGCTTTTCGATGCCGGGAATGGGCTTCAGATCGACATTGCGGTGGGCGTAGACCATCAGGCGCTGCCAGACCATGGCGGGCAGCGAGCCGCCCGTCATTTCCTTTGTCGGTGAAAAATCGTCGTTGCCGAGCCAGACGGCGGCCGTGTAGTTGCCGGTGAAGCCGACATACCAGGCGTCGCGGTAGGACTGCGTCGTGCCCGTCTTGCCGGCCGACCGGATGTAGGGCAGGGCGGCGCGCTTGCCCGTGCCGATCTCCGGGATCTGCACGAGGATCGAGTTCATCGATTTCAGCGCCTGTTCCGACAGCACGCGCTTGGGCTGCGGCGCGTCGCGGGAAAAGTCGTAAAAAACCTCGCCGGAATGCGTCGACAATTGCAGGATGGCGTGGCGCGTGCCGGCAAAGCCGCCATCGGCGAACGTGTTGTAGCCGGTCGCCTGGTCCATGACCGTCATGCCCGACGTGCCGAGCACCATGGTCTTGTGGCCGTTGAGCGGCGTCTCCACGCCCATCGCCTCCGCCATGGCCTTGATCGGCGGGATCGAAAGATGGTCCTTGGCGAGCCTGACCGGCACGGTGTTGATCGAGCGGATCAGCGCGGAGGCAAGCGTGGTGCGTCCGGAATAGCTGCGGCCGTAATTCTTCGGCTGCCAGCCGCCCCAGCTGATCGGCCCGTCGGAAATGACCGAGTCGGGCTTGAACCCGTGCTCCATGGCGGTGGCGTAGACATAGGGTTTGAACGACGAGCCGGTCTGGCGCAAGGCCCGCGTGGCGCGGTTAAACTGGCTCTCGCCATAGTCGCGGCCGCCGACGATGGCGCGCACCGAGCCGTCGGTGTCGAGAACCACGATGGCGCCTTCGGTGACGCGAAATTCCTTGCCGTGCTGGCGCAGGTTGAATTCAAGCGATTCTTCGGCCGCGCGCTGGATGTCGAGGTCGACGGTGGTGCGCGCCACGATGGAGCGGTTGCCGGTCGGCCCGGCAATGCGCTTTACCTCGTCGAAGGCGAAGTCGAGGAAATAGTCGGGGCTGCCCTGTTTGCCGCGGTCGACGATGTCGGCCGGATGCAGGCGGGCCGAAAGCACCTGGCCCTCGGTCATGAAGCCGCTGTCGACCAGATTGTCGAGCACGACATTGGCGCGGGCGCGCGCCGCCGGCAGGTTGATGTGCGGCGCATATTTGGCCGGCGCCTTGAACAGGCCGGCCAGCATTGCCGCCTCGGCGAGGTCGAGGTCCTGCACCTCCTTGCCGAAGTAGAAGTCGGCCGCCGCCGCGATACCGAACGTGCCGCCGCCCATATAGGCGCGGTCGAGATAGAGCTGCAGGATCTCCTTCTTGGAGAGATTGGCCTCCAGCCAGATGGCGAGAAACGCCTCCTTGACCTTGCGCTCTATGGTGCGTTCGTTGGAAAGGAACAGGTTCTTGGCAAGCTGTTGGGTGATCGACGAGCCGCCCTGCACGACGGAATTGGCGCGCAGGTTTTCGGTCATGGCGCGCGCCAGGCCGGGAAAATCGATGCCGTAGTGCTCGTAGAAGCGGCGGTCCTCGGTGGCGAGCACGGCCTTTATGACATGGTCCGGCATCTCGTCGACCGGCACGGAATCGCGCTGGATGATGCCGCGCTGGCCGATCTCCAGGCCGTTGCGGTCGAGGAAGGTAACGGCGAAGTCGCCCTGCGTGCGCCAGTCGCCCTTGGTTTCCTCGAAGGCCGGCATGGCCAGCGCCAGCATGACCACCGAACCGGCGGCGCCGAGCGTCATGGCTTCGCCAAGAATCTCGACGGGAACGCGGCGCCAGCCCGAAACGCGAAAACGGCGCAAGAAGATGGTGAGGTTTTCGTAGGCCTGGCCGAGCAGGAAACCGGCCTCGTAGACGGTCGAATCGATCCACGCGTCGATGGCAAGCAGAATGCCGGCCTTCGGCGCCTTTGGCCTTCTTGGGCTCAGAGGATCGTCCATCAGGGAATCCGGCCAGTTGCGCAGCTATGGTTTTCGCCCAAATGGGCGATTTGAGGGCGGTGTCGTTGGCGGTCTCTCACGTAAGTGCGGGGAGGCATAAAGATTGTCAGGGCAAGATGCGAATGAAAGATGAATCGGTTCGCCGGTGAAGCGCCCAGCTCGGCCACATAGCCACCGAAAAGTACCATTTGACGTCCCGCTTCGGCGGGACACGTGATCAGATCCTAGCGACCGCCATGCGAAAGAGGCGCGGCAAGGGTTGCTTGCCGCGCCTCCAGAGAAACGATCTGTTGTGAGCTTTGGCGGCTGTCCGCTCCGCCCTACACCACCTGGAAGTCCGCCGCGGTGATGGCCGGCAAACCGGTGAGGGTGGCGAATTGGACAGCAACTCCGGCGCCGTTGCCATCGGCGTCGTAGAACAGTTTGCCGGTGTCGGTTTCGTAGAGGATGCGGTCGTCGGCGTCGCCGGCAAGGCCGGTCGTGTTGGCGCGGAAGGCCGTGGCAGCCAGTGCGCCTGTGACGGCCAGCGCCTTGAACACGGCGTCTCCAGATGGATCGTGTCGTCGACCGCCCGGAAATCGGCGATCGTGTCGACATTGCCTGCGGCATTGAGCGCGGTGTCGAAGACGAAGATGTCCTTACCCGAATTGCCGGAGAGCGTGTCGTTGCCGCCCAGGCCGCGAATCGTGTCGTCGCCCATGCCGCCCTGGATTGCGTTGGCGGCGCTGTTGCCTGTCAGCCTGTCATTGAAGTTGGAACCGAACAGGTTTTCGATCGAGTTGAAAGTGTCACCCTTTGCCTCGCCGGTATTGATCGAAGGATCGGTTAGGCTGACGGCGACGCCGGCGGCGGCGAGTTTGTAGGAAGCGGTGTCGGTGCCGACCCCGCCGGAGAGATAATCGGCGCCAAGCCCGCCGCGCAACGTGTCGTTGCCTTCACCGCCGAACAGAGTGTCGTCGCCGGCAAGGCCGGAAAGCGTGTCGTTGCCGGCGCCGCCGTCGACATGGTTGGCGGAGGCGTTGGCCTCCAGCGTGTCGTTGAAAGCCGAGCCGGTGAGGTTTTCGATGGAGTTGTAGGTGTCTCCCTTGGCCTCGCCGGTGTTGAGCGCGGGGTCGGTGAGGCTGGCGGTGACGCCGGCCGCCGCGCCGGCATAAGAAGCGCGGTCGCTGCCCGCTCCGCCGCTGAGATAGTCGGCGCCGAGGCCGCCGGTGAGCAAGTCGCTGCCATCGCCGCCAGAAAGCGCGTCGTCTCTGGCGCCACCATCAAGCACGTCGTTGCCGCCTGCGCCGCGTAGGAGGTCGTTGCCGTTCAGTCCGATGAGCGTGTTGGCGCCGGCATTGCCGTCGAGCGTGTCGTTGAAGGCGGAGCCTTCCAAATTTTCGACGGAGTTAAAGGTATCGCCCTTGGCCTCGCCGGTGTTCAGCGACGAATCAACGAGGTTAACTTTGACAGCCGCGGTCGCTCCAGCATAGGAGGCCGTATCGACACCTGCGCCGCCGCTGAGATAGTCAGCCCCGCCGCCGCCATTCAGCAGATCGTTGCCGTCGCCACCGGCGATCGAGTCGTTGCCGCCGAAACCGGACAGCATGTCCTCACCGCCCGCGCCAGAGATTTTGTCGGCGAAAACATTGCTGCCGTTCCAACTATCGGCACTGTCGGTGCCGAAGAATTTAGTGGCATCGAATATTTGAGCGCGAACTTCGCTCTGGACTGCTCCGTTATCCCAGTAATGCCAAGTCACAACAAAGCGGCCGTCGGCCAACGCCGAGACCACGGGACCGGATTGCGAGTCTTGGGCTGTCGTATTCACAACGAAATCGGCGCCGGCGGGCTTACCATCCGCACCGAAGACGCGGGCGCGCACGCAGCCGGCGGAGCCGTCGCCAGTGTCCCGAGACGTCCACGCGACCACGAAACGTCCGTCTTCAAGCTCCGTGACAGACGGACCGAATTGCATGTCCATTGTCGTCGAATTGACTACGAAATCGGCACCGACGGGACGCCCGTCCGCGTTGAAAATACGAGCCCGGATGTCAGAGTCGGAGTTCGACCCTGGAAGTTCATTCGATTCCCACGTGACGATGAAACGGCCACCGGCAAGCGCGGTGGCCACCGGCTGAGCGTGAACACCCTGACTGGTGAAATTCACCACAAAATCGGCCCCCTCAGGCAAGCCGTCGGAGCCAAATATTCGGGCACGCACACAACTCACGTCACCGTCAGCGCCATCCTCGGACTCCCAGAGAGCTATGAAACGATTGCCGGGCAACGCCGTGATCGAAGGATTGATCCCGACACTCGACGTCATCGAATCGACGATGAAATCGGCACTGGTCGGTTGTCCGTCGGCGTCGAAAATGCGCGCGCGAATGCTGCCTTCAGCGCCGGTATCGAGGGATTGCCACATCGCGACAAAACCGCCGTCCGACAGCGCAGTGATCGACGGAGCAATTTGATTGTTTGCAGTCGAGGAATTGACGAGGAAATCTTCACCGGCCGGGGCGCCGTCAGCACCATAGATGCGGGCACGTACGCAGGTGCCGGAGCCGTCACCGGTATCATTGGATTGCCATGTCGCAACGAAACCACCGTCGGCCAGCGCAGCAATTGATGGGTAACTTGTATAGCCCTCTGTCGTCGAGTTGACGATGAAGCTCGCACCCGCAGGCTTACCGTCCGCATCGAATATTCGCGCCCGGACGCTGTCGTCACCGCCCCACTCGTTGAACCACCACAACGCCACGAAGCGGCCATCCCCCAACGTCGTAACCGACGCCTGAGCTTGATCGCCACCGCCGGCGCGCTCGACATTAAATTCCTGTCCGATGAATCCGATCGGCATGTAACCTCCCCCACTATGCACCCGCCCCGGGCCGTTCGTACTACTGCTGTCCATATTTCGCTGACTCGAATACTGGCCAGGCTATATCTGCGCAAGACAATGCAGCACGCAAAACTGTATTGGAAAGGAATGTGGCACTTTTATGCAACATATGCGTGTATCCGACGGCATCGCCGCCGATTGCTGACCGAAGCTCTCACCCCAACATTTTCCACCGCCGCTGGCATTCGCCAAAATGGCCGCCGTATTCAGTTGACCTTTCATCGCTTTCGACCCTATTTTTCGAGGCGCGCAGAAAACCGCCTGGGTCAGCAAGAGGAGTGCTTCCAGGACCGGGTGCGGGCGTGAGGTTGATAACGTCATCCGGCCGGGCGGCCGGGCAATGGGAGGAACTGAAGTGCTCGACGATCTTATCGAGGAATCAAGAACGCGCCGCGACATCTTCAAGGCGATCGGCGCCACCGCGCTTGCCGGCGCGCTGCTCGGCTCCGCCGGCTTCGATCCGGCGATGGCGCAGGAGCTAAAACCTTCGGGCAAGCCGCTGAAGGCCGCCATGGGCAATGCCGGCCTGCAGGCAAGCTGGTGCGCGCAGGGCAAGCAGGCCGCGGAAGCCTGGGCCAAGCTGATGAACGTCGAAATCACCTGGTTCGACGGCGAACTCTCCGCCACCAAGCAGCGCGCCGCGGTCGACAACCTTGCCACGCAGAAGTGGGATTTTGTCGCCCTGCAAACGTTTGGCATCGGCACGCTCAACGACCCGATCAAGAAGGTGATCGATTCCGGCACGCCGGTCATCGCCATGGACACGATGATGGCGCCGGAAGGCCAGCTCGCGCTGCACACCTTCATCGCGCCGGACAACATCTTCATGGGCTCGGTGGTGACCAACCAGTTGATGAAGGCGATCGGCGGCAAGGGCAACGTCGTCATGACCCAGGGCGCGCTCGGCCATACCGGCGCCCAGGGGCGCGCCAAGGGCTTCAAGGAGGTCATCGCCAACTTCCCGGACGTGAAGCTGGTGGACGACCAGCCGGCGGATTGGGACGTGACCAAGGTCGCCCGCATCTGGGAATCGCTGCTGACCAAATATCCGGACATCGCCGGCGCCTTCTTCCACAATGACGATATGGCGCTGGCCGCCCACAACGTCATGAAGGCCAAGGGCCGCACCGGCATCTTCATCGGCGGCGTCGACGCCATGCCGCCGGCGGTCAACGCCGTGCTCGACGGCACGATGGTCGCCACGGTGCGCAATCCGTCCTGCCGCATCCATGGCTGGGCGGTCGCGGCCGGCGTGGCCGCGGTCAATGGCGGCGAGAAGACCGGCAAGGATATCCCGAACTACATCTGGGCCGATGGTCCGGTCATCACCGCCGAGACGGCTCCCGGCCATCTCTGGCTGCAGAAGAATTTTCTGATCTGACCGGCCGCGACTTTGGCTGACAACGCTTCGATAGCGGCCGGGGGCTCGATCGAGTCCCCGGCCAAGTCATCCGCCGTCACGCCGATCCTGGAAATGGTCGGCGTGTCGAAAGCCTTCGGCGGCGTGCATGCCTTGCGCGACGTCGACTTTTCGCTCGATGAAGGCGAGATTCACGGGCTGGTCGGCGAGAACGGCGCCGGCAAGTCGACCATGATGAAGCTGATCGCCGGCGTCTACCATGGTTTCGAGGGCGAAATGCGGGTGGACGGCGCGGTCGTGCATTTCCGCTCGCCGCGCGACGCGCTGGCTGCCGGCATCGGTATGGTCCACCAGGAACTGTCGATCGTGCCGGACCTGACGGTGGCCGAGAACGTTTTTCTCGGCGTGCAGCCGCTGGTGGCGGGTGGCGTGGTCGACTGGGGACGCATGCGCCGCGAGGCGAAGACGCAGCTCGAAAGCCTCGGCCTCGACATCGACCCGAATGCGCGCATGGGCAGCCTGCCGGTCGGCATTCAGCAACTGGTCGAACTCTCGCGCGTGCTCTTTTCCGGCGCAAAGATCATCATTCTGGACGAGCCAACGTCGGCCCTGTCGCCGCCGGAGGTGGCGCGGCTGTTCGAGGCGCTGCGGCGGCTGAAGGGCCAGGGCCGCACCATCGTCTTCATCTCGCATTTCCTGGACGACGTGCTTGATATCTCCGACCGCGTGACCGTGTTCCGCAATGGCCGCAAGGTGATCACCGAGCGCACCGATGCGCTGACGAAGGATTCGATCATCGGCTACATGATCGGCCGCGGCGCGGTCGACATGCATATGGGCGAGAGTACGGAACTCACCGGCGACGATGCCCGCGCCGTGGTACTGGAGGCATCCGGTCTCAGCGACGGCCAGATGGTGCGCGACGTGTCGCTGAAACTGCGGGCGGGCGAGATCACCGGCGTCTACGGTTTCATGGGCTGCGGCCAGGTGGAACTGTCGCGCATCCTTTTCGGCAAGGGTCTTTTGCAGGCCGGCACCTTGGCGCTGAACGGCAAGCCCGTACGTTTTGGCTCGACCGCTTCGGCGCGGCGCGCCGGCATCGCCTATGTGCCGGAAAACCGGCGCATGATGCTGTTCCGCACCGAGCAGGTGTTCAAGAACATTTCCATCGCCATTCTAGGCCGCATTCACCGCATCCTGCTCAAGCCGCGCAAGGAACGCGAGATCGCGAAAAAGCATATCGACGACCTGCAGATCAGGCCGCCGCGCCCCGAAATCGCGCTCGGCAATCTTTCCGGCGGCAACCAGCAGAAGGTGGCGCTGGCAAAGTGGCTGACCGAACTGCCGAAGGTGCTGATCCTGTCGGAGCCGACGCGCGGCATGGATGTCGGCGCCAAGGAGGACGTGATCCGCATCGTGAAGTCGCTGCGTGACCGCGGCGTCGCCATCCTGGTGTTGTCGACCGAGCCGGAGACGATCCTCACGCTGGCGGACCGGGTGACAGTGATGAAGCGCGGCGTGGTGGCGAAGGAATTCACGCGCGGCCACATCGACAAGACGGATCTGCTCGATGCGGCGTGAGCGGCGCGAAACGGGATTTTCGGGGGAATTGGGATGAGCATGGCGTCTGAGACCGCGCGGCCGTTTGAACTAAAACGGTTCCTCGCCGAGCAGATGCGCAACATCGCGCCGGTGTTTACCCTCATCGTTCTGGTCATCTTCTTTGCGACGCAGGCCGAGAGTTTCCGCACCTTCGACAACTTCATGAACATTTTGAGCCAGGCCTCGATCACCGGCATCATCGCCGTCGGCCTGACCTTCGTGATCCTGACCGCCGAGATCGACCTGTCGGTGGCCGCGATCGCCAACGCCATCGGCATATTGGTGGCCTATTTCACCATCCAGCCGGATTACGTGAACATCGCCAACCTTCCCGTGCAGGGCTGGATCGCCATCATCCTGACGCTGGCGGCCTGCCTGGTGCTGGGGTTGATCACCGCCTTCGGCGTGACCGGCATCGGCATCCCGTCCTTCATCATGACGCTCGCCATGATGCAGATCGCCAATGGGATGTCCGCCATGCTGGTGCGCGGCCAGATCGCCTACAATTTTCCCGACCTGATCACCACGCTTGGGTCAGGGACAATTCTCGGCGTCAAGTGGTCGATCGTAATCTGCCTGCTGTTCATGCTGGTGGCACATCTGGTGCTGACCTACACGCGCTTCGGCCGCTATGTGTATATGGTGGGCGGCAACCGCGAGGCGGCCGAGTATTCCGGCGTCAACGTCAAGATGATCATCGGCGCGGTGATGGTGATTTCGGCCATGTGCTCGGGCATTGCCGGCATGATCGGCGTGGCTTACTTCGGCTCGGCCCAGCAGAACCAGTTCGACACCTTCCTGCTCGACGCCATCGCCGCGGTTGTGGTCGGCGGAACCAGCCTGTTCGGCGGACGCGGCGGCATCGGCAACACCATTATCGGCCTGATGGTGCTGGGCGTGCTGAACAACGGGCTGGATCATATCCAGATCGACAGTTTCCTGAAGATTTTGATCCGCGGCCTGATCCTGCTGGCGGCGCTGGTGATCAATGTCTATGCGCAGAAGCTGAGGGAAAGCGCGCGGGAGTAGGCAGGGATCGCGAAGGACAGTTTGCTTTCTTTCCGTGGAAAAGCCGAAACGCTTCAAGGTTAGTACGAGCGGGAAAAGGAAATTGTTCTTAGCACTTGCGTCAGGCAGCATCTCCCTGTCCTAGAACTTCGATCGGAGGATCCGTCGTGAAGAAGATATTGAACGACCCGTTTAGCTATGCCGAGGAAACGCTGCGCGGGCTCTGCCGCGCCTATCCGCAATATTACCGGCTGGCGCAGGACACGACGCGGGTTGTTGTCCGGGCCGACGGGCCGATCAAGGGTAAGGTCGGGATAGTCTCGGGCGGCGGATCGGGACACCTGCCGATTTTCACCGGTTATGTCGGGCCGGGGTTTTTGGACGCGGTCGCCTGCGGCGATGTTTTTGCATCCCCTTCCGCCGACGAGATGGCCACCGCCATGCGCGAGGCCAATGGTGGGGCAGGGGTGTTGCGGCTCTACGGCAACTATGGCGGCGATGTCATGAACTTCGACATGGCCGGCGAAATGGTTGAATTCGATGAGATTTCCTCGACCACGGTGCTGCTTGCCGACGACGTGGCGAGCGCGCCGCTCAACGAGCGCGAGAAACGCCGGGGCGTCGCAGGCATGGTGCTGACCTTCAAGATCGCGGGGGCGGCGGCGGAGGCGGGGCTGGATCTCGACGAGGTGACCAGGGTGGCACAGAAGGCGGCGGACGGCTGCCGCACCATGGGCGTGGCGCTGTCGCCCTGTACCGTGCCGCAGGCCGGAAAGCCGACGTTCTCGATCGGCGACGACGAGATGGAGGTCGGCATGGGTATCCATGGCGAGCCCGGCGTCAAGCGCGGAAAATTGCGGCCGGCCAAGGAGATAGCCGATGCGATGCTGGACCCGATCCTCGCCGACCTGGCGCTGCCGCGCGGAGAGCAGGTGACGGTTCTGGTGAACAGCCTGGGGGCCACGCCGGTGGAGGAACTGTTCATCCTCTACGACCGGATCGCCGACCGCATCGAGGATGCGGGGCTGAAGATCGCCCATCCGCTGGTCGGGCGCTATGCGACCTCGATGGAAATGGCGGGTGCCTCGCTGACCGTGCTGCCGCTCGACGACGAACTGGAAAAATATCTGACCGCACCCGCCGCCTGCGCCTTCTGGAAGGTGTGATCGTGGCTCTGACGGTCGTTCAACTCAGGATTGTGGTTGCGAAGATCCTGGCGGCACTTGAGACCGAACATGAGAGGCTGACCTCCCTCGATGGTCAGATCGGTGACGGCGACCTGGGCATTACGCTGATTAAAGCGTTTCGGGAACTCGACCGGATTAAGGACAGTTTCCCAGACGATCTCGGACAGGCCTTCATGCAGGGTGCCTCGGCGGTGTCGAAAGTGTCGAGTTCGAGTTTCGGCACGCTGCTCGCCACCAGCCTGATGGCGGCGGCGAAGTTGACCAAGGGCAGGACCGACGCCGCGTGGAGCGAGGTGCCAGGTTTTCTCGACAAGGCGGTCGAGGCGATGATGGCGCGCGGGAAAGCCAGCCTCGGCGACAAGACGGTGATGGACGCTGTGTCGGGCGCCGCGAAGGCAAGCGCCGGTAAGGACGATCCGGTGGAACTGCTTGCTGCGATGCGGCAAGGCACAGATGCGGCGCTGGCGGAATTCCGCGACAGGCCGAACAAAATCGGACGCGCCCGGATTTTCGCCGAACGCACCATCGGCATGGATGACCCGGGCATGGTCGCGTTCAAGGTGATGATCGACGCGGTTTGAGCAACATGGCAACGGCCTCTTTCTCAGAGCATGGCGCCACTGGCCATGTGACCCCAGGCGCTGGCTGATACCGCTTGTCTCTCCAGCCTCAAGACAGTGCTTCGAATCAGGGCGCGGTCCCTCCGTTTGTGGGAATGTGCACACCCTGCAAGCCGGCTCGCCGTCGTCGTTGACCGGCAGCCGTAATTTTCTCAAGAGAAGGCAATTCGCAGCTACAGGAACTGAACCGGGCGGCAGCCCAGTCCAGCCGGCTTGGGATGGATGTTGTGCAGCATACTTCCGGTCGGAAGGGAACGGACAGGAATTTCGACTGTCCGCTGTGAGTCGAACTCGCTGGCACGCACCGATTTCGACGAGCACCCGTCGGCTTCTCGCCGTCGGAGGAAGTTCGTGTCCGCGGGTTTTCGGAGCACGCGCAATAGCCGCCAAACAGCATCTTTCTCCAGTTAATTCAAGTGCTTGGGGGGAGGGACTAGCGTATCAGCGGCACCGGTCTTTGCAGGCCAGCGAAGCAATCTGACCCGTATAACAGTGCGCCGGGGCGCGGCTGGTCGGGCAACGTGCGCAGGGTCGCGACCGCTATCGAAGCCGAAACGAACCGGTCGTATCGCAATGATCCGCGGCTTACCGATCTCGTCGAAAGGAAATATGCGAGGTCGGACAAAAGATGTTGGATTTACCGGAATCCCATGGATCGATCGCGGTTCGTTCGCGCCGAAATCTCCCGCCGGTATAGTTCCTGAACTTGTTGGAAGGTTCAACATGTCTCCTAAGGGGCACAAGGCAAATTGCCAAAGGAGAAAAGACAATGAACAGCCCCAGGAGAGCGCAAACCGCCTCCATATTCGACGTCATGACAATCGCCCGTGAGTTCGCGCCGGCAGTCGGCCGGGCAACGGGTTTCGTGCAGCGCGCAATCCGCATGCGGCGAGACCGCAGAAGATTGCATGCCATGCCGGACCATATGCTCAAGGACATGGGCATCGCGCGTTGCGAGATCTCGTCCTCGACGCGTTTCCGCAGTGGGTCGACAGCCTGGCTTCGGCCATCCGGCGAATGACCCGCTGATCTTCCCGACAAACGGCGCGGCGAAGCGGGCTGGCCTGAAAGCCGGTCTCATTCCGCCGCGCCACCTCGTCTGAACCACATCAACTCATCCGATCCGCGGACGGCGTGAAGCCGTCGCGGTGTCTGTGCGCGCCGCCGGATCGTCAAAAAGGAACTTTGACCATGGCCACCCTGGATTTAAGCAAAGCAACCGCGTCCCTCGACATGGCGGACCCCAATCTCGTCACCTTCGGCAAGGCCGGAGCGACGCTGCCGTTCTACTTCAACTATCTTACTACCGCCGGAAGTTCCGTCGTGCTGCAGGGCGAGAACATGACCTATGGCGCGGAAGGCCGGCCGGTATCCGGCACTGTCACCAAGATCGAACTGGATACCGGCAGCTATGACGCTGCCCGGCCGGAACTCGTCATCACCGGCATCTCGCTGGACCCGCAAGCTCTGCTGGCCGGACCCGATAGTTTCTGGAGTTTTCTCGAAGGCAATGACGTCATCACCGGCGCTTCGCAGGCGACCGCCCAACCCGATGCCGAGTTCAAGCTGTTCGGCGACGGTATTTCCGCCCGGGCGGGGGCTATCGGCGGCAACGACATCATCCAGCCCGGCGACGCCCAGACCACCGCGATGGGCGACGTGTCTCAAGTCGGAAGCAGGAGCACTACCTCTCCCCTTGTCGACTACCGTGGCGGGATGGACGACATCACCGGAGCCGCCACCACGGCGTTCCAGTCCTTTTCCGGCGATGCCGAAGTGCTTTTTGCTTCCGGAAAGCTCACCGGCGGCAACGACACGATCTACATCCAGTCGACACATGCGCAGTCCATGGCGGTCGGCGACGTCGTGATCGTCGAGGGCATGAAGGGCCGGGTCGCCCAACTGATCGGCGGCAACGACTATATCGCCGCCGGGCCCGATTTCCACGGGACGCTGATCGGCGATGCCGCCGCCCAGAATACCGACACGCTGGTTTATGGCGGCGACGACCGGATCGAGGGCGGACTCGTGCGTGACGAGATCTACGGCGACGTCCAGTATGTCACCGGCGGGCGGCTCTATGCCGGCGACGACCGGCTGAGCGGCAATCGCGGCGACGACGTCATCTCCGGCGACGCCGAGCGGATCGAGGCCGGCGCGCGCGTCGTCGGCGGCAACGACACCATCTATGGCGGCGAAGGTAACGATCGCATCTACGGCGAATCGGCGTTCGATTCCGGCTCGCTGATTGCCCGCGGCGACGACCTGATCTTCGGCGAGGCGGGCGAGGACGATATGTTCGGCCAGACCGGCAACGACCAGCTTTATGGCGGCGCCGATGCGGACCGCCTCTATGGCGGTACGGGCAACGACTTTCTCGACGGCGGCACCGGTCTCGACACGATGGAGGGCGGCGCCGGCAATGATTTCTATGTCGTCGACGCCATCGGCGACGTGGTGATCGAGTCCGCGGGCCAGGGAACCGATACGGTTTTCAGCTACCTCAACAGCTACAAGCTCGGTGACAATCTTGAGAACCTGACCGCGTTCGCGACCGGCGATTTCATCGGCATCGGCAACGACCTTGCCAATGTGATCGAGACCGGCGCCGGCAAGGACGCCATCGGCGGACGCGGCGGCAACGACGTGCTGATCTCTGGAGCGGGCGACGACCAGCTCCATGGCGAGGACGGCAACGACGTGCTCGACGGCGGGGCGGGGCGCGACCGCTTCGAAGGCGGCAACGGCTTCGACACCATCAGCTATGCCAGTGCCGACAAGGGGGTGCGTTTCGCACTCGACGGAGCGTTTGCCGGAACCGGCGACGCCGAGGGCGACAACCAGCAAGGGGTAGAGGGCATCGCTGGTTCCAATTTCGACGACGTGCTTCGCGGCGACAGCGGCATCAATAAGCTCGAGGGCCGCGGCGGTGTCGACTTGCTCGCCGGCGGCGCCGGCAATGATGTGATTGTTGGCGGGGCTGGAAAGGACGTGCTCAACGGCGGCGCCGGCAACGACAGGTTCGACTACCTGGCGTTGGGCGACGGCGGAGACGCGATCCGCGACTTTCGCAATGCCGCGGGCAACGACGATTCGCTGCGTTTCGACGGCGATGTCTTTGGCGGTCTTGCCAAGGGTGCGCTGGCCGCCAAATTTTTCGTCGCGAATGCCAGCGGCGTTGCGACGACGCTGGATCAGCACTTCGTCTACGAGACCGATACCGGCGTCCTGCGCTACGACGCCAACGGCTCCGCCGCCGGCGGGGTGACCGTCATCGCGACGCTCACGGGAGCGCCGGGCCTGACGGCGGGCGACTTCTTCATCATCTGAGGCGAGCAGTCATCGTCTCGGCTGACCGGCCGCGCCAGGCGCGTCCGGTCAGGAGGGAGGCAGCATCCCCGGCAGTTCCTTTAAGAAGGCATCTCGGGCGACGAGGCCGGAGCCGATGGCCTGGCGTTTCTCGGTCTGGATGAGGCGGGCGAAGACGATGGTCTTGCCGCCACGTGTCGCCCAGCCGACGAACCAGCCATAGGCGCGGTCGCGGTCCTGCGAGCCGTCGGCTTTGCGCGGGAAAGCGGAGCCGGTTTTGCCGTGAAGTTTCCAGCCGCCAGGCAGCGGCGGCTGCGCGGTGATCCTGGCGGTCATGTTGAAAGCGGCCGGCGACACAGGCAGTTCGCCCCGCACCAGCTTGCGCAGGAAGCCGACCTGCTCGACCGGTGAGATTTTCAGCGACGAGCCGATCCAGGAGCGTTCAAGGCCGTTGTCCTTGCCCGGATCGCCGGAAACGTCGCGGTTGCCGTAGTCCAGTGCCTCGACGTATTTTTCGAACCGCTCCGCGCCGAGGTTCTGGGTGATCTGTTGCGAATACCAGACGACGGAATTCTTCATCCATAGGGCCGGATCGGTGTCCGTCCGCCACGACTTCATCCAGTCGGGATAGCCCTCGCGGAACGGCAGCAGCGGCGCGTGCTCGTCCTTCAGGAAACCGGAATCGTAGCCCATCAGGGCGAGCGGGATCTTGAAGGTCGAGGCCGGCGTGACGCGCGTCTCGCAGTCGCCCGTCTGCACGAGCATCTTGCCGGTGGCGGCGTCGGCCAGCGCCGTGCACAGGGTTTTGGCTTGCGCCGGGAGGGCCAGCAAGGCCAGGGCGAGGGTGAGGATCGAGATGCGCATTTCCGCCTTCCAGTTCTGGGTGCCCGCCGCCAGCGAGGGATAGCCGGGGAGGGTTAAGCGGAGGTGACGCGGCGGCCATAATTCGTCGCGGACGAGGCCGCGTAAAGAGCAGTCGGTAAGACTTCGGAGATTTGTCCGGACTATGATGCGCTGGGGCTCGGAGACGGTGCATGCAGTCAAGTCCGGCGTTGAGCATCGGCCTGCCGATAGCGCTTTGCGTCATCATGCTCGGGCTGGGCCTGTCGCTCAGGCTCGAGGATTTCGTCCGCGTTTTGGCGCGGCCAAGGGCGGTGGTGATCGGGCTTGTCTGCCAAGTGGTGCTTCTGCCGGCGATATGTTTCGTCCTGGTCTATTTTTCTGGCCTGCCTCCCGCCATCTGCGTCGGCATGATGCTCCTGGCCGCAAGCCCGGGTGGAACCTCCGCCGCGCTGTTCACCCATCTCGCGCGCGGCGATGTGGCCCTCGGCATCACGACGACGGCGGTCGGTTCGCTTCTGGCGATGGTGAGCCTGCCGCTCATCGTCAACCTGTCGCTGACGGCGTTTTACGGGCAGGACGGCGTGGTGAAACTGCAGGTCCATCAGGTGCTGCGGATATTCCTGATCGCCATCGTGCCGGCCCTGATCGGCGCATTCATCCACAGGCAATATCCCGCGCTGGCCGCACGCATGGACCGGCCCGTCAAGCTGTTGGCCACCTTGTTCCTGGTGGCGGTCGTGCTGATCGCGCTGGTGGGGCAGTGGGGCCTGCTGGCCACCTGGGGACTGACGGTCGGCACGGCTGTGCTGGCCTTTGCCGTTCTGAGTTTTTCGGCCGGCTACTGGATTCCGCGCATGCTTGGGGTCGAGCGGCGTCAGGCAGTTGCCCTGTCGATGTCGAGCGGCATCCACAACGCCGCGCTGGTGATTGCGCTGGCGATGAGCGGATACATGCTGAACAACCCCGAAATGGCGATCCCGCCGGCGGCTTATGGGCTGGTGGCGTATATTGTCGGTGGGGTTTTTGTGTGGGTGTTGAACCGGCGCGCGCCAGTCTGAATGCGAAGGGGGATCGCGGGGCCCTCTTCGTTTCGGGGTTAAGACCCGACGAAGCATAGCCGCATCAGTCCGATCTCTCGCTATCGCACATGGACTCCGGCCAGAGGGTGCGCGGTGTTTGAATCCGAAAAGTCTAGGGAAAAAGTCCTTGACGGCGTGACGGTGCTCTGGTAGGGTTCAGTTATCGTCCGAAAAGTGTGAGTGGCAGGCAGGCGAAGCAATCGCCGGCGCTTCCTCTGGCCTTACGGCTATCACCCCTCAAAAAAGGGGAGAAAGCCGGCATCGTCGTTCGGCCTCAATCAGGAAAATCGAAATGCCTAAAAAATCGCCGCCGAAGGTGCGGGCGAAGAAGCCGCTTGCGCGCCAGCGGGCGCTGCGCCTGCTGGCGGAAGGCGCGAAGCCGACGCTGGAGCTGCTGGCCGATGCCAGCTCGCTTTCGGTGACGACGCTGCGCTCCGACGCCAAGGCCGAAGGCTGGCAGCTCGACCGCGAGCCCGATCCGGACGCTCTTGGGCGGGTGCGGGCGATTGTTGCCAAGCTCCTGGACAAGGTGGAGGGCCTGCAGGCGGCAAGCCTGGAGGAGGGCGGCAGGATCGACAAGCAGGAGATCGACGCCATGCTGGCGATGATCCGCGGGCTGGAGAAGATCGACGACATCATGCGCCCCGAGGGCGCCGCAAGCCAAGACCAGATCAAGAAGGACGAAGACGTCGCCGATACGCTCGATCGCATTAACGAACGGATTGTCGCTCTCGCAGTGGAAATGGCAGCAGGCATGGTTGCACAGGGAACTGGGCCTGCGGGGAGCGAGGCTGGTTGACGGCGAATGGCTGTGCTTCGCGCGCGAGCAGCAATATCCGCTGCTGCTCGGCGAGCCGCCGATCTGGCTGGTGAGCGGCGGACGCGGCGCGGGCAAGACGCGGCTGGGCGCCGAATGGGTGAACGCCGTGGCGCGGGGCTTGCCGCCCTTTACGCAGGGCAGGCGGGTGCATGAGCGGATCGCGCTGGTCGGCGAGACGCTGGGCGATGTGCGCGAGGTGATGATCGAGGGCCCCTCCGGCATCCTCGCCACGGCGCGCAAGAACCGTGCCCGCTACGAGCCGAGCCGCCGCCGCTTAATCTGGGAAAACGGCGCGGTGGCGCAGGTGTTTTCCTCGGAAGATCCCGAAAGCCTGCGCGGGCCACAGTTCCATGCCGCCTGGTGCGACGAGCTGGCGAAATGGAAGAACGCCGAGGCGACGTTCGACATGCTGCAGTTCGGGCTGAGGCTCGGCGCGCTGCCCAGGCAGATCATCACCACCACGCCGAGGCCGACGCGGCTGATGAAGCGCCTGATGGCCGATCCTTCGGTTAAGGTGTCGCGCTTCGCCAAGGCAGGGAACATGAAGAACCTGGCCCCCGGTTTCATCGCCACGCTGTCGCAGCGTTACGGCGGGACGCGGCTGGGGCGGCAGGAACTCGACGGCGAACTGATCGACGACCGCGAGGACGCATTGTGGACGCGCGCGCACGTTGAGGCGGCACATGTCGAGGCCGTGCCGGCACTCGGGCGGATCGTGGTGGCGGTCGACCCGCCGGCCAGTGCGCGAAAAAGCTCGGACGCCTGCGGGATCGTTGCCGCGGGGCTGGATTTCCAGGGCAAGGTGGTGGTGCTGGCCGATGCGACCGTGATGGCTGCGCGGCCGCAGGACTGGGCGCAGGCCGCCGTTAACCTGTTCCATCGGTTGGAGGCCGACTGCATCGTCGCCGAGGTGAACCAGGGCGGCGACATGGTGAGCGCGGTGATCCGCGCCCAGGATGCTTCGGTGCCGGTGCGGGCCGTGCGCGCCCGGCGTGGAAAATGGACGCGGGCCGAGCCGGTGGCCATGCTCTACCAGCAGCACCATGTGCTGCATGCCGGGCGGTTCGCAGCGCTGGAGGACGAGATGTGCGACTTCGGTCGAGATGGGCTGTCGGGCGGCCGTTCGCCGGATCGCGTGGACGCGCTGGTCTGGGCTGTCAGCGAGCTGGTGCCGGGTGGGACGGGCGAGCCGAAGATCAGGATGATAGGGGAATAAGCAGTAGGCAGTAGGCAGTAGGCAGTAGGCAGTAGGGAAGAGGCCTTCGTCTTCTGCGTCTCCACACCTTGCCGTCCTTTTCCTCGACTGCCTATTGCCCATTGCCGACTGCCTCACTTTCAAGGAAACATCGATGCAACTGAAATGGCCCTGGCGCGATGGCGCCCGGAGTAGCGGAAGTGCGCCCGAGGCAAAGAGCGGCGGGCTGGGTTTCGTCGCTCTGCACATGCAGGCGGAGGCGGCGTGGACGCGGCGCGACTATGCGGCACTGGCGCGCGAGGGGTTCATGCGCAACCCGGTCGTGCACCGCGCCGTGAGGCTGATCGCCGGGACGGCTTCGGCGGTGCCGTGGCTGCTCTATGAGGGGCAGGCGGAGCTTGTCGAACATCCGCTCCTCGCCCTGCTTGAACGGCCGAACCGCAGGCAGGCGGGTGCGACGTTTCTGGAGGCGCTGTACGGGCATTTGCTGATTTCCGGCAATGCCTATGTCGAGCTGGTCGAGGCCGGCGAGGCGTTGCGGGAACTGCATTTGTTGCGGCCGGACCGGGTCTCGGTGGCCTGCGACGCGCAGGGCTGGCCGGTGGCGCTGGACTATCGAACGGACAAGGCCAGGCGCAGCGTGCCCGTGGGCGCGGCGGATGAGGGCGGGGCGCTGCATCTCGGCCTGTTCCACCCACTCGACGACATTCATGGTTTCCCGCCGCTGGAGGCGGCACTGATGGCGCTGGATACGCACAATGCGGCGGGGCGCTGGAACAAGGCGCTGCTCGACAATTCGGCGCGGCCCTCCGGCGCGCTGGTCTATGCCCCGAAGGAGGGCGGCAATCTCGCTCCGGACCAGTACGATCGGCTGAAGGCCCAAATGGAGGAGCGTTATACAGGCGCCAGTGGGGCCGGGCGGCCACTGCTGCTGGAAGGCGGGCTGGACTGGAAGGCGATGGGCCTGTCGCCCAAGGACATGGATTTCATCGAGGCGAAGAATTCAGCCAGCCGCGACATCGCGCTGGCCTTCGGCGTGCCGCCGATGCTGCTCGGCATTCCGGGCGACAACACCTATGCCAACTACCAGGAGGCGAACCGCGCCTTCTATCGCATGACCGTGCTGCCGCTGGTGGCCCGCACCGCTCGCGAACTGTCGGCCTGGCTGGCGCCGGTTTTCGGCGACGGATTGCGGCTTTGGTACGACGCCGACCAGGTCGATGGGCTTGCCACCGAGCGCGAGGCGCTGTGGGCGAGGGTGTCGGCCGCGCCGTTTCTCAGTGACGACGGGAAGCGGGAGGCGGTGGGGTATGGGAACAGAGGGGCGGAATAGCGACAGGCCAGATAAATGGCGAATTGCAGGCTTGCATATCCAATGTTTCAGCCTGCTAACGGAAGGTTTTCGATCGTCCCATCGCGGCTTCAGCGTATCCGCTCCCTGTCAATACATTGTCAGCACGTCGTTGACTGTGGTAGTGGATTGAGACGGCCCTTCGCATCGAACGAGAACGACAATGGCTGCGTCGCTGAAAAAAGAAAACATGAACGTCCGTATCACGGCTGACGCGCTCGATCTGATCAAGCGCGGCGCCCAGGCGAGCGGCAAGACAGTTTCGGCGTTCGTACTCGAGGCCGCGTCAGCGCAAGCCGAGAAGGCATTGCTCGACCAGCGCTTCTTCCATCTGGACGCTCAGGTGTTCGATGAGATCGAGGAAATGCTGTCGAAGCCGGGTGAACCGCGACCCGAGCTGGTTGAGTTGTTCAGGGCAACGAAAAAGGCCAGATGGGCGAATTCGGGCAACTAGGCCTCTTTTCGCCCGAACTGCTGACACGGGACCATAAGGTCGTCGGCTTCGCATGCGGCCGCCCAGCGTTGGATACCTGGCTGCGCGACATGGCGCTGCACAATCAGCTTGAGAACTACACGCGGACCTTCGTCGTGCGGAACGCGGCCATGGAGGTGAAGGGATACTATGCGCTGTGCGCCGGTGTTCTTTTCAGGAAAGATGCACCAAAGGCGCTTGCAAGGCACGGTTCGCCTGCGGAATTGCCGGTAGCTTTGCTGGCGAGACTGGCCGTTCACAACGATGTCAAGGGCAATGGACTTGGCCAGGCCCTGCTTGCACATGCTCTGCAAAGCGCCTGTCTGGCTGCCCGTCAGGTGGCACTCCGCGCGATAATGGTCGATGCGCTCGATGAACAGGCGGCCGAACTCTATCGCCGGCATCATTTTCAGGAAACCAAAATCGGCCCTCTAAAGCTGGTGCTGCCGATCGCCGACGTTCTCGCATCCACCGAGCTGACGGAACGAGACAAAGGCTGACAGGCGCCACGGCACTCAATTTGCCTGATCGTCTGCCGATATCGCTCCGTCGTTCGGATGCGGGTTCCAAACCCGCATAGCGTTCGACTGCCCTTGCTCTCCCAAAGACCAACGGGACCTTCACATCATGACAGACTTCACCGAAGCGGCCTGGCTGTGGGTCGCCAAAGGGGCTGGCGCTGTTGCCGGCTCGGCGATCTCGCTTGCCTACATCCTGCCGGTCGGGCGCCGCGAGGCGGCGGTGCGGTTTGCCGTTGGGCTGGTCTGCGGCCTGGTCTTCGGCGGCACGGCCGGCCTGAAGATCGCCAGCGAACTCGGCATCGAGAAGATCATCGGCACCGGCGAGACGGCGCTGATGGGCGCGGCGGCGGCCAGCCTCTGCGCCTGGTGGGCGCTCGGCCTGCTGCAACGTGCCTTCAGCAATGGCGGCATCGCCCGTCTTTTCAGGAGTGGCAAATGACCGGACGGGTTCTGGACGTGGCGCGCGAGCGCAAACACGCCGGCGTAAGGCTGGCCGGCGTCGAACCGGACGGCGCCTTCTCGGGTTATGCCAGCCTGTTCGACGCCGTCGACCTCGGCAAGGACATGGTGGTGCGCGGCGCCTTCGCCCGCTCGATCCGCGAACGGGGGGCGGCCGGCATCCGCATGCTCTACCAGCACGATCCCGCGCAGCCGATCGGCGTGTGGACCGAGCTTCGAGAGGATAGGCGCGGCCTCTTCGTACGCGGCCAACTGGCGAAGGACGTCGCAAAGGCCCGCGAGGTGCTGTCGCTCATGCAGGCCCGTGCGCTGGACGGCCTTTCGATCGGCTTTCGCGCCGTGAAGGCCTCGAACGACCCGGCGACCGGCGTGCGTCGCATCGTCGAGGCCGATCTTTGGGAAATCTCGGTGGTGACTTTTCCGATGCTGCCCGGCGCGCGCGTGGAGACAGTGAAGGCGCGCGGCGCGCTGCCCACCATCCGCACATTCGAACGCTGGCTCACGCGGGATGCGGGGCTGTCGCGCGGCGAGGCCCGAACGGTGATCGCCAAGGGTTATGCCAGCCTGCTGGGCGTGCGGGACGCAGCCCCGGGATCGACGGAAGACCTCGTGAACAGGCTTCGCGAGGCGACACGCTTCATGCATCCAACAAGGAAAACGAGACCATGACGGAACAGACAGGCCCGCAGGGGCTGGAACGGAAGTCGGCCGATGGCGCCGACCTCGCCGAGGCTTTCGGCGATTTCATGACGACCTTCGAGGCCTTCAAGGAGGCCAATGACGAGAAGCTGGCGGAGATTGAGCGGCGCCTCGGCGCCGACGCGGTGACGACCGACAAGGTCGAGCGCATCTCGAAAGCGCTCGACCAGCAGAAACGGGCGCTGGACGATTTGTCGCTGAAGCGGGTGCGCCCGCAGCTCGGCGACGGCGGCCGCAGGCCGGCGCCTTCCGAGCACAAGGCGGCGTTCGACGCCTATCTCAGGCGCGGCGACGAGCGGGCGATGCGCACGCTCGACCTGAAGGCGATGTCCTACGGCTCGGGCGCCGATGGCGGCTACTTGGTGCCGGACGAGATCGAGGCGGAGATCGGCAAGCGGCTGGCGCATATTTCGCCGATCCGCTCCATCGCCTCGGTGCGGCAGGTATCGACGGCGGTGCTGAAGAAGCCATTCTCGATCACCGGCCCGGCGGTCGGCTGGGTGGCGGAGACAGCCTCGCGGCCACAGACCAACTCTCCTACTCTGGACGAGTTGCAGTTCCCGACGGCGGAACTCTATGCGATGCCCGCGGCGACGCCGGCGCTGCTGGAGGATGCGGTGGTCGACCTCGACCAGTGGATCGCGGCCGAGATCGAGACCGCCTTCGCCGAGCAGGAGGGCGCGGCCTTCGTCGGCGGCAACGGCACCAACAAGCCGAAGGGATTTCTCGACTACAACATCATCGCCGAAGCGAGTTGGACCTGGGACAACATCGGCTACGTCGCCACGGGTGTCGCCGGCGCGCTGCCGGCCAGCAATCCGTCCGACAAGCGGATCGACCTGGTTTATGCGCTGAAGGCCGGCTACCGGCAGAACGCCAACTGGGTGATGAACCGTAAGACTCAAGGTGCGATCCGCAAGCTGAAGGACGCCGACGGCAATTATCTCTGGCAGCCGCCGGCGACGCCAGGCAGCCGCGCGATGCTGATGGGCTTTCCGCTGGTCGAGGCGGAGGACATGCCGGACGCCGCGACCGACGAGACGCCGATCGCCTTCGGCGATTTCGCGCGGGGCTATCTCGTGGTCGACCGGACAGGCGTGCGCGTGCTGCGCGATCCATATTCGGCGAAACCCTACGTGCTGTTCTACACGACCAAGCGGGTCGGCGGCGGCGTGCAGGATTTCGACGCGATCAAGCTGCTGAAATACGGCACGAGCTGAGTGCACCGGCAGTACCCTCCCCCTTGAGGGGAGGGTCGCTGCGCAACCCGCTCGGAAAGAGCGGGATTGCAAAGCGGGGAGGGGGCGTTGCGGCAGCGCGCCGAACTATTCTCGCTCCCTCTAAGTGAGATCGGTCTGCAGGGGCAGGCCGAGCGCTTCATAGGCGACCCCACCCGGCCGCTTCGCGGCCACCCTCCCCTCAAGGGGGAGGGCAAGCCTGCATGTGGCCGCTCCTTTTCCGACAATGAGGTTTTTGATGACACTGGTTCTCACTGGAGCGCCGGAGGCGGAGCCCGTGACGGTCTCGGAAGCAAAGGGCTTCCTGAGGCTGGCCGGATCGTCCGAGGATGCGCTGATCGAAGGGCTGATCCGCGCCGCCCGCGAGGATGTGGAACGGGCCGCGGGCCTCGCCCTGATCGATCAGACCTGGCGGCTGGCGTTGGATGCGATCCCGCACAGCGATATGGTGCTGCTGATGCGCCATCCGGCGAAGGAGATCATTGCCGTGACCGCCTATGGGACGGAAGGCGAGGCCTCGCTGGTCAATGTCGGCGACTATCAGGCCGACCTGATCTCGCGGCCGGCGCGCCTGTTCTTCCGCAAGCGGCCGGAGCCGATGCGGGCCATGAATGGACTGGAGATCGATTTCCGCGCCGGTTTCGGCGAGGCGGGAACCGATGTGCCCGATCTGCTGCGCCGCGCCATCCTGGTGCTGGTAGCGCACTGGTGCGAATTTCGGGCAAGTTTCGGCCCGGACGAGCAGCCGGTTTCCTATCCGCCGCAATATGAGCGGATGATTGCCGCCCACCGCGACCGGAGGCTGTGATGAGGGCGGCCTTTGTTGACCCTGGTGCGCTGCGCACCGAATTGTCGCTGCAATCAGCGGTGCTGGCCGGTGACGGTCTCGGTGGCCATACGACCGCCTGGCAAGAAGTGGCGACCGTGTTCGGGCTGATCGAGCCGGTGTCGCAGGCGAGCCGTTTCGGCGCCGATCAGGTGTTGGAGGAAAACACCCATCGCATCACCATACGCCATCGCAGCGGCGTCGCGGCCGGCATGCGCTTCGTTTGGCAGGCGCGGGTGTTCGACATCCTGACCGTCCACGATCCCGACGCGACGGGACGCTACCTTGCCTGCCGGGTAAGGGAGGACGAGGCATGAAACTCGCGATGCGATTGACGCTCGACGGTTTGATTCGAGCTCTGAGGATGCAGGCGCAACAGCTTGCCGACGATGTGGAATTTCCGGACTCGCTTCCCGATATGGAAGGTGAGACGGTGGCCGCGCGAGGCCGGCAGCGGCAACGCCTGATGACCGGAGTGGACGATGACGCAATCCGCTACTGAGCTGCAGAAGGCCATCTTTGCCGCGCTCGGCGGCGACGGCGCGCTCGCCGCGCTGCTGGGCGTTGCCAAGATCCATGACCACGCCCCGGCGCATGTCGCGTTTCCCTACATCACCTTCGGCCGCACCAGCGTGTTCGACTGGAGCACCGGCACGGAAAACGGCGACGAGCAGTTGTTGACGCTGCACGTCTGGTCGAAGGCGCAGGGCAAGAAGGAAACGCTGGCGATCATGGAGCGGGCAAAAACGCTGCTGCACGACGCGCCGCTGGAACTGACCGGATATCGGCTGATCAGCTTGCGGCTGGAGTTTTCCGAAGTGCGCTTCGACGAGGATGCGTCCGTGCATCATGGGCTGATGCGGTTCCGGGCCTTGATCGAAGCCGCGGAAGCATAGCTTCTGAAATTCTTTGGCGCCAAGTTGGAACACCCCTCATCCGAGTTCGGATGAGGGGTGTTCCAACTTGGTGAGAACTTTGATCTGGATACATCAGGAGGGCCGAAATGGCTGCACAGAAGGGCAAGGACCTCTTGCTCAAGATCGATATCGACGGGCTTGGCAATTTCATCACTGTTGCCGGGCTGCGCTCGCGGCGGCTGGCGTTCAACAGCGAGACCGTCGACGTGACCGACGCCGATTCGGCCGGGCGCTGGCGCGAGCTTCTGGCGGGCAGCGGCATCCAGCGCGCCTCGGTCAGCGGCTCCGGCATCTTCAAGGATGCGCAGTCCGACGCCTCGATCCGCACCCGGTTCTTTTCGGCAGACATTGCCGATTGGCAAATGGCGATCCCGGATTTCGGCCTCGTCGAGGGGCCGTTCCAGATCACCGCGCTGGAATATTCGGGCAACCATGACGGCGAGGTGACTTTCGAGATCGGGCTGGAATCGGCCGGCGCGATCAGCTTCGCGGTGTCGTAATGAGCGTGAACCGGCGGCGCGGCGAGGTGGCCGCGGAACTCGACGGGCAGAGTTATCGCCTCTGCCTGACTCTCGGCGCACTGGCCGAGCTTGAGGCGGCGTATGAAGCCGACGATCTGGGCGCGCTGGTCGAGCGATTTGCCGGCGGCCGGCTATCGGCGCGAGACCTCATCCGCATCCTCGGCGCCGGCCTGCGCGGTGGGGGCAATGCCGTCGGCGACGACGAGGTTGCCCGGATGCAGGCGGCCGACGGCGCGGCGGGGTTCGCGGCGATCGTCGCCGAACTGCTGGCGGCGACTTTCGGCGTGAAGACGGCGGAGACGCCGCCGCGCCCTTGACTGCCGCAGCGGGCGCGGGCGGCGAACCCGCTCCTGGGCAATTTCCCTGGGACACGGTCATGGCTGTGGGGTTCGGCCTGCTGCGGCTTTCTTCGAGGGACTTTTGGGCGATGACGCCGCGCGAATTCGAGCGGGCGATGAGCTTTTACCGCCTTGCAGTCGAGGCCGGCCCGGGGCGCGGCGACCTGGCGGCGCTGATGGCGGCTTTTCCGGACAAGCGGAGGACATAGGATATGGCTGAGAACGTCGTCGTCTCGATCGAGGCGGATACCGAGCCGTTTCTTGCGGCGCTGGACAATCTGCAAAGGCTGTCGGCAAGTTTCGGCACGCAGCTCACCGGCGCGCTGCGTGGCGCCGTCGTCGACGGCAGGGAACTGGACAGCGTGCTGCGCCGCGTCGCGCTCAACTTGGCCGGCATGGCGCTGAACCAGGGCCTGCAACCGCTGCAGGGGCTGGTCGGGTCGCTGTTTTCCGGGATGACCGGCGGGCTGGCCGCGCCTTTCGCCAAGGGTGGCGTCGTGCCGTTCGCGGCGGGCGGCGTGGTTTCGTCTCCGACCTATTTTCCCGCCGGTAATCGTCTCGGCCTGATGGGCGAGGCAGGCGCGGAGGCCGTGATGCCGTTGCGGCGCGGGCCCGATGGCCGGCTGGGCGTGGCCGCCGGCGGTGGAGGGGCTTCGGTCAACGTCGTCTTCAACGTCACAACGCAGGACGCCGCCTCGTTCCGCAAGTCGGAGGCGCAGGTGACCGGGATGTTGGCAAGGGCCGTGTCGCGCGGGACGCGGACGTTTTGAAGAGGGTGGCAGTAGGCGGTAGGCAGTAGGCAGTAGGCAGTAGGGTTGCCTTTTTCCTGAGCCTGACTCGAAACCTTTGCGAAGAGCTGCCTCCAAGGCCCTTTGATCGCCTCATACGGGCGAACACCCTCTTCTACTGCCTACTGCCTACTGCCTACTGCCTACTGCCCTCAAAGGGATTTCTCATGACCGAACTTACCGCGTTCCACAACGTGCGGTTTCCGACCGCCGTATCCTTCGGCGCGACCGGCGGGCCGGAACGGCGCAACGAGATCATCACGCTGACGTCGGGGCGCGAGAAGCGCAATGCGCGCTTTACCCATTCCAGGCATCGCTACGACGCCGGCACCGGGCTGCGTTCGTTGGCCGACCTCTACGAGATAATTGATTTCTTCGAGGCGCGGCGCGGGTCGCTGCATGCCTTTCGGTTCCGCGACCCCTTCGACATGAAGTCATGCAGACCAGACGAGACGGCGGCCGGCATGGACCAGCTTCTCGGCACTGGTGACGGCGTAAAGGCGCGCTTTGCGCTGGTGAAGACCTATGGTGACGGGGACGCCGCCTATTCGCGGCCAATCCGAAAACCGGTGCTTCCAACCCTGGCGGTGGCGGTCAACGGCGTGTTGGCAGTAACGCCGGCAGACTATGTCTTTGACGATGCGACCGGTGACATCGTGTTCGCGCCGTCAGCCGTGCCGGGCGTGGGTCAGGACGTAACGGCCGGGTTCGAGTTCGACGTACCGGTGCGTTTCGACATCGATCGGCTGGAGATCGGCATAAGCGCCTTCAAGGCGGGCGCGATCCCGTCGATCCCTCTGGTGGAGGTACGGCTTTGACCATCTATCCCGAAGCGCTTGCCGCGCATCTCGAAGGCGGGGTGACGACGGTCTGCCATTGCTGGCGGATGACGCGGCGCGACGCCGCGATCAAGGGCTTTACCGATCATGATCGTCGCCTGATGGTCGACGGCACGTCGTTCGAGCCGTTGGCCGGCTTCAGCGCAACGGAAGCCCGCGATACGCTCGGCCTTGCCGTCGATACGGTGGACGTTGAGGGTGTGCTGTCATCCGATGAAATCAACGAGGCGGATATCTCGGCCGGGCTGTATGACGATGCGACCGTCGAGACGCTGCTGGTCAATTGGGCGGAAACGACGCAATTCGCAAGGTTGCGCAACGCCACGATCGGCAAGATCACGCGGCGCGACGGAGCTTTTGTCGCGGAGTTGAAGAGCCGCATACATGCGCTCGACCAGGTGAACGGGCGGGTTATTTCGCGATCATGCGACGCTGAGCTGGGCGACGCCCGGTGCCGCTTCTCGATGGGCTCGCCCGGCTTTTCCGCCGCCGGTGCGGTGATCTCTGCGGAGACGCCAGAGATGCTGCATGTCTCGGGGCTCGGCGCCTTCGATGGCGGATGGTTCGAGCTGGGTTCGATCGAATGGACGAGCGGCGCGCTGGCCGGGCGCTTGGCGCATGTTGCCGGGCATGTGAAAGGCCAGGCCGGCGTTGAACTGACGCTGCAACCCAGCGAGGCCTCGGCGCCGGCGCCTGGCGACACGTTTCTCATAAAGGTTGGTTGCGACAAGACTTTCGCGACCTGCAAGGCGAAGTTCGACAATGCACTGAATTTCCAGGGTTTTCCGCATTTACCTGGGAACGACGCGGCCTATGGCTACGCTGTCGACGGCGACATTTTCGACGGAGGCCCGTTGGTGGCATGAGCGATGACCTTGGAACGGCCGGCGACACTGGCGCACTGGTCGTGGCGGAGGCGCTGGATTGGGTCGGCACGCCTTACCGGCATCAGGGTTCGCGGAAGGGCGTCGGCTGCGACTGTCTTGGCCTGCTAATCGGGGTATGGCGCGCAATTTACGGCGCGGTTCCGGAGGAACCCGGACCTTACACGGTAGATTGGGCGGAGACGGGCGGACCCGACCGGTTCCTGGAGGCTGCGCGACGGCACTGCCGGGAGAAACCGGTTATCGAGGCGGAGGCGGGCGACCTGATCCTCTTCCGCTGGCGTGAAAACCTGCCAGCCAAACATGCGGCGATCCTTGTGGCGCCCGACCGTTTCGTCCACGCCTATGAAGGTAGCGCGGTGGTGGTGAGCGCACTGGTGCCGCAATGGCGCAAGCGGATCGCGGCGGCCTTTGCGTTTCCCGTCCGCTAGTGCCGGCAATCCAGGGCTTTCGAGACAACCTTTCCGAGAACATCCATTGTTCCTGCGGTGCCCTCGCAAGAGGCGGTGTATGGGCGAGGGTGTTCGCCCACAGCGAGCATTTCAAATGGCGGTTCTTCTTCTGCAGGCGGCCGGCGCCTATCTCGGCGGCTTGTTCGGTCCGATCGGAGGCGCGGTCGGCACGGCGGCCGGCGCGCTTGCGGGTTATGCGCTAGATCGCGCGCTGGTCGACGGCACGCGCCGCGTCGAGGGGCCACGGCTGGCCGGCGCAAGGCCGTTCTCGGCGGAGGAGGGCGCGGCGATCCCGCGCCTCTATGGCACCGCGCGGGTCGGCGGCACCATCATCTGGGCGACGCGCTTTGAGGAGACGAGTTCGACGCGGCGACAGGGTGGTAAGGGCGGCACGAAGGTCACCGAATACAGCTATTTCGCCAACGTTGCCTTTGCGCTCTGCGAAGGCGAGATCGCCGCCGTGCGCCGCGTCTGGGCGGATGGGCGGGAAGTCGACCTGACCGGCGTTGAATTGAGGGTACATACCGGCGGCGCCGACCAGGCGCCGGACCCCCTGATTTCGGCCAAGCAGGGGGCGAGCAATACCCCGGCCTATCGCGGCCTTGCCTATGTCGTGTTCGAGCGGTTGCCGCTTGGAGATTACGGCAACCGGATTCCGCAGATCCAGTTCGAGGTCCTGCGGCCGGTCGGCAGGCTGCGGCACGACATAAGCGGCGTCGCATTGATACCGGGGACGACGGAATACGGCCTCGATACCGGTCTGGTGACCAAGAAGGCCCGACCGGGCGAGGAGGCGGCGGAAAATCGGCACATATTGTTCGCCGGCTCGGACATAGCCGCTTCGCTCGACGAGTTGCAGGCGCTGTGCCGGAACCTTACCGATGTCGCGCTGGTCGTGTCGTGGTTCGGCGACGATCTGCGTGCCGGGATTTGTTCGATCCAGCCGGGCGTGACCACGGCCAGCAGCGCTGGCTTCTCAAGACCTTGGGTGGTTTCCGGCATTGGGCGTGCCGAGGCGCGAACCGTCTCAACACATGGTGGCAATGCGGCTTATGGCGGGACGCCGACAGATCGTTCCGTCATGGCCGCGATTGCCGAGATCAAGTCGCGGGGCCTGAGGGTCGCGCTCTATCCGTTCCTGATGATGGATGTCGCGGAGGGCAATGGTCTGCCGGACCCGCATGGCGGCAGCGAGCAGGCGGCCTATCCCTGGCGCGGGCGCATCTCGTGCTTTCCGGGATCGGACCAGCCAGAGACAGCGGACAAAACGACAACAGCCAGAACGCAGGTCGAGGCGTTTTGTGGGTCTGCCGCATTGGTGGATTTTTCGCCGGGAGACCATACGATCGAGTTCTCCGGGGCGGCGGATGACTGGGGGTTCCGGCGGCTGATCCTGCATTATGCCCATCTGGCCGTCGCCGCTGGGGGCGTGGACACATTTCTGATCGGTTCGGAACTGCGGGGCCTCACGACGCTGCGCGATGCGGCGAATGCCTTCCCATTCGTCGAGGCGTTGTGCGAACTGGCCGATGAGGCGAAGGCGCTGCTCGGGCCGGATACCGACATCTGCTATGGTGCGGACTGGACGGAATATTTCGGCCACCATCCGCAGGACGGCTCGGGCGATGTCTTCTTTCATCTCGATCCGCTGTGGGCGCGACCGTCGGTCAGCGCGGTCGGCATCGACAATTACATGCCGCTCTCGGACTGGCGCAATGCAGACTACCGTTTCGGCAATCCGGACGGGGCAATCGGTCCGTACGATCCCACCGCATTGCGGACTGCCATCAATTCGGGCGAGGGTTTCGACTGGTATTATGCCAGCTTCACCGATCGGCAGGCGAGGATACGCACGCCGATCGATGACGGAGCTTACGGGAAGCCTTGGGTGTTCCGCTACAAGGACCTCGTCGGCTGGTGGTCGAACCAGCATTTCGATCGCATCGACGGCGTCGAGGTTTTGACAGCCACGGACTGGGTGCCGTGCGGCAAGCCGATCTGGCTGACGGAACTCGGCTGCCCGGCGGTCGACAAGGGGCCGAACCAGCCGAACGTGTTCGTCGATCCGAAGTCGAGCGAAAGTTTTGTTCCGTATTTTTCGAGCAGTGGGCGCAGCGATCTTGCGCCGAAGCGCTTTCTGGAAGCGCATGCCGCCCACTGGGACCCGGCGAGCCAGAATTTCGATCCGGCCGCAAATCCGCTCTCGCCCGTCTATGGCGGGCGGATGGTCGACCACGAGCGGACCTGGGTCTGGTGCTGGGACGCGCGGCCGTTTCCAGCGTTTCCGCTAATTGAGAATGTCTGGGCCGATGGCTCCAACTGGCATTTCGGGCATTGGCTCAACGGCCGGCTGGAAGCGCCTGATCTGGGTTCCCTGATCAACGCGATCCTTGCCGACCACGGGCTGCCCGCGGCGGACGTTTCGCTGGCCGATGGCACGCTGCAGGGATACGTCATCGATGAGCCGGGTTCGGCCAGGGCAGCGCTGGAACCTTTGGCCGATCTCTATGGGCTTGCCGTTTGTGAGGACGCGGCCGGACTGGCGTTCCGCTCGATGCTGGCGCGTCCGGCCGCGCCACTGGCCGTCGACGAGATGGTCGTCGAGGATGCCGCCGCGATCGTCGAGAGGGTGCGCGAGCCCGATCACGAATTGCCGGGCGAGGCGGTGCTGGTCTTCCGGGACCACCTTTCCGATTTCCAGACCGCCTCGGCGCGCAGCCTGCGGGCCGGTGTAAGCGGGCGGCTCCAGCGAACGTTTAGCTTTCCGGGGGTTTTGGAGCACGGGCAGGGCACCGCGCTTGTCGCCGACTGGCACCGTCGGCTCTGGGCCGGGCGCGAAAGCGTATCACTTTCGCTGGCAAACTACCGCGCCGGATTCGAGCCAGGCGCGGTCGTCACGCTACCGGATACCGACGGTTCGGAATTCCTGGTCACCGAAGTCGAGGACGGTTTGGTAAGGCGGCTGAGGGCACGCCGCATCGACCCCGCCGCGCCTGCTGCCTGGACGATGTCCCCTCGGCAAACGGTAGGCGCGCCAGCGATCCACGCCGGAAAGCCTTACGCGCTGTTTCTCGATCTCCCGGCTCGAACTGCCTCGGCCGCGCCGCAGGATCATTTCCGGATCGCGGTTCGGCAAAAGCCTTGGAAGAGCCAGGTTCTGCTTGCCTCGCCGGAGGATACCGGCTTCACGCCGAGGGCGACTATCGACAGACCGGCCGATATCGGCGAATTGCTGGCGCCGCTGCCCGCGGGAACCTTCGAGGGGCGGGTCGACCGTGCGGCAACCATCACGGTCGCGCTGTTCGACGCGGAGGCGGCGAGCGTTAGCCGGTTGCAGTTGCTGAATGGCGCGAACGTTGCAGCGGTTCGGTCAGATGGCGGTATATGGGAGGTTTTGCAGTTCGAGAGGGCGGATGAGATTTCTGCCGGCGTCTGGTGGCTGGGCGGCCTGCTGCGCGGGCAGCTCGGGACCAGCGACGCGATGGCAGTGGGCGCCGCGACGAGCTCGCCCTTTGTCATTCTGAACGACAGGGTGAAATCGGCGGGGCTTCTTGCCGGCGAGGTCGGCCTTCCACTCAACTGGCGCGTCGGGCCGTCCGGCACGGTCATTTCCGAGGATAGATTCGCCAGCTATTCCGAAATCGGCGGGGTACGTGCCCGCTTGCCGCTCGCTCCGGTCCAACTGCGATGCCGGACAGGTTCGGGAGGCGACCTTGCTTTTTCGTGGATCAGGCGGGGCCGGATCGACGCGGACGACTGGGCGGCGACCGACATTCCGCTCGGCGAAGAGCGGGAGGAATATCGCATCGACGTGTCGGGCCCAGGCGGGCCGGTCGTGCGCTCGGACACGGTGTCCGTGCCGAGCTGGACCTATACCGGTGGCGACATCGCCGCCGATTTCGGTGGAATGCCGGCCGAAATCGACATCACGGTGCGCCAACTCAGCCTCTCGGCGGGGTGGGGAATCCCGGCATCGCGCCGATTCAGTCTCTGAATTTCTGTTCATAACCCTTTGAAAGGAATTGAAATGACGGGCAGCAAACCCTGGTACCTTTCGCGCACCATATGGGCGGCCATCGTAACGATCTCAACTGCTCTGGCCGGCCTGTTTGGGTACCGCTGGAAGGCTTCGACGATGCAGGTTTTGTCGATGCGATTCTGCAGGCGGTGGCGGCAGTGGCAGGGGTCGTGGCTCTGATGGGGAGGTTGTTCGCGCAGTCGCGGATTGGATGAATCTCGACCCAGCGGCTGACGCCTTGCATGTCTTGCCATTATGAGGATTCGTTCATTCCGCGTTCAGCAGGAATGGGCTAGAACCGCAGCATGAACAGGGTTTTCTCCTTTCTCCGGCCTGGCCTCGCGGTGCTTTGCGCCTCGGCGATATTTGCAGGGCAGGCCTCTGCAGCGCCGGTCTTCGTGCCAGCGCCCGATCATGGCCTGCCTACGGCCCTCGTCCAGTCGGACTGTTATGCGATCGGCCAGCAGGTGGCTGCACAGAACGGCGGCACGCTGGCGCGCGCCAGCCAGTCGACCAAGGGCGGGCAGCCGGTCTGTGTCATCGTCGTGCTGGTGCCCGGCAAGGACGGGCAGCGGCCGCGCCGCACCGAGATCGTCGTGCCGCTGAACTGAAGGCAGGCGATTTCATCTGACGCCGCTCGTTCTATAAGATGGACCTTCCGAAATTGGATTGACGATTCCATGCGCATACTCGTCGTCGAGGATGACAAGGACCTGAACCGGCAATTGACCCAGGCACTGGGGGACGCGGGCTATGTGGTCGACAAGGCCTTCGACGGCGAGGAGGGGCATTTCCTCGGCGACACCGAACCCTATGATGCCGTGGTGCTGGACGTCGGCCTGCCGCAGATGGACGGCATCAGCGTCGTTGAACGCTGGCGGCGCGCCGGCCGAAAAATGCCGGTGCTGATCCTGACCGCCCGAGACCGCTGGAGCGACAAGGTTTCGGGGATCGATGCCGGCGCCGACGACTATGTCACGAAGCCCTTCCACATCGAAGAAGTGCTGGCGCGCCTGCGCGCATTGATCCGCCGCGCGGCGGGCCATGCATCGTCGGAACTGACCTGTGGTCCGCTGCGGCTGGACACCAAGGCGTCCAAGGCCGACATGGATGGCGCGCCGCTGAAGCTGACATCGCACGAGTTCCGGCTGCTTGCCTATCTGATGCACCACATGGGCGAGGTGGTGTCGCGAACCGAACTCGTCGAGCATCTTTACGATCAGGATTTCGATCGCGATTCCAACACGATCGAGGTGTTCGTCGGGCGCCTGCGCAAGAAGATGGGCATCGATATGATCGAAACGGTACGCGGCATGGGCTATCGCATGCGCGAGCCGGAGGCGTGACGGCCGAACCCAGGAAATCCATTATCGGCCGGTCGGCCTGGCCTCGGTCGCTGACGCCCCGCTCCCTGGCCTTCCGTGTCGTCGCGTTCTCCACCATCTGGGCGATCGTCACGCTCATCATCATTTACACCGTCATCGCAGCGCTCTATCGCGAGACGAGCGAGCGCGGTTTCGACAGCCTTCTCTCCGCGCATCTCTTCAACCTCATCGGCTCGGTTGGCGTCTCGCAATCGGGAACACTGACGGGCACGCCAGACCTTGGCGATTTGCGTTTCTCGGAGCCGCAATCCGGCTGGTATTGGGAGGTCGAGCCCGTCTCGGAGGGCCTTTCCGGCCGGTTGCGCTCGCTGTCGATGACGCAGTCCGTTCCATCGCCGGGCGTCACGG
The DNA here is from genome assembly GCF_040081985.1 of Mesorhizobium yinganensis. Taxonomy (NCBI): domain Bacteria; kingdom Pseudomonadati; phylum Pseudomonadota; class Alphaproteobacteria; order Hyphomicrobiales; family Phyllobacteriaceae; genus Mesorhizobium; species Mesorhizobium yinganensis. The sequence goes on along the minus strand of NZ_JBEBMH010000002.1, from coordinate 242,158 downwards.
AAGCGCCGTTCAATTCCAGCTTCCAGCGCAACTACATAACCGACGGCATCGGCGGCGAGGAACTGGAAGTGTTCGAGAGCGAGTTCGTGCTCGATGCGCAGAACCGCGTTGCGCGATTTCGCGTCATGGGCAATCGCAGCGAACTTGAGAACGAAATCGGCATCTTCGAGCGACGGCTCTTCACCTATCTCTCGCTGTTCGGTGTCGGCATGATCGCCATAAACGCCGCAGCGATCCTTTTCGGCCTTCGGCCTTTGGGGCGAGTTCGCCAGGCGCTCGCGCAAGTGCGCGAGGGCACGGCGCAGCGGCTTGGTGGCAGATTTCCGACAGAAATCGAGCCGCTGGCCAACGAGACCAACGCGCTGATCGAGAACAACCGACGCATCGTCGAGCGCTCGCGCACCCAGGTCGGCAATCTGGCGCATTCGCTGAAGACGCCACTGGCGGTGCTGCTCAACGAGGCGCGGGCGCTGGGCGGCGACAGGGGCAGGATCATCGCCGACCAGGCCACGGCCATGCAGGGTCAACTCGAACATTATCTGCAGCGGGCTCGCATCGCGGCGCAGCGCGACAGCGTCGTCTATCGCACGCCGGTCACTCCCTTGCTGGAGCGCATGACCCGGGTGATGGCCAAGCTCAACGCTGATATGACGGTGACTTTTGTCCCGCCCGAAGATGAAGTGATCTTTGCCGGCGAGAGCGAGGATCTGGAGGAAATCGTCGGCAATCTCATGGAAAACGCCATGAAGTGGGGCCGGCAACGCGTGACGGTCTCGCTGGCCGCCGCATCTCCGATCGATGGCCAGGCGATGTTCGCGATCGTCATCGAGGATGACGGGCCGGGCATTCCCGACGACCAGGCACGCGAGGTTATGAAGCGCGGCAGGCGCCTCGACGAGACCAAGCCTGGCACCGGCCTTGGTCTCGCCATCGTTTCCGATCTCGTCAACGAATATGGCGGCCGGATCGAACTCGGTCGGGCCCCGCCGGGTGGGCTGAAAGCCGTTGTCCTGCTGCGCCGGGTCGAGTAGACAGTCGCTAGGCCAAGTGCATGCCGCGGCGGCCAAATTTCGGCCCGATATCAACAGTATCGCGGCGGCATTCCTCATGCCGCAAGCGGCCTCGATCGGTGGTGGTGATGACGATACGGATGGCGCTGCTCGTTGGTCTGCTTGCCCTTGCCGGCTGTGGCACGACATCCGGCCTCGGCGGCAAGCCTGCCGGCACGACGATCGAACCCCCGCCCGTGACTGGCGGCAAGGCCAGCATGGTCGGCGGTCTGGTCGCGGGTGACATCGGCAAGGGCTTGAATTCCGGCGACCGGCGCAAGGCATTGGAGGCCGAGTATCGCGCGCTGGAGTATACGCAGAGCGGCCAGAAAGTGAGCTGGAGCGGCGACAGTTCCGGCCGTTCGGGCGACGTGGTTCCTGCGCAGCCTTATCGGGTCGGGTCCCAGGACTGCCGGCAATATACGCACACGATCGTGATTGACGGCGCGACGCGCACGGCGCGCGGCACAGCCTGCCGCAATACCGACGGAAGCTGGGCGACGCTGACCTGAATTGCGCCGCTTTTGGCGATGATGGCCTGAATCCCGGTTTTCTCAAGAACGGTTCGTCATGCAGGCTGTCAATCAGCCGCAGCGGCCGCGAGTTGGCAGGCCGTGACGGGACGGGTATTGAGAAGTCCATGCTGTTCTGGATTGTCGCCGCGCTGCTGACACTGGCCGCCAGCTTGGCGGTCATGCTGCCTCTGAGCGGGCGCAAGCCGCGGGCAGACGTCGCGCAGGATCACGATATCGAAGTCTATCGCGACCAGTTGCACGAGTTGGACCGTGATGCAGGGCGCGGATTGATCGGCGAGACGGAGGCGGAAGAGGCGCGCGCCGAGATCGGCCGCCGTATCCTGAAGCTGGCCGGCGCCAGGGATGATAAATCGACGAGCGGTGGCAGCAGGCTCGCGCGTTTGGTCGGTGCGGCGGCTGTATTGGCTGTGCCGATCGTCAGTTTGGGATTGTACGCGGCCCTTGGTTCGCCCTTGCTGCCGGGACAGCCCTTGAGCGCGCGCCTCCAGACTGACCCGGCCGACAATACGATGGCCGAACTCGTCGCCCGCGCCGAGGGCCATCTTGCTTCCAATCCGGAGGACGGGCGCGGGTGGGAGGTTCTGGCGCCGATCTACCTGCGAATGGGCCGTTTCGCCGATTCCGTCGCCGCCTATCGCAATTCCATCCGTCTGCTCGGTGAAAGCGGGGACCGGTTTGCCGGCTTGGGCGAGGCGATGGCGAATGCCGCGGGCGGCATCGTGACAGCCGAAGCGCAGGAGGCCTTCCGCCAGGCATTGTTTACCGATCCGAACAATTCGAAGTCACGTTTTTATCTTGCCACGGCGCTGGCGCAGGAAGGCAAGATGAAAGATGCGGCATCGGCGTGGCAGGCGATGCTGGCCGGCTTGCCGGCCGACAGCCCGTGGCGCGTTCCGGTGCAGGAAGCGATCGCCGAGGCCGGGCGCCGCATCGCCGCCGCTGAAAAGCCCGCGGCACCCGGGCCGTCCGCGGACGAGGTGGACGCGGCAGCCTCGATGTCGCAAGAGGACCGCACCGCGATGATCGAGCAGATGGTCAGCGGGCTCGATGCTAAACTGCGGCAGAATCCGCGTGACGCGGAAGGCTGGATGCGGCTGGTTCGTTCTTATGTCGTGCTTGGCAAGACCGATCAGGCGCGCGAGGCTCTCGGACGCGGGCTGCAGGCGCTGGACGGCGGCAGCGAGGACGGCAAGCGGCTGTCGGCGCTGGCAACGTCGCTCGGCCTGTCCGCGACGGAATGAGACTTTGATGACGCGCAAGCAGAAAAGATTATCGGTGATCGCGGGCGCGCTGGCCTTCCTCGGTGCGGCGACGGCGCTGACCTTTTACGCGCTTGGCCAAAAGGCGTCGTTCTTCTACATGCCGGCGGAACTGCAAGCGGCGACGCTGGAACCCGGCCAGCGCATCCGCCTCGGCGGGCTGGTCGAGGAAGGCACAGTAAAGCGCGGGCAGGGCACGGAAGTGTCCTTCGCCATCACCGACAAGGACAAATCGGTTCCCGTCGCTTATGTCGGCATCCTGCCGGACCTCTTTCGCGAGGGGCAAGGCGTGATTGCCGAGGGCACGATGCGCGCCGACGGCGTGTTTTCCGCCGACAGTGTGCTTGCTAAGCATGATGAAAACTACATGCCCAAGGAAGTCGCCGACAGTCTGAAGGCCAAGGGTGTATGGCAGGATGAGACCGCGGGGCCGGGCTCATGATCGTCGAGACCGGTCATTTTGCCTTGGTGCTGGCCTTCGCGCTGGCACTGGTGCAGTCGCTGGTGCCGCTGGTCGGCGCCCGCACCGGGGATGCTCGCCTGATGTCCGCCGGAGGGCCGGTGGCCGTGGCGGGTTTCGCCTTCACCGGCATTGCCTTCGCGGCGCTGACCATGGCCTACGTGCAGTCGGATTTCTCCGTGGCAAATGTGTGGGAGAATTCGCATTCGCTGAAGCCGATGCTCTACAAGGTGACGGGCGTCTGGGGGAACCATGAAGGTTCCATGCTGCTTTGGGTGCTGATCCTCACCTTTTTCGGCGCACTGGTTGCAGTGTTCGGCAACAATCTGCCGGCGACGTTGCGCGCCAACGTGCTGGCCGTGCAGGGATGGATCGGCGCGGCGTTCCTGCTGTTCGTGCTGACGACCTCCAACCCGTTCATCCGCATCGAGCCCGCGCCTTTCGAAGGCCGCGATCTCAACCCGATCCTCCAGGACATCGGTCTCGCCGTCCATCCGCCGCTGCTTTACCTCGGGTATGTCGGCTTCTCGGTCTGCTTCTCCTTCGCCGTTGCTGCGCTGATCGACGGGCGTATAGACGCCGCCTGGGCGCGCTGGGTTCGCCCGTGGACGCTCGCCGCCTGGATGTTTCTGACCGGCGGCATCGCGATGGGCTCCTACTGGGCCTATTATGAACTCGGCTGGGGCGGCTTCTGGTTCTGGGACCCGGTCGAGAACGCTTCGTTCATGCCGTGGCTGGCGGGCACCGCGCTGCTGCATTCGGCGATCGTCATGGAAAAGCGCTCGGCGCTGAAGATCTGGACGATCCTGCTCGCCATCCTGACATTTTCCCTGTCGCTGCTCGGCACCTTCCTGGTGCGCTCTGGCGTTTTGACTTCCGTCCACGCCTTCGCCACCGATCCGACGCGTGGCATCTTCATCCTGGCGATCTTGATGATCTTCATCGGCGGTTCGCTGTCGCTGTTCGCGTTACGCGCCGGCAGCCTTTCGGCTGGCGGGCTGTTCAGCCCGATCTCGCGCGAGGGTGCGCTGGTCCTCAACAATTTGTTCCTGACCACGGCCGCCGCGACGGTGTTGGTAGGCACGCTCTACCCGCTGGTGGTCGAGGCGATTTCCGGCGACAAGATCTCGGTCGGCGCGCCGTTCTTCAACCTGACCTTCGGCCCGTTGATGCTGCCGCTGCTGCTGCTCATCCCGTTCGGGCCGTTGCTCGCCTGGAAGCGCGGTGACCTCTACGCGGTGGCGCAGAGGCTGATGGCAGCGTTCGGCGGCGCGCTGCTGGCGGTGCTGGCAACTTTGCTGCTGGTCGATGGCGCAAGCGTCTTCGCCGCGCTGGGCGTCGGACTGGCCGTCTGGATGATCCTTGGCGCGTTGACGGATATCGCTCAGAAATCGGCGCTTGGGACGGTCCCTTTGAGCATATCGGCAAAGCGCTTCGCCGGTCTTCCGCGCTCCGTCTTCGGCACCGCGATGGCGCATCTCGGCATGGGGCTGACCCTGCTCGGCATCGTCTCGACTTTGTCCTTCGGGGCCGAACATATCACCACCATGAAGCCCGGCGAGACGACCGACATTGCCGGCAAGACGCTGCGCTTCGAAGGTGTGGCGCCGGTTCAGGGACCGAACTACACCGAGACCCGCGCGCGTTTCGCGCTGATCGCTGCCAATGGAAGGCCGCAGGGCGAAGTGACTTCGGCCAAGCGCCTCTACACGGCGCGGCAGATGCCGACGACGGAGGCGGGTATCCTGACGCTGGGCTTCAGCCAGCTCTACGTATCGCTGGGTGACCCGACCGCCGACGGCGGCATAGTCGTGCGCATCTGGTGGAAGCCGCTGGTGACGCTGATCTGGCTGGGCGGCCTGGTCATGATGGCGGCAGGCGCGGTTTCGCTCAGCGATCGCCGCCTGCGCGTCGGCGCTCCGGCCAAGCGCGCCAAGGCCGCGAGTCCCGCCGGAGCCGGAGCGTGATCAGCTTTCGCGCTGTCTTTGCGGCGCTGGCCTTGACCATAGCCATCGGTCCGGCGCTCGCCGTGCAACCCGGCGAGATGCTCGCCGATCCGGCGCTGGAAGCGCGGGCTCGCACGCTATCGGCGGAACTGCGCTGCATGGTCTGCCAGAACCAGTCCATCGACGATTCCGACGCCGAGCTTGCGCACGATCTGCGCGTGCTGGTGCGCGAGCGGCTGGCGGCCGGCGACACGGACGCTGAGGTGCTCGACTTCGTCGTGGCGCGCTATGGCGAGTTCGCGCTGCTGAAGCCACGCTTCAGCGCCCGCAACGCGCTGCTATGGGGTACGCCGGTTGTGCTATTGGCTCTTGGTGGGCTGTTTGCATTGGTTTCCGCCCGATCGAAGCGCCGGACAGAGACGGCTCTCTCCGACGAGGAAAAGGCGGCGCTCGGCCGAATCCTCGGAGAGGGTGGCAGCGGCCAAGGCGGCGCGCAGCGGCCGTCCCCGTCACGAATTGCCGACGCTTGAGCGTCCAGGCACGGTCAAGCGTCGACTGATGTCCTCAACTCATACACCGTCTGCGCCTCGGCAAAACCCTTCAGCGTGTGGCGGCCGAGATCGCGAACCATGTCTGCCGGCAGCAGCGCCGCGGCCTCCTCGGAACACACGGCCTGTTTGTCCAACTGCTTGCTGATGCCTTCGAGGCGGCTGACATAGTTCACTGTCGGCCCGACCACCGTGAAGTCCAGCCGGTCGCGGCTGCCGATATTGCCATAGACGACCGGGCCGACATGCATGGCGGCCACGAAAGGCACTTCGGCAAGGCTGGTATCGCTGAAGGCTCGCGACACGCTGCGGGCGGCACGCAGACAGGCGTCCTTGCGTCCAGAATCCCTCGCGGGGAAGACCGATAGCACGCCGTCGCCGATGAATTTGAGCACGTCGCCGCCCTCGGCGCGGACCGAATCGACCACCACCTCGAAATAGGCTCCCAGGCGGGCCAGCAACGCGTCGGGAGCGAGCCGCTCCGACTGCCCGGTGAAATCCCGCATGTCGGTCACCAGGATAGCGGCCTCTGCCTCGGTCATGTGGCCACGTTGGAAATTGCCCTTGGCGACACGGCTTGCCGGACCGACGCCGAGATAGACCTCCAGCAGGCTCTCCATGGAATGGCGCATCGCCGCCGGCTCAAGGGCGGCGGCGATGGCCGGCGCCAGGCCTTCGATCAGCGCGATGTCGCGAGCAACGAAACCGCCGGGCCGGTCCGTGGTGAATGCGCCAGCCTGGACCGAACCATCCCCATACTCCAGCGGGATCGCCAAATAATCGGTGCTGCCGGCCGCTGCCTGTTCGAAGAGGACCGGATGATCGCGGCCTTCGCTCAGATTCTCCAATGATTCGTGAAAGCTCGTCCTGGTGACGATGACGTGCTCGAACGGGCTCCCGCGATACGAATCGCTCGAGAGCATGCTGCGCGGCACCGTGTAGCGTTCCGCACCGCCGTCGCGGGTCCAGATCACGCCCCAGGCGCCGATCATCGGATTGGCGACGCGCTGGCCTATGCGCACGCGCCACAACGGCACGCCGGCGGCCACGAGGCGATCAATCAGGCCTGCGACGATTTCCTTGGGCTGGCTGGCCTTCCGGGCGGGTCCGATCAGCCATGCCGTGATGTCCGTGACAGAGTTTGCGACGTCCATCGGTCCTGGGAATTCGGCATCGGGAAGTTGCGGGCTCGACATGGGCGCGCACTTTAAGCCGCGGCCTCGCGATGGGAAAGCGGCCTGGGAGCAATGTCGCCGCGAAATGGCCGCACGGTTGCCGCCAACATTACCTAAATTTCATCCCCCGGAAATGGCGCCGTAATGTGCCGGCTCCTATTTCTGTCAGCACTGGATGCCGCCCGAGACGCATCCTGCTGAAGAGGAATAGAAGCCATGAGCAACACCAATATTTCACGGACACGTGCGCGCCTGCTGGCCGCCGTCGCTTCCGTTGCAATCGCCGGCGCGATCGGATTCGGCGCCGTCACGACTGGCACCGCCCCGGTGCTCGCCGATGCCGTGCGCGTCCAGGCGCCCCAGGTCCCGAGCTTCGCCGACGTCGTCGACAAGGTTTCGCCGGCCGTCGTCAGCGTCCAGGTCAAGGCCAAGATCCAGCCTGCCTCCGACAATGGCGGCGACGACATGTTCCAGGGTGGTCCCGGCTTCGACCAGCTTCCCGACAACAGCCCGCTCAAGCGCTTCTTCCGCGAATTCCGCGGCGATGGCGACAATGGCGGACATCAGCAGCGCCACAGCAACCGCGAACAGCGCCCGCGTCCCGTCGCCCAGGGCTCCGGCTTCTTCATCTCCGAGGACGGCTATCTCGTCACCAACAACCACGTCGTCGAGGGCGGCTCCGCCTTCACCGTCGTGATGGACAATGGCGACGAGCTCGACGCCAAGCTGATCGGCACCGATCCGCGCACCGATCTGGCCGTGCTGAAGGTCGACGACAGCCGCAAGTTCACCTATGTCGATTTTGCTGACGACAGCAAGGTCCGCGTCGGCGACTGGGTCGTCGCTGTCGGCAATCCGTTCGGCCTCGGCGGCACCGTGACCTCCGGCATCGTCTCGGCACGCGGACGTGATATCGGCGCCGGCCCGTATGACGACTTCCTGCAGATCGACGCGGCGGTCAACCGCGGCAATTCCGGTGGCCCGGCGTTCAACTTGAGCGGCGAGGTCGTCGGCATCAACACCGCGATCTTCTCGCCGTCGGGCGGCAATGTCGGTATTGCCTTCGCCATCCCTGCCTCCACCGCCAAGCAGGTCGTCCAGACCCTCATGAAGGACGGCAGTGTGTCGCGCGGCTGGCTCGGCGTCGAGATCCAGCCCGTGAACAAGGACATCGCCGACTCGCTCGGCCTGCAGGATGCAAAGGGCGCGATCGTGTCCGAGGCACAGGAAGGCAGCCCGGCGCTGAAGGCCGGCATCAAGGCCGGTGACGTCATCACCGCCGTCGACGGCAAGGAAGTTGATTCGCCGCGCGAACTGGCCCGTGCGGTCGGCGCAATCCAGCCCGGCAAGTCGGTGGAAGTCACTGTCTGGCGCGGCGGCAAGTCCGAGACGATGAACCTGGAACTCGGCACGCTGCCGAGCCCCGACAAGCAGGCCTCGAACGACCAGGGCAACCAGCAGCAGGCCGAGCCTTCCTCGCTGGCTGACCTTGGCCTGACCGTCACGCCGTCCGAGGACGGCAAGGGCCTTGTGGTCACCGACGTCGATCCCGACAGCGACGCCGCCGACCGTGGCATCCAGGCGGGCGACGTGATCGTCTCGATCAACTCGCGTGACGTGAAGGGCGCCAAGGACGTGACCGCCGCGATGAGCGACGCCGAGAAGGCCGGCCGCAAGGCGGTTCTCGTCCAGATCACCCGTGACGACAACAGCCGCTTTGTGGCCCTGCCGATCGGCCAGGGCTGAACGGCAGGTCCGGGCGCCTTGCCTCACCACCCCCGAACGGGGCGCCTCGGATCGTGAACCGGTCCAGTTGTATGTCCTCGTAGGATCGGTTCGGGCGGCAGCAGCTCCCATCGGCTGCTGCCGCACTCTCCACCCAACTCAGGGAGGAACACCGATGAACATCGTCCCAGCAGGCCAGCTCGAATTCGCGTATGATGATCCGATGAAGATTCTGGTCATTGAAGACGATCGCGAAGCGGCCGAATACCTGCAGAAGGCGCTCTCCGAGGCCGGCCACACGGTCCACGTCGCCGGCGACGGCGACGCGGGCTACACCTTGGCGGACACCGGCGACTACGACGTGATGGTGGTCGACCGCATGCTGCCGCGCCGCGACGGCCTGTCCGTCATCGCCGGCCTGCGTGCCCATGGCAACGCCACGCCGGTGCTGATCCTTTCGGCGCTCGGCGAGGTGGACGACCGGGTCACCGGTCTCAGGGCGGGCGGCGACGACTATCTGACAAAACCCTATGCGTTCACCGAGCTTCTGGCCCGTGTGGAGGTGCTTTGCCGCCGCGCAAGCTTCAAGGACGCCGAGACGCTTTACCGGGTCGGCGACCTGGAACTCGACCGGCTGTCGCATACGGTACGCCGCGCCGGCCGCGAGGTCCTCCTGCAGCCGCGCGAGTTCAAGCTGCTCGAATATCTGATGCGCCACGCCGCCCAGGTGGTGACGCGCACCATGCTGCTCGAAAACGTCTGGGATTATCACTTCGATCCGCAGACCAACGTCATCGACGTGCATGTATCGCGGCTGCGTTCCAAGATCGAAAAGGGTTTCGACAGCCCGATCCTGCATACGGTTCGCGGCGCGGGCTACATGCTCAAGGCCGGGTAAGCCAAAGCATGCGGCTGCCGGCCAGCTTCAGGACGACCGCCGCGCGCCTTTCGGCGCTTTATCTCCTGCTTTTCGGCATCTGCGCGATCGGCCTCGTCTTCTACATGACCGCGCTTTCCGTGCGGATGCTGACCTCGCAGACGCAGGACACCATCAACGAAGAGGTCGTCGGTCTCGCCAATGCCTACCAGCGCGGCGGGCTGCCGCTCTTGGTGCGTACCATAGAGCGCCGCTCGCGCCAGCCCGGCGCCAACCTTTACCTCATCGCCGACGCCAATGGCCGCATCCTTTCCGGCAACGTCGAGAGCCTTGAGCCCGGCGTGCTGGAAGTCGAGGGCTGGACCGAGCGGCCTTTCTCCTATCAGCGATACGGCGACAGCAGCGCCGAGCGCCGGATACGCTCCGCAGCGGATCCGGATGCGCCGCAGGTCGAATCCGAGACCCGGCACGCGGCGATTGCGCTCGTGTTGAGACTTCCCAACCAGATGATCGTTCTGGTCGGCCGCGACCTTGGCGAGCCCGAGCGCTTTCGCGTCGTCGTGCGCCGGTCGTTGGTCGCAGCACTCGGCGTCATGGCGGTCGGCGGGCTGCTGATCTGGTTCTTCGTCGGCCGCCACGCGCTGAAGCGCATCGACAGCGTGTCGGAGGCGAGCCGCCGCATCATGGGCGGCGACCTCACCGGCCGGTTGCCGATCAGCGGCGCGGGCGACGAGTTCGACCGGCTTTCCGAGAACCTCAACACGATGCTCGCCCGCATCGCCGACCTGAATGAGGGGTTGAAGCAGGTCTCCGACAACATCGCCCATGACCTCAAGACGCCGCTGACCCGCCTGCGCAACCGCGCCGAGGCGGCGTTGGGCAAGCGGGACGGCGGCGACTACCGCGAAGCGTTGGAAGCGACCATCGCCGAGTCCGACCAACTGATCCGGACGTTCAATGCGATCCTGATGATTTCCCGGCTGGAAGCCGGATACTCGGCTGAGCAGACCGCCAAGGTCGACCTGACGGAAGTCGTCCGCGACGTGGCCGAACTGTACGAGCCCACTGCCGAGGAGATGGGCGTTGGGCTCGAAACCGACGTGCGGCAAGGCGTGGAAGTCGACGGCAACCGGGAACTGATTGCCCAGTCGGTGTCGAACATCGTCGACAATGCCATCAAATATTCGGCGGGCGGGAATGCCGCGCCGAAGGTGACGGTGCGGCTGGAGAAATTGCCGGGCGAGGTGCATCTGCGCGTCATCGACAACGGTCCGGGTATTCCCGATGACGAGGATCGCAAACGCGCAACCGAACGCTTCGTCCGTCTCGAACAGAGCCGTTCGCAGCCCGGTTCCGGCCTGGGATTGAGCCTCGCCAAGGCAGTGATGAAATTCCACGGCGGCAGGCTTGATCTTGAGCCCGGCAATCCCGGACTATCCGTCCTCATGAGCTTTCCGCGCAAGGAGGACGGATAGATGGCAGGTGCCCCGGCGAAGGCAGTAGCAAAACCGCGCCTCTTCGAGGCGAAGCCGGCAGCGCTCAAGCCGCTCGATGCCGCCGAGGCTAGGCAGGAAATGCGCGACCTGGCTGTGCTGGCCAGGGAAAAGGAACTGCCGCGGCTGGCTGCGCTGCTGACGGGCCGTGATGCAGAGGCGGACTTCCTCGCCGCGGTCTTCGACCTGTCCGATTTCATGCGCGACTGCGTCAGGCGGCGTCCCGAGATTCTCGAAAACCTGTTCGATACCCGCGTGGGCGACCGGCTGGCGGCAATCGATGCGGCGGCAAGGCAATTGCCTTTCGTCGATGGCGTCACCGAAAAGACGCTGATGACGGATTTGCGCAGGCTTAAGCTGGAAGCGCATTTCCTCATTGCGCTGGACGATCTGGCTGGCTTCGTCGGTGCGGATGTCACCGTGCGGCGCCTGAGCGCCCTTGCGGACGCCAGTACGAACGCCGCGATCGATTTCCTGCTTCGCGACGCTCATGACAGCGGCAAACTCAAGCTGGTCGATCCAGCAGACCCGGGCAGGGGATCGGGCTGGATCGTACTCGGCATGGGCAAGCTCGGGGCCTGCGAACTGAATTTTTCGTCCGACATCGATCTGATCGTCTTCTTCGAGCCTGAGGCGCCGGCCATCCTCGATCCGTTCGAGGCGACCGACCTGTTTTCGCGCCTGACCAAGCGGCTGGTCCGCATCATGCAGGACCGCACCGAGGCCGGTTATGTCTTCCGCACCGATCTGCGCTTGCGCCCGGACCCCGGCTCGACGCCGCTGGCGATCCCGGTCGAGGCGGCACTCAACTATTACGAGGGCAGGGGGCAGAACTGGGAACGGGCCGCCATGATCAAGGCGCGACCGGTGGCGGGCGATATTGCCGCCGGCGAAGCCTTCCTCAAGGAATTGCAGCCCTATGTCTGGCGCAAATACATGGACTTCGCGGCGATTGCGGACGTCCATTCGATCAAGCGCCAGATCCACGCCCACAAGGGCCATGGCGAGATCGCGGTCAAGGGCCACAACGTAAAGCTCGGGCGGGGCGGCATCCGCGAGATCGAGTTCTTCGTGCAGACCCAGCAACTGATCGCCGGAGGGCGCTTTCCCGAACTGCGCGGGCGCGAGACCGTGCCGACACTGGGGGAACTCGCAAAACATCGCTGGATCAGCGCCGAGGCGCGCGCAGCGCTTGCAGCGCAATACTGGTTCCTGCGCCGCGTCGAACACGCGGTGCAGGTGGTCGCGGACGAACAAAGCCACACTTTGCCTGAAGACGACGAAGGTCTGGAGCGCATTGCCCGCCTGCTTGGCTTCGATAATGCCGAAGCCTTTTCCAACGTCTTCCGCTCCTCGCTACAGGAGGTCGAGCGCCACTATGCCGCGCTGTTCGAAGCCGCGCCGCAGCTATCGGCGGGCGTCGGCAACCTGGTCTTCACCGGCGACGTTGACGATCCCGATACGCTGAGCACGCTGAAGCGCCTCGGTTTCGAACGTGCCAGCGACATATGCCGGGTCATCCGCACCTGGCATTTCGGCCGCTACAAGGCGACACAGTCGGCGGAAGCGCGCGAGCGGCTGACCGAACTGACGCCGGCGTTGCTCGAAGCCTTCGGCAAGACGCGCCGTGCCGACGAGGCGCTGCTTCGCTTCGACGCCTTCCTCGCCGGTCTGCCCGCCGGCATCCAGCTTTTCTCGCTGCTCCAGTCCAATCCGGCACTGCTGAAGCTGCTTGCCACCATCATGAGTTCGGCGCCTGCTCTGGCAGCCACGATCACGCGGCGTCCGCATGTCTTCGACGGCCTGCTCGATCCGGCGCTGCTGGCCGAACTGCCCAGCCGCGATTATCTCGCGGGCCGGCTGGAGGCGTTCCTTGCAAATGTGGCGGTGCACGAGGAGGTGCTGGATCGCCTCCGCATCTTCGCGTCGGAGCAAAAATTCCTGATCGGCGTCAGGCTGCTTGCCGGCGCGATCGACGCCAGCCGTGCCGGCAGGGCCTTCTCCCACCTTGCCGACCTGACCATAGGCGCTGCGCTGGATGCCGTGATGGTCGAGTTCGCGGTCAGGTATGGCAAGGTGCTGGGCGGCAGGGTGGCGATCCTCGGAATGGGCAAGCTCGGCAGCCGCGAATTGACCGCTGGCTCCGACGTCGACTTGATCCTGCTCTACGACCACGATGCGGATGCGGAAGAATCCGACGGCGAGAAGGGCTTGGCCCCGTCGCATTATTTCGCACGGATGACGCAGCGCCTGATCGCCGCCGTCTCGGCGCAGACTGCCGAAGGCGTGCTCTACGAGCTGGATCTCAGGCTGCGTCCCTCAGGCAACAAGGGGCCGGTGGCGACGCATGTCGACTCCTTCAAGAAATATCAGCGCACCGACGCCTGGACGTGGGAACACATGGCTTTGACGCGCGCCCGGTCGATTGCCGGCGATGCGGACCTTTGCGCCGAGGTGGAGGCGGAGGTCGGGGAGATTCTGGCCTTGCCGCGGGACGCCGGCAAGGTGTTCCGCGAAGCCGCCGAGATGCGGGCGCTGATCGAAAAGGAGAAGCCGCCGCGTGACTTCTGGGATCTGAAGCTGGTGCCAGGCGGGCTGATCGATCTCGAATTCATCGCCCAATGCGCGGCACTCACCGGTAATACGATGGAGGGCGACCGCCTGACCGGCACCGCCGGCGCGCTGAACCGGCTGTCCCCGGATTTCGCCGACGCGCAGACACGGCAGGAGCTTTGCGACGCGGACGCGCTCTATATGGCGCTGACGCAGATGATCAGGCTTTGCCTGACGGGGCCTTTCGACCGCAAGGAAGCGCCGCCCGGCCTGATCGATCTTCTTTTGCGGGCGACAGACCTGCCCGACATCGGCGTGCTGGAAGCGCACGTCAAGGAGACGGCGCAACGGGTCCGAAAGCATTTCGGCCGGTTGCTTCGTACCGGCAAGACCTGACGGCGATGGGACGCCACAGACCTTGCCGGAACCGCATCGGGGGTAACGATGCAAAGGAGAGCTGAAGTGAAGACATCGACGAAACTCGCAATGGCCTTTCTTGCGGTGGCGACGAGCGGCGGAACCTCCGCCTTCGCGGCCGACAGGGAAGAGGGCCGCACGGGCGGCAATATGCGTTTCGAGCGGGCCGACGCCGATTCAAGCGGCGACGTCACCTTCGAGGAGTTCGTGGCTGCGATGAACAGCCGCATCGGCAATGCCGACGCCAATGGCGACGGCAAGATGACCGTCGCCGAGATCGCTTCCGAGATCGAACGCATGCGTGCGGAACGCATGGCGCGCCGCATCGTCGAGCGCTTCGATACCGACGGCGACGGCATGCTGACGGTCGTCGAGATCGAGTCGCGCCAGAAGAAACTGTTCGCGCTGATGGACCGCAACGACGACGGCAAGATCGTGCCGGAAGAAATGCCGAAGCGCGGCTGGGGCAAGCGGCACTGATCTTTGAGGCCGGGCGCCGAATACCCTCCCCCTTGAGGGGAGGGTCGCGGAGAAAACCGAGCGGAACGCGAGGTTTTTGAAGCGGGGAGGGGTCGGTGCGGCAGTGCTTCAACCTGAAGCAGCCCCACCCCGCCTCACGATTTGCGCTTCGCTCCGACGGATCGTTCGGGGCGAGCCACGGTCTCGCCCGTCCTTCGGACCCCCCAAGGGAGAGGGTTAGGTAGGCGCTACTCCGCCGCTTGCAGCATCTGTGCAGGCGGCGGCCCTTTCCGGGCCGGGATGCGCACCGAAACGATCGTGCCGATGCCTTCGCGCGACCGGATTTTCAGCGCGCCGCCATGCAGTTCGGCGAGCGAGCGCGAGATGGCGAGACCGAGGCCGGAGCCGGCATGGCTCTTCGAGAACTGGTTCTGCACCTGCTCGAACGGCCGGCCGAGCTTGCTCAGCGCCGCCTTCGGGATGCCGCAGCCATTGTCCTCGATCGACAGCATCATGGCGCCGGACACTTTTCGCGCCCGCACCATTATGTGGCCGCCTTCGCCGGTGAACTTCACCGCGTTGGACAGAAGGTTGATGACGATCTGCTTGATTGCGCGGCGGTCGGCGTAGAGCGTCATCGCCTCGGCGATCTTGGTCTCCACGGCGATCGATTTCTGCGTCGCCTGCAGCGAGATGACGCGCACCGTCTCGCTGATCAGCGGGTTGAGATCGATCTCCTCGCGGTCCATCGAGAACTGGCCGGCCTCGATCTTCGACATGTCGAGTATGTCGTTGATGACGCCCAGCAGGTGTTTGCCGCTGCTGTTGATGTCGCCGGCATATTCCTCGTAGCGCGGCGATCCGAGCGGCCCGAACAGCCTGTTGCCCATCAGTTCCGAGAAGCCGATGATGGCATTCAGCGGCGTGCGCAGCTCGTGCGACATGTTGGCCAGGAACTCCGACTTGGCGCGGTTGGCCGCCTCGGCCCGATCCTTCTCCTTGACGTATTTGCGGTTCAGCTCCTCGAGCTCGCGGGTACGCTCCTCCTCGTTGCGCCGGGCCTGGCTGAGGTCGTGGAGATTGGCCATCAGCCGCCGCTCACCATCCACCAGCTTGTCCTGGTTCTGCCGGATCAGGGTGATGTCGGTGCCGATGGAGACGGTGCCGCCGTCGCGCGTCTTCAGCTCGTTCACCTGCAGCCAGCGGCCGTCCGCGAGCTGGCGCTCATAGGTGGCGCCGCCGCGCGGTCCGTTCGGGTTGGCCATGCGCCGTTCCGAGGCGAAGGCGGTCATCCGCTCCTCCAGTTCCTCACGCGACAGGCCCGGCACGAGGTCGCGCTCCGACAGCCCGCTATCCTGCTGGTATTTGGTGTTGCACATGACCAGCCGGCCGGCCGCGTCCCACAGCACGAACGATTCGCTGATGCTCTCGATCGCTGTGCGCAGCCTGAGGTCGGCGGCCTCCGAACGCGCGGCGAGGTGGCGCTGCTCGGTGACGTCGACGGCGATGCCGATGAGCTGGATGTCGGATGCCTCCGGGTCAATCACCTGCGCGCGGGCGCGCACCCAGACCCAGTGGCCGTCGGCATGGCGCATGCGGAACACCTGGTCGATATTATCGATTTCCCGCGCCACGATCCGTTCCGCCAGATTGAACAGGTCGCCGTCGTCCTTGTGGATGATGTCGTGCACGTCGCCGAAAGACAGCATCGCCTCGCAGGGCTGGTAGCCCAGCATCTCGTACATCGAATGCGACCAGTACATCTTGCCGCGCACCATATCCCAGTCCCAAAGGCCGCAGCGTCCGCGGATGAGCGCCAGGTCGATGCGCTGGTGCGCGTCGCGATAGATGCGGTCGGCGGTCTGGGCGTGCGTCGTCTGCCGGAAATAGGCATAGAGCACGATGACCAGGATGCTCCCGGTGAGCAGGAACAATGTGACATTCAGCGAGACCGCTTTGGTCCAGTCTGAAAAGACGGCATCCTGGGGAACCAAGGCCGCGGCGGCCAGGCCGCCGTCGCTGGACAGGTCCACGGCGGCGAACCAAGGTTCGCCCTCGATCGTGACTTCCAGGACACCGGCGCGCTCGCCGAACAGGAACAGCGGCTGACCGCCCGAGACGACCGTGTCGAGCCGCCTGTCCCTCCATTGCGACCCCGCGGCGCTTGTCGCCACCACGTTGAACCGGCCGTCCATCACCGCGAGCACATGGCGCGTGCCGAGCAGGGCTTGGTGCTCGGTGCGCTCGATCAGGTCGCGCGTGCCCGAGACATCGTCGGTCGCGGCCCCGGCATCGGCCAGCGCGTTGCCGAGCGCGGCGGCGGAAAGCGCGAGAATGGTGCGGGCATTGCGCTCGATCTCGTCGTGCTGGGCGATCAGGGACAGGGTCCGGGTGGCGCCGATGACGATCAGGAAGACGATGATCAGGGTCGGGATCGACCGCCGGAGCAGGGGTTCGGCAGCCAGCAGGCGCCGGAAGGCGGGCTTGGCGAACACGCTTCCAGTCTCCGTCCGTTGCGGCCTGCGCCGGACAAAAGCCGACCCGCCGGCCGCGTCCCACGCGTCCGTCCTTGCCATCCGACTGGCTCCCCGAAATTTGTTTTCTCTGACGATCCGGATACGCCGCACACCCGAATCTGCCCTAAAGAATCAGACGTGATTCGCCTTGTCCAGTGTTCGTGCACGAAAGGCGTCAAGCCGGCGTAAAAAAACGACTGGTGGACAGGATCGGGACTCGATCGGGACCATCGCGGATGGATCGCCCCTGCTGACAGGCGGTTGTCAGCAGCCTGCGCGTATCGTGCCCTTGCAACGGGCGAGGAGGGCAAATGTTCGGGCAGGAACTTGAAACAGGCTCGGTACGCATGGAGCGCATGCTTCTGCTGACGTTTCATGCGCCCGTCGAGGACATCGATCGCATCGTGGGAGCGGTGATTGAGATCACGCCGCTGACCATGGGCAGTTACGACAGCAACGCCTACCAGTCGGCGACCGGTATCGAACGCTATCGCCCGCTCGAGGGCGCGGCCGCCGGCCCGGAAACGGACCTCCGGAAACGGCCCGGCGTGGTGGCCGTTTCCTTCGAACTTCCCGCCGACCGACAACTGGCCGGCCGGGTGATCGAAGCGATCTTCCAGACCCACAGCTACCAGGAACCGGTGATCAGGCTTCACGAGATCCTCGCCAGCCGGTCGAAGGGGCTCGACGACAGCGCCAACCGGAACCGCTGGTGGAACACGACGGGAGACTGGAAGAAGGCGAATTCGCCCTCCGGGACCGGCGGAAGCGAAACATGAACGTGCCGGAATATCGCCTTGGATTGATTCTGGTTACCGGTTCAGCCATCGCCTGGAGCACCGCCGGCTTGTTCACCCGCCTGATCCCGACGGATACATGGACGATGCTCGTCTGGCGCGGCCTGTTCGGCGCGCTCGGGCTCGCGGTCGTCATCGTCGCCTTGCGGCGAGGGGATTCGTTGCGCGGCATGTGGAGGATGGGCTGGCCCGGCTGGCTTTTTGCAATCCTGTCGTCGGTCGGCATGGTATTCTTCATCACCTCGCTCCGGCATACGACGGTCGCCCATGTCGCGGTGATCTACGCGACGGTTCCCTTCCTTGCCGCCGCGCTCGGCTGGCTTCTGCTTCGGGAGCGGCCGACGGCGAGCGCGCTGCTCGCCAGCCTTGCCGCGCTGGTCGGCGTGGCGATCATGGTCGGCCTCGGCGTCGAAGGCGGACTGTTCGGCGATCTCCTGGCTTTCGGCATGACGCTGTGCATGGCGGCGATCATGGTCATCGTCCGGCGTTTTCGCGATATTCCGGTCATGCCGGCGGCCTGCCTGTCGGCGTTGCTGAGCGGGTTCGCGTGCTGGCCGCTGGGCGACCCGCTGGCGGTTTCCGCCTACGATTTGCTGCTGCTTGCCCTGTTCGGCATCGTCAACTCGTCGCTGGGCCTTGCGCTGTTCACTCTCGGCGCGCGTTTCCTGCCGGCCATTGAGACGGCGCTCATCGGCGCGCTGGATTCGCCGCTGGCGCCTTTGTGGGTGTGGCTGGCATTCGGCGAGACGCCGAGCGGCGGCACACTCGTAGGCGGGCTGACCGTTTTCGTTGCCGTGGCCGTCCATATGACCATCGGCGCGTCTACTGCGGCAAAGACCGTTCGGATGCGAGAGCCCGCCTGACCGTGTCCGACGTTCCTTACGCCAGGGTCCGTTCCACGATGTCACTCAGATCCGCCGACAGCCCTTTGGTCGAGGCGATGGAAACCAGTGCCTGGCGCGCCAGTTCCTGCCGCTTCGGCTCCAGCGAGCGCCAGGAGCGCAGCCCCGTCGCCAGCCGCGCGGCAACCTGCGGATTGCGCTTCTCCACCTGCAGGATCGTCTCGGCAAACAACTGATAGCCGGCGCCGTCGGCGCGATGGAAGCCGGTCTGGTTGCCGCTGAAGAAGGTGCCGAACAGCGAGCGCAGCCGGTTGGGATTGGCGAGCGAGAACGACGGATGGACCGAAAGCCGCTTCACCGCTTCGACCGTGCCGACCCCCGGCGCGGCTGCCTGGATGGCAAACCACTTGTCCATGACAAGCGCGTCCTTGCCGTAGGTTGCTTCGAACGTAGCGAGTGCACTGCGCGCCTCAGGCGTCGCCTGGTGGCGATGCGCCAGAACAGCCAGCGCCGAGGCCCGGTCGGTCATGTTGCCTGCCGACGCGAAGTGTTTTGACGTGAGGTCAACGCCGCCCGACAGCGCGGACAGATAGTCGAGCAGCACGTTGCGCAGCGAACGCCGGCCGGCGCTCGCGGCGTCGGGCCTGAACGGTCCCTTGTCGGTCAGGGCGTCGTAGATCGTGGAGAAGCGCTCGCGGTTGGCCTCTGCCACGAGCCGGACCAGGGCTTCGCGGGCCGAAAAGATCGCGTCCGGATTGATGTTGCCGCCGATCTCGCGGGCGATGTCGGCCTCGCTTGGAGGCGTCAACGCAAGCGCGCGGAACGCCGGTTCGAGGCCGTCGTCATCGGCTATTGCACCGGCAAGCTCGGCAATGGCGGGGCTGAAATCCGGTTCGCGGTCGTCAAGTATGCGCCGCGAGGCAGCGATCAACGATTCCGTCATCACCGTGTTGAAAGCCTGCCAGCGCGAAAAGGCATCGCCATCGTGACGCGCAAGGAAGAACTGGTCCTCCGGCTTCTGCTCGACCGACAGCGTCACCGGCGCCGAAAAGCCTCGGTTGAGCGAGACCGCCGGGCGCTCCTTGACGCCCGAGAACAGGATCGAATGCCGCCGTTTGCGCAGATGGATCACGCCGTTCTCGATGACTGCGCCCTCGGCATCGGAATAGGCGAGGTCGCGTCCGTCCGGCCCGACGAGACCGAACTCGATCGGAATATACATCAGCCGCTTGCGGCTCTCCGAGGGTGTTGGCGGCACCGACTGCTCGATCTGCATGGTGAAGGTTTCAGCCATCGCGTCGTGCTCGGCGGTCACCGTCAGGTTCGGCGTCCCGGCCTGGTGATACCAAAGCGCGAACTGGCTGAGATCGCGCCCCGACGCATTCTCGAATGCGGCCAGGAAATCCTCGATCGTCGCGGCCTCGCCGTCATGGCGCTCGAAGTAGAGATCCATCCCCTTTCGGAAATCCTCGGCGCCGAGGATGGTGCGGATCATGCGCACGACTTCCGAGCCCTTCTCGTAGACGGTCGCCGTGTAGAAATTGTTGATCTCGCGGTAACGGCGCGGCCGCACCGGATGCGCCAGCGGTCCCTGGTCTTCCGGGAACTGATGGGCGCGCAGCGTGCGGACTTCGGCGATGCGCTTGACCGGGCGCGAGCGCTGGTCGGCCGAGAATTCATGGTCACGGAAGACGGTCAGCCCTTCCTTCAGGCAAAGCTGGAACCAGTCGCGGCAAGTGATTCTGTTTCCGGTCCAATTGTGGAAATACTCATGGGCGATGATCGCCTCGATATTGGCGAAATCGGCGTCGGTCGCGGTGTCCTCGTCGGCCAGCACATATTTGTCGTTGAAGATGTTGAGGCCCTTGTTCTCCATCGCGCCCATGTTGAAATCGGACACGGCGACGATGTTGAAGACGTCGAGATCGTATTCGCGGCCGAAGGCCTCCTCGTCCCATTTCATCGAGCGCTTCAGCGCATCCATCGCATAGGCGGCGAGTCGCTCCTTCCCGTGCTCGACATAGATGCCGAGAGCCACGTCGCGGCCGGACATGGTGATGAAGCGGTCGGCCACGACGCCCAGATCGCCGGCAACGAGTGCGAACAGGTAGGACGGTTTCGGAAACGGATCGTGCCAGACGGCGAAATGCCGTCCGTCGCCGAGGTCGCCGCTCTCGACCGGGTTGCCGTTGGACAGGAGAAGCGGAGCTTCGGCCCGCCCGGCCTCGATGCGGACGGTGTACACCGACAGGATGTCCGGCCGATCGAGGAAATAGGTAATGCGCCGGAAACCTTCCGCCTCGCATTGCGTGCAGTAGACGCCGTTGGAGCGATAAAGCCCCATCAGGACGGTATTTCCCGACGGCACAATCTCGGTTTCCAGCGTCAGCATGAACTCGGCCGGCGGGTTGTGCAGGATGAGTTTGTCCGGCGTCGCCGCATAGTCCTCGGAAGCCAGCGCTCTGCCGTCCAGGCTGATGCCGCGCAGGTCAAGTCCGTCGCCGTCGAGCACCAGGGGCAGGTTTCGCGCCGCCGGATCGCGCCGGCGAATCGTCAGTCTGGCGGTAACCAGCGTGCTGTTGGGCGACAGGCGAAAGGAAAGCTCGGTCCGCGGGATCAGGTAGTCGCTCGGGCGATAGTCCTCGAGCCGGAAGACCTGGCCGGTGTCTGTACGCATAGGAAAGCCTTCCTGGGTTGCGGCCGGGCGGCCAGGGCGACTCTGGCCCAACAAATCCGGGGTGGTGCTCTTTACACGAAACCACCCCTCGACAAAACTGACGAAGCGCTTATCTCCAGGCGTGCATTCCCGCCACAGTTTTCCGGAGCAGACATGACCGTGTTCACACCCAAATTCGGGATGGGAGCGCCTGTAAAGCGTCTCGAGGACCAGTCGTTCATCACCGGCAAGGGCCGTTACACCGACGACATCGCGGCTCCCGGCATGGTGCACGGCTTCGTGCTGCGCTCGCCGGTGGCGAAGGGGAGTTTCCGGATCACCTCGACAGAGGCGGCCCGTGCCGCGCCGGGCGTGCACCTGGTGCTGACCGGCGAGGACGTGGCGCATCTCGGGGCGCTCAAGTCGACCGTCATGCAGAAGCAGCCGGACGGCAAGCGCGCCCCGACGCGCGACATCCCGATCCTCTGCCGCGACCGCGTCAACCATGTCGGCGACGCCGTCGCCTTCGTGGTTGCCGATAGTCGGGCGCTGGCGCAGGACGCCGCCGAACTGATCGAGGTCGATTACGACGCCGAGGAAGCGGCGGGAAACACCGCTGCCGCGCTCGATCCCGGGACGCCGCTGGTCTGGCCGGAACTCGGCACCAACCGCGCCTTCCTCTACGAGATCGGCGACCGCGCCGCCACCGATGCGGCTTTCGCCAAGGCGGCCCGCACGGCGAGTGTGTCCTTCGTCAACAACCGCCTCGTCGTCAATTACATGGAACCGCGCGCCGCGATCGGCGAGGTCGACGAGACCGGGCGGCTGGTGCTGACCAGCGGCTCGCAGGGCGTGCATTCGATGCAGTCCGTCCTCGCCCAACAGGTCTTTGGCGTCGACAAGTCGAGGATCAGGGTGATCACGCCCGACGTGGGCGGCGGCTTCGGGCCAAAAGCCTTCGTCTACCGCGAATATGCGCTGGTGCTGGAGGCAGCCAAGCGCCTCGGCAAGCCGGTGAAATGGACCGGCGACCGCGGTGAGCATTTTCTGAGCGATGCGCAAGGCCGCGACAATGCCGTCGACGCCGAGATGGCGATGGACGGCGATGGCCGTTTCCTCGCACTGCGGGTGAAATTCCTGGCGAATCTCGGCGCCTATTGTTCGCAATACGGACCCGTCGTGCCCTATATCGGCGCTTCCATGTCGACTGGCCTCTACGACATACCGGCGCTCGACGTGACGATCACCGGCGTCTACACCAACACCACCCCCGTCGACGCCTATCGCGGTGCCGGCCGCCCCGAGGCCGCCTTCCTCCTCGAAAAGCTGGTCGATGTCTGCGCCCGCGAACTTGGTCTGTCGCGCGAGGAGATCCGGCGCCGCAACTTCATCCGGCCCGAGCAATTCCCCTACCGCACGGCCACCGGGCGTCTTTATGACGTCGGCGAGTTCGATGGCCACATGACCCTTGCGATGGAGCGCGCCGGTTGGGCCGGCTTCGACGCACGGCTGGAGGGATCGCGCGCCAGGGGGCTGATCCGCGGCATCGGCATGGCGACCTATATCGAGGCCTGCGCCTTCGAAGGCTCCGAGCCGGCCTATGTCGGCCTCAATCCCGACGGCACGGTGACGCTGCGCATCGGCACCCAGTCGAACGGGCAGGGCCACGCCACCGCCTATGCGCAGATCGCCGCCGAAAAACTCGGGCTGGATGTCGAGAAGGTCATCGTCCACCAGGGCGACACCGACCGGCTGGCCAGCGGCGGCGGCACCGGCGGCTCGCGTTCGATCCCGCTGGGCGGCGTCTCGGCGTCGCGCGCCGGCGAGGATCTTGCCGTGAAGCTGCGAAAACTGGCGGCGGACGAGTTGGAAGCCTCGTCCGACGATATCGAACTGGTCGACGGCGAGGCGCGCATCGTCGGCACCGACCGCGCGATCGATTTTCCGGCATTGGCGAAGGCTGCGAAGAAACCGGAGGATATCAGCGGTTTCGGCGAGTTCGTCCAGGACGAATGCACCTATCCGAACGGCACGCATATCTGCGAAGTCGAGATCGACCCGGCGACCGGCCGCACCGAACTCACCGACTACGTCGTGGTGGATGATTTCGGCGTGACGGTGAACCCGATCCTGCTCGCCGGCCAGGTGCATGGCGGCATCGTCCAGGGCATCGGCCAGGCGCTGACCGAGGAAACCGTCTATGGCGAGGACGGCCAGCTGCTCACCGCGAGCTTCATGGACTACGCCATGCCGCGCGCCGACGACGTTCCCTTCATCCGCTTCGAGACGCGCAACGTGCCGTCGACCACCAACGCCATGGGCATCAAGGGCGCCGGCGAGGCCGGCACCATCGGCTCGACGCCGGCGACGCTCAACGCCGTCACCGACGCGCTGTGGCGCGCCTACGGCATCGGCCACATCGAGATGCCGACGACGCCTTTGCGCATCTGGACGGCGATCCGGGAGGCGGCGGCCAGGTGACGCAGCCCGGCCGCTCTCATCCTGACAGGCCCCTCGCGGGCATCGCCTTCAAGATGGTTTCGGTCGCCGTTTTCGTCGCCATGGCGAGCATGATCAAGGCGGCGGGGCCGTTGCCGACCGGGCAGGTCGTGTTCTTCCGCTCCTTCTTCGCCATCCTGCCGATCATCCTGTTCCTGGTGTGGCATCACGACCTCAGGCGCGCGCTGCACACCAAGCGCCCGGTCAGCCATTTCCTGCGCGGACTGGTCGGCGTCACCTCGATGGCGCTCGGTTTCTTCGGCCTCGCCCGCTTGCCGCTGCCGGAATCGGTGACGATCAACTATGCGCAGCCTTTGCTGGTCGTCGTCTTCAGCGCGCTCATCCTCGGCGAGACGATCCGCTTCTATCGCTGGAGCGCCGTCGTCGTCGGCCTGGTCGGCGTCTTCATCGTCTCCTGGCCGAAACTGACGCTGTTCAGCGAGTCGGCGGCTCTTGGCGGCGACGAGGCGCTCGGCGCGCTGGCCACGCTCGGCGGCGCGACGGCCTCGGCCATGGCGATGATCCTGGTGCGCAGCCTGGTGCACACGGAAAAGACCTCCACCATCGTCATCTGGTTCTCGCTGTCGGCGTCGCTGCTTGCCCTGCTGTCCGTTCCGTTCGGCTGGCAGGCGCTGACGATGGAGCAGGCCGCCCTGCTGGTTGGGGCCGGCATCTGCGGAGGCATCGCGCAACTGCTGATGACGGAGGCCTACCGATACGCCGAAGCTTCGGTCGTAGCGCCGTTCGAATACACCTCGATGCTGCTCGCCATCGCCGTCGGCTACGTCGTGTTCGGCGACGTGCCGACGCTGCATATGCTGGCCGGCGGCCTGATCGTCGTCGGCGCCGGCATCTTCATCATCCTGCGCGAACGCCGGCTCGGCATCGAGCGCGCGGCGGCAAAGGAGGCCACGCCGCCGCAGTAGGCGGCCGTTTTCCCTCCCCCTTGAGGGGAGGGTGGCCGCGAAGCGGCCGGGTGGGGTCGCTGCGGCCAAACGCCAACGTCGCTTTGCGCCGGAGCACTGCCGCAGCAACCCCTCCCCGATCGGCTTCGCCGATCGACCCTCCCCTCAAGGGGGAGGGGCAGCGTCGCGCTCTGCCGCCATCGCGCGCATTGCCTCCGCCGTCGCCGCGTCGGCCGGAAAGAACGATTCGATCGCCAGTTCCGACAGTGTCACGTCGAGCGGCGTGCCGAACACCGTGATGGTCGAGATGAACGACAACATCATACCGTCCATCCTGAGGCGCAGCGGCACCGCGATCGGCGAATAGTCGCGCGCCGGCGCCGGCGGCCCGGTGCGCTTCGGCACGGGATAGCCGCGCAGCTCGCGCTCCAGCTCCACGATCACCGGATCGGCGACCGCCTGGTTCAGCCGCCGCAGCCGCTCCACCACATGGTCGCGCCATTCGGCGAAATTGACGATCAGCGGCGCCACGCCTTGCGGATGCAGGCTGAGCCTGAGCGCATTCACCGGCGGCGCCAGCAATGCCGGATCGGACACGCCGGCAAGGAAGGGCGCCAGCGCCGCGTTGGCGCGGACAAGGTTCCAGTGGCGGTCGACGGCGAAGGCCGGATTGGGCTCGTGCGCCTTGAGCACGGTCTCGACCGCCGCCAGCGCCGGCGCCATGGCTGGTTCGTCGAGCCTGTTCTCGTCGAAACCCGGCGCATAGCCGGCGGCCAGCAGCAGGCGGTTGGTCTCGCGCAGCGGCAGCGCCAGCCGCTCGGCCAGATGCAGCACCATGTCGCGCGACGGTTTTGCCCGGCCGCTTTCCACGAAACTCAGATGCCTTTGCGAGATTTCGGCCTCCATGGCGAGATCGAGCTGGCTCATGCGGCGGCGCGTGCGCCATTCGCGGATGAGCGGGCCGGGCGAGGCGAGGGCGGTGTTCATGCCGGCGACGATAGGCGGCCTGCCGCCGCAAATCCATTACCTCCGGCGTAATCGCCACGCGGCGCGGTCTCCGCCATCGTCCGCGCCATGCCGGCATCCCGCCGGCGCCAACCGGATGGAGATCGTTATGACCCTCTCGAACACACACTTCCTGCGCAACGCGCTCCGCGTCGATGCCGTCTTTTCCGGCGCCGGCGCGCTGCTCATGGCGGGCGGCGCTTCGCTGCTGTCGCCGCTGCTCGGCTTGCCGCAGCCGCTGCTGTTCTGGGTCGGCATCGTGCTGATCCCCTGGACGATCCTGGTGGCCACCATGTCGCGCCGGCCCACGATCAGCCGGCTCCTGCTGATCGACGTGATCGGTATCAACGCGCTGTGGGCCGCCGCCAGCATCGGCCTGCTGGTCACGGGCTTGGTGTCGCCGACCGCGTTGGGCTACGCCTTCGTCATCGCCCAGGCCGCCGCGGTCGCGCTCTTCGCGGAATTGCAGCTTGTCGGCATGCGCCGGGCCGCGCCGGCCGTGGCTGCCTGAGCGCAGACGCCGCGGCCGGCGCTTCCTCCCCTTTGAGGGGAGGGTCCGGCCGGAGGCCGGGGGAGGGGTTGCCTCGGCAGTGCTCCGACGCAAGGCAACGTTGGCGTTTGGCCGCGGCGACCCCACCCGGCCGCTTCGCGGCCACCCTCCCTCAAGGGGGAGGGAGCGTCGGCCGCGATCTGAATCGATCTCTCAGGAAAGCGCCGCAAGCCGTGCCCGCACCTCGAGAAAATCGCGCCAGGCCAGCCGCTTGTGGGCGGGCGTGCGCAGCAGGTAGGCCGGATGCAGGGTCGGCATGGTCGGGGTGCGGACGTCACCGTCGGTGACGTGCTCCCGCCATTTGCCGCGCATTTTTGTGATGCCTTCCTGCGTCCTCAGCAGCGCCTTTGTCGAGGGATTGCCGAGCGTCATCAGCACCTTCGGCGCGGCAAGCTCGATCTGCCGTTCGATAAAGGGCCGGCAAATCTCGGTCTCCATCGGCGACGGATCGCGATTGCCGGGAGGCCGCCACGGAATGACATTGGCGATATAAACCGATTTGCGGTCGCGGCCGATCGCCGCGAGGATGCGGTCGAGCAATTGTCCCGACCGGCCGACGAAGGGCAGGCCTTCCAGATCCTCGTCACGGCCCGGCGCCTCGCCCACGAGCATCAGATCGGCTTCCGGATTGCCGTCGGCGAAGACGAGGTTCTTCGCCGTCGCCTTGAGATTGCAGCCTTCGAAGTCGAGCATGATTTGGCGCAGTTCCTCCAGCGACGCCGCCGAACGCGCCAGTTCGCGCGCCAGCGCCGCCTGTGCGCCGTCCGGCACCGCGGCCGCCTGCGGCCTTGGCGCCGCCACCGGCTGGCTGTCCGGAAGAAAGGATTTTCGCGGCGCACGGACTTCACCGGCCTTGCCGGAGGTTTCCTCGCGTCGCGCGGGATCCATTGGCCGTGCCGCGCCAGCTTGCCGGTTTTTTGCCTCTGCGCTCTCGGCGAACCGATCGGCGGGCTCGTCCAGCAAGGCTTCGTCGACGCCAGCCTCGGCATAGAAGGCGAGGAGTTCGCGCAGTCCGGCGCTGTGTTCGGTGCTGGAAACGGCCATGCCGGACCATGCTGCGCATGGATGGCGAAAGCAAGTCAGGACGAGGGGATGCGCGGGTCCTGCACCAGATAGAATTTCGGCCTCGGCGTGAAATCGGTGATCAGGAAAGAGAAGCCCGCCGATTTGCCGGGATCGACTTTTCCGTGGCGGAACAGCAGCTTGTCGTAGGGTTCGAAGTCGCGGCTGAACTCGGCGAACGTGTCGGACGAGATGTTGTCCTTGCGCAGGCTGCGCTGGTCGAAGGACAGGCCGTCGCCGAACACGCTGGCCTTGTGCAGCAGTTCCTGCAGCTCGAACTCGAACTCCACCCAACCCTGGCCGCTGCCGTTGCGCGCCACGATGCGCATGTAAAGCACGCCATTGTCGTACAGCGCGGCGGAATCGAACGGCCGGATCGGCCACACGGAGCGGATCACCAGGGTGACCGGCGAAGACGAATTCAATGTCTCCGTCAAGACGACCGGGTCGCCGTGCGTCCCTTTGCCGGAGACGGACTCGATGATGAAGCCGCCCATTTCGTCGGAAAAGGAGTAGGCGCCGGCCGTCCATTCGCCGGCCTCCCCATCTTCCGCCTTGCCGGGAGACGTCACGACCGAAAGCAGCAAGGCCGCAAGAAAAACCCCGCCGATCCGTCGTTGCGGCATGAGGCAGCGGAAAAGGCTGGCAAGCGGCATGAGGCGAGTATGACCGATTATTGCTGCGGCGAACATCGCATTTCGAAGATGCTCGGAAGCGCGATCCGCACGGCCGGAAACGGGGAAGGACAAGCCCCCGATTTATTTTCTTTCGGGGAAGGGCCGCGCCGGTGCGGACGGCGCGCGAGCCGGAAAAAGCAAACGGTCCCCGTCGCTTGTGCCGGAAGTTGCAAGGAAAGGTTCGACGCCGGTCCGCACTTTTTGGCATCCTTCCGGGTCGTTTTCCTGGAATCCTGTCCCCGTCCTCCTGCGCGGAGCGAATAATGGCGCCGGCTTGTCTGGAGGAATGTGACGTTGGACGGCAGTGAGGCAATCCGGCAAAACCTGGAGGCGCTGAAGCGCATCCTCGCCATGCTTGTCGCCATGGCCGGGATGGCGGACGCTGGCGGCCTTGGCGCTGGAAGCCTTGGCGCTGGGAGGCCGGGCGGCGCTAGGGGCGTTGGCGATGGGGCCGTTGGCGCTGGGGGACAGTTTACTTTCTTTCCGCGGAAAGGCGCAGCCGCTTCAAGGCAGGTGCGGGCGGAAAAAAGTAAACTGTCCCCGGCACTTACCCTTTCCCGCGCTCTCTATCTCGCCATCCTGCGGCTATTGCGTCCGGCGGAAGCAGCCACCCGACGCCTCATCATCGCGGCCGCTCGTGGGATCGTGGTAACCCTTCCGCCGCTACGCCCGCGCAAGCCAAAGCCAGCAATGTTGCGGGGACCCCGCGCCTTCCTGCCAAAGGGGCCTAAAAAACGGCCCAAGCCCACCTCGCGCATCCTCTCGCTGTCGCTGCTCGATCCACCGCGGCGACCGTTCCGCCTCCCCCGCCGCGTCGTGCCTGCCCACGCCGCCCCCCGCATCCTGGGCCTCGATTTCAGCGCGACGTACTGCCCGCTGCCTCCCCCTCCATCGCCCGATGATCCGATTGACGCCGAGCGTCTCGGTCAGCGCCTTGCCGCGCTCGGCGCCGCGCTCGACGACCTGCCGGGCCAGGCCAAACGCTTCGCCCGCTGGCAGGCCCGGCGCGACGCCGCAATCGCGCGGGACGGACCCGTCTCCAGCCGCCGCCTCTCGCCGCTGCGGCGCGGGCGTCCGCCCGGCGGCCGCCTGGCCCGCTACGACCCGGGCGCGCCGCTTCCCCACAAAATCCGCGAGGTCGACGAAATTCTGGCCCACGCGCACGCATTGGCGATCTACGCCCTGGAAAGTCCGGACACCTCATGACAGCGCGGCCTTTGCCAAGAGCTGGGGAGAAACAATCCGCGCGAATTTTTCGCGGGGCGGCGTTCCACGCTGCCGCAAACCGGCCAAACCCTCTTAATCAATGCAAGTGGCGTCACTTTGCCGCCTTGCCTTTTGGTACGAGCGGTTTCGTCCCGTAGAGGGATGCGCTATGCAGCCTTGACCAGCAAGCGCCTTCCTGGGGCGCAGCCAGTATGGAGGACGGATGAGCGAGATCGAACGCGAGAGCATGGAGTTTGACGTCGTCATCGTCGGCGCCGGGCCGGCGGGGCTGGCGGCCGCCATACGTTTGAAGCAGGTCAATCCCGAGCTTTCCGTGGTCGTGCTCGAAAAAGGCGGCGAGGTCGGCGCGCATATCCTTTCCGGCGCCGTGGTCGACCCGATCGGCATCGACCGGCTGCTGCCGGACTGGCGCTCGGAGACGGACCATCCGTTCAAGACGCCGGTGACCGACGACCATTTCCTCGTGCTCGGCCCGGCCGGCTCGGTGCGGTTGCCGAATTTCATGATGCCGCCGCTGATGAACAATCACGGCAACTACATCGTCTCGCTGAGCAACGTCTGCAAATGGCTCGCCGGCCACGCCGAGGCGCTCGGCGTCGAGATCTACCCCGGCTTCGCCGCCGCCGACCTGATCTACGACGACAAGGGCGCGGTGAAGGGCGTGGTGACAGGCGACATGGGCGTCGAGCGCGACGGCTCGCACGGTCCTGCCTTCGCGCCGGGCATGGCGCTGCTCGGCAAATACGTGCTGATCGGCGAGGGCGCGCGCGGCTCGCTCGCCAAGAAACTCATCGCCAAGTTCGGCTTGTCCGAAGGCCGCGATCCCGGCAAATACGGCATCGGCTTGAAGGAACTCTGGCAGGTCAAGCCGGAAAACCACAAGCTGGGACTCGTTCAGCATTCGTTCGGCTGGCCGCTGGATCTGAAGACCGGCGGCGGCTCGTTCCTCTACCATCTGGAAGATAATCAGGTCGCGGTCGGCTTCGTCGTCCATCTGAACTACAAGAACCCCTACCTCTCGCCCTTCGAGGAATTCCAGCGCTTCAAGACCCATCCGGCGATCCGCGGCACCTTCGAGGGCGCCAAGCGCATCGGCTATGGCGCCCGCGCCATCACCGAGGGCGGCTGGCAGTCCGTGCCGAAACTGTCCTTCCCCGGCGGCGTGCTGATCGGCTGCGCCGCCGGTTTCGTCAACGTGCCGCGCATCAAGGGTTCGCACAACGCGGTGCTGTCCGGAATGCTGGCGGCGGATCATGTCGCGGAAGCGCTCGCCGCCGGCCGCGCCAATGACGAACTGTCGTCCTATGAGGACGCCTGGCGTACCAGCGACATCGGCAAGGATTTGAAGAAGGTCCGCAACGTCAAGCCGCTCTGGTCGCGTTTCGGCACGCTGGCCGGCGTCGGGCTGGGCGGGCTCGACATGTGGCTGAACACGCTGTTCGGCTGGTCGCCCTTCGGCACGTTGAAACACGGCAAGGCCGACTACGCCACGCTGCAGCCGGCTGTCAATTTCAGGAAGATCGACTATCCGAAGGCGGATGGGGTGCTGACCTTCGACCGGCTCTCCTCGGTGTTTCTGTCCAACACCAACCATGAGGAGGACCAGCCGGTCCATCTCCAGGTGAAGGACCCGCAATTGCAGGTCAGGTCGGAGCACGACGTGTTCGCCGGCCCGTCGACCCGCTATTGCCCGGCAGGCGTTTACGAATGGGTCGACGCCGACGGCAATGCCGCCGCCGATCCCGGCGCCAAGGATGTGCGCTTCGTCATCAACGCGCAGAACTGCGTCCACTGCAAGACCTGCGACATCAAGGACCCGAACCAGAACATCAACTGGGTGCCGCCGCAGGGCGGCGAGGGGCCGGTCTATACGAGCATGTGACCGCGGGAATTGCGCGGGGCGGCGATTTTCTGTTTACGGACTGGAAGCCGGTCGTTACGCATAGTGGCAGCGTGACCTTCCGGAGAATGTCGTGCGGTCGTTCGGATTTGCCTTGCTTGTCGCCGCCAGCCTGACGGCGGTCGAGGCGCATGCCGGCGTCAAGTCGGTCGTCAATGTCGAGACCTATGACGTCGCGGGCGATAGCGGCGACGCGCTGATGGCGGCGATGGACCGAAACGGCCCGCGCCACGGTTTCCTCACCAGGGCGATCGCCCAGACTCGCTATTCCGTCGACTGGGACCGAACCTGGCTTGTCTCGAACGGCCGGTGCCGGTTGCAGAAGGCCGACGTTACCCTGACGGTGAATTATCGCTACCCCGCCCTCGTGGGCAGGTCGCCTCCGGTCCTCAAGCAGCGATGGAAAAAGTTCGTTGCCGGCGTGCGCAAGCATGAGCGGACGCATGGGCGTCTGGCCCGCCGGATGACTGAGGAGGCGTATGACGCCGCTTTCCGCATCGCGGTCGACGACGATCCGTTCTGCAAGAAGGCGAAGGCCGAGTTGAAGCAGACCGTCCATGCGATCTATGCCGACTACGAGGCACGCCAGCAGCGCTTCGACGCTCTGGAGCATCAGCCGGGCGGGCCGGTCGAAAAGCTCGTGAACAGATTGACGAGACGCCAGTAGCCGCTTGCTTGCACATCACCGGACGGCAGCCGCGAGGTCCGTCGCAAGCTCCGGCTCTGCCGGTTTGGGTTTCAGCGAAAACTCTACCAGGACAGGCAGATGATCCGACCCGACGGAATCGAGCGTCCGGATCGAATGGATCTCGACGCCGCCCTTGGCCAGCACATTGTCGATCGGCAGGCCGGCGAACCGCAGGGATTCCGGCACGCCGAACGGGAACCAGGTCGCGCCGGGCGAGGGCATCAGGGTCAGCCCGCCGGCTTCGGCGACACGGGAGGTTGCCTGGCTCCACGGCACAGCGTTGAGGTCGCCGGCCAGGATGGCCGTCTCCCCGATCCTTTGGAAATACGGCGTCAGCCCGCCGATCTCCCAATGCTGCGGATAGGGCCACGGCCAGCCGAGATGCAGCGCCGCGATATCGGCGCTCGTTCCGCCGAAATTGATCGTGGCCAGGGCGAAGACGCCCCGCCCGTCGCAACTGGGCGACGTCCCCTCGGCAAACGGGCGCCGGGACAGGATCGCCACGCCGGACAGTTTTTTAGGGTAGGGACACAGAATCCTGAACGGATAGGCGGCCTTGAGCAATTCCAGCTTTGCCCCCCAGAGATCGGACACTTCCTCCAGCATCACCACATCCGGCCGGATCTGCCCGATCATCGAAAGCACCCGTTCCGGCGTCTGGTTGTCGTAGCGCAGGTTGAGTTGCAACAACTTGTAGACCGGCCGCTCGGGATCGAGGGGATGAAGCGGCCCGTACTTCATGCCCAGCCCGGCGACCGGCACCGTCCCGGAGGTCGTCGCGAAGGCGAGGATCGCCGCCAGCACGAAGACGGCGCCCACCTTCAGAAATCGGGTGGCGAACAGCGGCAGCGCGGCAATCCCCATCAGCGCCGCCAGATGCGCCCGGAAATGGGAAAATGAATCCAGCGCCGGATGTACTGCGCCGAAGAAACCGGCGGCCAGCGGCAGCGCCAGCAGGATCATGCAGGCAGCCGACAGCAAGATCAGCCAGTGCCGGAACGACGGGCGACCCATGCCGAGGCTTTACCCGCTGCGAAATTGGGTGACGCCGGACCGCCTTGTCACTGAAACGGTGTCTCCAAAAAGCTGCGCAGCTTTCGCGAGTGCAGCCGGTCGAGCGGCATCTCGGCCAGCTTCTCGAGAGCCCGGATGCCGATGGTGAGATGCTGCGACACTTGCCGCTTGTAGAACTCGCTCGCCATGCCCGGCAGCTTCAACTCGCCATGCAGCGGCTTGTCGGAAACGCAGAGCAGCGTGCCATAGGGAACGCGGAAGCGGAACCCGTTGGCCGCGATCGTCGCCGACTCCATGTCGAGCGCGATGGCGCGCGACTGCGACAGCCGCTGCACGGGGCCGCGCTGTTCGCGCAGTTCCCAGTTGCGGTTGTCGATGGTGGCGACGGTCCCGGTGCGCATGATGCGCTTCAGGTCGTAGCCGTCGAGACCTGTGACCTCGGCCACCGCGTCCTGCAGCGCCACCTGGATCTCGGCCAAGGCAGGGATCGGCACCCACACCGGCAGGTCGGCGTCGAGCACATGGTCCTCGCGCACATAGGCATGCGCCAGCACATAGTCGCCCAGCGCCTGGGTGTTGCGCAGACCCGCGCAGTGTCCGAGCATCAGCCAGGCATGCGGCCTCAGCACCGCGACATGGTCGGTGATCGTCTTGGCGTTGGACGGGCCGACGCCGATGTTCACCATGGTGATGCCGCCATGGCCGGGCTTCTTCAGATGATAGGCCGGCATCTGCGGTGTGCGCGGCGGCGTCGAGCCGGATGTCGGGCCGCTGTGGCCGGCGGGCGTGATCAGATTGCCGGGCTCGACGAAATCCGTGTAGCCGCCCCCGCCTTCCGCCATCAGGTCGCGGGCATAGACGCAGAACTCGTCGATGTAGAACTGGTAGTTGGTGAACAGAACGAAGTTCTGAAAATGGTCCGGCGTCGTCGCCGTGTAGTGCGGCAGCCTGTGCAGCGAGTAGTCGATGCGCTGCGCGGTGAACGGCGCCAGCGGCCGGGGCTCGCCGGGAACCGCCTCATAGGTGCCGTTGGCGATCAGGTCGTCCGTGCCGTCGAGATCGGGAACGTCGAAGAAGTCTCGGATCGGCCGCTTCAGCCGGTCGGCGACGGAGCCGTCGACATGCGTGCCTTCGATGAAGGCGAAATGCAGCGGGATCGGCGTGTCGGATTCGGAGATGACCACCGGGACGCCGTGGTTCTTCATGATCAACTGGAGCTGCTCGATCAGATAGGTCTCGAACAGGTCCGGCCGGGTGATCGTCGTCGTGAACTGGCCGGGCACCGACATGTGGCCGTAGGCCTGGCGGGAATCGACCTGCGAATAGGACAGCGTGGTGACGCCCACCTCCGGATAATAGGCGCGGTAGCGGCTGGTCATGTCGCCATCGCGGGTGATCGCGGCGAAGGACGACCGCAGGAATTCGGTATTGCGGGCGTACAGCTTCTTGAGTGCGGCTACCGCTTCGCCCGCGTCGCTGAACGTCTGGCGCGCATAGGGCTCGGGCGAGATGATTCTTTGCGTGGGTTCGGGATAGATTCGCTTTTCCATGACCCATTATAGGGAGCCAATGTGACATGGGGGAGAGGGCGCCGTAGCGTGTTTCTAGAGATTCGCCGTACAGGACCAATCCCCCATCAGCCAGTCTAGCGGCGCTGCAGGCTCACCAGCAGAACGAAGCCGGCGCCCTTCTTCTTCATGGTCGGGGCCTCGATCACCGAGCCATGGCCGTTGCCGATCGCGGGAACCGCGAATACCGGGGCGGCCAGGACCGCACTGAACAGAGCGACACGCAGCAACAGCGAAACGATCTTGAGCGGCTTGGCTGTGTGGCGGGACATGGTCTTTGCTTTCGGTCCTGGTGTTCCTTCGATGCTTTGAGAATGCACTACCGACGCTGAACCCGTTCTGAGGTTCGCGTTCATTTTAGGTTCAGCTTATTCGAAGCGTGTGTCGCCGCGGGTGGACTGTGTATCGGGGCGCGAGACGGAGGAGCGAATAGCGAATAGGGAGTAGCGAATAGGGGTTACGCTGACGGGTGTGCAGGCTGACCTTCTTCTATTCGCTATTCGCTATTCGCTATTCGCTACAACTTCGTCCAAGTCTGGCTACGGCAGATCAATCCGCCGAGCACGCAGCCTTTCATCTTCAGCGAACTGCCCGAAAGCGTCCCGCTGCCGGAATAGGTTTTATCTTTTGCGGGATCGGTGATCGAACCGGAATAGGCGCCGCCACCTTCGGCTTTCATCTTTCCAATTCCCTTGCCCTGGTACTTGCCGGTCTTCAGCGTGATGCAGAAACCGCCTCCGCAATCCGTGATCGCGGCAGTCTCGCCGCTCTGGGTGCGCCAATTGCCTTCGATGGGATCGGCATACGCGGCGCCGGCTGCCAGCATCAGGGCCGCTGCGGTCATCGTCATCCTGCGAAGCATAGGTAGTCCTCCTCCCTCCGTGTGCGGTGCGACATTCCGGCATCTTACGCAAACGTAAGCTAGATGAACTCGCGGCCAACGAAAAGACGATGCCGTCAGGGCAGCCCGCTGAATTTTTCGTCCCCTCTGCCTCGCCACCTTCGATGAATTCATGAAGCCTGAGCAGCGAATTCGACACGCATCCCGCATACGACCCGAATTCGTGGTGAAGGAAGCGTTGAATTCGGCAGCGTAAATTTTCGGAAAATTTTCGCCGAATACGGCGCGCTCCAAGGCTTGTGATCCTTAATGAAATCCAAGGTTTACCAGTTGTTTTTGTTTTGTTTGCCGCCGGTTAAGGACGCCGCTTAACGCCGGTTTCAAGCCTTCCCGGCATCCTTCGAAGCATCGGAAGAGCAAGCCGGACGGGACGCCGGGGCTCTCGGGAAAAGGGACAGGGACAGGCAAAATGGCACGGTTTGAAATCTTCGACGCGGACTTCGGAACGGCTGGCACCACGGCGCAGGCCGATATCCTTTGCGAACTCGGCCTGATGTACGCCTCGGGCCGTGACTGTGACATCGACATCATCGCCGCCCACAAATGGTTCAACATCGCGGCGATCAAGGGTTCGGAACGCGCCGCGGTGCTGCGCTCCGAATTGTCTGGGGCCATGTCGAAGCTTGAGATCGCCCAGGCGCTGCGCCAGGCGCGCGAATGGATGACCATGCACTGAGGAACTTCCGCCGCGAGGAATGCGCGCTCCAACGCGCTCGTGACCCGGCCGAAGACGGCGACAGCCGCGCGGCCCAAAAAGAAACCAGGACAGGCAAGGGCGGGTAAGAGGGCAAACGCCGCGGCGGCTGAAAAGGCTGGCGCGGCGTTTTCCGTTCGAAGAGGCACGAATAGGGGACCGTGAAAGCGTCGTGCCCATGGCCCATCGGCAGGGCGAGGCTGGCCCTGCCGCTTCCACGCTGCTAAATGGCATTGCGGATGTATGAAACGTTCCGCCGGCCATAGAATCCGGCGGCCAAGGAGGAAATCCATGAAACTCTCGCGACTCTTGAGCGCCGCTGCCCTCGGCCTGGTGCTCGCCACCCCGGCATTCGCCGACGACATCACCTTTGCCGTGGCCGGCCCGATGACCGGGCAGCTCGCCACGATCGGCGACCAGTTCAAGCAGGGCGCCCAGGCCGCGGCCGATGCCATCAACGCCGCCGGCGGTGTCGGCGGCCGGCAGATCAAGCTCGCCATCGAGGACGACCAGTGCGATCCCAAGCAGGCTGTCTCCATCGCTAACCGCATCATCGCCAATGGCGTGATGTTCGTCGATGGCCATGCCTGCTCGGGTTCGAGCATCCCGGCTTCGGCGGTTTACGCGGAAGCCGGCGCGATGATGATGAGCCCGGCTTCCTCCAATCCGGTACTGACCGACGACGCGGCTTCCAAGGGCTGGTCGACGATCATGCGGCTCTATACCCGTGACGACGCGCAGGGCGCGTTCATCGGTCCCTGGATCGCCGAGAAGTACAAGGGCAAGAACGTCGTCATCCTTCACGACAAAAGCGCCTACGGCCAGGGTGTCGCAGACGCGGTGAAGGCGACGATGAACAAGGGCGGCCTCACCGAAATTCTTTACGAGGGCATCAATGCCGGCGAGAAGGACTATGCTGCGCTGGTCACCAAGCTGAAGGATCTCAAGGCCGACGTGGTATACTTCGGCGGATACCATCCGGAAGCGGGCCTCATCCTTCGCCAGTCGGCGGAGCAGAACCTCAAGTTCCAGATGATCATGCCGGATTCGATCGCTTCGCCGGAATTCTGGCAGGTCGCCGGCCCGGCCGGCGAGGGCACCATGTTCGTGTTCCCTTCGGACCCGCAGTCCAAGCCGGAAGCCAAGGAAGCCATTGAGAAAATCAAGGCCGGCGGCTTCGTGCCGGAAGGGTTCACGCTGTTTTCCTACGCGGTGATCCAAGCGTTCGCGCAGGGCATCGAACGGGCCGGCAGCGACGATCCGGCGAAGGTCGCTGAGGCGCTGAAGAACGGCGAGCCGATCACGACGGTTATCGGCGAGGTCACCTTCGACGAGAAGGGCGACCTGAAGAACGCAAGCTACGACATCAACCAGTGGCACGACGGCAAATACGCGCCCATCCAGCAGTAAGCTATTGGTCTATATGGCAATTCGACGGCCGGGCTCAGTCCCGGCCGTTTGCATATGAGAAACCGTGCGCTGATCTTGATAGGTGTCGATGCGGCGGCAAGTTCGCAAAATCTCTTGAAAACAATAGTTTGCCCGTCCCCGGTGGCCTGAAAGCGCTTCATGCGCCGACGCGAACCCCGGCGGACTTGCCGTGATGGCTCTCTTCCGGCCGTTCGCGCTGACGGTTTATGCGGTGACCGGCTTTGCGCTGACGCCTATGAGGCCTCGACGAAGCGCACCAGCACGGTGCCCTCGGTGACCTGCGAACCTTCCGAAGCGATCTCGGCGATCTCGCCGTCATGGCTCGCGTTGATGGTATGCTCCATCTTCATAGCTTCGAGGATAAGCAGCGGCTGACCCTTCTTGACCAGGTCGCCCGCGGCCGCGCGCACCAGCTTGACCAGTCCGGGCATCGGCGCCCGCATCGACCCCGCCGCTTCGGTTTCGTCGGCGCGGTCCAGCGGGTCGGGTACGGCGAAGTCGTAGCCGACCGCGCCTTCGAAGATGGTGACGTGGCCGGGCCATTTTGCCAACCTTTTCTCCCCTCTTGAGGGGGTTGACCCGGCCGTGCGCGAATCCTGTTCGCCGTCTTGGAAGGCTTGAAGACTGGCGTCGGAACCGGCCGCTTGTACCCCTCCCGACCGCTTCGCGGTCACCCTCCCCTCAAGGGGGAGGGGAGCCGCCGCACCTTCCACGGCCACCTTCACCACGCCATCCACGACGGTGACCCGCGCGAGAATCTCTTCGTCGCGGAAGCGGATGCGGGTTTTTCGCGCGACGGGGTGGAAATGCGCGTAGCCGGCAAGTGCCGACCAGGGGTCGGAGGAAGGCCGACGCTCGTCCAGGCCGGAAGCCGCCAGCGCCGCCGTGGCGATGATGTCAGGGCTTGGCGCGGGCAGGGCGGTTAAAGAATCCTGCTTGCGGCCGATGAGACCGGTATCGACATCGCCGGATGCGAAGTCTGGGTCGGTGGCGAGCGCGGCCAGGAAGGCAAGGTTGGTGACGGAACCGGCGACTTCCGTCTGTTCCAGCGTGGCGGCCAGCAGCGCAAGCGCCGACGCACGGTCGGGGCCGTGCGTCACCAGCTTGGCGATCATCGGGTCGTAGTAGGGCGAAATCGAATCGCCGCCTCGCACGCCGGTCTCGACGCGGATTTCGTTCCCGGCCTTGGGGAAATTCAGATGATGCAGCGTGCCGGTCGCCGGCAGAAAACCCTTGGTGGCGTCCTCGGCATAGAGCCGCGCCTCGAAGGCGTGGCCGTCGAGAGCAATCTCTTGCTGAGATTTCGGCAGAGGTTCGCCGGACGCGACACGCAACTGCCATTCGACAAGATCGACGCCGGTGACCATCTCTGTCACAGGGTGCTCGACCTGCAGGCGGGTGTTCATTTCCATGAACCAGAACCGGTCGGCCTTCAGCCCCTTGGAAGCATCGACGATGAATTCGATGGTGCCGGCGCCGGAATAGCTTATCGCCTTGGCGGCCTTCACAGCGGCATCGGTCATGGCGGCGCGCAGTTCGGGTGTCATGCCGGGGGCGGGGGCCTCCTCGATGACTTTCTGGTGGCGGCGCTGCGCCGAGCAGTCGCGTTCGAACAGATGCACCGCGTTGCCAAAATTGTCGCCGAACACCTGCACTTCGATGTGGCGCGGCTTGTCGACATATTTTTCGATCAGCACATGGTCGTCGCCGAAGGCGGATTTCGCCTCGCGTTTTGCGCCGGCCAGCGCGTCGGCGAAATCGTCCGCATGGTCGACGCGCCGCATGCCCTTGCCGCCGCCGCCGGCGCGCGCCTTGATCAGCACGGGATAACCGATCTCGCGCGCCTTGGTGGCGAGCAGCACCAGCGCCTGGGTGTCGCCGTGATAACCGGGCACGACCGGCACGCCGGCCTTCTCCATCAGCGCCTTGGCGGCGTCCTTCAGGCCCATGGCGCGGATGGCTTTTGCCGACGGCCCGATGAAAACCAGGCCGGCAGCGCTCACCTTGTCGACGAAATCCGGGTTCTCGGACAAAAAACCGTAGCCGGGATGGATGGCTTCCGCTCCTGTCGAAAGTGCGGCCTCGATGATCTTGTCGGCGCGCAGGTAACTTTCCGAGACAGGCGAGGGGCCGATATGCACCGCTTCGTCGGCCATGGCGACATGCAGCGCCCTGGCGTCCGCGTCGGAATAGACCGCGACGGTCAAGACACTCATCTTTCGCGCGGTGCGCATGACGCGGACGGCGATCTCGCCGCGATTGGCGATCAGGATTTTTCGGAACATTTGTCCTCCTGTCGCCTTCTTACCCGCCCGTTTGCGGGAGAGAAAGCGGTTCGCAGCCATTGCGCTGGGAACTTCGATCCAGGCAGGACAACGAGGCCGTTCGACAGCCCCAAATCATAACGTGCCGCCAGTGGCAAACGGTGGTGGCCCTAGTTCTCGCTCTCCGCCGCGGATAGGTTTTCAGAACACTTGCCGAGAGAGTTCGTCCATGAATCTTCCGCCCTTCCTGCTCGACCACTGGCTGGCTGCCCACGAATTCGCCACGCCCCCGATCCGCTACAATCTTGCCGCCAGCACCGGGCCGAAATGGTCCGTGGACGAACTGCTGGCGCTGGGCGGCGGCCGTGACATCGGCGGCGTAAAGATCGGCTATGCGCCGCCCGAGGGCGGAAAACGGGTGCGTGAGGCGCTCGGCGGCTTTCTTGGCGTCGACCCGGACTGGGTGGTGGTGACGACAGGGGCCTCGGAAGCGCTGCTGATCGTGCTCTGCCTGGTGGCGAGGCCTGGCGCCAACATCGTGCTGCCCACGCCGGCCTTCTCGCCTTTCGCGGCCATGGCGGACGCCTGGGGCCTGGGGGTGAATTCCTACCCGCTTCAGCGAGAGGAAGGGTTCCGCCAGAGCGCGGAAGCGATTTTGGTGGCGACGGACGACGACACGGCGCTGGTTCTGGTCAATACGCCGCACAACCCGACCGGCGCGGTCATGCCGCCCGGCGAAATCGAGGCGCTGGCACAGAAACTGGGCGAACGCGGCGTGCCGCTCGTCGTCGACGAGGTCTATCACCCGCTCTATTTCGGCCGGCAATCGCCGACGGCCGCGTCCGTGCCGAACGCCATCGTCATGGGCGACATGTCGAAGGCGCTGTCGCTGGCGGGCCTCCGGACGGGATGGCTGATCATCGCCGACCCCGAACTGCGCAAGCGCGCCATCGACGCACGCAGCTATTTCACCATCAGCAGTTCGCCGGTACTCGAAGAACTGGCGGCCCATGCGCTCGACAACCACGAGGTCTTGCTCGACCGCCTGGTCGCGGTGGCCAGTGCCAATCGCGCGGCGCTGTCGGCCGTCATGGAGCGGGTTTCCGACACAGTCGCATGGGCGGAGCCGGAGGGCGGCACCGTCGCTTTCCCGTGGTTCAAGGACGGCCGCGACAGCCGGCCCTTCTGCCAGGCGCTGGCGGCCGCCGGCGTGCTGGTCGCGCCCGGCGACTGCTTTGGCAGCCCCGAGCATTTCCGGGTCGGCTTCGCCGCGCAGGCGGAGGGTTTTGGGGATGCGCTGGCGATTTTCGAGCGGACGCTGAGGGGCTAAACGTTTCGGCCCCGCCCCTCTCTTTCTTGCCGGCAGGCAGGTGAGGGGCGGAACCGACGGTTAAAAAACTGACCGCCGCTGGAAAATCAGACCGAAGCCCTATCGCTCCATCGCGGTCAGCGAGAACACAGCGCCTTGCGGGTCCATGCAGGGGGCGATCCACGAGCCCCCGGGCACCTGCATCGGCTCCATGAGCACCTGGCCGCCATTTGCCTTCACCCGTCCGACCGCGGCGTCGAGGCCGTCGACGGTGAAATAGAACTGCCAGAGCGGCATCGGGATGTTGGCGGGTTTGTTCATCATGCCGCCGGATTGCTGGCCTTCGACGGCGAAGAGCTGGTAGGTGCCCATCGGTCCCATGTCCATCGCCTGGTCGGCCGTCCAGCCGAACTGGCTGGTGTAGAAGTCGAGCGCTGCCTTCCAGTCGGTCGTGTAGAGTTCGCGCCAGCCGATGGCGCCGGGCGTGCTGGATGGCATTGGCGGCTGGTCGGGGCCTTGCGGCGTCATCAGCATGAAGGTGGCGCCCTGCGGGTCGGCGACCACGGAGAAGCGGCCGATCTCCGGAATGTCGGCCGGCTCGCGATAGACCTTGCCGCCCGCGGCGGCGACGCTGGCCGTCGCGGCGTCCGTGTCCTTGGCGTAGATATAGCCGAGCCACATGGGCGGCGTGCCCATTGCCTTGGCTTCGTCCGGTATCGCCATGACGCCGCTGACGCCGGTCTCGCCGACCTTCATGATGACATAGGGCTTTTGCGGGTCGCCCCAATTCTCCGAATTCCAGCCGATGACGGCCTTGTAGAACGCAGCGGCGGCCTGGACGTCGGTGGTCATCAGTTCGTACCAGAAGAATCTGCT
The DNA here is from genome assembly GCF_040081985.1 of Mesorhizobium yinganensis. Classification (NCBI taxonomy): domain Bacteria; kingdom Pseudomonadati; phylum Pseudomonadota; class Alphaproteobacteria; order Hyphomicrobiales; family Phyllobacteriaceae; genus Mesorhizobium; species Mesorhizobium yinganensis. The sequence continues at coordinate 200,280 of NZ_JBEBMH010000002.1, read as the reverse complement.
CGCGGGCATGGCTTGCTCCTTCGGACATTTTTGACGCGGCCTTACGACCGCACGCGGGGAGAATGCGCCCGGGAAGTGACAGAGGAAAGGCGCAGCAGGAAGAATCCGGCAGGCTCCTGACACGCGAGGGGACGTGCCGGCTGAGCGGATTTCCGCCTCGTGACGATAACACCGGTCGTCCCCAATGAATTTCAACGGAAACGCGCGCCGTCAACCTTTCGTTAACCACCGATTCGCGCCGTGCCGGGAATGCATGTTTCCGGTCTGTTCCAGCATTGACGTTCGAACAAACTTAGAACAAAATGTAAACAAATTCGAAACAGGAGAGAGTGATGACCGATTTCATTCAGGACGTCGTATCGCTGGTATCGATGAGCACCTTTCTGATTACGGTATCGCTATGGATCGGCGCGCTTTGACCGATCAAGATCAATCGCCGACCGCGAGGCCTTCCCGGCGAGGATCAGCGCCGCCGACCAGGCCTTTCGGCGTCCAGGCGACACCGTGCAGGCCGGAATTCAGATCCTTGGCCGTGACCTTGAAGCCCAGCGCGGTCAGGTCGTCGGCGAGGTCTTCCGCCTTCGTCCCTTTTTCGATGTCGTAGGGGCCGAAGCGGTTGACGAAATGCGGCAGCGCTATCGCCGCCTGCATGTCCATCTTCCAGTCGATCAGACCGATCAGGGTGGTGGTCACGTAGGAGATGATGTTGCTGCCGCCGGGCGATCCCAGCGCGAAGGCCGGCTTGCCGTCCTTGAGCACGATCGTCGGCGACATGGACGAGCGCGGCCGTTTTCGCGGCTCGACGCGGTTGGCGACGTTCTGGCCGTCCTTGACCGGCGAGAACGAAAAATCGGTGAGCTGGTTGTTGAGCAGGAAACCGTCCACCATCAGCCGCGAACCAAAAGCGTTCTCGACCGAAGTGGTGATCGAGGCGACGTTGCCGGCGGCATCGGCGACGACAAAATGCGAGGTCGACGGGATTTCCGCCGACACGCCGTCGATGCGCAGTTCGGCCTTGTCCCAGGGCGGCTCGCCGGCTTTGGCTTCGCCCTCGCCCAGCGCGTTCGGGCGGCGAAGCAGGGCGGAGCGGTCCTTGAGATAGGCCGGGTCGAGCAGGCCCTTGGGGATCGAGACAAAATCGCTGTCGGCGACGTATCGCTCGCGGTCGGCGAAGGCCAGCCGCGTCGCGTCGCCGATCAGCCGCCAGCTTTGCGGGTCATCGGGGCCGAGCGTCGCGACGTCGAACGGTTCGAGCAGGCCAAGAATCTGGCCGATGGCGATGGCCCCGGAGGAGGGCGGTCCCATGCCGCAGACATCGTGGCTGCGATACGGCGCGCAGACCGCCGCGCGTTCCTTGACGCGGTAGTTGGCGAGATCGTCCGCCGAAAGGAGACCGGGATTGGTCGGATGCGAGCGCACGGCGCGGACGATGTCGGCGGCGATAGGGCCTGTGTAAAAGGCGTCGGCGCCTTGCGATGCCAGGGTCCGCAGCGTCGAGGCATAGGACGTGTTGACGAGGCGGTAGCCGGCCTTCAAAGGCGCGCCTGCAGCATCGAAGAAATAGGCCCGGGCGGAGGAGGGTTTTTCGAACAGGTCCGCGGTTTCGGCGACCGAGGACGCAAGGCGGGGCGACACCTCGAACCCGCCATCCGCCAACCGGATCGCCGATTCGAACAGCGAAGGCCACGGCCGCGTCCCGTATCGCCGATGCACGATCTCCAGAAGCCTCGGCACGCCGGGCGCGCCGACCGATCGCCCGCCCACCACGGCTTTGAAGAAATCCATCGGTTTGCCGGCGGCGTCGCGGAATAGATCGGGCGTGGTCTCGGCCGGCGCGGTTTCGCGCGCGTCGAACGTCGTGATCGTGCCGCTCGCGGCATCATACCAGACGAGGAACGCGCCGCCGCCGATCCCGGAGGATTGCGGCTCGACCAGACCGAGCATTACCTGCACCGCGACCAGCGCGTCGGCCGCGTTGCCTCCCGCTCTCAGCACGTCGATGCCGGCTTGCGCCGCGATCGGATGGGCGGCCACCACCATCTGGCGCGAGGCGGTGACGGCCTTGACCTGCTGGGTGCCGCTTGCCTGCTCCGGCGCGACCGCGTCGGATGCCTGTTGGGCAAAGGCTTGGAACGGAAGAAGCGCTGCAAGCGCCAGCGCCGGCAGCAGACCCAACGCGCTTGTCCGCCAGCCCATCAGCCCGCCATCCTTTCGGGTCGGACAGACCCTTCGGCCACCGGGCCGAACACCTGCTGGAACGCCGCCTTCAGCGCGACGTCGAAATCGTCGAGCGTGACCGGCAGGCCGAGGTCGACCAGGCTGGTGACGCCATGGTCGCTCACCCCGCAGGGTACGATGCCGGAAAAATGCGTCAGGTCGGGTTCCACATTGACGGCGATGCCGTGAAAGCTGACCCAGCGGCGCAGGCGGATGCCGATCGCCGCGATCTTGTCCTCGGCAATACCTCCGTCCGGCGCCGGCGGGCGGTCCGGCCGCATCACCCAGACGCCGACCCGGTCTTCGCGCCGCTCGCCGCGCACGTTGAAGGCGGCCAGCGAGGCGATTATCCACTCCTCCAGCGCCGCCACGAAGGCGCGAACGTCCTCGCGCCTCCGCTTCAGGTCGAGCATGGCATAGGCGACCCGCTGGCCCGGCCCATGATAGGTGTATTCGCCGCCGCGCCCGGCGTCGAACACCGGAAAGCGGTTGGGGTCGACGAGATCCTCGACCTTTGCGCTGGTGCCGGCGGTGTAGAGCGGCGGATGCTCGACCAGCCAGACCAACTCGCCGGCGCGCCCTTCGCGGATCGCCGCGACTCGCTCCTCCATGAAGGTGAGCGCCTGGGCGTATGGCGTGAGGCCTGCCTCGACCAGCCACTCCACCGGAGCAGAGCCCGGCGAAGGATGGAAAGACGTAGCAATTTCGTTGCGTTGCATGGGACAATCCGATCGCGGTCAATATGGACGCTCGCAGCCGGCGCGTCCAGTTCTCCGGTCTCCGCTGTCGCTTCGCGCGCCAACCGACGTCAGCCCGCCCGAAGGCGCTCTGCCGTGACAATCTCATGACGACTGAGAGAGTGATGGTGCGGTCGAGAAGACTCGAACTTCCACGGGTTGCCCCACAGCGACCTCAACGCTGCGCGTCTACCAATTCCGCCACGACCGCACGTCACGAAAGGGCCGGTCGGAACCGGCTCGCGGCCTTTAGCAAATCAGTTCCGGCGAAACAAGTGCGGCGGAAACGAATTCGCCGACGCAATGCCGTCGGCATCGCGGCCTGGGCATGCAGGCGGAAAAATGCCGGCCAGGGATGCACGTCTCGGCCGGTCGCCACGATTTGCCGGTGGCTTGGACATATCGTCCAACCCGTCTGCCGCAGGCGCATTTCGTTTGAAATTCCCGCCCCTTGCGCGCTAAACCTGCGGCTCGACCAATCCGGACATTGCAGGGCGACGCGCAGTTGGAAGGCCAGGAGGAAACGACGGCGGTCGGCGCCGGCCATGAGGCCGAGCATGCCGACATCTATGGCGAAGACGGGGTGATCCGCCCGTCCTTCGTCGCGCATATCGGCGCGGCGATCGCCGACCGCGACATCCTGATCCTGCGCAAGGATGTCGGCGACCTGCACCAGTCCGAGCTCGGCGACCTGCTTGAGGCCCTGCTGCCGGAGCAGCGGCGCACGCTTGTCGACCTGCTCGGCACGGATTTCGATTTTTCCGCGCTGACCGAGGTCGACGAGGCGATCCGCCTCGACATCGTCGACAATCTGCCCAACGCGCAGATCGCCAAGGCGGTGCAGGAACTCGATTCCGACGACGCCGTCTACATTCTCGAAGACCTCGACCAGGCCGACCAGGACGAGATTCTGGCGCAACTGCCGTTCACGGAGCGGATCAGGCTGCGCCGCTCGCTCGACTATCCGGAAGAGTCGGCCGGCCGCCGCATGCAGACGGAGTTCGTCGCGGTGCCGCCGTTCTGGACGGTCGGCCAGACGATCGACTACATGCGCGAGGACAACAATCTTCCTGACCGCTTCAGCCAGATCTTTGTCATCGACCCGTCGTTCAAGCTGCTCGGCGCCATCGACCTCGACCAGATCCTGCGCACCAAGCGCTCGGTAAAGATCGAAGAGATCATGCACGAGACGCGGCATGCGATCCCGGCCACGATGGACCAGGAAGAGGCGGCGCGCGAGTTCGAGCAATACGATCTTCTGTCGGCGGCAGTCGTCGACGAGAACGAGCGGCTGGTCGGCGTGCTCACCATCGACGACGTGGTCGACGTGATCCAGCAGGAGGCAGAGGAAGACCTGCTGCGCATGGGCGGCGTCGGCGATGAGGAACTGTCGGACACGGTGGTGGCGACCTCGCGCTCGCGGGTGCCGTGGCTGCTGGTGAACCTGGCGACGGCCTTCATCTCGGCCACCGTCATCAGCCAGTTCGGCGCGACCATCGAGGAGATGGTGGCGCTGGCGGCACTCATGCCGATCGTCGCGTCGCTCGGCGGCAATGCCGGCACGCAGACCATGACGGTGACGGTGCGCGCGCTCGCCACGAAAGACCTCGACATCTACAATGCCGGCCGCGTCATCCGTCGCGAGGTGCTGGTCGGCCTGCTCAACGGCTCGATCGTCGCGGTGATCATCGGCGTCATCGCCGGTCTGTGGTTCCACAATCCCGATCTCGGCTATGTCATCGCCACCGCCATGGTCATCAACATGCTGGCGGCGGCCCTCGGCGGCATCCTGATCCCGCTGCTGCTCGACCGGCTCGGCGCCGACCCGGCGATCTCGTCGTCGATCTTCACGACCATGATCACCGACGTCATCGGTTTTCTCGCCTTTCTCAGCCTCGCCACCTGGTGGCTGCATCTGGGCTGATCACTCCCGCATTTATGACGAGACCTAAATTTATCGAAGGGTGGTGGTCGAGCGACCGATCGGGCGCTAGTTCTGTCTTAATGTATGTGGAGGATTCAACGATGAAACGCGCAAGAATCGCTCTCGTCACCGCTTCCATCGTCGCGCTGAGCGTCCTTCCGTTCCAACTGGATTTCGGCAAACTGGGATCGATCGGGCCGACGCCCGCCTTTGCCAAGGAAAATGGCAACGGAGGCGGTAATGGCGGCGGTGACGGTCACGGCAATGGCGGCGGAAACGGCCATGGCGGTGGCCATGACCGCGGCGGCGAGCATGGGAGTTCGGCCAAATCCGACAACGGAAAGTCGGCCTCGTCACGCGGCTCCTCCGGATCGGCTTTCGGCAAGGACCGGTCGCGGGCTGCGAGCCTGGATGGCAAGGGCGGCTCCAAGGCCAAGTCCGCGAAGGCGGCCGGCAGGGCCCGGGCTCAGCAGTTTGCAGCCGTTCCTGACCTCGCGCCGGTACCCGGCGTCAAGCCGGTCAAGGAGAAGAATTTCAAGGCCAAACTTGCGGGCCTCAATTCGCTGAACCGCAATTACCATGCCTATCTGAATTCGCAGTCGCCGCGCATGGCCGCCATTCGGGACTATGTGATGGCCTCGGCCGAACTGGACATCGCCCGGGACAAACTTGACGCTGCGAATTCCCAACTGGCGACGGCGCGCGAGGATTTCGCAACGGTCGTCGATCGTATCGACCCGGTACCTTATGATGACGCGGTTGGCGTCTACGACGATCCCACCCTCTCGGAACTCAACGATCGGCTGGATCACCTGAAATCGGTCGAGGTCGCGCCAGAGGATCAAGCCGCGCTGGACGAGGAGATCGCGGATCTTGGGTCGATCCTGGGTAGCCCCGAGGCCGATGCTCTCGCTGACGCGACGGCGGATGCCGCCGATGCCCGCAAGGCGGCTGACGCGGCCGCGGTGGGTACGGACGACGAGACGCTTCGGGATGCGCTGGAGGCTGCCGCGAATCAGAATCGTCTGGCGCAATATGGTGACGACTATGTCGACGACGAGATGATGGACTGGGCCAAGGACGTGCTCGGTGTCGGCGACGATTTCGGCAAGATCGACGAAGTGCGCGCAAGCCTGGAGGCGAGCAGATAGGCAGCGAATCGACCCGCAGTCTGCTTCTCGGGTCAGGGCGGCGGCCGTGGTTTGAATTGACTTTTACGTAAATGCCATGCGATGTTTCCGCTTCGGAAACTCCCGGCAGGACGGCAGATGCGCGAATATTATTCGATTACCGAACTCACCAAGGAGTTCGACATATCGACGCGCACCTTGCGCTTCTATGAGGACGAGGGGCTGATTCAACCCATCCGGAGAGGGCGCACGCGGTTGTTCCGGCCTTCCGACCGGCACCTTGTCCGCCAGATCCTGCGTGGCAAAAGGCTGGGTTTTTCGATCAACGAGATCCGCGAAATCATCCAGATCTACCGCGAGCCGCCGGGCGAGGTCGGGCAGTTGAAGCTGCTGATCAAGCGCATCAACGAGAAGAAGGAAGACCTTCGCCAGAAGCGCCGCGACCTCGAGGAGTCTCTCGCGGAACTCGATCAGGCGGAGGAATCCTGCGTCGAGCGCCTGGCCGAACTCGGCGTCAACACCTGAAAGGGGGCTCAGATCGGTGTGCCATGATCGGGGCTCCTGACACAAAGCTGTCGGCAAGTGGCGAATCAAGAGGTAACAAAAGTCAGCTTGAGGGCGTATTAGATAGCAGTTCGTTTCGGCGCTCTGTTTGCGGAGGCACACGATGAGCGAGACCAGTTCCCTTTTTGGGTTGTTGCGCAATTCCGCCGATCCGAACGTCGCGCAGGCCGTCGAAAAGCTCGTCACCGACGGCTCCGACCGCGAACTCTGCCGGGTGAATGTGCTGGCCTTCGCCGCCAAGCACGGTCTCGACGAGGAGCGCGCCATTGCCGGGTTCCTGCATGCGGCTTCGATAGGCCTGTTCGACATTTCGTGGAACGTGCTTTGTCCCGGCTGCGGCGGCGTGCTCGATTCCAACACGACGCTGAAGACGGTGGCGCGGGAAGAATATGTCTGCTCGCTTTGCGCCGAAGGCTATTCGCCCACTCTGGACGAGATGGTGGAGGTCACCTTCACGGTGAGTCCGCGCGTGCGCCGCATCGCGGCGCACAATCCGGAGGAAATGCCGCTCTTTGAATATCTGCGCCAGCTCTATTGGGGTTCCGGGGTCGACCTGCCGGAAAACGACTATGTCGAGACGCTCGAAAGCATGGTGATCGAACACGTCGAGGTCGATCCGGGCGAAAAGATTGTCCTCTCGCTGCAATTGCCGGCAGAGTTCATCATCGTCTTCGAGGCGGTGACGCATGCCGTTCAGTTCATCGACGTCAAGGGCGAACCGACACGCGAGCGGCAGAATCTTTCGCTCGTCTACGATCGCGAGCACGTGGACAACCAGACGTTGGAGATGCGCCCCGGACCTATGCGGATCGCCATCGAGAACCGCAGCAGCACGCGCGTCCTTCCCGCCGTTTTCATTGCCGGCGACCCGCTGCACCATCTGATCGAGAAACGCCGACCCTTCCTGACGGCCAAGCGGTTACTCACCAATCAGACGTTCCGCGACCTCTACCGTACCGAAACGGTGGCGGTCGACCAGCGGCTGAAGATCACCAGCCTGACGTTCCTATTCACCGACCTGCGCGGCTCGACCGAACTCTATGAGCGGGTCGGCGATCTCACCGCCTTCGACCTGGTCCGCAGCCATTTCCAGGTGCTGCAGGACATCGTCGCGGCTGAAGCCGGCGCCGTGGTCAAGACGATCGGCGACGCGGTGATGGCGACCTTCCCGACGCCCGACCGTGCGGTTGCGGCGGCGCTGCGCATGCGCGAGGCCATGCAGGAACTTAATCGGAAAAGCGGCAGCGAGGACCTGCTCCTGAAGATCGGCGTGCATGAAGGCCCTTGCATCGCCGTCACCATGAACGACCGGCAGGACTATTTCGGGCAAACGGTCAACATCGCCTCGCGCGTACAGGGGCTCGCCACGTCGCGGGAAATCTTCGTCACCAGCGCCGTCATGGAAAACAAGGATTCTGCCGGCATACTCGAATCAAAGCGCCTGACGCCGGTATCGCAGGACATGAACCTGCGCGGCATTGAGCGCGAGGTGCGAATCTACGCCATTCCGTGACGCGTGATCGTTCCGGCAGGTTCTTATAACCAGCGTCGTACCCGGGTGGCGTAGTCGCGGTATTTCTTGCCGAAGCGCGCTTCCAGATGCTTCTCCTCCGGCTGGATGGTGATCTTCTGGACCATGAAGGCCGCGATCAGCCCTGCGAGCAGGAACCAGACGCTTCCGACGATCAGGCCGACGCCGAGCGTGATCATGGTGTTGCCGAGATAGATCGGGTTGCGGGTGAAGGAGAACGGCCCCGAGGTCACGAGATGCTCGGAGACGCGATTGGGCATGATCGTGGTTTTGGCTTTGTGCATCACCCGCACGGCGGAAATGCCGATGAAGGCGCCGGCAGCGGCAAGCAGCCAGCCCGCAGCGAACAGGATGTCGTTGAGCGGCCCCTCGATCCAGGGCAGGGGATAGACGATGAAGAGGACGATGCTGACCGCTATCGCCGACAGATAGACGATCGGCGGCCAGGGCCCGCGGTTCGGGGCGGTGAGGGGCGTGGTCATGGCGCCGGGTCCTCCAGATTGTTCTCCTCGGTCGTCGCGGTGCACATACCGGCGAGGTCCGTCACACGCTCGCGCAGACCGGCCTCGTCCGCGCCGGCAAGCACCTTCGGCAAGTCTCCACTGGTTTCGAGCCCGTCGAGCATGCACGCACAATAGCGCGCGCAGAAGGCTTCGTCTCGGCTCTGTTGGCAGTTCGCCTCGCAGGCATAGCGGAAGCCGACCTCGGGTGTCTGCTGCGCGGCCGGCCAGACCTGCGAGAACAGCCAGACACAGCCGATCAGCACCGGCTGGTGAATGAGGTAAAAGGCAAGGCTGTGACGGCCGAGGAACTGCAGCGGTCTCGACCAGCGCCCCGGATGCAGCGTCGCGAGGCGCGCCGTCAGGCCGGTGTCGACGGCAAGCCGCGCCACGGCGATGCCCAGCAGGACCGCTCCGAACCAGGGGAACAGCGGGACATAATCATTGGAGCGCGGATTGGCAGGCGCCAAGCCGACCCACCAGAGCGCCGGGTGACTGAAAATGTAGCTCCTGAAGAACTGCGGCAGTGCGATGACCGCGACGGCTACCAGCAGGGTCAACAGCGCCGGCAGCCGCAGGAAGACGAGACCGAGCAGGCTTGCCAGCGCGATCTGATGGAGGATGCCGAAGAAGATGAAGGCGTTGGGGACCGCGAAATAGGTGATCACCGAGATCGCGAGCGCGGCACCGGCAACCATGGCGAAACGCCGCCAGAACCCGGGCCAACGGATACCGCGTGCATGCGCCAACACGAGACTGACGCCGACCAGAAACAGGAAGCTCGAGGCGATAGAGCGGGCGAACAGCTTCCACGCGCCGAAACCGGTCGTGCCGGGAAGCACGTAGCCGAAGAATTCGAGGTCCCAGGTGAAGTGATAGACCGCCATGGCAATGAGCGCCACGCCGCGCGCCACGTCGAGCCATTCCAGCCGCCCTGGGCCGGCGGCGGTTTTTTGGTCGGATCGCGGATCAGGATGCATGCGGAAAGTTCCCGTTGCCGGTCGGTGTAGCACGGCTAGCACGGGCGGCTGCGCAGGTGAACGGAATTGGGCGGGGCCACGGTGTCCCATGCCACCGGCTTCGGACGCGGACGCGACCATCCTCCTCCGATTTCGTCGCCCTGTGATCAAGCCTTTGGACCACAAGCGGTTTCGATGCTAGCCAGCATTCCATAACGACGCCGAATCGTCGGTTTCCTGCTAACGGCGCTCCGCTCCGCCTGCGAATTCTCGGGCGGTTTTGCGGGGCGCCGATGGCAACACAGGTCAGGCATCCGATCTGGCTTCCCGCCGTGCGTCCGCCCGGCGCGCGGACCTTCGCCAGCCTCTATGCGGTGGAATCCTTCGCCCGCGCCACAGTCTCCAGCGTCATCCCGATCCAGGCCTATGAGATATTGGCCAGCAAGCAGGGTGTCTCGATCCTCTACACGGTCGTCGCCCTACTCGGCCTGTCGGCCACGCTGTTCATGCCGATGATCATCGGCCGCCTGTCGCGGCGCTGGGTCTATACGATCGGCACCTGTTTCCTGGCTCTGGGCTCCGCGCTGTTCGTCACCCACACGCTGGCGGGCCAAGTCGGCGGCATGCTGCTGCGCGTCATGGGTGCCAGCGCGCTGGCGATCACGCTCAACCTCTACATCATGGACCACATCCGCAAGGCCGACGTGATGCAGTCCGAATCGATGCGCATGGCCTGGTCGATGGTGGCGTGGACCGGTGGCCCGACGCTCGGCGTCTTTCTCTACACCCGCTTCGGCATCGTCGCGCCGCATCTGGTGGTCGTGGCCTTCGCGCTGACGCTGCTCATACTGTTCTGGTATTTCCGGCTCACCGACAACGCCCAGATCCGGCCGGGCAAGACGCGCGCCGTCAATCCGCTGAGCAATATCGGCCGCTTCGTCGCGCAGCCGCGGCTGAGGCTGGCCTGGATCATCGCCTTCGGCCGCTCCTGCTTCTGGACGACCTTCTTCGTCTACGCGCCGATCCTGATGGTGGCGACCGGGCAGGGCGAACTTGCCGGCGGCCTGCTCGTGTCGGCCGGCAACGCGGTGCTGTTCACCGCGATCTGGTGGGGCCGCCTCGGCCGGCGGTTCGGCGCGCGCAACACCATGGCGATGAGCTTTTTCGCGCTGTCGGCCGTGCTTTGGATGGCGGGACTGTGCGGCGAAGGTTTTCCGCTCGCGGCGGGCCTTCTGCTGCTGGTCGCCTCCTTCTTCGCCGTGGCGCTGGATGCGCTGGGCTCCACGCCCTTCATCCGTTCGGTACGCGCCTATGAACGGCCGCAAATGACGGCGGTGTACCGGACTTATCTCGACCTGTCGGAACTGCTGCCGCCCCTGATCTATTCGGTCGTCCTGGCCTTTGGCGGGCTGGGCGCGGTGTTCGCGACGCTGGGCTTCTTCACCGCCATTTGCGGCCTGATCACGTGGCGCTACCTGCCGAAGTCGATGTAGCCGCCTGTTGGCGGGCGCCGCGGACCCAGTCGTGGAAGCGGTGCAGAGCGTATTCCTCCGGCATCAGCACGCCGGCGCGATGCGGCCGCGCATGCAGGCCGCGCTGGTTGACCTCGCAGATCGCCGCGTCCTCCTCCAGCACGGTCTTGCCGAAGGCGACGATGTTGTCGATGTCCTGGCTTGCCTCGGTCAGCGCCTCCGGCGGGAACAGCCATTCGGCGGTGAGTTCCGTCTGCTCCGGGCCGAGCGGCACAAGGCGCACGGTTCTGACATAGTCGACATGGCCGACGATGAACATGGACGGCAGGTTCATCGCATAGTTCTGGCCGGCGGCACGTTCCGGGTCGCTCAGGCCCTCGAAACGGTGCTTCAGCGCGGCGCCGTCCTGCGACCAGGTCTCGGCGCCCTGGCGCAGGCCGCCGGAGAACTGCGGTTCGTCATTGTCGGCATGCAACGCCCATTCCGGGTCGTCATGGCGGGCCATCAGGCCGCGCCCGTAGATCGGAACAAGGGCGGACAAATGCTTGTGCACGCCGGGGCAATGCAGGCATTCGTTAAAATTTTCCCAGAAGATTTTCCAGTTGCAGTCCATGACTTTGGTCAGCACATGGCCGGTGACCAGCCCTTCCAGCGGCCAGTTCGCCAGGTCTGCCGAATCGCGATCGAGCGTGGAGGCCGGCGTTCCCAGCGGATCTTCGGCGAGATTGATGAAGACAAAACCGCGCCAGGCCGACAGGGCAACGGGATAGAGCGGATAGTCGGCCTTGTCGAAGCCGGGCGGCAGCGATTTTGACGGCACGCGGACGAGGTCGCCGCGCAGCGAATAGGACCAGGCATGATAGGGACAGGTCAGCAGTCGCGCCTTCAGCCGTCCCTCCGCGTCGCGGCAAAGCTGTGAGCCGCGATGACGGCAGGTGTTGTGGAAGGCGTGCAAATCGCCCCGGTCGTCGCGCAGCATAAGGATCTGCTGTGTGCCCAGCGTGAAGACACGGTAGGCGAGCGGCTGGGAAAGGTCTGCTTCGCGGCAGACCATGATCCAGTTGCGATACCAGATCGCCTCAAGCTCGCGCTGGAACTCCGCTTCGTCCCAATAGGCGGCGGAAGGCAGGGTGGCCTCGGCCGACAGCAGGCCGTTGTAAGGATCGCTCTTCACCGATTCAGGGGTCATCGCGTTCTCCATTTGTATGAGCGGACACCTCGCGCCGGGCTTTGTCAACTCCGTGCCGGCGCGGCTTGCCACAGGGGGCAGCGCCGGGCGATTGTGCGCGGCGAAGGGGCGAGGGCGCCCGAGGCGGGGAAAGCCGCATGAAGCCGCGCATGATGGCACTGACCGAGGAGATGGTGGCGCGCTGCCGTCGACACGTCGCCGATACCGGTCCGGAGCCTGGGCTCGGCTATCTCGACGAGGAAGACTATGCACGTCTCCTCGATGCCACGATTGCGGTACGGCCGCCCGGCCCGATCTGGTTGTTTGCCTATGGTTCCCTGATCTGGAAGCCAGAGGTGGACCATATCGAGGAGCGCATCGCCACTGCCCGCGGCTATCATCGCGCCTTCTGCATTCACCAGACACGCTGGCGAGGCACCCTTGAGCAGCCGGGGCTGATGATGGGCCTGATGCGTGGCGGCCAGTGCCAAGGGGTCGCCTTCCGCCTGCCGGCCGGCGACCCCTCTGAGGTCATCTCCCGTCTGATCCGCCGCGAGATGACGGCAAAGCCTTCCACCTACCTGCCGACCTGGCTGAAGCTCGATACGGCTCACGGGCCGTTGGCGGCTCTCGGCTTCGCGGTCAACCCCAAGGGCCGCACCTTTGCCGGCAAGCGAAGCGATGCCGATGTGGCGCATATCCTGGCACGGGCTTGTGGGCATCTGGGGTCGGGCGCGGACTATCTGTTCCAGACCGTGCGCAATCTCGAATCGCGCGGCATACACGACCGCTGCCTTTGGCGATTGCAGCAACTGGTCGCCGCCGAACTCGCCGCCGGCGAAAGCGATTCCGTCTAAGCCGGTCACGCAATGTCGGAATCGGATTTGCAGCGGCGCCGATTTACGCCTATTGTCACGATCGTCGTCGGTTCCGATTGGAACCAAGAGGGAATGCGGTGCGGGCTGTTCGCCCAATGCCGCGGCTGCCCCCGCAACTGTAAGCGGCTAGCCCACCCCGAATGCCACTGAGGATTTTCCTCGGGAAGGCGGGGCCGGGCGAGAACCCGCGAGCCAGGAGACCTGCCGGCGACAGGTTTGGATCAAGGGCCCTCGGGTGGAGGGCGAAAGGGACATTTGGAATGAACACGGCTTCGACCTCCCTCGGCGTACAGGTGTCGGCATCGTCGCGCGCGATGCAGCTTGCGCTGGCTGCACTCCTTGGCATCTTCATCGTAGGCTTCGTCGGCTTCTCGCAGGTGGAGGCCGCACACAACGCGGCTCATGATTATCGCCATTCGATGGCGTTTCCCTGCCACTGAAGAGGGGCTGACATGAACCTCTTTCGCAACGTCGTGTTCATCGCGGCGATCGCGGGGCTATTGGCAAGCCTCGTCATGGCCGCAATGCAATCTTTTGCCACCGATCCGCTGATTCTCAAGGCGGAAAGTTATGAAAACGCCGCCGAGCCTGCCCATGACCATGGCGCACCGGCAGCCGACGCAACTGCGGCCAGCGAAGCTGCACCGGCGGTCGCCGCGCATGAACATGAGCATGACCACGGGGGCTGGGCGCCCGCCGACGGGTTCGAGCGTTTCGCCTTCAACGTGCTCGCCAATCTTGTCAGCGGCTTCGGCTTCGCGTTGATTCTCGTTGCCGTCTCGGAATTCGCAGGCGGCATTTCGAGCTGGCGCTCCGGTGTGCTCTGGGGATTCGCCGGCTTTGCGGTGTTTACCCTAGCGCCCGGCCTCGGCCTTCCGCCGGAACTGCCGGCCATGCCGGCTGCCGACCTCGGCGAGCGGCAGGTATGGTGGGTCGCGACCGTGGCCGCAACGGCTGCGGGACTTGCGCTTATCGCCTTCCGGGGCACGGTGGTGCTGTCGATCCTCGGCGTGGCGCTGATCGTTGCACCGCATATCGTCGGCGCACCGCAGCCGGAAAGCCATGAATCGCCGATCCCCGCCGACCTGCACCACCAGTTCGTGGTCGCTTCCACCGTCACCAACCTGATCTTCTGGGTATTGCTCGGCGGTCTGGTGGGCGCTATCCGGACGCGGTTTTCCGGAACCGCGGGCTCGCTGCGCAACCAGCTTGCCTGACAAAACCTCGCTGACCTTCGTTCTCGGCGGCGCGCGCTCCGGCAAGAGTTCGCACGCCGAGACACTCGTGACGGCCTATCCGGCGCCCTGGATTTATATCGCCACGGCGCAGGCCTATGACGACGAGATGCGGGAACGTATTGCACTGCATCGCGCCCGGCGTCCTGCCGGATGGGAAACGGTGGACGCCCCGCTCGATGTGGTCGGGGCGCTGGCCGCCGTGCCGGACGGCAGGCCGGTCCTGCTCGATTGCCTGACGCTCTGGCTTTCCAACCATATGCTCGCCGAACATGATGTGGAAACCGAGAGCCGGCGGCTCGCCGATGTGCTTTCGCGCCCGCGCGGCCCCTGGTTCGTCGTTTCGAACGAGGTTGGGCTGGGTATCGTGCCCGACAATGCGTTGGCCCGAAAATTTCGTGACGCCGCGGGGCGGCTGAACCAGGCGGTGGCCACCGTGGCAGACAACGTCGTCTTCATGGTCGCCGGGCTGCCGATGCGGGTGAAATGAAATGAAGAGCGTCGACGACGAGGAAGCGGCCCGCCACAAGGCGAAGATGGCCAAGCGCAAGGCGGTCCAGGATGCCGAGGTAGCGGGCAAGACGATTGAAAAAGGCCTGCTGATCGTCAACACCGGTCCTGGCAAGGGCAAAACGACCGCCGCCTTCGGGCTGGCTCTGCGCATGCTCGGCTACGGCAAGCGGGTGGGCGTCGTGCAATTCGTCAAGGGTGCCTGGCATACGGGCGAACGAGCCGCCTTTGCCGCCTTCGGCGACAAAATCGTCTGGCACTCGATGGGCGAGGGGTTCACCTGGGAGACGCAGGACCTGAAACGCGACGTTGCGGCGGCGGAGGCTGCCTGGGCGAAGGCGCTCGAACTGATGGCCGATCCGTCGATCAGCCTGATTGTGCTCGATGAATTGAACATCGCGCTGCGCTACGACTATCTCGATCTCGATACGGTGGTTGCCGCGCTGGCGAACCGCCGCGAGAGGTTGCATGTCGTGGTGACCGGCCGCAACGCAAAGCCGGCGCTGGTGGAGGCCGCCGACCTCGTCACCGAAATGGGCGCGACGAAGCACCATTTCGCAGCCGGCGTGAAGGCGCAGCAAGGCATCGAGTTTTAAAACATGTCGCACCCAATCGGCCTCATTCTACCGGGCCGCTTTGGGCCAAATCCGTCGGGCTTCGTCTTGTCCGGGTCACCAGCCCGACCTGCGACGAAGCCCTCGACCTTGTCCCAAACCGTCGCCGGCAGAATGTGGCCGGTCGGATGCGACACGCTTTATGTTTTTCGAAAGCCGTTTCGGTAGACGAAATACCGTCCTTCCCGCGCGCCGTCTGGCATCGGCAATTGACTTGCATCCTCAAGATTGAGTGGAAGATCGGAAACAACGATGGCGCCCGGCGCCAGCAGCGGAGACAGACAGGCCGCGAGCATGCTGGCTGTCTCCTTGTCGCGCTTCCGGTCATAAGTCCCAAGATCGGCATGGGCGAGCATGACGCGCCTCGCGAAGCGATCCGTCAGAGCCACCAGTGTCCGGCCAATCTCGCCGACGATCAGACGCTCCGGCGGAGGCCTGCAATCGGCGATACAGTCGATCGCGCGATCGAAGACGTAGATCTCGCGATCAGGCAAGTGCTTGCGCATATGATCGTAGGTGCGGCCATGGCCGAGGCCGAGTTCCAGCACGAGGCCGGGCTTGCCCGCAATGGCGCAGAATGCCCAACTGAGGCATTCATGCTGGGCTTGGAGACGGTAATAGAGTTTGTCGAGACGTGTCAGCATGGCCGTTCACCATCGTCTGACGGTGTCACGTCGGGCTAAACGCGCCGGACGGTCAGTGGCTCCAGTTGAGATGCAGGAGCGCCGCAATTAGCGCGAACAACACGATCAGAAGCGCATCGGCCGTCCAATACAGCCGCAGCGCCCGGAGAATGTCAGCGGTGGTCGCCTCGCGGCGTCCGCCTTCGCCCATGAAGGCATCCTTGACCACCACGCCCCCATAGGCGCGTGGCCCGTTCAGCGCCAGTCCGAGCGCGCCGGCCATCGCCGCCTCCGGCCACCCGGCATTGGGCGAGCGGTGTTTTTTGGCGTCGCGCAACACGGTGCGCCAGGCCGCGCCGGGGCTGGCACCGGGAACGAAACAAGCGGCCGCCACCAGCAGCAGAGCAGTCAGGCGCGAGGCGGGCAGGTTGATGAGATCGTCGAAACGCGCGGCCGCCCAGCCGAAGGCAAGGTGCTTTGGCGTGCGGTGGCCGATCATCGAATCGGCGGTGTTGGCCGCTTTGTAGGAGACACCGCCAGGTAACCCGCCAACGCCGAGCCAGAAGGCCGGCGCGACGATGCCGTCGGAGAAATTCTCGGCGAGGCTTTCGATGGCGGCGCGGCAGACGGCGGCCTCGTCGAGTTCTTCCGGGTCGCGGCCGACGATCATCGACACGGCTCTGCGGCCGGCGGACAATCCTTCGCGATCAAGCGCTTCGGCGACGGCCTTGACGTGGCTGGCGAGGCTGCGTTGGGCCAGCAAGGTGCATGCTAGAACGGCCGTAAGCAGGATCCCGAAAGGTAGAGCGCCGAGCAGGGACGCCAGCGCGAAGGCGATGCCTGCCGGAATGCCGACCAGCAGAATCAAGGCGATGCAGCCCCAAAAGCGACGGGTCGTGTCGGAGGCGGTGGCGCGGTTGAGCGTCCGGTCGAGCAGAGAGATCAGATGGCCGATCCAGATGACAGGGTGGCCGATTGCGCGCACGAGGCGGTCGGGATAACCGAAGGCCAGTTCCACCAGGAGCGACAGGAAGGCGAGCGGAGCGGACATGACGCCTGCGGGAAAGATCGAAACGGTGGATGACCACGGCGGCAGCCTGGGCAGGGCGCGGGCGCTGTTTCCGCAGGCGCCGCAACCCTTTGTCGACCTTTCGACCGGGATCAATCCGCACTCCTATCCGCTTTTCGATCTGCCTGCCACCGCCTTTACCCGGCTGCCCGAGGCTGCCAGGCTGGAGGAATTGAAGAAGGCAGCAGCGGAGAGCTACGGCGCTCCGGCCGCCGCGAATGTTGCCGCGGCGCCGGGGACGCAGATTCTGTTGCCACGGGTCATGGCTCAGGCGTCGCCGGGGCGGGCGAAAGTGCTTGGACCGACCTATGCCGAGCATTTCCGTGGCGCGGCGCTTGCCGGGCATAGTGTGGAGGAAACAAGCGATTTCAACGATTTGTTCGATTCGGATATCGCCGTGGTGGTCAATCCGAACAATCCCGACGGGCGGGTGACGGCGCGCGGAAAGCTGCTCGATCTGGCGGAAACGTTGGCGCGGCGGGGCGGATTGCTGGTGGTCGACGAGGCTTTCATGGATGTGGGGCCGAAAGCGCAAAGCCTGGCCGGCGATGTCGGGCGGCCAGGGCTGGTGGTGTTGAAGTCCTTCGGAAAATTCTTTGGGCTGGCCGGTGTCCGGCTGGGATTTGCGCTTGCCGAACAAGGGGTTGCGGCAAGACTGGAAGCCGAACTCGGACCGTGGGCGGTGAGCGGCCCGGCGCTGGAGACCGGCATCGGTGCCCTTGCTGACGATACGTGGCAGGAGGCGATGCTCGACCGGCTTGCGGGCGAATCGGAAAGACTGGATAAGTTATTGGAAAGCTTCGGCTTGACGGTCATCGGCGGCACCTCGCTCTACCGGTTTTTCGAGACGCCGGTGGCGCAGGCGTTGTTCGTGGCGCTTGGCCGGAATGGCGTCCTGCTTCGCAATTTTAGCTGGAGCAGATCGGCGCTGCGCTGCGGGCTGCCCGCCGACGAGGTGGCGTGGAGCCGGTTGCAAGAGGCGCTGGTGGCGTGGAAAAGTAGGAAGAGTTTCAAGGAGTTGGCGTCGTGATCTATGTCTGTTCGCTGGCGAGGATCGAGGAAACGGTTTCGAGGACCGGCGCTGAATGGATGCTCTCGTTGCTGTCGGAAGGCACGGTGGTGATGCGTCCCGCGGCGATCTCCGAGGATCGGCACCTGCATATCAAGATGCATGACATAGCCGAGGCGCAGGAAGGGATGACGCTGCCCGCCGAGGAGCACGTGCGCTCGCTGATCGACTTCGGCCGCGCGTGGGACCGGCGCAAGCCATTGATCGTGCATTGTTTTGCCGGGATCAGCCGGTCGACGGCAAGCGCCTATATCATCGCGGCGGCACTTGCACCGGAGCGTGACGAAGCGGAACTGGCGGCCACGCTGCGAAGACTGTCGCCCTCCGCGACTCCCAATCCGCGGCTGATTGCGCTGGCGGATCAGATGCTTAGCCGGGAGAACCGGATGGTCGAGGCGATCCGGTCGATCGGACGGGGTGCGGATGCTTATGAAGGCGTGCCGTTCGGCCTGGAGATATGAGGACGGGATTTTGCGCGCCTGTGCATATTGCGGTGAATTCGGTCACATTGAACCCGCGTCAAGTTCGAAAGATTCAATGTTATCAACGTACTGTCAAAAAAGCGTGCGGTCTCTGGTCATTTTGACCTGACGCGACCCCCTCGCCAACATGCCACGCACGCCGTTTTGGCGGTCGCTGGCCTGACCCGCCACGCCAATGCGATGACGGGAGATGCCGGGCTCGCCCTCAATACGGTTGACGATGCCGGCAGAGGCAAACGTCGATTCCCGATGCCGCCGGCCTACGAAATATAGGTCGTCAGCGGGGCGGAGCGGACGTCGCGCAGCAGACGGACAAAACCGTCCGCCTGGTGCTCGGCGGTTAGGCGGCCTTTTTCGGCGGTTGCGATGGAGGCGTCGCCGACAACGCCGTGCGGGTTGAGGTCGGTGGCGATCCAGGCGAAGGCGTGGGTGCCGGTGTGACGCAGAAGTTCGAAGTCGGCTTCGGCGCGGGCGACGTTGGACACGAAATTCTGGGCCTTCGACATGTCGACGAGGTCGGGCCGGAAATGCAGCATCAAGGAAGTCTCGACGTCGCCGCCATGGATGCCATGGCGATCTTCCAACTCGGTGTACATGCCGGTGGGGCGGCCGAATCGCTGCCAGCTTGTCTTGACCGAGAGCATGCCGAAGCGGACCCGCAATTCGCGCGAGACGATGCCCATGATCTCCTCGTTGCCCCCATGTGAATTGACGAAGACGATTTTTTTCACGCCGGCCCGCGCCACCGAGGCGCCGAGTTCCGTCCAGGCCTCGATCAACACGGGGGCGGGCAGGGTGAGGGTGCCGGGGGCGTAGAGATGCTCGTTCGACTTGCCGACCGACTGCACCGGCAGGATGCGGATGTCGAGATCGTCCGGCAGGCGGGAAATGACGGTGTCCAACATGCCGTGCATGATGGTCGTGTCGGTCGAGACCGGCAGGTGCGGGCCGTGCTGTTCGATGGCCGCGACGGGCAAGACGGCGATCGTCTTTTCGGGATCGATCGAGCCATATTCGGTGGTGCGGTAGTCTCCCCACCAGGGGCGGCGATTGCTAGTCAAGGGAAGCTCCGGGGACAGTTTACTTTTTTCCTAGGAAAGGCTGATGCGTTTCAGAATCCGCATTGGCGGAAAAAAGTAAACTGTCCCCAGCGTTCATCCTGCCGCGATCACCTCCACCTCCACCTTGAACTCCGGCCGGGCGAAGCCGGAGACGATCATCAGCGTCGAGGCCGGCGCGGGGTCGGAAAACAGCCGGTCGCGCACATCCATGTAGGGACGCAGATGGGCGCGGTCGGTGACGAATGCGTTGATGCGCACAATGTCTTTCAGGCCGAGATCCGCCTCGGCGAGGATTGCCGCGACATTTTGGAAGCAAAGCTCGGTTTGCGCTCCAGCGTCCTCGGGGATCGATTCATCCGCGCCAATGCCGAGTTGCCCCGAACACAGCACCAGCCGCTTGCCCGGCGGCACCTCGACGCCGTGGCTGTAGCGGGCAAAGGGCGGTTTGATGGTTTTCGGAGCGAGGTATTGCAAGATTGGAATTCCTATCGTCAGGCCGTGCCTATTCGGCTGAATATGTTTGGATAGCGTCCGAAGCCGATGTACGCGATCTCCGCTATTAGAGGCCGGTGCTTTTCTCCATGGCCTCGGGATACCGTGTTCCCTCAATTTCGATCCGCTCGGCGGCTGTGTCGATGTCGTGCAGGTCGCCGGCGGACAGGGACAGGTCGAGCGCGCCGAGATTCTCCTGCAGGCGCGCGAGTTTCGTCGTGCCGGGGATGGGCACGATCCATGGCTTCTGTGCCAGCAGCCAGGCGAGCGCCACCTGCGCCGGCGTGGCGTTGTGGCGGGCGCCGACCGAGGCGAGCAGGTCGACCAGCGCCTGATTGGCTTTCCTGGCCTGCGGCGTGAAGCGCGGCAGGTTCTGGCGGAAATCGCTGGCGTCGAAGGTGGTGGTCGCATCGATCTTGCCGGTGAGGAAACCGCGGCCGAGCGGGCTGAAGGCGACCAGCCCGACGCCCAGCGTTTCCAGCGTATCGAGAATTTCGGGGCGGCGCGTCCACAGCGAATATTCGTTCTGCAGGGCCGCCACCGGCTGCACCGCATGGGCGCGGCGGATCGTGTCGAGACCGGCCTCCGACAGGCCGAAATAGCGCACCTTGCCCTTGGCGATCAGGTCCTTCACCGTGCCGGCGACGTCCTCGATCGGCACGTCCGGATCGACGCGATGCTGGTAGAGAAGGTCGATGACGCCGGTCTTGAGCCGCTTCAGCGAAGCGTCGACGACCTCGCGGATATGTTCGGGGCGGCTGTCGACACCCGAATGCCGGTCGTCTCCGGCGATGCGAAAGCCGAATTTCGTGGCGATGATCACCTTGTCCCGAACCGGGGCGAGGGCCGGGCCGACCAGTTCCTCGTTGATGTAGGGGCCGTAGATCTCCGCCGTGTCGAAGAAGGTGACGCCGACGTCGACGGCCTTGCGCAGGAGCGCGGTCATCTCGCCGACATCCTTGGGCGGACCGTAGGACGAACTCATACCCATGCAGCCCAGGCCGAGGGCGGAGACTTCGAGGCCGCTGGTTCCGAGTTTGCGTTTCTGCATGTGTGTGGTCCGTTCCTGTCGATGCCCGCGCCGGGCAAAGTAGCGCCCGGCGGCGTCGTATTCCAGCCATGCGGTGCGTTTCACAAAACGCCGATTCGAAAACAGAGCCCCGAACAGGGCTCGCTCGCCGATTCGGTTTCTGCGAAAGTGCGGCAAGAACGTCCGCCGACAGGCATCCAATGACCCGCTCGCTCACGATCCACTTCGATCCTGCCCAGGCGGAGCAATTCTTGCTCATACATCGGGTACAGAACTTCGGAGAAGACGTCTTCAGGGAACTTCGTGTCACGCAATGGGGCGAGATCGACATCCACGAGGTCGACACGGCTACGGATTGCCTCGTCGTGCGGCGCATTGCGAATTCGAAGGTCCGGCGCCTCAAGGCATGGATCGAAAGGGAGATGGCGCGCCAGCATCTGAAGGGCCTTGTCGAAATCGGCTGACGGCCGTTGCGCGGTGCGTGGACAGCCGCCCGCAAAATATGCACTGTGCCGTTCGTGGAGGCACGGCTTGCGCGCGCGGGTTTCCGAAAGGCGTGGGACTGATGCCGGCGGCCAGGCGCCGCCGGTGGCATAGGGATTGCTTCCGGGAAAAATGGTTTGGAGCGCCGCGGCGTGCGCGGGCAGGACGAGGGTGGTGTCGATGAACGGGAATCTTGGAAAACTGTCGGTGGCGCTGGCGGCGCTGGCTGCGTCGGCCATCGGCGCGGGCGCGGCCGAAAAGGTCACCTACATGACCAACTGGCTGGCCCAGGCCGAGCATGGCGGCTACTACCAGGCCGTCGCCGACGGCACCTATGCCGCCTGCGGCCTAGAGGTGACCATCCAGCAGGGCGGCCCGCAGGTCACCGGCCGGCCGCTGCTGCTTGCCGGCAAGATCGACTTCTACATGGGCGGCAATTTTCTGCAGGCCTTCGACGCGATCCAGCAGGGCATTCCGCTGCGCGTGGTCGCCGCCTCCTTCCAGAAGGAGCCGCAGGTGCTGATGACCCATCCCGGCGAGGGGCTGGACAAATGGGAGGACCTGAAGAACGCCGAGCAGTACATCATCGGCGACGAGGGTTTTCAGAGCTTCTTCCAGTGGATTGTCACCGACTTCGGCTGGGATCCGGGAAAGCGCATTCCCTACACCTACAATCCGGCGCCCTTCATCGCCAACAAGAAATCCGTCCAGCAGGGCTACGTGACCTCCGAGCCCTTCGCGGTGGAAAGGGAAGGCGGCTTCGTGCCCAACCAGTTCCTGCTCGCCGACTACGGCTTCGCCACCTATGCGACGACGATCGAGGCCATGCAGGAGACGATCGACAAGCGGCCTGAGGTCGTGCAGTGCTTCGTCGATGGCTCGGCCAAGGGCTGGTACAATTATCTCTACGGCGACAACAAGGCCGCCAACGAGATGATCAAGAAGGACAATCCCGACATCACCGACGAGCAGATCGCCTTCTCGATCGCGCAGATGAAGAAGTTCGGCATCGTCGATTCGGGCGAAGCGGAAAAACTCGGCATCGGAGCCATGACCGACGAGCACATCCAGAAATTCTACGACACGATGGTCAAGGCCAAGGTGGTTCCGGCCGGTCTGGACGTCAAGAAGTCGTATACGCTGGATTTCGTCAACAAGGGCGTCGGGCTTGATCTGAAGAAGTGAGGTCGATCCTGCATTTTATGGTGCGTCGTCCGGCATGAGTTCTGCGAACGGGTTGGTGCAGCAGCAGGTCGAGGCTGACCCGCTGCTCATGCTGCGTGGGATCGGCAAGACCTTTTCCAACGGCACGACGGCGTTGCGCGATGCCGATATGACGATCCGCGAGGGCGATTTCCTGAGCCTGCTCGGGCCGTCGGGCTGCGGCAAGTCGACGGCACTGCGCATCATCGCCGGGCTGCTTTCGCCGACCTCCGGCGTGCTCGACTGGCGCAAGACGCTTGACAGGGACAGCGTCGGCTTCGTCTTCCAGGAGCCGACGCTGATGCCCTGGGCGAATGTCTTCGAAAACGTATGGCTGCCGCTGCGCCTGCGCGGCGTTTCGCGCGCCAAGGCCGCGCCGGCGGTGCACGAATTGCTGGAGCGGGTGCGGCTGACCGGCTTCGAGAAGGCGATGCCGCGGGAACTCTCCGGCGGCATGAAGATGCGCGTCTCCATCGCGCGTGGGCTGGTGACGAAACCGCGGCTGCTCCTGATGGACGAACCGTTCGCGGCGCTCGACGAGATCACCCGCTTCCGGTTGAACAACGACCTGCTCGGCCTGTGGCAGGACGAGCGTTTCACCGTGGTCTTCGTCACCCACAGCGTGTTCGAGAGCGTGTTCCTGTCGAACCGCATCGTCGTCATGGCGGCGCGGCCGGGAAGGGTGTTCGAGGAACTCGCCGTCGATGCGCCTTACCCCCGCGATGAGAAATTCCGTACGTCGCCCGATTATGCGGCGCTCTGCCGGCAGGCGTCCGACGTGCTGGTAGACGCCATCAACGCCACAGCGACGGACGTCCGCGCATGACGGCCATCGAGGAACCCCGCACCCTGGTGCTCGACGCCGAGGAGGCAAGGCGTGCCCGCAACGCGCGGCTGGAAAAGGTCGGGCGCTGGGTGCTGCCGGTCGTGATCATGCTGGCGGCGATCTTTATGTGGGACCGCATCTGCGTCTGGAACGAGATCCCGAAATATATCCTGCCGCGTCCCGGCGTCGTGCTGGACACGCTGATAGCCGATGCCGGCCTGCTGTTCTCGTCGCTGCTGGTGACGCTGCGCATCACGTTTTTCAGCCTGGTGCTGGCGGCGGTCGGCGGCGTCGGGCTGGCCATCCTGTTCACCCAGTCGAAATGGGTGGAAATGTCGCTGTTTCCCTTCGCCATCGTCTTGCAGGTGACGCCGATCGTGGCGATCTTTCCGCTGATCAACATCTATGTCGACAACCAGACGGCGAAGCTCCTGCTCTGTTCCTGGATCGTCGCCTTCTTCCCGATCCTGTCCAACACCACGCTGGGGCTGAACTCGGTGGACCGCAATCTGATCGATCTGTTCAGGCTGAACGGCGCGACGCGCTGGCAGCAGCTTTGGCACCTGAGGTTGCCGGCGGCGATGCCGTATTTCCTCGGGGGACTGAAGATCGCGGGCGGCCTGTCGCTGATCGGCGCGGTGGTGGCGGAGTTCGTGGCGGGTGCTGCGGGGCAGTCGTCGGGGCTCGCGTCGCGCATCATCGAGGCCGGCTACCGGCTCAACGCGCCGCGGCTGTTCGCGGCGCTGTTTTTGATCTCGCTGACGGGTATCCTGATCTTCCTGGTGCTGACGCTGGTGTCGCACCTCATTCTGCGGAGTTGGCACGAGAGTGCGGTCAGGCAGGAGGGGTGAGGGCTGTTCCGTGAGCTATCTTGCCGTGAGAAGTGGCACTCTACCCGGGCGACACCAATGACGACCACGGTAAAAATCCCGACGACCGGCTGGTATGTGCTGGGCAACGCCCGCTTGCACCAGTCGCTAACGCCTGATCTCGATGGCCCGGTTGACCGCGACGGGTTCGCTCTAGTCGACATCGCGGTCGCGGATGGGCGGATAAAGGGCATTGCGCCGCGCGGCGATCGGCCGGAACCGCCGCGCGCGATCGATCTTGCCGGGCGGATCGTGCTGCCGCGTTTCGTCGACTGCCACACCCATCTCGACAAGGGCCATATCTGGCCGCGCATGCCCAATCCGGATGGGTCGTTCATGGGCGCGCTGGACGCGGCCGGCTCCGACCGGCTGGTGCATTGGAGCGCGGAGGATGTGGCGCGGCGCATGGACTTTTCGCTGCGCACCGCCTATGCCCACGGCACCAAGGCCATCCGCACCCATCTGGATTCCATTGCGCCGCAGGAGGAGATTTCCTGGCCGGTATTTGCTGAGATGCGCGAACAGTGGCGTGGCCGCATCGAATTGCAGGCGGCGAGCCTGATCGGCATCGAGGGAGTTCGCGAGGAGACATGGTTCGCGAAACTGGCGCGGCGCGTGGCGGAGGCGAGGGGCGTGCTCGGCGCAGTGACCTATATGGTGCCGGACCTCGATGTGCTGCTCGACCGGGTTTTTCGCGCGGCAATCGATTGCGGGCTCGACCTCGACTTCCATGCCGACGAGACCGAGGACCTCGCCGCCGTGTCGCTGCGCCGCATCGCGGAAGCGGCGCTGCGGCACAGGTTCGAGGGGAAAATTCTGGTCGGCCATTGCTGCGCGCTGTCGCGCCAGCCTGACCGAGAAGTGAAGGTCACGCTCGACAGAGCCGCCGCCGCCGGACTGGGCGTGGTGTCGCTGCCGATGTGCAATCTCTACCTGCAAGACCGGCGCGCCGACGGCACGACGCCGCGATGGCGCGGAGTGACGCTGCTGCACGAGATGAAAGTGCGCGGCATTCCGGTAGCGGTGGCTTCGGACAACACACGCGACCCGTTTTATGCCTATGGCGACCTCGACATGCTGGAGGTTTATCGAACGGCGACGCGTGTCCTGCATTTCGACCATCCCGTCGCCGACTGGCCGCGTGCGGTCGCGGCCACACCGGCTGATATGATGGGCCTGGACGGGGTTGGAACACTGACGGTCGGCGGGCCGGCCGATTTGGTGATCTTTCGGGGGCGCAGTTGGACCGAGCTTCTGTCGCGGCCGGAGGCCGACCGCATCGTGGTGCGCGACGGACGGGCGATCGAGCGCAAGCTGCCGGACTATGACGAACTGGACGATCTGATGGGGGGAACGAATGGATATCGCGGCGCTGAAGTCTGACCTCGAAGGGCTGAAGATCGAGGACAACCCGGCCATCGTCCAGCAGAAGAGCCGCGACTTCTACTGGTACAGCCCGGTGCTCAAGCGACAGCTGGAGGATGTCACGGGCGACCTCGTCGTCACCCCGAAAGACGAGGCGGAGGTGATCCGCGTGCTTGCCGCCTGCCATCGGCACGACGTTCCGGTGACGCCGCGCGGCACTGGCACCGGCAATTACGGCCAGGCGATGCCGCTTTCGGGCGGTGTCATCCTCAATCTCGCCGAAATGAACGCGGTGAAGGCGATCTCCTCCGGCCGCGCCGTGCTTGAGCCGGGCGCGGTGCTGGCCGACATCGACAAGGCGACCAAAGCGGACTCGGCACAGGAGCTGCGCCTGCATCCCTCCACCTACGCCACCGCCTCCATCGGCGGCTTCATCGCCGGCGGGTCGGGCGGCGTCGGCTCGATCAATTTCGGCGGCTTGCGCGATTTCGGCAACGTGATCCGGCTGCGCGTCGTCACCATGGAGGCGGAGCCGAAGGTCCTGGAACTGACCGGCGAGGACTTGCACAAGGTCACCCATGCCTACGGCACCAACGGCATCATCACCGAAGTGGAGATGCCGCTCACCGCCTCATATGACTGGGTCGACGTGATCGTCGGCTTCGATCGCTTCGCCGACGCCGCGCGCTATGGCAACGCGCTCGGCTGCCAGGACGGCATTTTGACCAAACTCATCACGCCGGTCGCGGCGCCCGCGCCGTGGCTCTATTTCAAGCGCCACCAGAAATTCCTGAAGGAGGGCCAAAGCGTCGTCATCTGCATGGTGGCACCGCACGCACTCGACGCCTTTCGTGCCTTCACGCGCCGCGAAAAGGGTGAGGTCGTCTACGACGCCTCGCTGGTCGAGGACCGCAAAGGCATTCCGCCGGCCTACGAACTCGCCTGGAACCACACGACGCTGAGGGCGCTGCGCGTCGATCCGTCGATCACCTACCTGCAGTCGCTTTACCCGTTCCCGAACCAGCTTAAACTGGTCGAAAAGGTCGATGGCATGTTCCCGGGGGAAGTCATGTCGCATCTCGAATTTGTGCGATTCGACGGCAACATCACCTGCTTCGGCTTGCCGCTGGTGAAGTTCACCACGGAGGAGCGGCTGGACGAGATCATCCATACCTACGAGGAGAATGGCTGCCCGATCTTCAACCCGCACCGCTACACGCTGGAGGAGGGCGGCATGAAGCAGACCGACGACATCCAGCTTGCGTTCAAGCGCCAGGCCGACCCGCAGGGGCTGCTCAACCCGGGCAAGATGATCGCCTGGGAACATCCGGAATATGATTATCGCAGCGGCAAGACGTTTTTGTTCAAGGGGCTGGAGCGGTGACGCGCGCAGCGCTTTCCCTCCCCCTTGCGGGGAGGGTGGCCGCGAAGCGGCCGGGTGGGGTCAGAGCGGTAGTGCGCCAACTTCTTTCTCTCTGCGATTTTCGGAAGTGACAAGGATGGAGCACGGCCGCGCCGACCCCACCCGGCCGCTTCGCGGCCACCCTCCCCTAGAGGGGGAGGGGGAAGTCGGCCGATGAAAATCCTCGTGCTGCACGCCCATCCGGTCGAGACGAGTTTTAATGCCGCTCTGCACCGGCTGATCGTCGATCGGCTCGAAAAGCGGGGTCACGCGATCGACGATTGCGACCTCTATGCCGAGAATTTCGAGCCACGGCTGAGCGCGGCCGAGCGGCTTGCCTATCACGACCCGCGAACACACGATGAAACGATCGCGCCCTATGTGGACAGGCTGAAGAACGCCGAGGGTCTCGTTCTCTGCTATCCCGTGTGGAACTACGGTTATCCCGCCATCCTGAAAGGCTATTTCGACCGCGTTTTCCTGCCAGGCGTGTCGTTCGAGATGGTGAAAGGCAAGGCACGGCCGTCGCTGCACAACATCCGAAAAGTGGCGGCAGTGACGAGTTATGGCGGCAGCCGGTTGCGCGCCTGGCTGATGGGCGACCCGCCTCGAAAGCTGGTCAAGCGGCTGATGCGCTCGACGGTAAGGCCCGGTGCGCCGGTGTCCTACATGGCGCATTATTCGATGAACCTTTCCACCGACGCTTCGCGAAAAGCCTTCATGGAGAAGGTTGCAGCCAGGATGGACGCGTTCTGAATGCGTGTGCTGGTCGTCTACTGCCATCCTGTGCCGGAGAGTTTTTGCGCCGCACTGCGCGACGCGGCGGTGGAAACGCTGACGGCGCGCGGCGACGAGGTGCGGCTGGTCGACCTCTATGCGGAGAAATTCGACCCGGTCATGCAGCCGGAGGAGCGGCGGCGCTACAATGACGGGCCGCCGGCCGATCCGGCGCTGGCGCCCTATGTCGAGCAACTGAAATGGGCGGAAGCCGTGCTCTTCGTCTATCCGACCTGGTGGTACGGCCTGCCGGCGATGCTGAAGGGTTTTTTCGATCGCGTCTGGGCGATGGGCGTGGTGTTCGATCTGGCGCCGCAAGGCGGCATCGTCTCGCGCGTCGGCCATATCCGGCGCATCGGCATCGTCACGACCTGCGGGGCGACACGGTTCCTGTCGATCCTGATGGGCCAGCCGGGCCGCAAGACGATTCTGCGCGGCATCCGCGCGCTATGCGGAGCGCGGGCACGGACGGTGTATCTGGCGCATTACGACATGGATCGGTCGACGTCCGAGAGCAGGGCGGCGTTTTTGAAGACCGTGAAGAGCAGGTTGGCGCGGTTCTAAGCGCTACTCGAAGAGTTCTGCATGCGTGCCGGCGCGAACGAAGACGATCGCATTCCCCTCAATTTGATAGATGAGCAGGAAGTCGCCGCCGATGTGACATTCGCGGTGGTCGCTCCATTCACCCTTGAGTGGATGATCCAGCCATTCCGCAGGCAAGGGCGCATCATTGGCTATGAGAAGCAGCATCGCCTCTTTCAGCCGACGCATGTCGAAGCGTCCCGAGCGCGAAAGGCGCTCCCAATCCTTTGCAAAACTCTTCGTATAGTCCGCCGAACGCGGCGGGAAGGCCCGCTTGCTTTCAGCGGGCTTTTTCATCGAGCGATCCGATCAAGGCATCGCCGTCGCTGAAACGCTGCGCCTTCTCCTTGATCAGCACGCGCGCCTCTTCCATCGCCGAGCGGGTCTCCGCGTTTGGAACGCGCAATTCAAAGGGTAGGGCCTTGTCCTTGGCGACGCGGGTCAGGGTCATCCTGACCACGTCGGAAACGGTGAGGCCCATCTCGGCGAGCACCGCCGCAGCCTCGTCCTTCAACTGCTCGTCGATTCTTGCCCGCACAAATGCAGTCGCTGCCATGAGATGCTCCTTGGCAAAAATGTAGCTCAACCGAGCTACATTTTCAACGTGCTACATCCGAACCCGCTCCGCCTTGGGATCATACATCGGCTTCAGCGAAGCCTCAGCCGCAAAGCGTTCGCCGGCGATTTCGATCTCGTAGGACGAGGCCAGAAGGTCGGCCTCGCTCTCGCCCTTCGACGGTACGTAGCCCATGCCGATGGCGCCGCCGAGATGGTGACCGTAATTGCCTGACGCGACCGTGCCGACGATCTGTCCATCGCGCACGATCGCCTCGTTGTGGAAGAGCAGCGGCTGCGGGTCCGTCAGGCGAAATTGAACAAGCCGACGCACCAGCCCGGCTTGCTTGCGGCGCAGCACGGCATCGCGGCCGATGAAGCCAGGTTTCGCGGTCTTGACGGCGAAGCCGAGGCCGGCTTCCAGCACATGGTCCTCGTCGGTGATGTCGTGGCCGAAATGGCGGAACGCCTTTTCGATGCGGCAGGAATCCAGCGTGTGCAGGCCGCAGAGTTTCAGCCCGAAATCGGAGCCGGCTTCCTCGATCGCTTCGAAGACATGGGCCGCCTGGTCGGTGGAGACATAAAGCTCCCAGCCGAGTTCGCCGACATAGGTGACGCGATGGGCGCGCGCCTCGCCCATGCCGATCTCGATTTTTTGCCAGGTGCCGAACGGATTCTTGTCGTTCGAAAAATCGTTCGGGCTGATCTTCTTGATGACGTCGCGGGCGCGCGGCCCCATCAGGCAGAGCACGCTTTCCGCCGCCGTCACATCGGTGATGACCACGAACTCGTCCGTGAGATGGCGGCGCAGCCAAGCGAGGTCGCGCTGCAGCGTGGCGCCGGGCACCACCAGGAAAAAGGTGGTTTCCGACAGGCGGCTGACGGTGAGGTCGCTCTCGATGCCGCCGCGTTCGTTGAGCATCTGCGTGTAGACGATCTTTCCCGCCGGCACGTCCATGTCGTTGGCGCAGAGCCTTTGGAGGAAGGGCAGCGCATCGCGGCCCTCGACACGGATTTTTCCGAACGAGGTCATGTCGAACAGGCCGACATTGTTGCGCACCGAAAGATGCTCGTCACGCTGGTTGTCGAACCAGTTCTGGCGCTTCCAGGAATAACGGTACTCGCGCTCCTGGCCGGGCCGCGCGAACCAGTTGGCGCGCTCCCAGCCGGCGACCTCGCCGAAGACGGCGCCGCGCGCCTTGAGGTGCTCGTGCAGCGGCGAGCGGCGCACTCCGCGCGCTGACGCCATCTGGCGGTAGGGGAAATGGTCGGCATAGAGCAGGCCGAGCGTCTCGACCGAGCGGCGGTAGAGATAGGTCCTGTTGGCCTGGAACGGCTGGACGCGACGGATATCGACGTCCCACAGGTCGAAGGGCGGTTCGCCGTCCTGCATCCACTGCGCCAGCGCCATGCCGGCGCCGCCGGACGACTGGATGCCGATGGAGTTGAAGCCGCAGGCGACCCAGAAATTGCGCAGTTGCGGCGCCTCGCCGAGATAATAGCGGTCGTCGGGGGTGAAGCTCTCGGGGCCGTTGAAGAAGGTGTGGATACCGGTCTCGGCAAGCAGCGGGAAACGCTTCACCGCCTTTTCGAGGATCGGCTCGAAGTGGTCGAAATCCTCCGGCAACTGGTCGAAGCAGAAATCCTCCGGGATGCCGTCCATACCCCAGGGTTTGGCTACCGGCTCGAAGGCCCCGAGCAGGATCTTGCCGGCGTCCTCCTTGTAGTAGGCGCATTCGTCCGGCACGCGCAGCACCGGCAACCGCTCCAGGCCGGGGATCGGCTCGGTGACGATGTAGAAATGTTCGCAGGCATGCAGCGGCACCGGCACGCCGGCCATGGCGCCGACGCCATGTGCCCACATGCCGGCGCAATTGACGACGTGCTCGCAGGCGATGGTGGTGGCCTCGCCATCGACGACCGCTGTGACGCCTGTGACGCAGCCCTTGTCCTCGTGGATGGCCGTGACCTTCGCCTGTTCGACGATCTTTGCACCGAGCATGCGCGCACCCTTGGCCAGCGCCTGGGTGATGTTGGCCGGGTCGCCCTGGCCGTCCTTGGGGATGTAGACGGCGCCGACCACGTCGCCGATCTCCAGGTGCGGATAGCGGGCCTTTGCCTCGGCCGGCGAGATTTCCTCGACGTCGACGCCGCGGGCGCGCGCCATCGAGGCGTTGCGGTAGAGTTCTTCCTTGCGCTCGGAGGTCAGCGCCACGGAGATCGAGCCGCACTGGCGCATGCCGGTGGCGACGCCGGTTTCCTCCTCGAGCTTGACGTAGAGGTCGGCTGTATATTTGGCGAGCCGCGTCATGTTGGCGGTGGCGCGCAACTGGCCGATCAGCCCGGCCGCGTGCCACGTGGTGCCGGAGGTCAATTGCTTGCGCTCGAGCAGCAAAATGTCGGTCCAGCCGAGCTTCGCCAGATGATAGGCCATCGAGCAGCCGGCGACGCCGCCGCCGATGATGACCACGCGGGCTTTTTGCGGAAGGATGGTCATGTGGCTTTCTTCCGGTAGTTGGCGACGAAACGCTTGAGCCGCGTGGCGGCCTCGGCAAGCACGGGCTCGGGCTGGCAGAGGCTGATGCGGATGTGGCCGGCTGCGGCCTCGCCAAAGGAGGAGCCGGGCATGACGGCGACCTTTTCGGCGTCGAGGAATGCCCAGGCGAAGGCCTCGCAGTCGGGCTCGACGTCGCGCACGTCGAGCATGATGTACATGCCGCCCTCGGAGCCGCGCACGGTGATGCGGTTGAGGCCGGCGACCTCGGCCAGGAACGTCTCGCGGCGCGCGGCGTAGCGGGCGGCGATCTCGGCTACGCCGAAACGGTTCTCCAGCGCCTGCGTGGCGGCGCGCGAGACGAAGTCGGTCAGGCCGTAGGTGGTGACGAGGTTCAGGTCGATGGCGAGCCGGATGATCTCGGCCGGGCCGGTGAGCCAGCCGATGCGCCAGCCGGTCATGCCGTGGCTCTTCGACATGGAGTTGATGACCAGCGTGCGCTCGGCCATGCCGGGGAGCGAACGGGGCGAGACGTGGTCCCCGCCGACCAGCGTCCAGTAAACCTCGTCCGACAGCAGCCACAGGTCGCGGCGGCGGCAGATATCGGCGATGCCTTCCAGAGATTTGCGGGTGTAGACGGCGCCGGTCGGGTTGTTCGGCGTGTTGATGAGGATGGCGCGGGTGTTTTCCCTGACCGCAGCCTCTATCGCCGCCGCCTCGGGCTGGAAACCGGTCTCGGCATGGGTCTCGACCACGGTGAAATCGGCGCCGGCGGCGCGGAGTGTGCCGGGATAGGTAGCGTAATAGGGCGCGACGACTATGGCGTGGGTGCCGGGATCGAGCACGGTCTGCACGGCTGAATAAAGTGCTGCCTGTCCGCCCGGCGTGGCGATGACCTCGTCGACGCCGGTCGGCACGCCGGTGGCCTCGGTGGAGACTTTCGCCATGGCGGCGCGCAGCGCGGGAATGCCCGCAAGCTGGGTGTAGTGGTGGAAGCCGCCACGCACCGCCGCCACGCAGGCCTCGACCGTCTCGGCCGGCGTGTCGAAATCGTGGTCGCCCACCGACAGCATGACGATCGGCTCGCCCGCCTGCTTGCGGGTCATGGCGGCGAAATGCACCTCCCAGCCGTCCCGGCCGGAGGGAATGATGCCGGTAATGCGCGAAGACGGTTTTGGCATAAAAAACTCCTCAAGCCGCCCGGCCAGCGAGGCCTGAGATCACCAGCCGCCCGACGTCATCGGTCAGCGGCGCCAGGGCTTCGTAGCCGCGGATCGTCGGATGCGCGGTCTCGAAGCGGTGCGTATGCGTGGCCGTGACGACTACGACGCGCGCACCGGCGGCCTCGGCGGCGCGGATGCCAGCAGGTGCATCCTCGAAGACGAGGCAGTCATGCGGATGCTGCCCGAGGCGGTTGGCCGCGAGCAGGAAGCAGTCGGGCGCCGGCTTGCCGTTGGTCACGTCCTCGCCGGCCACCATCAGCGGCGGCAGGGGAATGCCGGCGGCCTCCAGCCGGCGGATCGCAAGCTGGCGCGGCGCAGAGGTGACGATAGCCCAGCGGTCGGTCGGCAGGGCGGCGAGGAAGGCGGCCACGCCCGCGATCGATTCGATGCCGTCCACATCGTCCATTTCTGCCTGCGTCAGAGCGTCGACCTCGGCCTGTACGTCGACGCCAGGCAGGTTCAGCGCACGGATGGTCTCGCTTGCCCGCACCCCGTGGATGGTCGGCAGGAAAGCAGCGACGTCGAGCCCGTGGCGGGTCGCCCATGCCGACCACACGCGCTCGGCGGCGGCAATCGAACTGAGAAGCGTGCCGTCCATGTCGAACAGGAAGGCGCCGAAGGCGTGGTCGGGGAAGGGCAGGGTCATTTTATGCGCGAAGCCTCAGATTGTCGGGATCCCAGAGCGGCTTGTCCTGTTGGACCGTGGCGACAAAACGGTCGCCGAAAATCTCAACCTCGACTTTGGTGCCGGGAACGGTCAGGTCGGAGCGCAGCATGCCGAGCGCGATCGACTTGTCCACCCTGTAGCCCCACGCTCCTGACGTCGTCTCGCCGACGATCTTTCCGTCGTGCCACAGCGTCGACATGGTAGGCGCGTCGCAGGGGCCGGGGTCGTCCAGCGTCAGCGTGACGAATTTTTTCGTCACGCCCCGCTGCTTCTCGTTCTGAAGGGCGCGCTTGCCGGCGAAGGCCGGCTTGTCCCATTTGACGAAGCGCTCCAGCCCGCCTTGCAGGATGGAGTAATCGGTCGAGAGGTCACCCTTCCAGGCGCGGTAGCCCTTTTCGACCCGTAGCGAATCCAGCGCGAACATGCCGAATGGCTTCAGCCCATGCTTCTGGCCGGCGGCCCAGACGGCGTCGAAGATCGCCGGCGTGTCCTCGACCTTGGTGTGCAACTCCCAACCAAGTTCGCCGGCAAAGGAAACCCGCACCAGTTGCAGCCAACGCCCGGCGATCTGGCAGGATTGGTGCGACAGCCAGGGTTTCGACAGGTCGGCATCGGTGATTTCGGCGAGGATTTCGCGCGATTTCGGGCCGGAGAGAATCTGGCAGGAGAATTTTTCGGTAACGTCTCCAAGCGTCATTTCATGGTCTTGCGGTAGATGCTTCGTCAACCACTCGAAGTCGTGGCTCTGTGCGACCGCCGCGGTGATGAGGAAGAAAAAATCCTCATCCAACGCCATGACCGACATTTCAGTGACGATGCGGCCTTTTTCGTCGGCAAAATATCCGAGGCCGATGCGGCCGGGTTTCGGCACGCTGCCGGTGATGAGCGAGGACAGCCACTCCCGTGCGCCAGAATCTTGCAGGCGGAAACGCGAGAAGCCCGGCAGATCCAAAATGCCGGCGGCGTCGCGCACGGCGAGGCACTCTTCGCGGATGCGCGGCTCCCAGGGGCCGGCACGGTCGAACGTCTGGGTGGATTGTTCCGAGGTGTCATCGCCGGGTTTTGCGTACCAGGTGGCGCGCTCCCAGCCATTATAGGCGTTGAACTGTCCGCCGAGTGCGGCGATGCGGTCGTGAATCGGCGAGAGCTTCCGGTTCCGGCCCGCCGGCCAGGCATGGCGGGGGAAGGAGATGGCGTATTCGTTGCCGTAGATTTCGAGACCTTTTGCGACGCAATAGTCCTTATCCGAGGCGAAGGCGGTGAAGCGGCGCGGGTCGCACGACCACATGTCCCATTCGGTCTGGCCTTGCGTGACCCATTCGGCCAGCACCTTTCCCGCGCCGCCCGCCTGGGCGATGCCGAAGGTGAAGACGCAGGCTTCGAAGGCGTTGGGCACGCCGGGCATCGGGCCGATCAGCGGATTGCCGTCGGGCGCATAAGGGATCGGGCCGTTGATGACCTTGCTCAGCCCGGCGGTGCCGAGGATCGGTACGCGGGCGATGGCGTCGTTGAGATAGTGCTCCAGCCGGTCGAGGTCGTCGGGGAAGAGCTGGAAGGAAAAATCGTCGGGCATCGGATCGTTGTGGCCGACCCAGTGTGCGCGGCAGTTGCGCTCATAAGGGCCGAGATTCATGCCGCTCTTTTCCTGCCGCAGGTAGTAGGAGGTGTCGACGTCGCGCAGCAGCGGCAGCTTTTTGCCGTTCTCCTTCGTCCAAGCGGCGAGTTCGGGGATTTCCTCGAACAATATGTACTGGTGGCTCATCACCATCATCGGCACGTCGCGGCCGAACAGTTTTCCGACTTCCGCGGCGCGGTAGCCGGCGGCGTTGACGACGTACTCGCAGCGTATGTCGCCCTGCGCGGTCGAGATCACCCATTCGCCGTTGTCACGCCTGGCGCCGGTGACCGGGCAGAAGCGGACAATTTTCTGGCCCATGTCGCGCGCACCCTTGGCGAGCGCCTGGGTTAGCTGTGCCGGGTCGATGTCGCCGTCATTGGGGTCGTAGAGCGCGCCGGCGAGATCGTGCGTCTCGATGAAGGGGTAGCGCGCCTTGATTTCGTCAGGGCCGACGACGTCGATCGCCATGCCCTGATAGCGGCCCATGCCTTTTGCGCGCTGGAACTCGCGCATGCGCTCGCGCCCGTGGGCGAGGCGAAGCGAGCCGGTCACGTGATAGTTCATCGGGTAGCCGACCTCTTCCGCCAGGCCGCGATACAGCGTGGCGGAATAGCGCTGCATGTTCATCAGCGACCACGACGAGGAGAAGGTTGGCACGTTGCCGGCGGCATGCCATGTCGAGCCGGAAGTCAGCTCGTTCTTTTCCATCAGCACGCAGTCGGTCCAGCCGGCCTTGGCCAGGTGATAGAGCGAGGAAACGCCGACCGCGCCACCGCCGATGATGACCACGCGGGCGTGGGAGGGAAGATCAGCCATCGCACGGCTCCTGGAAAACGACTTTCAAGATTGTCCTCAATACACCGGCGGCGACACGACCCAGATGACGATTGCCGGGACCTCTCCCGGATTGCGCCAGCGGTGCGTCTTGTCCTTGAAGCGAAAACTGTCGCCCGCGCCGAGGCTGTGCCAGACGCCGCTGATCTCAATGTCGAACTGCCCAGAGACGACGTAGCCGGCCTCCTCGGTTTCGCGCAGCGACGCTTCCTCCAAGGCGGCGCCCGGCGCGAACTCCGAGCGGATCAGTTCGAAACTACCCCCGAGAT
The DNA here is from genome assembly GCF_040081985.1 of Mesorhizobium yinganensis. Lineage (NCBI taxonomy): Bacteria > Pseudomonadati > Pseudomonadota > Alphaproteobacteria > Hyphomicrobiales > Phyllobacteriaceae > Mesorhizobium > Mesorhizobium yinganensis. The sequence continues at coordinate 163,848 of NZ_JBEBMH010000002.1, read as the reverse complement.
CGGGCGACAGAAGCTCCTCCACCAGTCCCGATTCGCTTGTGCCAAGCGCCCGGCGCGAGCCGGCGCGCACGACGACCCCACGTTCTTCCTCGCGCGGAACATCGTGGGTGAAGAACAGGCTGATCGGCACCGAGAAAGCGGAGGCAATGGCCCGCAGGTCGCCGAGCGACGGCACCGATAGGCCACGCTCGACCTGCGACAGCCAGCCGACGGAACGGCCGAGCCGCAGCGCCGTTTCCATCAGAGTCATGCCGCGCGATTTGCGCAGCGCGCGAATGTCGCGCGCCAGCATCGGGTCGCTCGCGCCTTCCGCTTCTGGTGGGGAGATAGCGTTCATGAAAAAATCCCGGAAAATTTCATACACATCACTGTCATGAAAGAATCAAGGAGAATTTCATATGGATACGAATCGCTTGCGCGATAGCGGAGCGTCGTGCAAACGCTGGTCACGGCAGCGTTGAGGGACGCCTGCTCGCGCGGTAGGGAAAGGACCACGCATGCTGGCACCGGATTTGAGAACCGAAGAATTCGACGAAGCGGCGATCGTTGACGAAGCGATCTTATCGCGGCGCTCGGTACGGGCTTTCCTGCCCGATCCAATAGACGACGCGGTGATCCGCGAAATCCTGGAAGTATCGGCTCGGGCGCCGTCCGGCACCAACATGCAGCCGTGGCGGGTCTACGTCACCAAGGGCGAGACCAAGCAGCGCATCTCGGATGCGGTGCTGAATTCCGGTATACGCGCGGAAAAAATCACCTGGGACGAATACAAATATTATCCCGACCAGTTTTTCGAACCCTATCTGACGCGACGGCGCACAGTGGGGTTCGGCCTCTATTCGGCGCTGGGAATTGGCCGGCGTGAAGTCGAGCGGATGCGAGAGCAGCACGACCGCAATTTCATCTTCTTCGACGCGCCGGTCGGCATGATCTTCACCATCGACCGGAGGCTGAACAAGGGTTCGTGGGTCGACCTCGGCATGTTCCTGGAGAACATTATGATCGCTGCGAGGGGCAGGGGGCTTCACACCTGCCCGCAGGCTGCCTTCGCACCCTATCACATGCAGATCAGGCCGGTGCTCGGCATTCCCGAGGAAGAAATCCTCGTCTGCGGCATGGCGCTCGGCTATGAGGACACCAGCAAGCCGGAGAACCAGTTCCGCACCGAGCGCGCGCCGCTGGAGGAATGGGTGACGTTCCTCAAATGAGGCGCGCGTCGCTCGACCTGCCTTATACGCTGATCGATGCTTTCGAGCGCAGCCTGAGCCATCCCGAGACGTTCAATTTCCCGGGATTCGACATCGTCGAGCAGGCAAAGCCGGGCCACTTCCTGAAGGTCGGCGCGGAGTTCCAGGACGCCGACAGCGAGTGGTCGGGGGAACGCTTCTGGGTGATCGTGCGAACGGCCAACGGGTCGGGCGCGGCTGTGCGCTTGACCGGCGAGATCAACAACGACCTGCAATGCACCGATTCGCACGGGCTGCGCCTGGGCGACGTGGTTGCCTTCGCGCCTCGGCATGTTCTGGATTTCGACTACGAGTCCTGAACTCCTTTGTGACCGGTGGGGGATTGCGCTAGGCCCTCAGCGAAGCGTTACCGGAACTGGCGCGGATGCAGAAGGGCCCTGCGCCAGGTCCCGGAGCTTCGAATGGACCGGCCCGCGCTCAATTGGCCGCGAAACAGTACATCAGGCCGGCGCCGCCGGTGCCTTTGAACGCGTCCAGGCTGCAGCCGCCGCGCGAGGCATGGGAGGAGTTCCATGATTTGGCCGCGGCGGAATCGTTGAGGCCCATCCGGTCGTGATGGCCCATCATGGCCGCGCCTTCCGCACCGCCCATCGTCCAGTTGCCGCAGGTCTCCGGCGCGGCGGTGCCGTCGGGCATCGAACCGGTCAGGATATCGTGGCGGTTTGGCTGGTCGCCTCGGCCATTGACGACATTGCCCTTTTCGTCGAGCGCCGTCTGTTTGGTGATGTTGTTCTTGTCGCTATGCAAAGAGGCGACATCGTCGGCAATCTTGTCGCCCTTGGCATTGAACCACGGTCCGGCACCGATGCGGTCCTTGGCATTCTCAGTGTCGGTCGAGAGATAGGCTTTCCAGGTCTTGCCGGTCACGCCTGCCGCTTCGGCCAGGCTCGTACAATAAGCGTCGGCGCCGGCGAGGCCGCCGAGATCGCCGCCCTTGCCCGGATTGGCGCTGGTCACGAAAAAGCTCATCGTGGTGTCCTGCGCGAAGGCGCCAAGCGTCGTGGAGACGAGGATAGCGGCGGCAATGCCGATCAGATTTTTCATGAAATTCCTCCCGTTCGTTGCGTAAAGGCCGGCCAATGTCAGGAGCATGGCCCCGATGCATGGAACCAGACCGACTCCGAGACATAATACAACACATGTATGCGAACGCGCTTCGCTGTTGGTTTCTTCCCGGCACGCCGATATCTGCCGGGGAAGCCACCTGGGCGGCGCTTGACGGAGACTATCGACATGGCCGGCGAAAAATCATCACCGACAATCGCCCGCATCTGGCGCGGGCGCACGCGGCGCGACATTGCCGATGACTATGCCGCCTACCTGCATGAAGCCGGCATAAAACCCCTGATCGAAAAGGCGCTTGGCGTTCAGAGCTTTCGCGAAGACCGTGAGACGGAGAACGAGTTCGTGACGATTTCCCATTGGGAGAGCGTCGAGGCGATGGCGCGGTTCACCGGCGGGAACCCGCGGAAAATTCACCACCTGCCGCGAGACGCGGAGTTTCTGATCGAACTCCCTGAAAGCGTGCAGGTGCTGAGGATCGCAGGCAGTTTTGGCCTGACGGGATGACCGCCAACCGGCGGTCCGATCTCCGGCTACCGCACCTCGTAGCCGACTTCCTCACTGGCGTGGCAGAGCGCCGTCCAGAAGGAGCGCGCGAAGGAGCGGAAGATATAGAGGTCGAAGCGGTCAGCGCCGGTCCGCTGGATGTGGGCAAAAATATCGTGGTGGTTGGTCGCGATGCCCGAGCCGAGCGGGAAGGCAGGCAGCGAAAAGTCGATCGCGAAGAATTTCGCCAGCACCCATTCCGCCTTTGCGCCGGCAACGCGCAGGCCAATGCGTCCGTGCGAAAGGTCGGTGACGGTTCCGAGGTTTATCGGGATCGCCTGAAGCAGAGAATCAGCCAGACCTTCATCGTCCGATACTAAGAGGAATTTTCCGGGGGCGATGCCGAAGGCGGCCTTTCCCTCGGTCGCGATTCCGCCGCCCGCGCCGTCCGGCAGCGAAAGGCCGGCAGCGGTGCGGATCGCGGCGATGACAGCCTTTTCCTCGCCATGCCAGGCGGCCGCCTGCACGATCGAGCCGGGCTGGGTCTCGGACAGCACCACGCCGACGCCGTCGGCGAAATTGCCGTGCGAACCCGGCCGCCAGACCGGCAGAAGGGGCGAAAGCATCTCAACCATGCATGCGGTTCCCCTCGGGGTCGAAGAAGTGGTGGCTGACGATTTCGACTGGTCCGAAGCGTTTGCGCAGCGGATCGGAGACGAAGGCGCGCGCACCGTGGCGCGCCTTGCCGCCCTTGACCAGCGCCAGGCCGATGTATTTGCCGAGCGACGGCGAATAGCAGACGGCGGTGATGTGGCCGATCGAATGGCGCGGATTGGCTTCGTCGACCTGCTCGACGACATGCGAGCCGCCATTCAGCGGCCGGCTGTCGAGCGAGACGAGGCCGACAAGGCTGAGACGGTCCTCCGCGACGAGGCCTTCGCGGCCGAGCATGTTCGAGCCGATGAACGGTTTTTTCTTGGACAGCATCCAGTCGAGATGCAGGTCGTGGGCGGTTGTGCGGCCGTCGATCTCGGCGCCGGTGACGTGGCCCTTTTCGATGCGCATCGTGCCCAGAGCCTCGAGGCCGTAAGGCACCATGCCGAATGGTTTTCCGGCCTCGATGAGGGCTTCCCAGACATGGGTGCCGTGGCCCGCGCCGCTATAGACCTCGAACGCCATCTCGCCGGAGAAGGAGAGCCGGCAGATTTTTACCGGCACGCCGGCGATTTCGCCGCTGACGATGCCCATGAAGGGCAGGGCGGCGTTGTCGACGGGAGTGCCGGTGACGACGGTGGCGAGGATTTCGCGTGCCTTCGGTCCGCCGATCGCCGCGCCCGCCCATTGGTCGGTTACGGAGGTGACGTGGACTTTCAGGTCCGGCCAGACGACATCGAGATAATATTCGAGATGCTGCATGACCTTGCCGGCATTGGCCGTGGTCGTGGTCATCAGGAAATCATGCTCGCCCAGGCGCCAGGTGGTGCCGTCGTCAAAGGCTATGCCTTCCTCGCGCAGCATCAGGCCGTAGCGCGCCTTGTTGACGGCGAGCGTGGAGAACATGTTGGTATAGACGCGGTCGAGGAGTTCGGCGGCGTCCGGTCCCTGCACGGCGATCTTGCCCAAGGTCGAGACGTCGACGATGCCGGCGGTCTCGCGCGTGGTCTTCGTCTCGCGCACATAGGCCTGCTCGACCGTTTCACCCGGCTTGCCATAGATCTGCGGGCGGAACCACAGGCCTGCCGCATACATCTTTGCGCCCTGTGCTACGTGCCAGTCGTGCATCGGCGTCAGCCGCTCGGGCTTGATGTCGCCGTAGCGTTCGGCGGCGAGCGACCCGATCGACACGGCGGCGAAGGGCGGGCGGAAACGGGTCGTGCCGACCTCGGGGATCGGCTTGCCCAGCGTCTCGGCCATGATGGCGAGGCCGGGCACGTTGGAGGTCTTGCCCTGGTCGGTCGCCATGCCGAGCGTGGTGTAGCGTTTCAGGTGTTCGACCGAGATGAAACCTTCGCGGTGGGCGAGGCGCACGTCGTCGGCGGTGACATCGTGCTGGAGGTCGACGAAAGCCTTTCCCTTGGCGGGAATCTCGAATACCGCGGCGGGCGCGGAACTTGGCGCGGCGTCGCCGACATCCAGAGTCTCGTCAGCGTTTCCCGTTGCGCCCACCGCACGCAGTCCAGCCGAAAAACCCTCGGCCAACGCCTCGGCGGTGGTGAGGCTGCCGTTGAAGGCGCCGGCGCCGATCCACTTCTGCCAAGGTTCGGGCGGGAGGAAGGCTTGCAGCGCGTCATCCCATTTTGGCGCCGCGCCAGCCTGGCTGGCGAGGTGGATGACCGGCGACCAGCCGCCCGAGACGATCAGGCAGTCGGCGTCGAGATGGCGCGCCTCGCCGGTGAGCGCGCGGGAAGCGAGGTCGAAACCCTGTACCTTGATTCCCGAAACATGCTTGCCGCCCTCGGTTGCGACCACGGCATGGCGCAGCAACAACTGGCCGCCGACGGACGAAGCGATGGCGCGGGCCGCCGGCGAGATATCGGCGCGGACGTCGACAATCGCGGAGATCGAGGCGCCGGCGTCGCGCAGGGCCTTGGCTGCGGCATAGGCGCCGTCATTGTTGGCGAAGACCGCGACTTTCTCGCCGGGCAGCACGCCGAATTCGCTGGCATAGCGCTGGGCTGCCGAGGCGAGCAGCACGCCGGGGCGGTCGTTTCCTGGAAACACCAACGGCCGCTCGAACGCGCCGGTGGCGAGCACGATCGTGCCGGCGCGGATCGACCAGTGGCGGTGACGCGGCTCGCCCTTGCCGGGCTTTTCCTTGTGGTCAGTTACGCGCTCAAGCGCGGCGAGGCCGTTGTTGTCGTAGTAACCCCACACGGTGGTGCGCGGCAGCAGCCGAACGTTGTCGCGGCCGGAAAGGTCACGCACGGTGTCGGCCACCCAATCGGCGGCCGGCAGCGAATCGATGCGCTCTCCGGACCAGTTAGCCGAGCCGCCGAAGCGCGAGTCGAGTTCGGCGAGGATGACGCGCGCGCCGTTCTCCGACGCGGCTTTCGCAGCCATCAGACCGGCCGGCCCGGAGCCTACCACCAGCACGTCGCAAAAGGCGTACATGCGCTCGTAGCGCGAACTGTCCGGCGCGGTGCCGGCGCTGCCGAGACCAGCGGCGCGGCGGATAAAATGCTCGCAGAACATCCAGAAGCGCGTGCCCTTCAGCGGGCCGACGACCGGACCCATGAAGGTCTTGTAGTAGAAGCCCGCCGAGATCGCCTTGCCGGCCAGCCCGTTCGCCGCGCCGACATCGAAAGCGAGCGAGGGAAAGCGGTTCTGGCTGACGGCGACGAGGCCGTCGTAAATCTCCAGCATCGTGGCCGGGATGTTGGGTTCGCGCTCCTCGCCGTTCAATACGGTGACCAGCGCAGATGGCTCATCGATGCCTGCGGTCAACACGCCGCGCGGGCGGTGATACTTGAACGAGCGGGCCATCAGCGAGATGCCGTTGGCAAGCAGCGCGGAAGCCAGCGTGTCGCCGGCATGGCCGGTCAGCGGCTTGCCGTCGAAGGTAAACCGGATGGTGCGGGTGCGGTCGACGCGCCCGGCGGTGTTGCCGCGGCGCGGGCTCATGAACGGCCTCCATGCCGACGTTTTGTACCACCGGCGAAGGCGACGTCGGAAATGCGGTGGGTCAAGGTGTTGCGGGTGACGGCGAGATGCGAGCGGCAGCCGCCGGCATGCTGCCAGATCTCCTTGTGGTCGCCGGCCGTGTTGACGCGGTCATAGACATAAGCATTCCAGGCTGACTGGTCGGTGGAGGACGGATCGGGGCGCGTGCGGTTGCCGTCGCCCTGATAGGAGAACTCCGACACGTCGCGCGGGCCGCAATAGGGACAGGTGATCAGCATTCTTCTTGCCTAGTGCAGCTTCGGGGTGGCGCCCTGGCCCTTGTCGTCGATCAGGATGCCGCGATGGAAACGGTCGAGCGTGAAGGGCGCGTTGATCTCATGCGGGGCGTTCTTGGCGATGGTCCAGGCAAAACACCAGCCGGAGGCCGGCGTCGCCTTGAAGCCGCCGTAGCACCAGCCGCAATTCAGATACATGCCGGGAAGGGGGCCCGTGGTGATGATCGGCGAGCCGTCCATCGACATGTCCATGACGCCGCCCCAGGAGCGCAGCAGACGAACCTTGGCGAAGCCCGGGAACATGGCGAGCAACTCGCTCATCACCTCCTCGACCAGCGGCAGGTTTCCGCGTTGGGCATAGGTGTTGTAGCCGTCTAGGTCGCCGCCGAAGACGAGGCCGCCCTTGTCCGACTGCGAGACATAGAGATGGCCGCCGCCCCAGGTGATGACGCCGGGCAGGATCGGCTTCAGCGATTCGGAGACGAAGGCCTGGAGCACGTGGCTCTCGATCGGCAGATTGTCGACGCCGGCAAGCTTCAGAACGCGGCCGGTGCTGCCGGCGGCCGCGACGGCCACCTTCTTGGCACGGATGTCGCCGCGCGTCGTTTTGACGCCGACGACGCGGTCGCCTTCCCTGAGGAAGCCGATGACTTCGCAGTTCTCCAGGATATCGACGCCGCGCCGGTCTGCGCCGCGGGCATAACCCCAGGCGACGGCGTCATGGCGCGCGGTGCCGGCGCGCGGCTGCAGCAGGCCGCCGACCACCGGGAAACGCGCCTTGGGCGACACGTCGAGGCCGGGATAGAGCCGGGCGATCTGGTCCGGATAAAGCAGTTCAGCGTCGCCGCCTTCGTGGCGCATGGCGTTGCCGCGCCGCGCATAATCGTCGAACTGGCCGGGCGTATGGGCGAGATTCAAGATGCCGCGCTGCGAGAACATGACGTTGTAGTTCAAATCGTGGGAGAGGTTTTCCCACAGCTTCATCGAATGCTCGTAGAAGCGGATGTTCTGCGGCAGCAGGTAGTTGGAACGCACGATGGTGGTGTTGCGGCCGATGTTGCCCGAGCCGAGATAACCCTTCTCGACCACAGCCACGTTGGTGATGCCGTGTTCCTTGGCGAGATAATAGGCGGTCGACAGGCCATGGCCGCCGCCGCCGATGACGATCACGTCATAGTTCGGCTTGGGCTCCGGCTTGCGCCAGGCCGGCTTCCAGTCGCGGTTGCCGGAGAGTGCGTTCTTCAGGATCGAGAGAGCAGAATATTCCGCCATCGGGAAACAAACTTTCAGGTTAGGCAAGCGGCACACTATAGGCGGAGCGTCGGCGCGCAAGCCAGTTTTACGCCACGCCCTTTCACAGGGCCGACTCCGGCTTGCCCGAGTCAGGCGCGACCAGTATCACTCAACGCCATGGGAACGCCATGTTGCCGGCTATGACCCGGCCGATGAAAAAGATTGTTTCGGGACTGATCGCCATTCTGTTCCTGATCGCCGCAGCGATGGCGTTCCCGCCATCGCCGGCGGGCGCGCAGGGGGCGGCCCGGCCCGGTTCGTCGATAGTCGACGAGCAGCGCGCGGTGATCAGCGGGCTGACGTCCCGCACCGACGGGCTCGAAAAGGAAATCGACGCCAATCCCGAGGACGATCCGAAGCTGGTCGATATCCGGCTGCAACTGGAAGAGATCGCCCGCGACCTGATCAACAGTTCCGTTTCGTTCAGGCCTCGTCTCAGCGAAATCAATGCGCGAATCGAGCAGCTCGGTCCGCCGCCGGCCGCGGGAGCGGCGCCCGAACCGGACATAGTGACCGCCGAGCGCCAGAGCCTCGCGGCGGAAAAGGCCGAGATCAACGCCGCTCTGGGCGCGGCCGAAGATCTGTCGATCCGCGTCAACACGCTGGTCACGCGCGTCACCGACATGCGCCGCGACCTGTTTTCGCGGCTGCTGACCAAACGCTACGACATCAATTTCCCGCTGCTTAGCGAGGTTCTGGGAGCCTTCCAAGTCACCACGGCGAACCTCTACCGCTCGGTATCGGCGTGGCTGCGCTTCGTCGTCAACTTCAAGCTGAGTTCGGTGCTGGCCGCGACGTTCTTCGCGCTGATCGCCGCTGTCATCCTGCTGGTCGGCGGAAGACGGATGTTCGGCCATCTGTTCGAGGCCGATCCCAACAAGACCGATCCGACCTATCTCAGCCGGCTGTCCGTGGCGTTCTGGTCGACGCTGATTCCGTCGCTGGCGCTCGGCGTGTTCCTGGGCGTCACATTTTCGCTGTTCGACTATTTCCAGGTGCTGCGCGGCGACATCGGCACGATGCTGGCGTCGCTGTTCGGCGTCATAGGCCTGGTTTTCTTCGTTCACCGGCTGGGCAAGGCCGTGCTGTCGCCCGACCTGCCGCACTGGCGCTTGATCCCGGTGCAGTCGGGTGCCGCGGCGAAGCTCCTGTGGATCATGTCCGCGACGGCTCTGTTCAGCGGCCTGGATTTCCTGCTGAGCGATATCTACGAGACGCTGGATGCACCCGTGTCGCTGACGGTCGGCGAAGCTCTGGTGGCAACCGTCATCATCGGTCTTCTGGTGACGGCCAGCGGACTGGTGCGGCCTTTCGCCGACGAGGCGGGACGGCCACGGCCCTGGCCGGCGGCGGTGCGCCTGTTCATCTATGCGCTGGGCCTGACGACCATCGTGGCGGCGCTGCTGGGCTATATCGGCCTTGCCCGTTTCATTTCGCAGCAGATCGTCTGGACAGGCGCGGTGCTGGCGACCATGTATATCGGCTTCCTGTCGTCGCGGGCCGTGTCGGAGGAAGGGGCGTTCGCCGGCACCACGATCGGCGCACGGTTCCAGCGCTGGTTCAAGCTGGACGATGCCGGCCTCGATCAGATCAGCCTGCTGGTCAGCATCCTGATCAACATCGCCGTCGTCGTCGTCGGCCTGCCGCTGGTCCTGTTCCAGTGGGGCTTCCAGCCGGGCGACATCGGCTCGTGGATGTACAAGATCGCGACGGGCATCCGCATAGGCTCGTTCACGCTGTCGCTGACCGGTATCCTCTGGGGCATCCTGGTGTTCGGCGCGGGCTTCGTGCTGACGCGCTGGTTCCAGGGCTGGCTCGACGGCTCGGTGATGGCGCGCGGCCGCGTCGACACTGGCGTGCGCAACTCGATCCGCACCGTGGTCGGCTACGCCGGCCTGGCCATTGCCGGGCTGGTGGGGTTGTCGGCGGCGGGTATCGACTTCTCCAACCTGGCGCTCATCGCCGGCGGTCTCTCGCTCGGTATCGGTTTCGGCCTCCAGAACGTCGTCTCCAACTTCGTCTCCGGGCTGATCCTGCTCGCCGAGCGGCCGTTCAAGGCCGGTGACTGGGTGGTGGCCGGGGCGGTGTCCGGCACCGTCAAGAAGATCAGCGTCCGGGCCACTGAGATCGAGACGTTCCAGCGCCAGACGGTGATCCTGCCGAATTCGGAGCTGATCAACGGCGCGGTCGGCAACTGGACGCATCGCAACAAACTGGGCCGCATCGAGATACCGGTGGCCGTGGCCTACGGTACGGATGCGCGAAAAGTGCATGCGCTGCTGCTGGAACTGGCGTCCGGCCATCCGCTGGTGCTGAAGAACCCGGAGCCGTTCGTGGCGTTCACCGCCTTTGCCCAGACGTCGATGAATTTCGAGATACGCGTCTTCCTGTCGGACATCGGCAATGGCGGCATCGTGCAGAACGACCTGCGTTTCGCGATTCTGGATGCATTCGACCGCGAGAACATCAGCATCGCCATCCCGGCGCAGGTGCCGCTCGATCTTTCCAAGCTGAAATGGTCCACCGACGACGACAAGGCGGAGGCTGAACTGGCCGCCACCGTTCAACGTCGCGCGCTGGCCGAGGAAGAGGTCAAGGCGCGCAAACCGCGCCGCCGCCGGGTCGATCCCGCTTGACCGCGCCGCCAACTGTGGCATGAACATGTCATTCAGTTGGCGTTCAGCTTCGGCCGGTTATAAGCTCTCCTCGAAAGGGACAAGTTGTCCCCAGCTCTTGATAGAGGCGGTGGAAACACCGGAAAGCCATGAAGTACCAAGTCGTCGCGGCCGTCTGCCTTGTCGTGATGGGCAACGCGGCGCATGCGGCCAGCGCTGTCAATCTCGACTCCGAGCCGCGCACGCTGATCGTCACCGAGGGCGGCAGCAAGTCGGAGCTTTCGCTGGCCGCCGGCGAGACGGTCGAGTTCTGCTCTGGCGGCTGCTTCGTCACCATGCCGAATGGCGACCGCCAGGCCCTGACCGGCACCGAAACGGTCGAAATATCGGGCGGCGTCGGCCGCATCAAATAGGCGCTGCGGCGCGCTTGTCGGAATGCCGAGGCCGGGCCGTCGCCCGGCCTTTTAACATTTCCGGTTGCAGTCGCTTAACCTTGATTTGCAAAGCTGTTAAGCTGCTTTGCCGGCCGGGTGCCGCATTAACGCACCCTAACCGGTCCCTCCGTTATAGCCTCCCCGGCGACGCTGCTGATGGCGTTTCATGGCAATTGCGGAAACTGGCTCGATGGATGCGCGGTCGGAGAAGAATGCAGTTCCGTTGGCCGTCGATCTCGACGGCACGCTGATCGCGACGGATCTTCTGTGGGAAGGCCTGTTCCTGCTTTTGCGGCAGAACCCGCTGCTTGTGTTCCTCGTGCCGTTCTGGCTGGCGAAAGGCCCGGCGACGCTGAAGATGGAGATCGCCAGGCGCGTCGACATCGATCCGGCGGCGCTGCCCTACCGCAAGGAAGTCATGGAGCGGCTGCATGCCGAACGCGCCAGCGGCCGCCGGCTGGTGCTGGCGACCGGCACGCCGCGCAAATTCGCGGAAGCCATCGCACAACATCTCGGCATCTTCGATGCGGTGCTTGCCACCGACGGCAAGGAGAACCTGACCTCGAAGCGCAAGCGCGCCGCGCTGGTCGCCGCCTATGGCGACGCCGGCTTCGACTATTTCGGCAACAGCCGGCACGACCTCGAGATTTTCGACGCGGCGCGCGAGGCGAGTGTGGTGGCGCCCGACCGCAGCGCGGCAGCCTGGCAGGCGGCACATGGCTGCGAGTTGATCGAAACGCCGAAGCCGACGGCCAAGACCATCCTCAAGATGCTGCGCGCGCATCAATGGCTGAAGAACGGGCTGATTGCCGTGCCGGTGGTGCTCAGCCACGAATATTTCAACGTGGCGATGCTGGTCGACTGCATCCTGGCGTTCATTTCCTTCAGCGCCGCGGCCTCCGCCATTTACATCGTCAACGACTTTTTCGACTTGGCGCTCGACCGCCGCCATCCGACCAAACGCAACCGGCCATTCGCCAGCGGGCTATTGTCGATGCGTTTCGGCATTTTCTCCGCCATGGGGTTGCTGGTCCTTAGTTTCGCTGTGGCCGCTTTCCTGCCGCTGCTGTTCCTCGGCGTGCTCTGCGCCTATCTGGTTGCGACGACGGCCTACTCTCTGTCCGTCAAGCGCATGTTGCTGCTCGACGTGCTGATGCTGGCCGGCCTCTACACGATGCGGATCCTCGCTGGCGCTGCCGCAACCGATATCGGCGTCTCGTTCTGGTTGCTCGCCTTCTCGACCTTCTTCTTCCTGTCGCTGGCGCTGGTGAAGCGCTACGTCGAGTTGCGGTCCTCGGTGCTGGTGCCGGGTGAGCGCATCGCCGGGCGCGGCTACCGTGCCGAGGATCAGGAGATCATCGCGCAGGCTGGGATGGCCTCGGCCTTTTCCTCGGCGCTGGTGCTTGCGCTCTACATCGACAGTTCGGCCGTGCGCGAACTCTATTCGCATCCGTGGATGGTGTGGCCGCTGGCGCCGACGGTGCTCTACCTCACCATGCGCATCTGGATCCTGGCGCGGCGCGACGAACTGCATGACGATCCGGTCGTGTTCATCGTGCGCGACTGGCGCAGCCAGGTCGTTGTGGCTGCGGGCGCGGTCATGCTCGTGCTGGCGGGCATGGTCTGATGCGCGCCAGCTACGGCAGCTTCGGCCGGGTCACGCCGCCAGCGCAGCGCGCGATGCAGGCTGACGAGGCGATTGCTCTGCTCAAGAGCGGGCAAGCCGGGGCGGACACGATCCTGCCCTACGGCAATGGCCGGTCCTATGGCGACAGTTGCCAGCCGCAGGACGGCGTCCTGGCCGACATACGCTCGCTGAAGCGGATGATCGGTTTCGACACCGAGAGCGGGTTGTTCACGGCGGAAGCCGGGATGCTTTTGTCCGACATCATCGCCCATGCGGCGCCGCACGGATTCTTTCCGCCGGTGGTGCCCGGCACCCAGTTCGTTACGCTCGGCGGGGCTATCGCCAACGATGTGCACGGCAAGAACCATCACCGGCGCGGCACCTTCGGCTGTCATGTCGAACAGATCGAACTGCTGAAATCCGACGGCAAGACCTATAGCTGCTCGAAAACGTCGAATGCGCGGCTGTTCCAGGCGACGATTGGCGGCATGGGGCTTACCGGCATCATCCTGTCGGCATCGATCCGGCTGATGCGCGTGCCGTCGCTCGACGTGGCCGAGACGGTGACGCCGTTCTCCGGGCTGGGAGAATATTTCGACCGCGCCGAGGCGGCGGACGACGCCAACGAATACGCGGTCGCCTGGATCGACCAGCTTGCCGGCGGAAAACGGGCGGGACGCGGGCTGCTGCTCACAGGAAATCATGCGGAGAACGGATCGCTGCAGGCCGGTCAGAGCGGGCGGCGGCTGTCGGTGCCGTTCCAGCCGCCGATCAATGTGCTCAACCGGCCGTTCCTGACGGCGTTCAACGCCGCCTATCGCTGGAAGCGCGGGCGCAACCAAGGTCCGCACACGACCGGCTACCAGGGTTTTTTCTTCCCGCTCGACGGGGTGGCGGACTGGAACCGGCTCTACGGGCCGAAGGGCCTGTTCCAGCACCAGAGCGTCGTGCCTTTCGAGGCGGCGCGCGAGGCGGTTGCCGTGTTGCTGCACGCGGCGCGCAAGGCGGGACAGGGCTCGTTCCTCACCGTGTTGAAGCGTTTTGGCACACTTCGCTCGCCGGCCATGCTTTCCTTCCCACGGCCCGGCTACACGCTGACGCTGGATTTTCCCAACCGCGGCCAGCGCACGCTGGCGCTGCTCAAGGAACTCGACGCCATCACGGTGGCTGCCGGAGGGGCCGTCAATCCCTACAAGGACGCGCGCATGTCGGCCGCCACCTTCGGCGCTTCCTTCCCGGATTGGCAGCGGCTCGAATCGATGCGCGATCCCGCTTTCCTGTCGAGCTTCTGGGCACGCACCGCGATGCGATTGAAGTCGCACGATTGGAGCGCGGCAAAGGCTGCCGAGTAACACCCAAGGGACAATCCGGGACGCGGACAAGTTTAATCAAATGCCGCGCCCGGTTTCACTGGATATTTCCGGGTTGCCGTTAGGACCGGTGCAACGAGAGCGAGAACATGAAGTACCTGCCTTTCATCCTCTTTACGGTTCTGACCAACGCTGCGGCCCAATTGATGCTCAAGCAGGGCATGATGAACCTTGGGTCGATCTCGTTCGAGGGCGCCAACCCGATCGTCAAGATCCTGCAGATCGTCTTCAGCCCGTGGGTGTTCGTCGGGCTTTGCACCTTCGTGATCTCGATGGCGTCGCATCTCTATGTGCTGTCGAAAGTCGAACTGTCCTTCGCCTATCCCTTCCTCAGCCTCGCCTATGTGGCGGTCGCCGTGTTCGCCTATTTTATCTTCCGCGAGGATTTGAACGCCTGGCGCATCGCCGGCATCGCCTTCATCTGCGTCGGCACGGTGCTGATCGCGCAGAGCGGGCGCGACAGCCACGAAGACGGCACGAAGGTTGCTTCTGCATCCCTGCAAACCAGCGAGATCTCAAAATGAGACATATTATCTTCGGCGGCGACGGTTTCGTCGGTCGTCATCTTGCCCCCAAACTCCTTGCCGACGGCCACGAGGTCATCGTCGCCGACATCGTCAAGAGCGACCTGCCGCATTACCGGCAGGCACGCTACGTCCGCTGCGACGTGACCGATCCGGCCTCGGTGGCCGGCGTCGGCATCAAGGCCGACGACATGGTCTACAACCTTTCGGCGAAGATGCTGTCGCCGATCCAGGTGCGCGCCAAGCGCCACGAGTTCTTCTTCCCGGTGAACTATCACGGCACCGTCCACATCATCGAGGCGATGTCAAAGGCCGGTGCGCCGAAGCTCGTGCATTTTACAACCGACATGATCTATGGCCACACGGTGTACCATCCGATGACCGAGGATCACCCGGTCGCGCCCCTTGGCGAATACGGCCTGTCGAAGCTGAAGACCGAGGAACTCGCCGCCGACTGGCGCAAGCGCGGCATGAACATTTCGCTGTTCCGCCCGCGCCTGATCATCGGTCCCGGCCGCCTCGGCATCCTGGAAAAGCTGTTCAAGCTGATCGACCTGAACCTGCCGGTGCCGATGATCGGCTCGGGCAAGAATCCCTACCAGTTCATCTCGGTGTTCGACTGCGCGGAAGCCGCGCGCTGCGCCTTCAAGGCCGGCGTGCCGAACGAGGCCTATAATCTCGGCTCGCTCAACCCGCCGTCGGTGCGAAAACTGCTCGGCGACCTGGTCAAACATGCGGGGTCGAAGTCGATCCTCATCCCGACGCCGGGCTGGGCGGTGAAACGCACGCTCGATCTGCTCGACCTCATGAACATGCCGATCATGGACCCCGAGCAGTACCTGATCGCCGACGAGGACTGCCTGCTGGACGTGTCCAAGGGCAAGCGCGACCTCGGTTGGGTGCCGCAATATCGCGACGAGGACATGCTGATCGCCGCCTACACCGAATACCGCGCCAAGAAGGAAGGCCGCATGGCTGCTCCCTCTCAAGTTCCGGCCGAATAGGAGATCGATGAGATGAATGCCATGACCAAGCCGGAAAACATGCGCTCGACGATCGGGTCCGCAAGCGCCGGGCATAACCGTCTGCCGAAGCCGGATCTGATCACGGTCGAGGAAGCCAAGGCGATGGACGTCGCCCGGCTGACCGACCTGTTCAAGACGCACCTCAACCCCGGCCAGCTGCATTTCATGAAGCTGCTCGGCTTCCACAAGATCAAGATCGAGCGTGCCGAAGGCATGTATTACATCGACCAGAACGGCCGGAAGATTCTTGATTTCTTCGGTGGCTTCGGGTCGCTGGCCTTCGGCCACAACCATCCTAAGATTCTTGAGGCGCGTAAAAAGTTCCAGGAGGAGAAGCGGCAGGAGATCGCCATCGCCTTCATGTCGCAATATGCGGCGGCCCTTGCCCACAATCTGGCAAAGTGCTCGCCGGGCGATCTCGACATGGTCTTCCTCGGCTCGTCCGGATCGGAAGCGATGGAAGCGGCGATCAAGGTGGCCGAGCGCGCCGCCGGCCCGAAGCGGCCGAAGATCGTCTATGCCGAAAACTCCTTCCACGGAAAGACCAAGGGCGTTCTGGCCATCACCGACGGTGCGCTCTACCGCGCCGACTTCAAGGTGACCGACAATACGGTGAAGGTGCCGTTCGGCGACATCAACGCCATCGAGCGGGCGTTCCGCACCGATCCGGAGATCGGCGTGATCGTGCTCGAGACCATCCAGGGCGGCGGCGGCATCGTGCAGGCGCCGGCGGAATTCTGGACCAAGCTGCGGGCGCTTTGCGACCAGTACGGCGTGCTGTGGGTCGCCGACGAGGTGCAATGCGGCTACGGCCGGTCCGGCCGCTTCTATGCCTTCGAACACTACGGCGTCGTGCCGGATGTGACCGCGCTGGCGAAATCGCTCGGCGGCGGCAAGGCGGCGGTCGGTGCGATGATCGCCAGGCGTGACGTCTACATGAAGGCATACGGCACGCCGAAGACCGCGATGATCCACGCCATGGCGACCTTCGGCGGCATCGGCGAGGCCTGCGTAACGGCGATCGAGGCGCTCAATGTGCTCTACGACGAGCACCTGATCGACAATTCGGCCGAGACCGGCGCCTATCTGTTGGAGCGGCTCAAGGCTGTACAGGCGAAATATCCGAAGATCATCAAGGAAGTGCGCGGTCAGGGCTTCATGGTCGGCCTGGAGTTCCACGATTTCTCGCAGACCCTGCCGATGGTGCTGCGGCCGGTGGTCAGCGTGCTCGACGACAAGCTGAAGGGCTCGCTGTCGGGCTTCGTCGGGGCACTGCTGCTGCGCGATTACGACGTGCTGGTGGCCTTCACCGAATACAACCGCAACGTGATCAGGCTGGAGCCGCCGCTGATCTGCCAGCGCGAGCATGTCGACCGCTTCGTCGATGCGCTGGACAGCCTGCTGTCGCGCGGCATCGTCTCAATCGTGAAGGATTTCGTGAAAAGCCAGATGGGCTGAGGATATGCCGCGGTTCGGATAAGGCTAGCCTGCAAATGGCGGTTTCGGCGCTTCCGGTGCTCACGTACCAAACGTACGCTTCGCTCCGGTTCTCTAAATCCGTCATTTTTGGCTCAGCCTGACCCGAACGTCGGCACACCTTAGCCTGCGGCGCGTGGGGGCGCCGCCATGGCAACAGGGGTAGGGCAGATGTTGACGAAGATCGAACGCGCGCCGATCGAATGGGCGCTGGATACGGGCGTGGGTAAGGGCATCGCCAACGCCACCACGAACCGGACATTGCTGGACCGGGTGGCCGCGATCTTCTTCGCAGCCGTCTGCGTGGTGATCGCGCTCTACGCGCTCGTCAAGCCCGACTACAATTGGGACATGGTGGCCTATGTCGCGACCGCGCTTGAGGACCGCTACCAGGACCCGGCCGAGTTGCACAAGGCCACCTGGGACGAGATTTCGAAAGGCGCGCGGCCCTCGCAGCTCTACGAGATCCAGTACGGCAACCCCTACAACAAGCACCAGTGGGAGAATCCGGTCGATTTCCAGTCGCAGCTCTCGATGTACCGGGTGAAGGTCGGCTATGTCTGGGCGATCCGCGCGCTGGAGCCGGTCTTCGGGGCGGGAATGGCGTCGATCCTGCTGTCGGTCATCCCGTCGCTGCTGGTCGGCGGCCTCTTGCTCTACTGGCTGTGGCGCGAAAACGCGCTGCAGGCCGGGTTCATCCTGGCGCCGCTGCTGATGCTGGCGGACCAGGCCCAGATGACCTCGGCGGTGGTGCCGGACATGCTGTTGTCGCTGGTGTCGATCGCGGCGCTTTACGCCTTCGTGCGCGGACGCGATGCGCTGGCCTGTGTGCTGCTGTTTCTCAGCGTGTTCGTGCGGCCGGACAATCTGATCCTGATCTTCGCCATGCTGGTGACCGCGGTGGTGTTCGGCTGGCGCATCCTGCCTTGGCTGCTGACCTTCCTGGCGGCATTCATCGGCTGCATGATCATTTCCAAATATGGACACCATCCGGGCTGGTGGGCGCATTTCTATTTCTCATGCGTGCAGATCCAGAGCTCGATGGTCGATTTCCACCCCGATTTCTCGCTGATGACCATGTTGCAGGGCTATGTGCGCGGCGTGGTGGTGGCGCTGATCAACAGCGACTGGCCGGCGATCCTGGCACTGTTCGCCGCGGGATGGGCGCTGCTCTACCGCTACGGCAAGCCGATCACCAACCGGCAGAACGGCCTGATCTTCGCGCTGATGATCGGCACGCTCGGCAAGTTCGCCAGCTTCCCGCTGCCGGACGACCGTTTCTACCACGTCTTCATTCTGGGCATCGCCGTCCTGCTGGTGACGATCTGGAAGCCGCGCTTCGATATCGTGAGAGCGCGAGCTTAGCGTCGGGGAAGCCGCGAGAAGCTCCGCAGTCCATCGATCTGTTAAGGGGGCTTTCTGTCGGTAGCGTTACCCGTCGACATGTCCGCCGAGACGCGAAGCGTAGAGGCCCGCACGTTAGGCTGTACGCCGAGGGCCTCTGGGCGTTCGCCTAAACGTGCCTGCTAAATGCAGCTGAAACTCAGAATGTAGTTGATGTCCGAGTTAGGCGGCCCCTGGCGCCAGCCGTCACCGCCGCGGCTTGCGCCGCAACCCGTATCCTCGACGGGCTGGCTACCGACGCGGAACAGTTCGACCAGGACCTTGGTGTCATCGTTTGCGAGGAAGGTCATCGTCCAGCCGGTAGCCTCCAGCGAATGCACGAACCATCTTCCGCTGGAGACGCCGATCTGCATGCGCGGATCGCGTGCGTCGCTGGTCATCGTCCAGGTGCCTCGGCGCAATTCCTTTCCGGCCACCGACATCTCGACGATGCGGTCGTTGTTTTTCCAGTCGGCATCCTCGGCAAGCTTCAGCTTGCAGTCGATCTCCTTCATCGCACGTCTCCCTGGTTGAGCCGCGCCGCTTCGGTGTTGCCCGAGCTTGTCGAAACTACCTTGGGATGAGGGTGAGCCTACGGAAAGACGGGGCTCCCGGCAAGCGGAGGGCCGATGCTTCGCGGCCTTCGTCGCGGCGCCTTTTGACGATGTCGCAAACAGGCTGCAATCGGATCGTGCGGCTCTATAGTGTGCGCGAAATTCCATTTCAGGATCGCGGGCAATGGCAGGGTTTCC
This sequence comes from Mesorhizobium yinganensis, assembly GCF_040081985.1. Classification (NCBI taxonomy): domain Bacteria; kingdom Pseudomonadati; phylum Pseudomonadota; class Alphaproteobacteria; order Hyphomicrobiales; family Phyllobacteriaceae; genus Mesorhizobium; species Mesorhizobium yinganensis. The sequence goes on along the minus strand of NZ_JBEBMH010000002.1, from coordinate 144,658 downwards.
GGCAAAAGCGAAAGTCGTCATCATCGGGCTGGGCGGGATCGTCGGCGCCTCGGTCGCGCACCACCTGATCGAGCGCGGCTGGGACGATATCGTCGGCATCGACAAATCGGGCATCCCGACCGATGTCGGATCGACGGCGCATGCGTCGGACTTCTGCTACATGACCAGCCACGACTTCCTGTCCTGCTGGACGTCGCTTTATTCGATCGATTTCTACGACAAGCTCGGCCATTACGACCGCATCGGTGGGTTGGAAGTCGCCCGCGTCGGCGACGATACGCGCATGGACGAGATCAAGCGCAAGGTCACGTCGGGCAAGGCGTTCGGCACGCGCGCCCGTTTGATAGAGCCGGCCGAGATCAAGGAAAAGTTCCCGCTGATCGAGGAGAGCATGGTGCAGGGCGGCCTCTGGGACCCCGATGCCGGCCTCGTCATCCCGCGTTCGCAGACGGTCGCCGGCAAGCTGGTCGACATGGGCGAAAAGTCCGGCAGGCTGAAAGCCTTCGCCAACACGCCGGCGAAGTCGCTGATCATCGAGAACGGCCGCATCAAGGGCGTGGTCACCGACCGCGGCACCATCTTTGCCGACCATGTCGTTGTCTGCGCCGGCCTGTGGGGCCGGCTGATCGCCGAGATGGCGGGCGAGGACCTACCCGTTATGCCGGTCGACCACCCGCTGACGTTCTTCGGGCCGTATACGGAATTCGCCGGCACCGGCAAGGAGATCGGCTATCCGCTCATGCGCGACCAGGGCAACTCGGCCTATATGCGCGATACCGGCGACCCGACGACCTCGGAAGGCGGCATGATCGAGTGGGGTTACTACGAGGAGAAGAACCCGCGCCTCTGCCATCCCCGTGACCTTTTGGAAAAGGAGCAGGCGCGGCTGTCGCCGTCGCAGCGCGATCTCGACATGGAGCAAATCCTCGAGCCGCTGGAGAAGGCGATCGAACTGACGCCGATCCTGGCCGAACTCGGCTATGACGAGCGGCGCTCGTTCAACGGGCTGCTGCAGGTCTCCGCCGCGGGGGGCTCGTCGGTCGGCGAGAGCCAGAAGGTGAGGGGCCTGTGGTACGCCGTTGGCATCTGGGTCAAGGACGGCCCCGGCTATGGCAAGCTGGTTGCCGACTGGATGACGGACGGGCGCACCGAGATCGACCATGCCTCGATCGATTTCGCCCGTTTCTACCCGCACCAGCTCAAGGAGGATTTCATCGCCGGGCGCTGCGGCGAGGCGGCGCAAAAGGTCTATACGCCCGCCGTTCATCCCCGGGAGCCCTATGGGACAGGCCGCAACGTCAAGCGCTCGCCCTTCTACGAACGCGAAAAGGAACTCGGCGGCTACTTCATGGAACTCGGCGGCTGGGAGCGTGCCCACGGCTACAAGGCCAACGAGCATCTTCTGGAGAAATACGGCAACCGGATTCCGGTGCGCGGGAACGAATGGGACGCCAGGCACTTTTGGCGCGTCTCCAATGCCGAGCATCTTGCGATGAGCGAGGATTGCGGCATCGTCAACCTGTCGCATTTCTATATGTTCGACGTCGAAGGTCCCGACCATGTCGAGTTGATGGAATGGCTGTGCGCGGCGAAGATCGGCGGCGACGCCAATATCGGCAAGGGCATCTACACCCATTTCCTCGATGACCAGGGCATGGTGCGCGCCGATCTCACCGTGATCCGTATGGCCGACAGTTGCCGCGTCGTCGATGGCGCCGATGCCGGCCCGCGCGACTTCCATTATGTGAAGCGGGTCGCCGAGGACAAAGGCTTCGACGTGACGGTCACCGACGTTTCGGAGAGGTTTGTGACCATCGGCATCTGGGGACCGAATGCCCGCGCTACCTTGCAGAAGGTCGTCGAGGATACCGCCGGTCTCGCGGCGGAAAATTTCGCCTTCGCGGCGATCAAGCCGATCAGGATCGCAGGCAAGGATGTTACCGCCTTCCGCATCTCCTATGTCGGCGAGCAGGGCTGGGAGTTGCACATGCGCTACGAGGACGGGCTGGCCGTCTGGGACGCGCTGCGCTCGACCGGCGTCATGGCCTTCGGCGTCGAGACCTATGCGAACTCGCGCCGCATGGAAAAGAGCCTGCGGCTGCAGAACGCCGATCTGCTGACGGAATACAATCTGATTGAAGCCGACCTCGCCCGTCCGAAGGTCAAGGAGGCCGATTTCCGCGGCAAGGCGAAACATCTGGAATACAAGGCGCGGGCGAACCAGCCGGCGATGCTTTGCACGCTGGTGATGACCGACAACCGCGACGCCAAGGGCGTGGCCCGCTATCCCGTCGGCTCGATGCCGGTGATGGACCCCGCCACGGGCGAGACGCTGGTCGACGAACTCGGCCGCCGCTCTTTCACAACCTCGGTCGCCTACGGTCCGACCCTCGGGAGGAACATCGCGCTCGCATACCTGCCATGGGCGTATTGCCAGGAAGGCCGCAAGCTGAGCGTCGAGTATTTCGGCGACACCTATCCGGTCGAAGTGGCCGGCGTCGGCTATAAGCCGCTCTACGATCCCGAAAATCTGAAGCCCAGAAGTTGACGGCCGACCAAGCATCGTTAGTCGCGAAATTGTGAAGAACAGGCCGGGGGATTTCCTCCGGCCTTTCTTTTCAAGATGTTTGTTTCGCGTAACCTGACGTCATGTCTCGTTCCCTGCGCACTGGACAGATTCTCGCAGCCGCCGCCGTAATTCTCGGCGCTCATTGCGTCCGGCCGGCGCTGGCGCAGGAAGTCGTCGATGTCGAGCTGGTGCTGGCGGTCGACGTGTCGCTTTCCATGTCGCCGCAGGAACTGGAAATCCAGCGCCGTGGTTACGCCGCGGCCCTGACCGACGACGGCGTGCTTCAAGCCATTGCCGACGGCGCCTATGGCAAGATCGCTGTGACCTATTTCGAGTGGGCCGGCGCGACCTCGCAGCATCTGATCGTGCCGTGGACGGTGATCGCGTCGCGCGCCGACGCGGAGCGCGTGGTGGCGCAGCTTGGCGCCAATCCGCCCAACAGCGCGCGGCGCACCTCGATCTCCGGCGCACTGGAGTTCGGCGCCGATCTCTTTGCGGAGAGCCAGTTCCGCAGCTTGAAGCGGGTGATCGACATTTCCGGCGACGGGCCCAACAACCAGGGCGGCCCGGTGGTGCTCAGCCGCGACAGCGCGGTTGCGCAAGGCATCGTCGTCAACGGACTGCCGCTGATGACCAGCGGCGGGTTCACCAGCGTCTACGACGTCAAGGACCTCGACAACTATTATACCAATTGCGTGATCGGCGGGCCGGGATCGTTCATGATCCCGGTCAATGACTGGGAACAGTTTCCCGAAGCGATCCGGCGAAAGCTGGTGCTGGAACTGGCCGACAATTTCGAGCCGCCACCGGCCGACGAGGGTTTTCCGGTGATCCTCGCCCAGGATGTGCAGGGCTACGACTGCATGATCGGCGAAAAAATGTGGCGGGATCGGTCGTTCATGTGGGACTCTCGCTGATATCTTGCGCTTTGGGTGCGCCCTGTCGCAGCGCCAGGTGAAGCAGAGCGGCTCCATCGACAGACCAACTCCGGTATTTACAGACAGCCCATATCGTCCCGCGCCGCGAAAAAGCTGCGCGAGTCGTCCTTCTCGGCTTTTCGCATGCGGCAAGGGCGGCGCCGTCAGGACGTGTCGGGGCGATCCAGGGCGTAGACGGCCAGCGCGTGGGCGTGAGCAAGAATTTCGTCGACCTCGCGGATTTTTCGCGGAAGGGTCGCGACGGGATCATAGCGGGACAGCCGGCCGCCAGGCGGACGGCCGCGCCGCAGCGGCGAGACGCGCCGGCAGGCGGCGGGACCGTCCCGCGCGACAGCGGCGTCGCGTCGTGCGCACCAACGGGCGAATCGTTGTGCCTGGCCCGGCAGGTCGTTGAGTGCGGCGGTGAGCGCCGCAAGGCGTTGGCCGAGACGCATGGCATCGATCGGATCGTCGGGCGACGGCGGAGGCGGCAGCGGCCGGTAGGTTGCATAGAAATCGAGGCCCAGGATGCGCGGAGCGGCGTGGGCCGGCACAGCGCGGCGCGGGATTTGGAACAGACGCCGCGGCGGATCGAGCAGCGACAGCGAGAGAGCGCGCGGAGCGGGCTTGGGACGTTTCTTCGGGCCCTTTGGCAGGAAGGCGCGAGGACCTCGCAACGTCGTGGGCTTTGGCTTGCGCGGGCGCAGCGGCGGCAATACCACCACGATCCCGCGCGCCGCCGCGATGATGAGGCGCCGCGCGGCGGCTTCGGCCGGACGCAACAGCCGCAGGATGGCGAGATAGAGATGGCGGGGGAGGGTAAGTGCCGGGGACAGTTTACTTTTTTCCGCCAGCACCTGCCTTGAAGCGGCAGCGCCCTTCCGCGGAAAGAAAGTAAACTGTCCCCCAGCGCACGGCATCCCAGCGCCAGTGCCCCCATTGCCACCGCCCCCATTGCCACCGCCGCCAGCGTCAAGACCGCCAGCGCCGGCGCCGCCAGCGCCCCCAGCGCCTGGGCTCCCAACGCCAAGGCCCCCAGCGCCCGGCATCCCAGCGCTCATCCCGGCCATGGCGACGAGCATGACCAGGATGCGTGTCAGTGCCACGCGATTGTTCTCGATTGCCGTGCTTCCGTCCATCGCCGCCGCCTTTCGCCACCGCCATGACCGGTGTTGGGAAACCGGCGGCAAGTATGAGGCAGGTCTTTGGGGAGGGGACTGCAATCGCTTGCGACGGCGTTTCGCACGCCCGGGGGGAGTCGGCAGGTCGAGCAAAAACAATGGCCTGGCGGTCTTGCAGCCCGCCATCCGCGAAAATTTTCGGCGTCGCGGCGAATTTGTGATCCCCGTTTTGAGGCCGCTGGAAATCGGTCGGGGTCGCGGAACGCCGAGCCGGATCTTCGTCCGGCCGCACGGATGACATCCATTGCATCGGGCTGGCGACGCCGGCCGAGCCTGCCTGCGAGAAGGCAGCGACGGACTTTGCAGGCCGTAAATCCTCTCTTAGGCGGGGCTGCGTATGGTCGCGCCATGCAGCAGGAAACGGCCCATCCTCAAAACATCGATCCGGCACGGCCGTTCAGATGGGGCATCGTCGGCACCGGGGCGATCGCACGGCAGTTCGCCGCCGATCTCAGCCATGTCGATGGCGCGCGGATCGGCGCGGTGTGTTCGCGCAGCGAAAGGGCCGCGCGGGATTTCATCGCGACGTGCGGCGCCGCTGGATTCCATCCAACACTTGCCGCCCTGCTCGCCGATCCGGAGATCGATGCGGTGTATCTGGCGACGCCGAACATGCTCCACGCTTCGCAGGCGCAGGAAGCGTTGCGCGCCCGAAAGCCGGTGCTGGTGGAAAAGCCGCTGGCGACGCTGAGCGGCGACGCGGCTGGCATAGCCGATCTGGCGGGCACGAACCGTTGCTTTGCCATGGAGGCATTGTGGACGCGCTTCCTGCCGGCGGTGCAGGCGGTTCATGACATGCTGGCGTCCGGCGTCATCGGCGAGGTCACGCATATCGAGGCTGAACTTGCCTATCGCAGGCAGGAGACGCGGGGCGACAGGTTCTTCGACCCGGCGATGGGCGGCGGGTCCGCGCTTGACCTCGGCGTCTATCCGCTGTCGCTCGCCATTCATATGCTCGGCGTGCCGGAAAAATTTTCCGGCCGCTGGTGGGCGGCCGCAAGTGGCGTAGACCGGCGCTGCCGGTTCGAACTCAGTTTCGCCAACGCCACGGCGACGCTTGCCTGCGGTTTCGACCGCGACGGCGCGAACAGTTTCATGATCTTCGGGGAAGGTGGCGCGATCCGTATCGAGGCGCCATTCCTCAAGGCGCAGCGGATTACCCTGTTCGAGGGGCGGATGAGCGGATTGCCGCTGGTCGGGGCGAGGGGGCCGACCTCGGGGGCGGCGGGAAAACTGCTGTCGAGACTGCCGCTGCCCGGCCGCAAGGTCGGTCATTTCCCATTTCCCGGCAACGGGCTTCAATTCGAGGCGGCGGCGGTCATGGAAGCGGTGCGGGCCGGCGCGGCGCAGTCGAGCGTCATGCCGCTGCGCGAAAGCATCGCCGTGCTCGAGGTGATCGAGACGGTGCTGGGACAATCTGCCGAGCGGGAGTGAGCCTAGCTATGTTGTGAATTAAGCCGCCAGCAATTGCTTGCGGTCGACGCGCTCCTGCTGCGGTGAGCGCGAATAGAGCTCGCGATAACATTTGGAGAAATGCGAAGCCGAGACGAAGCCGCAGGCGACCGCGACCTCGACCACCGGCATGGACGACTGGATAAGCAGGTGCCGGGCGCGGTCGAGCCGGATTTCGAGATAATAGCGGGCGGGGGAGCGGCCCATCTCGGTGCGGAACAATCTCTCGATCTGGCGGCGCGACAGGCCGACATCGTCGGCGATCTCGATCAGCGACAGCGGCTCGGAAAGATTGGCCTCCATCAGTTCGATGATCGACAGCACCTTGGCATTCTGCACGCCGAGGCGGGCGCGAAGCGGCAGGCGCTGGCGGTCCGTCGGGCTGCGGACACGATCCGTCAGGACCTGCTCGCAGACCCGGTTGACGAGGTTGTCGTCAAAATCGTCGCCGATCAGCTTCAGCATCATGTCAAGTGCCGCGGTGCCGCCGGCGCAGGTGTAGATATTCTGGTCGACCTCGAAAAGATCGGCGAAGACATTGGCCTTGGGAAACGCCTCGGAGAAGCCCGGCAGGTTCTCCCAATGGATGGCGCAGCGTTTGTTTGAAAGCAGGCCGGCCGCGGCCAGAACATGCGCTCCCGTGCACAACCCGCCGATGGCGACGCCGCGGTTGTATTCCTCGCGCAGCCAGGCGAAAGCCGACTTGTTCTGGTATTTCTCGACATTGATGCCGCTGCAGACCACCACCATGGACGGCCTTTCAGGCCCGGCCATCTTGCGGCGTTCCTCCTCCAGCGACGTGTTGACGGCGCATTCGACGCCGTTCGAGGCGGCGACGGCCTTGCCGTCATAGCTTGCGAGGCGCCAGCGGTAGGCCTCGTAGCCGAGCATCCGGTTTGCCGAGCGCAACGGCTCCAGCGCCGTCGCGAACGCGATCATGGTGAAATCGGGGATGAGGAAGAAGACAAGCGACCGTTTGATCGGATGTTTGACGGCGTTCAAGCAAGCCTCGCGCGGATGCGACATCAATGTCGCTATCAGCATAGGCTCAACAGGAAAAATTTAAGCTGTCAATGGATCGGCACCCGCGTGATGCAAAAAAATGCGACATTGCGGCACACCGGGCCCATCCAGTCGGCAAACGGTGACGAAAAAGCCGCGCGGACGAAACCGGCGCGGCTCGATCGGATCGGGTTGGTTCGGCGGTAGTCGCTTAGCGAACCACGAAACCGAGGCGGGACGCGGCCATCGCACCGGACTGGCCGGGCATGGTGCGGTCAAGCCGCTGGCGCTCCAGGGCGGTCGTCAGGTTCATTTCGCGGTTGCGGCGGAAAAGGCGGGAAAACAGTTTCATGACACGGCTCCATGCAGTGGTTACACGGGGTGCCTTCGCTAGGTCTGCTTAGGAGTGGGGCATCTCGTTTGATGCCGCTGATATAGGCATTTGCACTGTGCGGTGCAGCAATAAAAGCGAAGCGCTCAATATAAAAAACGACATCGAAGCCGCGGCTTTGTTTGGCGGAATTACAAAAAGCCAAGCAAAATCAGTTGCCTTTAAATGGCGGTGATCAGCCATGCGGCTGGCTCAGATGCGTCATGCGCGGCAAGCATGACTGCGCTGAGAACAGGCGGTCCGAAAAAACAAAACCCGCCGTCATGGTGATGACGGCGGGTCTACGCGGGACATTTCACGATCAGCGGCCTCCGGCCCAGGACCCCACGGCGATGCGCGAGGAAGGCTGCCGCTCGCTGGCGTCCGGCCAGCCGATGTCCTTCTGGACCTCGTAGGGCAGGGCGCGAACCTGGCGCTCGGTCAGATAGCGGGCGCGGGCGACGCTGTATTCGTGGGCCAGATGGCCTATGGCGGAAAAGATGGACATATTGTCCTCCTCAAATTGTGGCCGCGCGGCAAAGCGAGGCCGTTGGCGCACACCGGCCCATCCGGCGCGCGATCCGTCAAACTTCCATTTCCGGTCTTCGGTCGGCGGCAATTGTCAGGATGACAAGTTTGCCGCCTTCCATGCTGTTGACTATGGCCCTTGCGTCATGTTCAATCAAACGAAATGGAATGATGCTTCCGATCAGTTTTTTTGAATGGATAGACGCCGATGAACGCCCCGCTCAATCACCCGCTTCCGCTGCTCGACCTCGACGTCCTGCGCACCTTCGTGGCGATTGCCGAGACCGGCAGCTTCACCATCGCGGCCACCGCCGTGTTCCGCACGCCCTCCGCCGTGTCGATGCAGATCAAGAAGCTCGAGGACGTGCTCGGCCGCTCGGTCTTCACCCGCGACGCGCGCTCGGTGGCGCTGACCACCGACGGCGAGATGCTGCTGGGTTATGCCCGCCGCCTGCTCGCCATCAACCGCGAGGTCGTGTCGAAATTCATCGTGCCCGACATTGTCGGCGTGGTGCGGCTGGGTTCGCCGGATGATTATGGCGAGCGCGTCCTGCCCCACGTGCTGAAGCGTTTTGCCCAGTCGCATCCGTCGATCGCGGTCGACGTCACCATCGACCAGTCGATCAATCTGCGCCGCCGCATGGACGACCGTGCCCTCGACATCACGCTGCTCACCAACTCCTACAAGACCAGCGCGATCGGCGCGGAAGTGCTGCTCACCGAGCCGATCGTCTGGGCGGGCGCCAAGGGCGGCTGTGCTCACATGCGCGAGCCCCTGCCCGTGTCGCTGTGGGAAGAGGGCTGCGTCTGGCGGGCCGGCGCGCTGGAAGCGCTTGGCCGCGAGGGCCGCAACTACCGCATCGCCTATATGAGCGCCCACACGGCCGGCCAGCGCGCCGCCATTCTCGCAGACCTTGCCGTCGCGCCGCTGCCGAAATCATTCATCGGCAACGACATGGTCGAGCTCGGCCCGAAGCAGGGCATGCCGGAAATCGGCAATTACAGTCTTGCGATGATCGTCTCGCCCGACGCCAGCGCGCCGGTGAAGGCGGTGGCCGACCATATGCGCGCGACGTTCGAGGTGTTTCGCGAAACGGGCAAGTTTTGACCGCGGCAGCGGGATCGGGCCAAGCATCGGACGCGGCCGATCCCGCCTTCAGGCTAGCGCAGCGCTTCCAGGTAGGTGTTGCGGACGTTGGTCGCCATGCGCGACTCCGGGCTGGCGGGCCAGCCGATGTCCTTCTGGAGTTCCGGGGGAAGCGCGTTCATCTCGCGGATCGCCAGCCGGGTGCGGCGCGCCATGCGGAGAGCGGCGCCAAACCGGCCGATATCATGTAGTATCGACATTTCCATCTCCATTGCGTGTCGCGGCTGCCGGACCATCCGGGAAGCCGATCGCGAGCGGAGGTATGCCGTTTGTTTGTTTCTGCCCGATTGCGCCCGAATGCGCCTTCGTTTCAGCAAATACCGGTTTGCGGAAACATTCGTATGCAAATGAATTTGTGCGGCGCAATATTGTGTTGCGCGATCTATTCCCGGCCGCGGCGGGCGGCGCGGTCCTCGCGCGAGCGGCGGCGAGGCGGGCAGGAAGCGTGGCCGCGCAAAGCGGGATTGGACCTATTTCCGCAAGGTCTGAGCGATCGCGGCCGCTGCCGGAACGGGCAGCGCGAGGATCGGCTTGGCGTCGCGGAAGTAAGGCGGAAGACGCGCCGCGTCGTAGGAGGGGCTGACCCCGATCAGCGCCACCAGTTCGTCAAAACAGTCGAAGGGGAGGTCGGCCTCCGGCTTGGGACCGTCAATCTCGGCCGCATAATGATGGCGGTTGATCGGACCGTCCAGCGGCACGATCCGGTCGGACGCGGTATGGCTGATCCGCCGGTATCCGAAGATGGTGAAGCTCGAGATCAGCTTCTTCACGAAGAGCGGCTTCAGCGCCAGATACATCTCCAGCGTCGTCATATGGTTGGTGTGTCCGCTCCAGTCCGACCAGTAGAGCTTGACGCCCATCGCGGCCAGCGGGCCGTCGCTGTCGAACCAGGGCTGGCGGACCAGCACGAACTCCGAGCTGATGGAAGCGGCGGTGCGCAGGATCTGTCCGGCGATTTTCGGCGAGGGAATGTGCTCCAGCACATGCGCGATCAACGAGAAGCGTGCTTTGCCCTTGAAGGACATCGGCAGCGTCAGATCGGCAAGCTCGGCATTGAAGCCCTTTTCGCGGGTGGCAGCTACCTTCACCGGATCGAGGTCCACGCCGACGCCGTTGACGCCGCCAAGCCGCTCCATCGCGAACTTGATGGAGCCTCCCGATGAACAGCCGAAGTCGACGAAATCGTAAGGAGCGAGATCGATCGTCACGCCTTCATTCCCGCGCTCGGCGCGCCGTCCGTTCCTCGCGCGAGCGGCGACGGGGGGCGCCGTCGCCGGAGGCCTGTTCGACCACCTTGCGCGGCGGCAGCTTCACCTGCCCGGCGAGTTTGATGAAGGGGTCGACCTTGTTCGGCAGCGCCATGGCGTCGATGAAGAGCTGCTGGAAATGCGGCTCCAGCGCGGTCTCGATCTTCTCGATCCGAGCCACTTCCTTTTCGATCTCGCGCCGGTGGTTGCGGTTTAGCAGCGCCATCAGCGCGCCGGTGCCGGCGGCGTTGCCGACCGCCTTGACTTCCGACAGGTCGCAGTCGGGGATGAGGCCGAGCACCATGGCGTATTTCGGATCGATGAAGGAGCCGAAGGCGCCCGCGAAACGGATGGTATCCACCCGGTCGACACCCTGCTTCTCCATCAGCAGCTTGACGCCGGCATAAAGCGCGGCCTTGGCGAGCTGAATGGCGCGCACGTCGTTCTGGGTGACGGTGATGCGCGGCTCACCGGTGCGGCCCTCGCGCAGCAGGTAGGAGAAGGTGCGGCCGTTCGGGATGATGCGCGGGCTTGTCGCGGCAAGCGCGCCGTCGATGACGCCGTCCTCCGAGATGATGCCGGTGAGATACATCTCCGCCACGACCTCGATGATGGCGGAGCCGCATATGCCGGTCACGCCGGTGGTCCAGGATGCGTCGTCGAATCCCGCTTCGTCGGACCACTGCTCGGTGCCGATGATCTTGTAGCGCGGCTCCAGCGTTTCCGGGTCGATCCGCACCCGCTCGATGGCGCCGGGCGCCGCACGCTGGCCGGATGATATCTCGGCGCCTTCGAAGGCCGGGCCGGTGGGAGACGAGGCGGCGACGACCCGCGCGCTGTTGCCGAGCACGATCTCGGCATTGGTGCCGACATCGACCAGCAGCATCATGCTTTCCTGCCGGTACGGGCCTTCCGAGAGCGTCGCGCCGGCGGCATCCGCGCCGACGTGGCCGGCGATGCAGGGGAGCGTGTAGTAGCGCGCGCCGCGGTTGACCTCGATGCCGATCTCGTGCGTCCAGCCCTGCGTCGCGCCCGACACGGCGAGCGCGAACGGCGCCTGGCCGAGTTCGGTCGGGTCGATGCCGAGGAACAAATGGTGCATGATCGGATTGCCGACGAACACGGTGTCGAAGATGTCATGGCGGTCGACGCCGCCTTCCTCGCACACCCTGCCGATCAGCGTGTTGATGGCGTCGCGCACCGCCTTGGTCATCGCTTCCCGGCCGTCCGGGTTCATCATGACGTAGGAGACGCGGCTCATCAAATCCTCGCCGAAGCGGATCTGTGGGTTCGGCGTGCCGGAGGAGGCGACGACGCGACCGGACAGCAGCGACACGAGATGCATGGCGATGGTGGTCGAACCGATGTCGCAGGCGATGCCGTAGGCCTCGTTCTTCAGGCCGGGATAAAGCGCGATCAGCGTGGCTCGCGAAAACTCCATGTCCTTGTGGATGGCCGCCGTGACCGCCCAGTTTTCCTTGCGCAGGATCTTCTGCACCTCGGGGATCAAGTGCTGGGCGACGCGCAGGTGCTTCCAACCCCAGTCTCTCTCGAGCACGGCCTTCAGCCGCTCGAGATCGCCGGTGGGCTTGTGCATGTCGGGCTGCTCGACCTCGACGTAGCACATCTGCACCGCCGAGAAGCGCTCGATGACGCGGTCAGTCGCGGCCTTGCGCACCACCTGGGCGTTGATGACGGTGTCCTGCGGCACGTCGACGACGAGATCGCCCTGCACGGTCGCCGAACAGGAGAGGCGGCGGCCGTCGGGCAAGCCGCGCACACGGTCGTAGCGCTCCTCCTTCGGCCCGCGCGGCGATATGTGGTCGAGCGACGAGACGATCTTGTGTTTCGCGAAATTGCCTTCCTGCACCTCGATCTGGCAGCGGCCGCATGTGGCGCGCCCGCCGCAGACGGATTCAACATAGACGCCGAGCGAGCGCGCGGCATCGAGCAGCGGCGTGCCGACGGGGAAGCGCCCGCGCTTGCCGGACGGCATGAACAGGACGAGGGGATCGGTGGGATTGAGCGGAGCGTTCATTGGCCTGTCGGAGTCAATTTCGCGTTAACAAACACGGCCGCAAACGCGGCTGCCAGTATTGTCGAGCTGATCCAGAAAAAGATTCTCCCAACTACCATCTGTCTCGCGTGGTCGACCTTATTTGAGGCGAAATACAGGAGGCCTCCAATAGCCACGATCGAGAACCCGATTATCAGAGGCGCGACAAAGGTTTTGAGGCCAGCAAAAAATAGCGCAAATTCGGCCTTGTCGCGGAACAGAGCATATCTCGCGATTAAGACAATCGGCACGGCGATCACAATCGTTCTCAAATGGTCTTTGAACATGGTGCCAACGATGGGGTCGACATGCGTTGAGGTTGCCGCGCCGATTACTGCTCTGCGATCGGCGCGAGGCCTTCGAAGATATCGGCGAGCGTGAGAGTTACGCCGATCTCCGGGATATCAAAGGTGTCGTCGCCATCGGAAAAGATGCGCACTGTCGGTGCTTCGCCGGAGTGGCGGGTGTGAAGCTGAATGCGCAGTTTCTCAGGATCGATAATCAGCACGTGGGTCAGCGTCTGCAACTGCCAGTACTCGGTGATTTTCCCGGCCAGATCGAAGGTTTTGGTTGTTGGAGACAAAATCTCAACGACAAGTTTTGGCCGTTCTAAGATGTAGCCTTGATCCACCCTTGTATCGCAATCGACCACCAAGTCGGGATAGCGGACATGATCGGCCGCCGTTTTAACGGCTGCGTCATTTGAGAATGCGTTGCACGGACCGCCCCTAAGCTGATTGCCGACCACGCGGGACAAATTGCTGCCGACCTTGTTATGTCGCAGACTGGCGCCGGTCATCATCGTCGGCGCGGTATCTCCCGGTAGCGTCACCGCCACCGGCGTACGCTTCAGAACGGGAATGCCGTTGACGAGCTCGTATTTTTCCTCCTGGTGCTCGTGCCAGGCCAGGAACTCATCGACGGTCCATTTCCGCTGTTTTTGAGCGATGGTCATCTGCGTGCACCCACTCCGAGCGCTGACAAACCCATAGTATCTTTGCAGAAGCTTTGCGTCACCCCCGCGCCATCCTCGCCTCGCGCCCGCCGCGGCGGCGCCCGCCGGCGGCAGCACCTTCCGCGCCCGGCGTGACAACGGCGACCGGCGGCGGAGCGGCGTGCTCGCCCGGCTTGAAGTCCTTGTACGTCTTGATCCAATTCATGCAGTCCCTGTCGGTGCCGTTGAGCACGTTGGCGGCGCGGACCGCCTCCATCTCTTGCGGACGCACGGGGTTCATGATGGCGGAGGTCATGCCGGCGCCGATCACCATCGGGATGAAGCCGGCATTGATGCCATGACGGTGCGGCAGGCCGAAAGAGATGTTGGACAGGCCGCAGGTGGTGTTGACCTTCAGTTCCTCGCGCAGGCGGCGCAGCAGCGCGAATACCTGGCGGCCGGCGTCGCCCAGCGCGCCGATCGGCATGACCAGCGGGTCGACGACGACGTCGTGCGCGGGGATGCCAAAATCGGCGCAGCGCTCGACGATTTTCTTCGCGACCGCGAAACGTACGTCGGGATCCATCGAAATGCCGGTCTCGTCATTGGAGATGGCCACCACCGGCACGTTGTATTTCTTCACCAGCGGCAGAATCGCCTCCAGCTTCTCCTCCTCGCCGGTGACCGAATTCACCAGCGGCCGGCCTTTGGCGACCTTCAACGCGGCTTCGATGGCGGCACTGACCGAGGAGTCGATCGACAGCGGCAGGTCCACCGTCCGCTGCACGATCTCCAGCGTCTGCACGAGGAGGGCTGGCTCGGTGGCGTTGGGGTCGACGGCGGTGACGCCGGCATTGACGTCGAGCATCGTGGCGCCCGCGGCCGCCTGCTCGATCGCGTCCTTGATCACCGTCTCGAAATTGCCGGCCGACATTTCGGCGGCGAGTTTCTTGCGGCCGGTCGGGTTGATGCGTTCGCCGATCACGCAGAAGGGCTGGTCGAAGCCGATGACGATTTCGCGGCTCGCCGAGGCGACGATGGTGCGGGTCATGAAGTTCTCCTCGTGATATAAAGACTTCTTTATATCGTTATCTGGTTTGGATCAATCGGTGGCGCGCGGTCAATGCGCGCTTTTCACCAGCTCCGATTGCGTTTCGGTAATGTTGTCGTGAAGGATGTGATCGAGCCGCTGCGCGACGAGCTGGTCGTCAGCCCGCGCCTCGCGTTGCCACGGCTTGCGGCCCTTCAACACGCCCGATTCGTCGACGATCTCGGCGACATATTCCTCCTGGCGGTAGGCCATCACATGGATGCCGGAGACGCCGGGGATTTCCTTCACCTCGTTGATGATGTCGATACAGAGCCTTTTGCCTTCGGCCTTCTGGTCCTGGGCGCCTTCGAGGCGCTTGATGATGGCGTCGGGGATGTGGATGCCGGGCACGTTCGACCTGATCCACTTCGCCGTCTTGGCGGACGCCAGCGGGCCGACGCCGACCAGGATAAAGACCTTTTCGGTGAAGCCGAGGTCGCGCGCCTTCTGCATGAAGGTTTTGAACATCGGCACATCGAAGCAATACTGGCTCTGCACGAACTGCGCGCCGGCGGCGATTTTCTTGCCGAGATGGATCGGACGGAAATCATAGGGCGGCGCGAAGGGGTTGATCGCGGCGCCGAGGAAAAGCTGCGGCGGCGTGGTCAGCTTGCGGCCCGAGAGAAATTTTCCATTGTCGCGCATGATGCGCACGGTTTCGAGCAGCGACATGGAATCGAGGTCGAACACCGGCTTGGCGCCCGGCTGGTCGCCCGCCTGCACGCCGTCGCCGGTGAGGCAGAGGATATTGGCGACGCCCATGGCCGCGCCGCCGAGAACGTCGCCCTGGATGGCGATGCGGTTCTTGTCGCGGCAGGCGATCTGCATGACCGGCGCATAACCCATGCGGGTGAGCAGCGCGCAGATGCCGACTGAGGACATGTGGCAGTTTGCGCCGGATGCGTCTACGGCGTTGATGGCGTCCACCCATCCGTCGAACACCTTTGCCCGGTTGTAGACGTCCTCCGGATCGGCGCTGTCGGGCGGGTTGAGTTCGGTGGTCACGGCGAACTCGCCGCGGCGCAGCACACGCTCCAGCCGGCCGCGGGAGGTGTGGCCGGGCAGGGGCTCCAGCGGCAGATGGATGCCTGCCGGGTTTTCGTCGCGCTGCAAAGGGCGTTTGTCGATCACGCGGATGCTCCCACCTTGGCCTGTTCGCGTTCGGTGGCGGCGCGCGCGGTGACACGCAGCCAGGCGGACGTCTCGCGCAGCGACTGGTCGACCGGCTTCTGGACGGTCAGGATGGCGTCGCCCTTGACCATGTTGCGGGAGCCTTCCCAGGCTTTCACCCAGACGCAGGGCATGTCCGGCTCGACCTCGCAATTGCCGTTGGCGCGTACGCCGCCGCAGGGACCGTTGCGAAGCTGTTTCGGGCAGTTCATGGGGCAGGACATGCCGGTGGAGGACAGCACGCACTGGCCGCACATGCGGCAGTCGAACATCAGCCCCTTCACGCGTTTCTCGACGAATTTCACCGGCGCCTCGACGCGGCCGTAGCCGATGCCCTTCCACAGCGGATGTAGCATCAGGAACATGTCGGCGAAGCGGGCATAAAACCATTCGAGCAGGCGCGAATGGCGGATCGACCACAACCGCACCGAATAGGAGCGCTGGACGCGCCGCTGCGGCGACACGTCGGCCGGCTTGTAGTCGCTTTTCGGCGCGGTTTTCTTGACGATGGTCGCCTGGGTCACTCCGCCGGAGGCGGAAGGCGGCACGATGGATGTGCCGTTCGCGGGGCCTTTGGCTGTGGTCGAGTTCGGCTGGGTATCAGACATTTTCCTTGCCGCCGGATTTCGCGAGAGCGACCAGCCGCTCCCGGTCGTATTTCGCATCGAATTCGGCCGCCGCCTTGTCGGCCTCGGCCTCGAGATCGTCGCCGACCGGCACCGGATCGGCCTTGCGCCATTCCGCCAGATAGGCGTCGGTCTCTGCCGCGCCCGAGCGCATCGCCGCCATGTCGATGGCTTCCGTGAATCGCAGCGGCAGTTCGCGCTTCGCATTGGCGCGCCCGCGCTTGACGATGATCTGGGCGGGAATGTCGCGCCAGTAGACGACGATGAGGTCGGCCATGAAAACCCTGTGTTTGCTGTTGTCGGAGCATTGCCGGAACGCGGGAAATCCCGCTTCTCATCAGACGACGCGCGGGCCTTCAAAAGCGACAGGGCATGGTGTCGCAAATCAGCGATGTGAACCGGGTCCGCGAATCCTACCAAACGCGGTGCGTCAGGCCTGTCCACAAATAACGCCAAAGCGTCGGATGGTACCATTGTTTCGAGGGCATGTCTGGCTGAACGGTTGCGGGCTTACCGGTCAACACATCGTCAATGGCGCGAACACAGACGTCGCGCGAGAAGGCGGCCTGCGTCAGCGCATAGGTGGCGATCGTGTCGCCTTTCGAGGGTTTTCCGCGTGCCTGGTGCAGCACCTCGCCCGTGTCGACGCCGGCATCGACCATATGGACGGTCGTTCCGAAATTCTCGGAGTCGCCAGTTGCCAGCGCCCAGTAGCCGCCATTCATGCCGCGGTATTTCGGCGTGATGCCCGCATGATAATTGAGCACCGGGCAGGGCATTGCAGCCAAGGTCTCGCGTTTCAGGAGCCGGCAGCCGGCGAGAAGGACCACTTCGGGCTCGGCCTTTTGCAGGGCTGCGATGAATTCCGGACTGTTGGCCGAGGGAACGTCGACGACCTTTTGCGGCGGCGTGGCGTCGAAACCGGCTTCGGCGGCGAGGCCCGCCAGCCGGCGTACCGAAAGCACTTTCGAGGTGCGGATGATGACCATCGTGCCGATCTGGCCGGCGACCGAGATCCAGCCCTGGCGCCGCGCCCGGCGTTTCAGGATCGCCCATTTCGATTCCGGCTGTTCGAGGATCACCATCGGCGGACCGAAATGCGCGGCGATGGCGTTGACGATGCCCCATATGTGAAGCCCGCCCTCGGTCACAATGACCACGCGGCGCGGCGTGGGGTTCAGAATATCCACAGGAGGACGGCCTTTACCGCGGCGAGCGCGGCGCCGAAGACGAGCGCGACGACGCCGACAGAGGCTGCGGCAACACCGCTTCCGACCGCGAAAAGGATGCCGTCGCGTTCGGAAAGCGAGAGGCCGAGAAGGGCGACGGAGAAGGCGGGCAATCCGTTTCCGAACGGAATCGGCAGGATGATGATGACGGCCAGCGCCACCGCCATCAGGCCGATGACCCGGTCTCCGCGCCGGCGCCAGAACGGCCAGTAGCGGGGCCGGATAAGCCGTTCCAGCCGCACGAGCCTCGGGATCACGCGGTCCATGATCGAGCGGAACTGTTCGGCCGAGATCGACTTTTCCGCCATGAATTTCGGCAGCCAGGCCCGCTTGCTGCCGTAGGTCAATTGGGCGGCGACCACCAGCAGCGGCAGGCCGAGGATTGCCGAGGAGGGCGGCGGCAGGGGAATGAGATTGAACACCGCGAACAGCACCAGCAGGGCGGCAAAGCTGCGGTCGCCGAGCGCGTCCAGGATGCTGGCGACGGTGACGCGGTCCTTGGCGTTGGCCGCGAGCTGGGCGAAGAGTTGCGAAAGCCGGCGCGGCCTCCGGCGGACCGGCGCGCCGCCTGTCTGACCGGTCTCGAAACCATTCATCTCCGCTCTCATGCCGCCCGTGCCAATGCCCGCAAGCCCCTGTGCAAGCAAGATATTCTGTTCATGGAGGAGTTAAGTCTCGATGACGGTATGATGTTCCCAGACCGAATGTGGGCCAGCGGCGGAATTCCCGCAACAGGTTTCGCGATTATCGTTTGAATTCAAGAATGTCGAGTTTGGATTCATAATGGGGCGCGGGGAATTCGATGCGCCATTCGCTAGGGCCGGTGCGGAAGCCGTAACCCACCTGATCGGTTTCCGGGCCGTTGCCATAGGGCTTTATCCGCTCGCCGGCGACGAAGCCGGAACCCAGATAAATCAATCGCTTAGCGCCGTCGTCGAAGAAACGTCCGGCGGTGCGCTGCGAGCCTGACAGCTTTTCCAGCATCCAGCCGGAGCCGTTGTCGGTGACACGGCACTTGAACCAGCCATAGACGACAAGCTCGGCAAGGCCGCCGGCCTTGATGGTGCGGCACTGCCAGTTGCCGGTCATGTCGAAATCCTGGAACGAAATCATGCGCTTGGCGACCAGGGCATCGAGCACCGCCACGTCGGCGGGCTGACCTTTTCGGGCTTCGGCCAACGCGGCCAGCCGGGTCTGGGCGTATTCGTCGAGCCGCTTCTTGTCGGCCGCGGTGATCAAATTGACGATCTCGCCGGTGGCGAAGGCGGGCAGGGCGCAGAGCAGCGCGAGAGCGGCCGCGGCGGCGAGGGAGGCGCGTCGGTTCATCGTCAATTTCCACATTATATCAAAGGATTAGCTGGATGGCCGGAGCGTAGGCAAGCCGCGAAGCCAAGCGAGCAGAAAGCCTTGGCAAGTTCAAAAGAATATGTGTTTTCAAGCGGTTGCCTGTCCGGAGCCGCTTCATCCGTCTTGCCGCCCTGACGCAGGGGGGCGGGAACTTGCCAAAACCGTGTCCTGCGATGCCATCGGCCTGACCGGAGCGTCTTAGGACGTGCCAGCAACCTGTCGCGCTCACCAGATTCGGATATGATCCCGAAGCGAGGTGGGCGATGGTCGAGAACGGGGATGACTGCCCGCATCGCGATGGATGGTCTGGAGCGGTCACGCGACGCGCGACAGGGCAGGGACCAGGTCGCCGTAGCCGGTGAAGCGGCGCTCATAGGCAAGGCCGAGCAGTTTCGCCGCATCCTCGGCAACCTTGTCCAATGCCGGGTCGTTCGTCTGGGCGAGATAGACGACCTTCTCATAGTTGCCGAAGAAATCCTTGATCAGTTCGGGGTGCCGGTCGAGGCCGAGCGGCTTCATGAAGAAGCTGTCGAAATGCCGGCAGAGGAAATCTGTCATGTAGAAAGCAAGCATGTCGCGGTCGCCCTCCGCCTCGAAGGCCGCAGCCCCCTGGTAGAAAGCGAAACAGTGCGGGCCGGCCATGCGCTCGACGCCATGCTTTTCAATGACACGGTCGAGCATGCCGCCCGTGCCGCAATCGCCGTAGCCGACGAAGATGTGGCGGTAGCCTTCGGCCTTGGCCTCAAGGATGGCCTTGTCCATCTCGGGCGCGATGCGGTCGGGCCGGAAATGATACTCGGCGGGCAGACAGGTGAGATCCATGTGGTCGAGCGCGCCCTGCGCCTTCACCGCCAGGACCTCGCGCGCCAGCATGCCGCAGGCGATCACGAGGACGCGGTCGACGGGTTGTGTCTGGATGTTTTGCTTCGCCGGCATGGAACTTGTTTGAACTTCAACGGTTAAGTCTAGCACTTGTCACCAGAGGGAGCCACTATGACATCGACCCGCATCGCATCGCTCGCCGTCCTGCTCGCCTGCGCGCTCGCCGTTTCGGCCTGCGCAAACACCGTCCGCGGCGTCGGCAAGGACGTCAAAGGCACCGTCAACGCGGTCGAAGACACGGTTCAATGACCCTCTCGCACGCGGCCTGATTGGAAAAAGCCCCGGCAGCGGGGCTTTTTTGTGTCGGCGACCGGATGCCTTGGGGGCATCCGGCCAACTCGCTTCGCTCACGCCACGGAAAAATCCATGTTGGTAAGCGCCAGGCCGGTGTCGGCGATGGCAAACAGGATGCCGGCGGCGCCTCCGCCGGTTCCGTCCGAGTCGTAATAGACTTCTCCGGTGTCCGTCTCGTAGATGATGCGGTCGCTGGCGTCCTCGGCGAGCCCGGTCGCGTTCGACCGGAAGGCGGCCGCGGACAGGGTGCCGGTGTCGAGCGCCGTGAAGATGGCGTCCGAAAGCAGGAAACGGTCGTCGACGACCACGAAGTCGACGATGGTGTCGACATTGGCGGCGCCGATCGTGGAAGCGAAGACAAAACTGTCCTTTCCATCGAAGCCGCGCAGCGTATCGCTGCCGCCCTTGCCCTCCAGACGGTTGTCGCCGTCATTGCCGAGGATTTCCTGGGCAATCTCGTTGCCGGTGAGGTCGATGTCCGACGTGCCGGTCGAGCCGTTGGTCGTGAGCAATTCGACGAACACGCCTTTGTCGAGCGTGTAGTCGACGGCGGCCATCACCCGGTCTTCCGTCCCTTGCGTCGAACTTTCGATGATGTCGTCGTCGGTGTTGAACACCCGGTAGATGTCATTGCTGCCGAAGCCTCTCAGGGTGTCGGAAGCGCCGACGCCGCCGTCATGCAGCGTGTTTTCGCCGGCATTTCCGGCGATCTCCTGGGCAAAACTGTTGCCGGTGAGGTGGATCGCTGTCACCGCGCCGGAACTGTTGGTGGTCATAAGCTCGACGGAAGCCCCGGCATTCAGCGCGTAGCTGACGGTGGCGATGACCCGGTCGTCGCCCTTGCCGGCAACCTCGTCGATGACGTCTCCGGCCTGACCGACACGGAAGACGTCATCGCCAGCGCCGCCCGACATGGTGTCGTTGCCGCCCTTGCCGTCGATGATGTCGTCCTCGACCGTCCCGATGATGATTTCGCCGGCATTGGTGCCGTTGAGTTTTATGATGTCGGTGCCGTTCGCCCAGTTCGAGAAGGCAAGCTTTGACAGGTCGAACAGGCCGGCGCCGGTGCGGTCTACCGTCAGAGTATCCACCGAACCGCCCCCGGTCACCTTGTCGAAATCGCCGAGCGCCTCGGAGCCGAAACGGGCGCTGCTGACGCCGGACTGAAAGGCGAGTTGCTCGACGCCGTTGAAGACCGCCTCGAAGAAATCGATCGAGCCGGTGTTGACGAGTTGCACGGTGTCGGTGCCGGCGGCGCCGATGACCGCCTCTCCCTCGCCTTTCACCAGGTCGCTGCCCGACCGGTAGACGAACTTGTCCGCACCGTCGTTGCCGAACATGAGATCGGTGCCGCCGCCGCCCTCCAGCGTGTCGGCAAGCGAACCGCCGTTGATGGTGTCGTTCGCACTCGATCCAACCAGGGTGTTGGCTACGAATATTTCCCCGTCGAGCAGGATCGTCTGGTCGGAGCGGCCCCAGGTCGAGAAGAAGATGTTGCTCAAGTCCGTGCCGGAACCCTCGACGGTCAATGTGTTCTGATCGGTCTTGCTGCCGATCACCTGCGCGATTCCGCCGGCGCCGATCTGGTCGTCGCTGAAGGTGGCGGTGCTGACCTTGAAAAACTCGACTTGCTCAACATCGACAATCGTCGTGCCGGTGAAGTCGTAGTCGTCGGAGGAGGTCATCAACAGCCCATCCGCAGTTCCGGCTCCGCCGTCGAAAATCGACCCGGCCCCCACTCCGCCGGCGAGCCGCAGAATATCGTTGCCACCATACGCGAACAACTCGTCGATGCCTCCGGCATCGCTAAGCGTGCCGATCTGGTCTCGGCCATCGGTGCCGTGGATTTCGTCGTTGCCGACGGTCCCGAAAATCTGCACCTGGTCGAATCCGGTCCAGTTCGTGAGCGTCCAGTCCAGGGCGGAGAACGTACCGGCGGCGGACAGGTCGACCCGCAGGAAATTGGTGCCCGCGCCTCCGGTCACCTCGACGGCGTCGGAGATTTTGCCGACCCCGAACTGGGCGCTGTCGAAGGTCGCGAAGATGGACGCGCCATCGCCATAGATGATCTCGTCTATGTCGACGAGGTTGTCCGCAGAGAAGTCGGTTGTGACGTCTACATTGAGAACAGGCATGTTTCCTCCTTGAAATGAAAGATCATTTCAGTGCGAAGATGTATGCCCCGTTTTGGAAGTCGGACGCGATAAGCTGTCCGATAGTGCCGGCTGGCCCGGCGTTGCATTCAGGCCGTGTTCAACGGCCCATGCTTGTTCCAGATGTTTATAGGATACGCCGATATGCGACGGAAATCCAGTCTGGACCAAAAAGACAGCAGAACGACCGTTCGGAAATAAGCTGATCGATCAAGGCTGAATATCAGAGATCCTTTGGAAGTTCCTTCGAGAGCGCCGCAAGAACGGCATCCTGCCGCGTCGCGATGCTCTTGTGCTTCGCGATGCGCCGTGACGAAATTCCAAACGGTCGCTAAGGACGGGACCGGAGCTATATCGTCACAAAATCGACGTTGGTCAGCGCCAATCCGGCGGTGAGTTTCGCGAACAGGGTCGATACGCTGGCACCGTTGCCGTCGCCATCGTAGAAGAGTTCGCCCGTATCCGTGTTGAAGACGATGCGATCGTCGGCGTCTTCCGCGAGGCCGGTGGCGTTCTTGCGGAAGGCCGCCGCTGCCAGTGTTCCCGTGGAAAGGGCGGCGAAGAACCGGACGTCGAGCCAGATCGTGTCGGCGGCCACGTCGTAGTCGGTGACGGTATCGACATTGCTCGCGGCGTTCAGCGCCGAATTGAACACGAAGATGTCTGCGCCGGAGCCGCCGCTGAGGGTATCGTTGCCGGCATAACCCTTGACGATGTCGTTGCCGGCTGCGCCCTTGATCACGTTCGCGGCGCTGTTGCCGTAGACATAGTCGTCGAAGGCCGAGCCGGTCAGGTTCTCGATGGAGTTGAACGTGTCGCCGGCCGCATCTCCCGTATTGATGACCGGGTTTGCAAGGCTGACGGTGACGCGCGCGGCGGCCGCGGCATAGGAGGCGGTGTCGGTGCCGAGACCGCCGCTGAGATAGTCGGCGCCTTCGCCGCCTGTCAGAATATCGTTGCCGTCGATGCCGAAGATGCGGTCGGCGCCCTTGCCGCCGTCCAGCTTGTTGCCTCCGGCTGTGCCGACAAGGCCGTCGTCGAAGTCGGACCCTATGATGTGTTCGATGGAATTGTAGGTGTCGCCCGCGGCATCGCCTTCGTTGTTGGCGGGGGTCAGAAGCTGGGCGACCACGCGCGCGCCGGCTGTTGCGTAGGAAGCCGTGTCCGAACCGGCGCCGCCGCTGAGATAGTCTTCGAAACTGCCGCCCTCCAGAATGTCGTCGCCGGTGTCGCCGAAGAGGCGATCGATCCAGTTGCCGCCCATCAGCCAGTCATTGCCTTCCCGGCCGAAGAGGCGGTCGCCCCCTTCGCCGCCCTCAAGGCGGTTTGCGCTGGCATTGCCATAGAGAACGTCGTCACCATTCGATCCCCGGACGTTCTCGATGGAGCTGAACTCGTCTCCGGTGGCGTCTCCCGCATTGTTGCCGGGGTCGAACAGATCCACGATCACGCCGTTGTAGCCGGACGTCTCATAGGATGCGGTGTCGGTTCCCCATCCGCCGGTGAGAAGGTCGCCGCCGCCGCCTCCCGTCAGCAGGTCGTCGCCGTCGAGGCCGTAGAGCCGGTCCGCCCCCGAACCGCCGTCCAGCCGGTTCGCTGCCGCGTTGCCCAACAGCTCGTCGTCGAAACCCGAGCCGCGGATGCCTTCGATGGAGACGAAGGTGTCTCCGGCGGCATCTCCGCTGTTGCTGGCGGGGGCCACCATATCGACGACCACGCCCGCCGTTGCGGTGGCATAGGACGCGAAATCCGTGCCCGAGCCGCCATTCAGATAGTCGGCACCGGCGCCTCCGATCAGCACGTCGCTGCCGTCCTCGCCGTAAAGCAGATCGTCGCCGCCAAGGCCCAGCAGCTCGTCGCCTCTGCCGCCGCCCCTGAGCTGGTTCACGCCGGCATTGCCCTCGATGGTCTGGATGAACTCGTTGCCGGTCAGGTTGATCGCATCCGTTGCCGCCTTGTCGCTTGTGGTCAGAAGCTCGACTTCGCTGCCGGCGGTAAGCGCGTAGGTTACGCTGGCGAACACGGCGTCGGGCCCTTGCCCCGCATATTCGATGACCTGATCGGCGGAATCGTCGACGTGGAAGGTGTCGGCACCATGCCCGCCATAGATGATGTCGGCGCCAAGCCCGCCGTCCAACTCGTCGTTGCCGAGCCCCGCCTTGATCACGTCCGCGCCGTCGAAGCCAAGAAGCACGTCGTCATAGGAGGTGCCGACGATGTTGTCGTCTCCGGAAAAAATGAGAGCGGTCAGCGCCGAAGCGCTCAGCGCCTGGAAGTCGGAGACGTCCACGCTGAAACCGCTTATCGAATATTCCGTCCAGTATTTGCCCCCTGGATCGGTAGGTTCATGGATATCGGTTCTATATTTCAGTTGTTTCACCGTGCCGGTGACGTCGACGACATCGGACGTCGCCTCGTCCAGATCGAACTGGAAGTCGCCGTCAAACGTCCAAAGTCTTCCGAACGGAGAACCTCCATATCCGTACTGGTATTCTACCTGATCGTCGGAATAGGACACCTGGGGCGTCTGGAAGTCGGCGGGACGCAGATGTTTGAAGGGCAACTCGCCCATGTCGACGCCGTCGCCGGGCGGTCCCAAATTTGTTATATAGGCCAGATCCCGACTCTTGGCGCAAGTAAAGTTCGCCACGTTTGTGCCCCTCCCGCATATGTAGTCATTTGTAAAACTATCCTGGCGAACCTTCTCCTTCAAGCATTATTCTTATATTATATTGTGCTTATATAGTTGTTCCGCTGACCTGATCGGGCGTTACACCCCTAACGCCGGAACGGGGCACGACCCCCGAAGAGACCAACTCCAAGGCCGCCGGCCTGGCCGTTGGGGGAAGGCGTTACGCGCTCGGCGAGCGAGGCGACGACGCCCAGCCATCGTTTGGCCGGAGCGAATTGTCAGGATGCGGCCGCTTGGCGCCGTCTCAACCCGCGCAGAACCCGGCCGAGTGTTTCGGGGCAGGTGCCCAACCGATCTGTCGAGTGCAATGAAAAAAGGCGCCGAACCGGCGCCTTAAGTTCAACAAATGTTGGATTCTGAAAAATTACTTCCGTCGGCCGTCAGGCCGAGGCGCGGACGTTGTGCTTGCGCTTCATGAAGTCTTTCGCTGTTTCGACCGCCACGGCGGCGTCGCGGCAATAGGCGTCGGCACCGACCGCCTTGCCGAATTCCTCGTTGAGCGGCGCGCCGCCGACCAGCACGACGTAGTCGTCGCGGATACCTTTTTCCTTCAGCGTGTCGATGACGACCTTCATGTAGGGCATCGTCGTAGTGAGCAGGGCGGACATGCCGAGAATGTCGGGCTGGTGCTCCTCGATCGCCGCCAGATATTTTTCCACCGGGTTGTTGATGCCGAGGTCGATGACGTCGAAGCCGGCGCCTTCCATCATCATGCCGACGAGGTTTTTGCCGATGTCGTGAATGTCGCCCTTGACCGTGCCGATGACCAGCTTGCCCTGCTTCGGGGCGCCGGTGGCGGCAAGCAGCGGGCGCAGGATCGCCATGCCGGCCTTCATGGCGTTGGCCGACAGCAGCACCTCGGGGACGAACAGGATGCCGTCGCGAAAATCCTCGCCGACGATGCGCATGCCCTCGACCAGCGCCTCGGTGAGTACGGCGTAGGGTGCCCAGCCGCGCTCGAGCAGGATGTTGGTTCCCTCCTCGATCTCCTCCTTGAGGCCGTCATAGAGGTCGTCGTGCATCTGCTGCACGAGTTCTTCGTCGGAAAGCTCGGACAGGATGATCTCGTCGTCGGCCATCTTTTTCCTCGGGCTCCATGATCGCATGCCACATGACGCCATTTCGGCTGCGATGCCGATTACTAGCCTGCAAGGGTCGCAAATCCTTAGCTGATTTGCGACGCGGTGCAAAACGAAAGCGACTGGAGATCGCACCTAGAATACAGGTCGACAAATCGCGAGAACTCCAGCCGCTTCGACCGGACGCGGCAAAGGTACGGCCGCCGCTCAGCGCTCGGCGATCTTGTCGCGCAAGCGGTCTTCCTGCGCGGCGAGTTCGGGCGTGAACGCTTCCCCGAAATCGGCGGCCTCGAACACCTGCCGGATTTCCAGTTCGCTCGGACCCGGCATTGGGTTGGGGCAACGTTTTGCCCAGGCGACCGCCTCGGGCATGTCCTTGACCTGCCAGATCCAGAAACCGGCGACGAGTTCCGTCGTCTGCCCGAACGGGCCTTCGATGACGGTGCGGTTCGGCCCGTCGAAGGCGATCCGCTTGCCCTTGGACGAAGGGTGCAAGCCTTCGCCCGCCAGCATGATGCCGGCGTTGACCAATTCCTCATTGTATTTGCCCATGGCTTCGAGCAAGTCCGTCGACGGCATGTTGCCCGCTTCGCTGTCGGCCGTCGCTTTTACCAGAACCACTACGCGCATTGTTCTCTCCTTTGTTGAGCCGAGGCCGGATCAGCCTCGCCGACGATAAGACGAACCTAGGGGCCAAGAACCGACGCTCCGGGATATTTTTCCCGCAGATCGTGCGAGGCCGGGCCGGCAAACTGGTTCCCAACGAAGGTTGGCTGCGTCTTACTTTTCGATAACCATAGAAAGACATTGCCCGACGTATGGCTTGGCGTACGCTTGTCAACCTCAGGCTGCGGCCAGAAGGATTTGCGTGTGCAGGGCATTCGGCCGCCATGCGGCACGATGATTTGAGGCAGGGAGAGGGCAATCCATGAATTTCGGCGGATTTTTTGATGCGGCACGATTCGTCTCTGCCCGGCGCCATGCGCTGCCATTTCTCGCGGCCCTGATCCTTTGGGCATTGCCGGCACAGCTTGCCCGCGCTGATCAGGACATGGAGATTCGCATCCGCAATCTCGGGCCGGCGCTGGACGCCTATGTCGCCAAGGGCATGAAGGATTTTGACAATCCCGGCGCCGCCGTCGGCATCGTCACCAGCGACAGGCTCTATTTCCTGAAAGGCTATGGCGTGCGCAGGAAAGGTGGCGAGCCGGTCGACACCAAGACCGTGTTCCAGATCGGCTCGACGACGAAGGCATTCCTCGCCACGACCATGGCCATCGCCTCCGACCGGGGCAAACTGGATTGGGACGCCCGCATCGTCGATCTCGATGACGATTTCGAGATGAAGGATCCCTGGGTGACGCGCGAATTCCGCGTCTCCGATCTGCTGGCGCAGCATTCCAGCATGCCGCCTTCGGCCAATGACGTGATGGGCATGCTGGGCGTCGACCAGGCGGGCATGGTGCGCGCCATGCGGTTCGTCGAGCCGGTGTCGAGTTTCCGCTCAGCCTTCGCCTATACCAACGTCACGCACATGCTGGCGCAGCGCATCGTCGCCCGGCAATTCGGCGCGACCGATTGGGACACGGTGGTGCGCAACGAGATTTTCGGGCCGCTCGGCATGAAGGATTCTTCCTTCACCGCCGACGCGATCCAGGCGGCGCCGAATCACACGGAGGGCTATCGCTGGACGCCGCAAGGTACGGTCGAGGTGCCGTTCACACCGATCTTCCCCTACGGATTCGGTGCGGCCGGGTCGATCAATTCCACCGTCGAGGATCTCGGCCCCTGGGTGCGGCTGCACCTCGCCAACGGCAAGTTCGAGGGCAGGGAGATCGTCTCGGCGAAAAACCTCGCCGTCACCAAGACACCGCGCACCGGCATGAACGAAACGCTGACCTACGCGATGGGCTGGGTGATCCAAAGCACGCCCAACGGGCGGATCGTCTGGCACAATGGCGGCACGACAGCCTATGGCGCCTTCATCGGCATGGCGCCCGACAAGGACGTCGGCGTGATCGTGCTCACCAACGAGACCAATGTCGGCCTGCCCGACGCGATGGGTGAGTGGATACTGGACCGGCTGCTGGGCAATCCCGAGGTCGACCATGTCGCGGAAAGGCTGAAGGCGGCCAAGGCTGCGTTCGCAGAGGTCGAGAAGGCAAGCGCTCCGCCCGCGGTGCGTCAGCCGGCGACGGTGCTGGCGCCGCTCGCCGGCGACTATGCCAATGACAGCCTTGGCCACGCCAAGGTCAGCGAGGACGGCCCGGGACTTTCCGTCGAGATCCTAGCCACCGGCGCGAAACTGAAACTCGCCGATCGGGGTGGACAGGCGTTTGACGTTACGCTCGTGCCAGAGGGCCGTTTCCAGGGCATTGCCGAAAACATCGGGCCGACGCCGATCGGCATCGCCCAATTCGAGGTCGACCAGAGCGGCGCGATTGGCGGGTTTTCGTTCATTTCGGGAGACAATGGGCAGAAATATCCTTTCACAAGGCACTAAGGCCTCAAAATAATGGCTCGGATGTACGCTTGAAGCGTGTGTGCCGCGGCATCAAAGGTCAAACCGGGGTTTCGGTTTTCGCAACGAATCCCTTCGCGCGGCTCGAGGCGAATATTAAATATGTAACTGTATAATTTCAGTGATCCATTGCGATTTTCTTTGACCTGCGAATTCCGGGATTCGGTTGTCACAGCTTCACATCTGTGCGATACCCGTGTTATTATACCAAGAGGCAGAGTTTTTACCGTCTTGTCAGGCGGATGGTGAGTGTAACATGCCGAGTACAGGCGCGAACGGTGCATCTAGCAGCGACCACGAGGTCGTGTCGGTCATGGTTCGGAAATCAAAGGACCATGAGACCTGGGACGGTACAGAACAGATCCAGGTCGAGAAGCCTGAGTATTCGGACGACTCCGCCGGCGAAGCTTTCGGGATGCTGGAAGACATCCCCGGTTTGATCATGGACGAGGACGTGTTCGACAGCGTCGGCAGCTTCATTGCCAGCGCGCTGCAGGCCGTCTCGCCCTGGGCCTGGATCGTGAGACTGTCCACGCTCTATGAAAACGGCAGCCGGGCCAGCTATACGGGTTGGCTTGCGGCGCCGCGCGTCGTGGTGACGAGCGGGCGTTGTCTGTTCGACCCGTCGCGCGGCGCCTCCCGCGAGGTCCTTGTCGAACCCGCCAATACCGACGCTCCGGCCGGGTCGTGGATGATCAGGTCGAGCGAGTTCAAGATGGTGAAGGGTTGGGTGAACAGCTCAATTCCGGAGTGCGATTACGGGGCCGTCGTGCTTCCCGGCCCGGGCCTGACCGGCATCGGCCATTTCGGCCTCGCCTGGTTGCCGGGCTCAAGGCCAAAGGAAGAGTGGCTGAACGTATCCGGTTATCCGTCGGATATCGACGATGCATTGCAATGGTACGAAGGCTTTCAGGTCTCCAACACGGATGAGCGGTTTCTTCGGCGTGCAAGGGGATCCCGTGCCTTGGCAGCGGGCAGCCCCCTGTGGCTATACATGATGCGAAACGGCCGCGCCCAGCGCTACGTCTGCGGAATGGTGGATTCGAACGCCAACAGCGGCGAGGCTTTGCGGCTGCACCGTGAATTCTACGACAATCTGATCGATTGGATCCGGACTGCATCGACTGCTGCCCCGGCCGCCACCCCTGTGGCTGTCCCCGACGCCGCTCCGGAGGCGCCCGCGGAAAGCAACGCGGGGACGAATGGATAGGACGGCCCGGGCGACAGGGCAGGACGGCAGCGCCGCGCCAGAGGCTTGCGGGAGGTTGGAATGGACCAGAACGCCATCGTGATCCTGATCCTGAGTACGCTGCTTGCCCAGAAGCCGGCTCCCTGCAATACGGTCAGAGAATGGAAGCCCTGGCTGAAGGACATCCCACTGGAAGACCCGTCGGGTCTCACGCGCGACTACAAGAAAATGTTAGTACCATTGGCGGCTTACATGCGCCGCAACAACTGTTCCATCGTCATAGAAGGCTATATGGGCCGGGACGCAAAGAACAGAGAGGATCTGGCGCGCGCCAACACGGTGAAGGACTTCCTGACGAAAGAACTTCCTGAAGCCGAACGCGTGCGTTTCAATCAGGTGACCGTGCAGCCGAAGGGATCGAAAACGCCGAAGACGATTGCCAGGGTCGTTCCCTGATCCATCGATTGGAGCAACGTTCAATCCGATCGACCGTTGCTCGGACCCCAGGCTCTGGCTTTCGACGGTACGCCTCAGCGAGTCTTGGGACCGATATGCCTGCCATCGCGCTGATCGGCGACACGGCGGTTGATGATGTTGCGGCCGAAAGTCCTTATGCCGAAGCCCAATCCAAGCGCCAGCAGCGAGCCAGCCCAGCCGCCGGGAAGCAATCCAACCAGACTCGAGGTCAAAAGCTGCATGAGGTCGGAACCGGTGGTCTGCTCCACACCTTGCAGCACGCTAGGCGCGGCATTCTGCAGAAACTGTCGGATCGTTTCCAACGCCTGGCTGACCGGCGCGATGTTGGGATCGGTGGATGACCTGAGAAGGTTCTGCCACAATTCAACGTTTTGAACCGCCGATGCCGCCGCCGAAGCATTCGTGCCTTGCGGCGCCGCGGCGCAAAGCGTGGAGGAAATCGTCGGATCGAGCGTGCATGTGCCGCCCCTGACAACGCCAAGCCCGCCGAGCAAGGCGGCAAGCCCACCGGAGTAGTTTACCCAATCGGCGTTCTTGATGGTCTCGGAGTTGAGCTGCCTCAGATCGTCGGCGGTCATCGCAACGCGGCCCTCCGACAAGGGCCGGCTCGAGCCGTTCGTCAAGGCTGCCCAGGTCGCGGCGTCGGCGGCGCCGGTGACCGGCAAGCCGTTGTCGATCTGAAACAGGGCTACCGCTCCGCGCGTGAGCGAGCCGAACTTTCCATCGGTTCCTCCGGTATAGTAGCGCAGTTCGTTGAGGAGCGCTTGCAGCCGCTTGACTGCCTCTTCGTTGTTGACGCCCATTTTCAACACTGGCCAGTCGCCTTCATCCGGGGTTTCAATAGTGCCCTTCTGCTGCAATCGCTTGAGGAGTATTTGGAGCAGTTGCGCCAGGGATTTGGGCTGGGCCCCGCCGTCGTGGATGTCGTCGACATCTGGATCCAGCTCTTCGGGATCACGCGCATCATATTTTGCGAGGAGTATTGTGGGGCTAACGTTTTGCAGGCTGGTCCATTCCTTTCCCAGACCGGCGACGCTGCGGCCGCGCCCCTTGATCAGAACCGCGCCCAGACGGTCCTGAAGCGCCTGCGAGTAGAGGTGCCTGCCTGACAATCCAAGTTTTCTGCGCAATGACTGCAAGGTTTTCTGGACGATCTGATAGCGGCCGATGGCGGATGACTCGGACGATCTGCGCATGAAGGTCTGAAGCTTGTCGATCTCGTCGAGCGTTTTGCTGACCAGATTCTGCTCCCTGCCGTTGGGCAGGTGCCTGCCGAAGTTCAGGGAAGTATTGTAGCCCTTGCTTCCTGTCGTTCCGACTTCGTGCAGGGCAATGAAATCGAGCAGCGGACGGAAGCGCTGAACCAAGTCATCGTCGGCCATGTCGTCTCCTCCGGACGGGTCTTCCATCGAGTCGTCTTCTTCGTCGTCATTTTCGTCGTGCATGCCGGCATCAAAGTCGTCCGGGTTCGTCCAACCGCGCTGGGCGGATTCACTGAGCCAGTCCGGCGCATTTGCGCTGGCGTTTCCCGGGCCCCAGACCACCTTCCGGGTATCGCCTGCCCCGTTGCCGAAGCCGACATGGATTCGCTTCGGTCCCATGTAACCCACGCCTGCTCCGATGCCGATGGCGCCATGGGCAGCGGCCGATGCGACGAACTTCCGAAAGACTGCACGATCGCGCGATTGCGTGAAATCCAGCGTCCGCCCGTCCTTCACGAGTTCGATGTCAGCGGCATTGCCGCCGTCATGACGGTGCGAACCGGTCCGGCGGCCGGTCGATCCGGGCTGGCCGCCTGAGATCACCCGAATGACGTCAACGTCCGCGTCATCGGCGGCCGCCAAAAGCACGCGCCTCAACTTGGAGTTGATCGGCCTGTCGCGAATTTTGCCGACAAGCCCTGACTCGTCGATACTTGCCATATTGGTTAGCCCTCTTTGGCATACTGTATGGCTGCCAGATCGGACCGTCAATTAAATGGATGAAGTATGGTTATCTCGGCTGATAGACATTCGTCATGCGCCGTCAGAATCGCGGGCGTTGCGTTAAATCTATCCGTTTCTGACGCGAGCCCGGATCGCAGCTTGAGCGGAAAACAAAGAAGGCCTTGACCTCCTCTGCCAGATCGTCGCGCGAGTAGTGCAGAGAATCTTTTATTAAAAATTCTGGCCGCCGTGCCAGCGGCCACGGACATTGCTCTTGGTCGAGCTGGGACAAGCAGAAGCGAAGCTGGAACGCCCCGGCCCGAATGGAAAACTCTTTTGCTGCTGCGCACGAGGCGATTTCCTGCCGGCCGCCGTTCCCGTTCCGCCCCGTGTCTTCATTGCGACAGGGCTTGGCGCTGCCGGGCCGTTTCGGGCATTGGGCTTGGCTACGATTTGGGCAAGAGGCTGCGCACGACGCGGCCGTGGCGGAATTTTTGAGGAAACGACCATGAGCGAGAACCTGACGGCCGAGCAGGAAACCGGCGGCAGGCGGGGGCGAGGCGATCGTGGCGGCGGAGCAGCCGCTCGCCGTGCGGCGCGGACCGGCGGCGGGCCGGGCACGCAGCTTAGCTATATCAAGCGGAAAATCCCGCTCTATGAGGTGCTGGACGAGGAAGGCCTGGCGCTGATCGAGCGCAACGCCGACACGGTGCTTGAGGAAATCGGCATCGATTTCCGAGACGACGCCGAGGCGCTTGAGCTGTTCAGGCAGGCCGGCGCCGATGTGAAGGGTGAGCGCGTGCATTTTCCGCGCGGCCTGCCGCGCGCGCTGCTGAAGACCGCGCCGAAGACCTATACGCAGCATGCGCGCAACCCTGAGCGCAATGTCGAGATCGGCGGCAAGGGCACGGTGTTCGCGCCGGTCTACGGCCCGCCCTTCGTGCGCGACCTTGACGGTGTCAGACGCTACGCCACCATCGAGGATTTCCGCAACTTCGTGAAGCTCGCCTACATGGCGCCGTCGATCCACCATTCGGGCGGCACCGTGTGCGAGCCGGTCGACGTGCCGGTGAACAAGCGCCACCTCGACATGGTCTATTCGCACATCAAATATTCGGACAAGCCGTTCATGGGCTCGGTGACCGCGCCGGAGCGCGCCGAGGACACGGTGGCGATGGCGAAAATCGTGTTCGGCGACGATTTCGTCGAGAACAACACGGTGCTGACCTCGCTCATCAACGCCAACTCGCCGATGGTGTTCGACGAGACGATGCTGGGGGCGCTGAAGGTTTACGCGCGGCACAACCAGGCCTGCATCGTCACGCCCTTCATCCTGGCCGGCGCGATGAGCCCGGTGACGGTGGCCGGCACGCTGACCCAGGTGCTGGCGGAAGTGCTGGCCGGCGCCTCGCTGACGCAGTTGATCCGGCCCGGCGCGCCGGTGCTGTTCGGAACCTTCGCCTCGTCGATCTCGATGCAGTCGGGCGCGCCGACCTTCGGCACGCCGGAGCCGTCGCTGGTATCGTATGGCGCGGCGCAGCTCGCCCGCCGGCTGGGCCTTCCGTTCCGCACCGGCGGCTCGCTCTGCGCCTCCAAGATCGCCGATGCGCAGGCGGCCTATGAGAGCGCCAACACGTTGAACTCGACGCTGCTTGCCGGCACCAACTTCGTGCTGCACGCCGCCGGTTGGCTGGAGGGCGGCCTGTCGTCGGGCTATGAGAAATTCATGATGGACGTCGACCAGCTCGGCATGGCGCAGAAGATGGCCGAGGGTGTCGATCTGTCGGAGAACGGCCAGGCGATGGACGCAATCCGCCAGGTCGGCCCGGGCAGCCACTATCTCGGCTGCGACCACACCCAGGCCAATTTCCAGACGGCGTTCTACCGCTCCTCGATCGCCGACAACAATTCCTACGAACAGTGGCTGGCCGAGGGCGAAAAGAGCGCCGCGCAGCGGGCCAACGAACTTTGCCGCCGCTGGCTGGAAAACTACGAGGCGCCGCATCTCGATCCGGTCATCGACGAGGCGCTGACCGCCTTCATTGCCCAGAAGAAAAATTCGATGCCCGACGCCTTCACGTGAAGGGAGCCCGATTCAGGCCGGGCTAAAGTGGCCGACATCATTCACAAGGAAGTCTGGCGCAGCGCCTTCAACACGCCGCCCGACAGAGCGTGATTTCCGAATCGGGTCGCGCCGATTGGCGCAACTCGATTTGGGGAAATTGCCGCGCCTGTCTCGAAATTGGGCCGGATCAGACCACGACGAAATCCGCATAGGTAAGCGCAAGCCCGATGCCGATCTTTGCGAACAGGATGCCGCCGCCCGAGCCGGTGCCGTTGGCGTCGTAGTAGAGTTCGCCGGTGTCGCGCTCGTAGATGATGCGGTCGTTGGCATCCTGCGCCAGCCCGGTGGTGTTGTTCCGGAAGTAGCCGGAGAGCAGAACACCGGTGTTCACCGCGGTGAAGATCGCGTCCGACAGCAGGAGCCGGTCGTCGGCGACGTTGAAGTCGGTAATGGTGTCGACGTTCGAGGCGCCGAGTTTTGTGTTGAAGACAAAAGTGTCGTTGCCGCCGAGCCCGCTCAATGTGTCGTTGCCCTCCCGCCCCTCGAGCCGGTTGTCGCCGGCATTGCCGGTGATCTTCTGGGCGAAAGCATTGCCGGCGAGGTCGATGTTGGATGTGCCGGTCGAACCGTTGGTAGTCATGATCTCGATGCCGACGCCGGCGCCGAGCCGGTAGTCGACCGCGGAAACCACCCGGTCGGCCGTGCCTTGGGAGGCGCTTTCGATGATGATGTCGCCAGAATTATAGATCCGGTAGGTATCGTTGCCGCCGAGCCCTTGCATGGTGTCGGCGGCGCCCTTGCCGCCGTCGTTGAGAATGTTGGCCCCCGCATTGCCGATGATCGTCTGCTTCAGCGTGTTGCCTGTCAGGTCGATCGATGAAGTGCCGGTGGTGCCGTTTGTGGTCAACAATTCGATGCAGGCCTTTGCACCCAATACATAATCCACCGCCGCCATGACGCGGTCGGCCGTGCCCTGCGTCGAGGCTTCGACGATGATGTCGCCCGAATTATAGACCCTGTAGGTGTCGTTGCCGCCGAGGCCCTGCATAGTGTCCGCAGCGCCCCCGCCGCTGCTGAGCACATTGGCTGCGGCGTTGCCGGTCAGCTCATCGGCGAATTTGCTGCCGGTGACGTTTTCGATGACCGTCGTGAAGGACAGGCCGAGATTGTTTTCCCACTCATAGGCCGGTGTGCTGGGATTGTTCATCGCATTCGTGATGAAGCTCGCGAACTGGGATCCATGCTGGGCGATAAGGTCGTCGATCTGGTCGGCCGTGCTGTAATAGGCGATGTCGGAATAGGCTCCTGGCCGCAGATCGACCTTCGAGCCGCGGCTCAGGGCCGAAAGATCGATCGTGTCGGTTCCGCCGGCGTCGTAGATCGCCTGCCTGCCGTCGAGGCTGGTGTCGGTGAAGGTATAGACGGTGTTGCCTGCGGCGGTCGTTTTGTCGGCGCCGTAGAGGGATTGGATGGCGGCGATGTCGAGCACCATCGGGGTGAAGTCGACCGTGGGTGCATAGTTCAGGAAAATGCTCCCGCCGCCCGAGGACCATTGGTAGAAATAATCCTGGGTCGTATAGCTCATCACCGTATAGGTCTTGCTGTCATAGCCGGCCGGCAGCGTGGGCGACTCGAACGGATGCTTGAGGCCGAGCGAATGGCCGGCTTCGTGCAGCAGCGTCTGAAATTGCGACGTGCCGCGCGCGAAGGTCGCGCCCTTGAGCGTCTCGTCGATCCACACGTCGCCATGCACCGGAACCTCGGGACCGATCGGCGGGCCATAGGCTGAGGCGCTGATGTTCGGGCCTTGCCGGGCGGTCACGTCGGTGAACGCCACCCTGATGTTGCCGGGCGTGGCGTCGTCGACCTCGCTGATGGATGGCGCGATGTAGGAATCCCAGATCGCCATCACGGCGCCGAAATTGGCCGCCTGGGTGCTGTCCAGCGTGCCGTATTGCGCGTCGATCGGCTCGCCCGTGCCATAACCCGCCAACCACGTGGCTCCCGGTCCCGGGATGGAATAGGTGATGTTCCCAGCCCACTTTGCGTTGCTTGGGTCGACAAGACCCGCATGCGCCTCGGCCGTCGTCACATTGGTTGTGGTCATGAATTTCCTCGCGCGGAAGTGATGCCCCGCGCGACAATTACGTGTGGGATGGCCGGTTGTCTATCCGAATACAATCAGCGATATTTGCCGGGCGCATCGCAGGTTGAACAAATGCTCGGCCAGCTTGCCGGAATCTTCGCCATCACGGGAAGCTTCGCAGCCAATGCATACGGTTTTTGCGATCTCGCCGGAGCCGCGCTCCACAAGTACCTTGCGGTATCCGGTTCAGATCACCACGAAATCCGCATTGGTGAGCCCGAGACCGATGCCGAGTTTTGCGAACAGGATGCCGTCGCCCGAGGCGTTGCCATTGGCGTCGTAGTAGAGTTCGCCGGTATCGTTCTCGTAGATGATGCGGTCGTCGGCATCCTGCGCCAGCCCCGTCGTGTTGGAGCGGAAGGCGCCGGCGGCGAGCACGCCCGCCGACAATGCCGTGAAGATTGCGTCGTCGAGTTGGATCGTGTCGGCGGCGAAACTGAAATCGGTGATGGCGTCGGCATTGGTCGAGGCATTCAGCGCGGTGTTGAAGACAAACGTGTCGGCGCCGCTGTAGCCGGTCAGCGTGTCATTGCCGGCATAACCCTTGATGGTGTCGTTGCCGGCGCCGCCGTTGATGGCATTGTTGCCGCCGTTGCCGTTGAGCGCGTCATCGTAGTTCGAGCCGCTCAGGTGCTCGATCGACACGAAAGTGTCGCCCTTGGCGTCGCCGCTGTTGATCGCGGGATTGGCAAGGCTGACGATCACCGCCTTGCCTGACGAGGCGTAGGATACCCGGTCGCTGCCGCTGCCGCCGCTGAGATAGTCGGCGCCGGCGCCGCCCATCAGCGTGTCGTTGCCGTCCTGGCCGAAAAGCCGGTCGTTGCCGGCGCCTGCATAGAGCCGGTCCTTGCCGACGTCGCCGAAGACGTCGCCGTCGATGGTGCCGAGGCGGCCATCGTAAAGATCGTCGCCGCCGCCGAGATACGCATCGCCGATCATCGTGCCGTTGTTGGTGATCTCATCCTTGGCCACCCAGATGGTCAGCGAGTCGTAGGACTCCCCGCCGCCTTTGATCGTGCCGGTGTTGAAGACGGTCAGGGTCTCGGTGGTCGTGCCGCTGCCTCCGTGGGAGATGGCTACCTTTTCGGCGTCGATGATCCCGGTGTTGACGATGGAGGACGCGCCGGTGGCGGCCTGGCCGTTCATGACGATGGCAAACCCGGCGCTCTCGATCAGGCCGTGGTTCACCAATCCCATATCATAGCCGTTGATGCGGATCGCACCCGCCTCGAAATTGCGGACCTGTCCGGTCTCCTCGACCGTGATGACGGAGCTGTGTTCGATTGCGGAACTGGTTCCGATCGAGATGGTGTCGTTGCTGGCGTTGGCAACCGTTCCGGCGATGACGACCTGGTGGTTGCTGAGCGTGCCGCGGATGGTGTTGTATCCTGGACCTTCCACGGCGAGGTAGACTTCGCGCGCCACAAACACGCTCTCGCCATCCTCGTCGAGGATGACGGCGTTGGCGCCGGTAACTGTCTGCGATTGCGGAAATTGCCATGCCATGAGACTGCTCCTTCGATCTGTCGAAATGAACGTCGGAAACGAATGCAAATCCTGGAAAGCATAGCACGATTGCGCAGATCGGAATTGTGCCGCCGGCGATGGCGAAAGTATCCACGAAGCATTGGCGCGGCGGCGTTTGTCGGCATAGGGTGCCGGCATGGAGCCAGCGAAGGCCAAAACGGGCACAAACACCATTCCCGCCGGAACTGTCGTCGAGGCCGATGCCGACATAGCCGTCGCGCTGTCCACCTGCGGCCTTATTGCGCGCGGCGGCTTCGATTTCCTGCCGGATGAAGACGCTCCGCCCGGACCGAACGGCGCGCCAGCGAAGGCTGTACTGCTGGTGGGGCAGGCGGGTGCCGGCGCCTGGCCGCACTTTCTCGCGTGGCGGGAGCGACAGCCGGCTGGCCTTGCCAATCCGCTCGATACATGGGCGCGCCAGACGATCGGCGCGGTTGCGGAACGATTCGGGGCGAGGGCGGTGTCGCCGTCCGACCGGCCTTATCTGCCGTTCCAGCAATGGGCGATGCGGGCGGAGGGGCTGAAGCCGTCGCCGCTGGGCATATTGATGCATCCCGAATACGGGTTGTGGCACGCCTATCGCGGCGCGTTGCTGTTCGATGTCGCATTGGATTTCCCACAGGCTGAGAAACCGATCCACCTTTGTGAAGGATGTCTTGGAAAGCCTTGCATGAAAGCCTGCCCGGTCGGGGCGCATTCGGATGCCGGCTTCGACCATGAGGGCTGCCTGCGTTTCGTCCGCGGGGCGGCAGGACAGGATTGCATGGAGGGCGGCTGCCTCGACCGCAACGCCTGCCCCTACGGCACGGCCTATCGTTACCCGGCAAGGGTACAGGCTTTCCACATGCAGGCTTTCGCCGGTCGTTGATATTTGTAGCCGGATGCGCAACCATTGCGCGCAAGGGGGTGGTCAAGGCCGGCCGCGGGAGAGGCCGGCGCATCGCGCGAGGCAGATCGCGCATGGAGGCACTTTTACATGACCGACGTCACCGCTTCCCATCAACCAGCGACCGTGGAACCCAGCCTGCACCGTGTCATGGGACCGTGGCTGCTCCTGCTGTTTATCGTCGGCGACATTCTGGGCACCGGCATCTACGCGCTGACCGGACAGGTGGCCAAGCAGGTGGGCGGGGTGGTCTGGCTGCCTTTCCTGGTGGCCTTCGTCGTGGCGCTGATCACCGCCTTCAGCTACCTCGAACTGGTGACGAAATATCCGCGCGCGGCGGGCGCGGCGCTCTATACGCACAAGGCGTTCGGCATCCACTTCATCACCTTCATTGTCGCCTTCGCGGTGATGTGCTCGGGCATTACCTCGGCCTCCACGGCGTCGCGCGCCTTCGCGGTGAATTTCTCAAGCGCGTTCGCTTTGGGGCTGGAAGGCGGCACCGGCATCATCCTGCTCGGGCTGGCCTTCATGGCTGTTGTGGCGGTGGTGAATTTCCGCGGCGTCGGCGAGAGCGTGAAGGCAAATGTCGTGCTGACCTGCGTTGAGCTCACCGGCCTGCTGATCGTCATCGTCATCGGCATGTGGGCGATCGGCATGGGGCAGGGCGACGTGGCGCGCATCACCGAATTCCACACGCCGGAAGGCGTCAGCGCGTTCTGGCCGGTCATCGCCGCCACCACGCTCGCCTTCTTCGCCATGGTCGGCTTCGAGGATTCGGTCAACATGGCCGAGGAAACCAAGGATCCGGTGCGGATTTTCCCAAAAATCCTGCTGGCGGGACTGCTCATCACCGGGCTGATCTATGTGCTGGTGTCGATCTCCGCGGTCACGCTGGTGGAGCCGGCGCAACTGGGAGAGGGCGAGGCGCCGCTGCTGAAGGTCGTATCGGCCGGCGCGCCGAATCTTCCGATCGGCATCTTCGCCTTCATCACCATGTTCGCGGTCGCCAACAGCGCGCTGATCAACATGCTGATGGCAAGCCGGCTGGTCTACGGCATGAGCCGCGAGCACGTGTTGCCGCCGGTGCTCGGCACGGTCCATCCGACAAGGCACACGCCCTACATCGCGATTGCCTTCACCACGCTGCTCGCCTTCGGGCTGATCACCTTCGTCGGCAGCGTGCCGCAGCTCGGCGGCACCACGGCGCTGCTGCTTCTGTGCGTGTTCACGGTGGTCAATGTCGCGGTGCTGGTGCTGCGCAAGGACACGGTGGGCCACAAGCATTTTCGCGCGCCGACCATCCTGCCGGTCATCGGCGCTATCGCCTGCGGTTTCCTGACCGGCCCGTGGACCGGCCGCAATCCCGAGCAATACACGATCGCCGGCGTGTTGCTGGCGATCGGCGTGGTGCTGTGGGCGGTGACCGTGGTGATCAACAAGCGCATTGGTGTGACGCCGAAAGCGCCCGACATCGAGGAACTCGGCACCGGCAGCACGGTGAACTGAGCCGCGAGGCTGCGACGGCTGACCGGTTTGCGGCCAGCCGTCACGTCTGGACCGGCTCGATCAGTAGCCCCCAATGATCGGCAGCACCTCGCCGGTGATGTAGCTCGAGCAGTGCGGAGAGGCCAGGAAGACATAGGCTGGGGCAATCTCTTCAGGCTGCGCCGGCCGTTTCATTGGCGTCTTCTCGCCGAATTTCGACACGTCCTCGGCTTCCTTCTCGGATGGGTTGAGCGGCGTCCACACGGGGCCAGGCGCTACCGCGTTGACGCGAATGCCCTTGCCGATCAGGTTGCCCGACAGCGCCCGCGTAAAAGCATGGATGCCGCCCTTGGTCATCGAATAGTCGACCAGCTCCTTGCTGCCGTCGATGCCGGTCACTGAGCCGGTGTTGACGATC
Organism: Mesorhizobium yinganensis; assembly: GCF_040081985.1. Taxonomy (NCBI): domain Bacteria; kingdom Pseudomonadati; phylum Pseudomonadota; class Alphaproteobacteria; order Hyphomicrobiales; family Phyllobacteriaceae; genus Mesorhizobium; species Mesorhizobium yinganensis. Next base: position 104,054 of record NZ_JBEBMH010000002.1, on the reverse strand, counting down.
GCCGAGCCGGGCTTCATGTGCGGCACGGCCTCCTGCGCCATGTGGAAATAGCCGTATAGATTGGTTTTCAGCGTCGTGTCGAAATGCTCTTCGGTCAGGTCCTCGAAATCGGTCGAATGGATCTGGAAGGCGGCATTGTTAACCAGAACGTCGATACGGCCGAATTTCTCGACCGTTTCGGCGACCGCCTTGCGGCAATAGTCCCGCCCGGTCACGTCGCCGGGCAGCAGGATGCATTTGCGGCCTTCCTTTTCGACCGCCTTCCGCGTTTCCTGCGCGTCCTTGTCCTCCGACAGGTAGGAAATGGCGATGTCCGCGCCTTCGCGCGCGAACAGAACGGCGACGGCCCGGCCGATGCCGGAATCGCCGCCGGTGATCAGCGCCACTTTGCCCTCCAGTTTCCGCGAGCCGACGTAGAACGGCGCGTCGTAAAGAGGCGCCGGCTCGATCTTCCATTCCTCGCCGGGCTTCGGATGGTGCTGTTTTGGGAAGGGCGGCTCCGGATATTTTCGCGCACCTGCCTGCATGGCGCTGCCATTGGCTGGTTTTTTCTGCTTGGCGGCATCCTTGGTGTCGACGCCTTTCTGGATCCGGCGTTGTTTCTGGGCTTCGTTGGCGGCGTGCGCCGGGTGCTCCGTCTGCATGGTGGCGTTCCTCGTTGATGACGCCCAACGCCCGAGGCGCCGAAAGGTTGAGCAAACCTTGCGCCGTTTCATCGGCAATTCATGGTGAGGCCCTTGAGATGGCAGCACAGGACACTACTCTCCCGGCGCAACCAGCAGCATCGGGGCCAATATGAGCAAGCGCGAGATCGAGATCAAAACAGAGGACGGCGTGGCGAAGGCGCACCTTTTCGAAGGCGGCACGGCCGGCGTCATCGTCTACATGGACGCTTTCGGCGTGCGCCCGGCCATGGATGAGATCGGCGAAGGGTTGGCGGAGGAGGGCTATACCGTGCTTGTGCCTGACCTGTTCTACCGCAACGCACCCTACGGGCCTTTCGACGCCAAGACCGCCTTCGACAACGATGATACGCGCACGAAGCTAATGGGCCTTATCACCGGCACGACGCAGGAGATGACGCAGCGCGACACGGCCGCTTTCCTGACCGCGCTGGATGCGGCTGGCGCCACGGGACCCGTCGGGACTGTCGGCTATTGCATGGGCGGCGGACGTGCCTTGAACGCCGCGGCCACCTATCCCGATCGCATCGCGGCTGCCGCCAGTTTCCACGGTGGTAATCTGGCCTCCGACGCGCCCGACAGTCCGCACCGCCAGGTGGGCAATATCAAGGGCCGGGTCTATGTCGGCGTCGCCGGGGTCGACCGCAGTTTTCCGCCGGAGCAGTCGGCAAGGCTGGCGCAGGCGTTGCGCGAGGCGGAAATTGACCACATCATCGAGAATTATGTCGGCATGAGCCATGGCTGGGCGGTCTCCGACCACGGCGCCTATGACGAGCGCGGAGCGGAGCGCCATTGGGAGCGGTTGACCACCTTCTTTGCCGAAGCCCTATCGGATAAGGTCTGATCTTTCCGCAGGGCTGCGATGTCCGACGATCCTTTCGACCTTTCCCGCTTTATCGACGCGCAGGCGCCGCTGATCGACCGGGTGCTTGCGGAATTGCACCAGGGCCGCAAGGCCAGCCACTGGATGTGGTTCGTGTTTCCGCAGTTGGCGGGGCTGGGCATGAGTGCGATGTCGCAGAGATATGCGATCGGCTCGCTTGCCGAGGCGAAAACCTATCTGGCGCATCCGTTGCTCGGCGAGCGGCTGCGGGAATGCGTCGAGATATTGCTGGAGCAGGAGGGCCGCTCGGCGCATGCCATGTTCGGCAGCCCCGACGACATGAAGCTGCGCTCCTGCCTGACGCTGTTTTCCGAAGCGAGCGGGGAGGAGGTGTTTTTGCGCGCGCTCGACAAATATTTCGACGGCGAGGCCGATGCTGAGACGCTACGGATTTTGGGAGATTTGCAGCCGGGCTGACGCGCGGGCCGCACTGCCGGTGGCTATCCCGGCAGTGCGGGATTGGAGGCTCAATCCGCCTTGGCGATGTGCCAGGTATTGTCGGCCTTGCCTTCGCCGGTGACGTCGCCGACTTTCTTGTCCATGATGAAGGTATAGAGGGGGTGGCCGTCGTAAGCCCACATCTTCGTGCCGTCCTTGCGCTCGACCACGGTCCATTCGCCCATGGCCTTGGCGTCGGCGGCCGCCTTCAGCGGCGGCCAGTTGGTGGCGCATTTGTCGTAGCAGTTCGACTTGCCGGCCGCGTCCTTGTCGTAGGTGTAAAGCGTCATGCCGTTCTGGTCGGTCCAGATTTTCCCGGCCGAGCTGTCCATGACCTTTGCCGGATCGGCCGCATAGGCCGCGGCGGTGGCGATCAGCAGCGCCGACACTCCGATGAGCACAGTCTTCATGATGATCTCTCCCTGATGCGCCCGCGCGGGGATGCGGCGGGCCTGAGAGGTCAACGACCCGGCCAGGCGCGGTCTTCCCGCAAAAAATTCTTCCAACACCCCAAGGAATGGCCGATAGGCTTCGTCTCATCGGCAAATGATGGCGCTTGCGGTGGACGAGATCGAAGCTTCCGACGCCGACCTGATCGGCCGGGCGCGCGAAGGCGACGGACAGGCTTTCGGCCGGCTGGTCGAGAGGCACTATGATTTTGTTTATCGCGTCGCGTATCGCTGGTGCGGCCGCAAGGCCGACGCCGATGACGTCGCCCAGGAAGTCTGCGTGCGGCTGGGATCCGCCATCAGAACCTATCGCGGCGCCGGCGCCTTCACCGCCTGGCTCTACACGCTGACCCTCAACGCGGCCCGCGACTTCTCGCGCAAGACCGCGCGCGAAACCGCCAGGACCGAGGCCTACGGCGTACAGGCGTTGATCGGCGGCGGGCCGCTGCAGGAGCCGGAACCAGAAAGCCAGGTTGAAGCGCTATGGGCCGCCGTGAGGCAACTGCCGGACAAGCAGCGCGATGCAGTGCTGCTGGTCTATGGCGAAGGCCTCAGCCATGCGGCGGCGGCGGATGTGATGGCAATCTCGGAGACGACGGTTTCGTGGCACATCCATGAAGCGAAGAAACGGCTGAAGCTGCTGATGCGTTCAGCCGGGGAAGTTTGACCATGGTCGACGACAACGAACTTTTCGCGCTGCGCGACATTCCCGCGTCAAAACCCTCGGGCGAGGCAAAGGCGCGCGCCATGCATGCCGCCATGGCCGCCTTCGAGGCGGAAAAAAATTCTCAAGCCACCCAAGGAACTGTAAAACCGCTTCGTCTCACCGACAGAGCAATCAAGCTTTGGAGTGGGATGATGTTTAAGAAACTGTATGCGACGCCGGCCCTGGCGACCCTCGTGGCGCTGCCGATTGCCGGCTACACGACCTTTTATCTCCTCGACAAACCGGAATCGCCGTTCGTATTCGGCACCGGCCAGGAGGCGGCCGACGTGCCGCGTGAGCAGAAGCAGGAAGTGGCGGTCGCCGACAGGAAGAAGGGCGACCAGGACGAGTCCGAGCGCGACGTTTTGGCCGACCTGACGGCTCAGCCGGCGCAGCCGCCGGCCGCGCCGGAACCGGCGAGCGAAGCGGTGGTAGCGGCGGAGAGCCGTACGGACGGCGGAGCGCGCGGCGTCGCGGCGCCCAAACCGATGGCGGCCGGCCGTGTCGCGCGAGACGCAGCCGTCGCCAATTCAAAACTGATGGCGCAGCCTGCGCCGAGCGTGGTGCCTTCCGACGTGCCGGTCATGCAGGAGGAAAACCGCGACCGCGTGCAGGATTTCGACACCAATCCGGTGCGTTCGGCGCTGGAAAGCCCCGTTTCGACCTTCTCCATCGACGTCGACACGGCGTCGTATTCCTTCGTGCGCCGTTCGCTGAAGGAGGGCTTTTTGCCCGATGCCGACAGCGTGCGGGTCGAGGAGATGGTCAATTATTTCCCCTACGACTGGAAGGGGCCGGACGCTGCGTCGACGCCGTTCAATTCGACCGTCACCGTCATGCCGACGCCGTGGAATGCCGGCACCAAGCTAATGCATGTGGCCATCAAGGGATATGACGTGAAGCCGGCGGAGAAGCCGAAGGCCAACCTCGTCTTCCTGTTCGACGTATCCGGCTCGATGAACGAGCCCGACAAACTGCCGCTGCTGCAGGCCGCCTTCCGGCTGTTGGTCAACACGCTCGGTCCCGACGACACGGTGTCGATCGTCACCTATGCCGGCGAGGCCGGTACGGTATTGGAGCCGACGAAGGTTTCGGAGCGCGACAAGATTCTGCACGCCATCGATAATTTGACGCCGGGTGGCTCGACGGCGGGCGAGGCGGGGATCCGCGAGGCCTACCAGCTGGCGGAAAAATCCTTCGTCAAGGACGGCGTCAACCGCGTTATGCTGGCGACCGACGGCGATTTCAACGTCGGCCAGAGTGACGACGCGGATCTGAAGCGCGTCGTCGAGGAGGAGCGGAAATCCGGCGTGTTCCTGTCGGTGTTCGGCTTCGGACGCGGTAATCTCAACGACCAGATGATGCAGACCATCGCCCAGAACGGCAACGGCACAGCTGCCTATATCGACACGCTGGCCGAAGCTGAGAAAGTGCTGGTGCAGGACGCCTCCTCGACGATCTTCCCGATCGCCAAGGACGTAAAGATCCAGGTCGAGTTCAATCCGGAAAAAGTCGCCGAGTACCGGCTGATCGGCTACGAGACCCGGGCGCTGAAGCGCGAGGACTTCAACAACGACCGCGTCGACGCCGGCGAGATCGGCTCCGGCCATTCGGTGACGGCGATCTACGAGATCACGCCGAAGGGCAGCCCGGCGACGGTGATGGACGATCTGCGCTACGGCCAGGCGGCCATCGACAATGGCGGCGTGGCGAACGCTGGCGAATATGCCTTCGTAAAAATCCGCTACAAGGCGCCGGACGGCGACGTCTCGAAATTGATCACCACACCGGTGACGGACGCCAATGTGGTTTCGTCCTTCGACGCAGCCTCGACCGACCAGCGGTTTTCGGTGGCGGTCGCGGCCTTCGGCCAAAAATTGCGGAACGCCGACCAGGTGGCGGGTTTCGGCTACGACAAGATCACGGAGGTCGCCACCGCCGCGCGCGGTGCCGATCCGTTCGGTTATCGCGCCGAGTTCCTGTCGCTGGTGCGACTGGCGGCGGCGCTGGACGCGGGCAAACGGTAAACGGCCCAGTCCTTCGGACCTGTTGTGTCCGGTAAGAACCTTCCAGGGTGGGTGAGGCAGGCCGGCGGAGATGGGCTTCTCCGCCGGCCTTTTTCGTCTGGCGGAAAGCTTCTCAAAATTCACCCTTGTCAAAAGATATATCTTTGCATAGATATGTCTCATGAGAGATATAACTGACAAAGGAGAATCCACAATGTTTCATCATTTTCGCAGGTCGCATGATCATTGCGGCGGCTGGTCTATGACGGCTGGCGAGGGCGGCGGGCGGTTCGGTGGTCGTCGCGGCGGCGGCATGGGCGGGCCTTTCGGCCGGCACCGCGGCGGGCCGTTCGGCGGCCGTGGGCCGCGCATGTTCGATCCCGGCGCGCTGCGGCTCGTCGTACTCGGGCTGATCGCGGAAGAACCGCGCCACGGCTACGACATCATCAAGGCGCTGGAGGCGAAGTTCCAGGGTGCGTACAGTCCCAGCCCCGGCGCTATATATCCGATGCTGCAGATGCTGGAGGAGGCCGACCTCGTCGTCTCGCAGGCGAACGGCAACAAGCGCCTCTACTCGATCACCGAGCAAGGAAAAGCCTATCTTGAAGAAAACGCCGAGGAACTGGCGCGCATCAACGCGCAGATCGACGAAGTTTCGGCCGATCGCGGCGAGATCTCGTTGGGCGACGAGGTGAGGGGGGTCGCCAAGGCGGTGTTCGTGCGGATGCGGCGCGGCGAATTCTCGCCCGAACAGGCTCGGAAAGCCCGCGACATCCTCAAAAAGGCCCGCCGCGACATCGAGGATCTGTGATAGACCCCGGCCGCACCGCGCGGCAAACGGGCCGCGCGGCGGAGACGGCAGGGGCAGAAAACCATGGCGAAAGGCGACCTCGACGAGTGGGATTTCGCGCGGGGTCTGCGCTCGATCTCAGCGGCCGAGATCAAAATGTTCTGGAACGCCTACATCGCCCGCCGCGAAAACTGTCCGGTCAAATACGGCAGCCTCTATTCACGCTGGCGCCATGTCGCCGACGATCTGGTGATCTCGCTCTACCTGACCAACCGCAGCGTCGGCCTGTTCGTCAGAGGCCAGCGCGGCGAGCGCTGGGCGACGACGCTGAATCGGTTGTCGGCCTTTGAACCCGCGCTCGGCGAGGCGCTCGGCGCCAGCCTGCGCGGCTATGAGGGCTGCTGCTATCTCAGCAACCACCCCTTGCCGGTGACCGATCCCGGTAGCTGGCCCCAGGCCTATCAATGGTTGGAAGCACGCGAAGAGCACTATTTTCGCGTGCTGGCCGAACAGTCCGAACGACAGGCCGACCCGGACTAGCGGATCAGCCCCGCCGCCGCCGGCGGGTTTCGCCGCCCTCGGCCGCGCCGCTCTGGTCTGCGGTCTTGTTGCGCAGCGGGCCAATGCGCTCGACGATCGTCGCAACGGTCGGGCGGGCTTGGCGCTGATGCGCGTCCAGCGATTTGCGCATGGCGGCCAGATGCTCGAACGAAGTGCCGCAGCAGCCGCCGATGATTTTTGCGCCGGCGTCGACCGCCAGCCGCACATAGTCGGACATCAGTTCCGGCGTGCCGGAATAATGGATGTCGGTGCCGCGGAATTCGGGGATGCCGCAATTGCCCTTGACGATGATCGTTGCGTCCGGCTTCGCCTCGGTCATGTCGAGCAGCGAGGCAAGGATGTCGGAGGCGCCGACGCCGCAATTGGCGCCGCAGGCGACAGCCGGCTCGACCAACCCATCTGCGACGCCGTGGATATGTTTCGGCGCCAGGCCCATCATCGAGCGGCCGGCGGTGTCGAAGGAGAAGGTGTAGGTGTAGGGCAGGCCGACGGCGATCGCGGCTTCCGCCGCGGCCTTCGCCTCGTCGGGAGCCGACATGGTCTCGATCCAGGCGATCTCGGCGCCGCCGGCCTTCAGGCCCTCGATCTGCTCCTTGAACGCCGCGACGGCCTCGTCATAAGTCATCGCGCCGAGCGGCTGCAGAAGCTCGCCGGTCGGGCCGACGGAACCCGCGACGATCACCTTGCGGTTGGCGGCGTCGGCGACTGAACGGGCGATCTCGGCTGCCTTCCTGTTCAATTCGTGGACACGATCCTGCGCATCATGCAGCTTCAGCCGGTGGCGCGTGCCGCCGAAGGAATTGGTGAGGATGATGTCGGCGCCGGCCTCGACGAAATTCCGGTGCAGCGCGGCGATTTTTTCCGGTGCGTCCTCGTTCCACAGTTCCGGCGCTTCGCCGGAGGCAAGACCCATGTTAAACAGGTTCGTCCCGGTCGCGCCGTCGGCCAGCAGGATGCCCTTTTCGGCGATAAGGGCGTCTATGGAGTTGGTCATGGAACGATACTTTGTGCTGAAATCGACGGGATAAAGATATAAAGAAGTCTTTATGTCTGGTCAAGGAAGTTCGGCGGGCTTGAAGGCGATTTGTGAGCCCTAACCGCGGCCGCGCCCTTCAAAATCGCATCTCGGCGAGATTGGCGGCAAAACCCGGCGCCTCGTGCGGGTTGATCTCGGCGGAGCGGATGAGATTGTCGAAATGCCGGGTCAAGGTCCGCACCGCCGAGGTGGCGTTGAGCACCAGATACATGTCTCCGACATAGACCGCGACGCGGTAGGGCCCGAAGATGGTGTAGGGCACCGAATAGCGCATGCGCCCATCATAGAGGAACATCCGGAAGGTCGGATAGAGTTCGTCGAGCAGGGTCGCCATGTGGCGCAGTTGCGCGCGGCGGGCTTCCTCCGGAAAGCCGGACCAGACGCCGAGCCCGCGTGTGAAGATTTCCAGCGTGTGGCGCGGCATGCAGACTTCCATGTCGGTCTCGGGCCGGCGGTTGTAGTCGATGCGGTAGCGGGTTTCGCCGGCCTGCGCCTCGCGGCTGCGGTTTGATATTTCCGCTTCGTAGTCGATCAGCGCCTCGGTGCGCAGCAGGTCGGGAATGCCGGCCGGCACGTAGCGGATTTTCGTGCCGACGGCCTCCGCATGCCAACTGGCGAGCAAGGTGTCGTCGAAATTGCCGGAGCCTTCCTCGATCTCGAAACTCTCGCGGATTTCTCCGGTCAGGCCCTCGTCGTGGCTCAGCCCCATCAGCCAGTCGAGCGACACCTTGTGCTCGGCGGCGATGGTGAGCAGCGTTTCGGCGCGGGGGAGGCGCGTCGAGGCTTCCGACAGCATCTGCGACAGGGCCGAGCGATCGATGCCGATGGAAGCCGCGAAAGCCGACTGATTCCCGGCATATCTTTGCAGGAGCGTGCGCAAACGCTCGCGAAACAGGCTTGAAAGATCGCGCTTGTCCACATCGCCTCCTTGCGGAGTATGCCATACCCCTTTGGCCTGATTTTGGGCCCGATACGGGCATATGAATCCGCAGAATGTTTACTTTCCATAACATTTGAGGCCAGAAGTGCGCAATCACAACATTTTCTGCGCATTGTCGCGTTGAGACCCGCGCCGACTCCTGACACAATGCTGTCAGGAATCGATTTGGATTCCGGCGACTGGGGGCAGTGGTCGATAGAATGAAAGCATATGGGCGCAGGGGGCAGGCGGTCGGGCCACTGGAGTGGCCGACCGTCCTCCTGATCATCGCAACTTACGGCGCCTGGGCGCTGCTTGGCGGCATCGTCTGGCCGGCCTATCCGGTCGTTGCGATCTTCCTCATGGGCATCGTGCTGGCGCTGCAATCCTCGCTGATGCACGAGGCGTGCCACGGCCATCCGACGCGAAAGGGTTGGGTCAACGAGTTGCTGGTGGGCCTGCCGATCGGGCTGGTCTATCCGTTCCGGCGGTTCCGGTCGCTGCATCTCAAACATCACGCGGACGAGAGCCTCACCGATCCCTTCGACGACCCCGAATCCTATTATCGTTGCTTCTACCAGCACGGCGCACTGCCGGGCTGGCTGCGTTTCCTGCTGGACGTCAACAACACCATGATCGGCCGCTTCGTTATCGGGCCACTGCTCGGCACGCCCGGTTTCCTGCTGGCCGAAGCGAAGCTGATCGCCGCCGGCGACCGCGCCGTGCGAAAGGCGTGGCTGCTGCATGGCGTCGGGCTGGCGATCGTGCTGCCGATCCTGCTGTTCGGCTTTGGTATTCCGATCTGGGATTATTTGCTCGCCGTCTGGTTCGGCCAGTCGCTGATTTCGGTGAGGACTTTCGCCGAGCACCAGTGGTCGGAGCGGCCGGACGGGCGCACCATCATCGTCGAGCGTTCGCCCTTCGCCTTCCTGTTCCTCAACAACAATTTGCACCTGGTGCATCACAAGAACCCGACCGTCGCCTGGTACAGATTGCCCGCTATGTTCCGCGCCCGCCGCGACGAATGGCTGGCGATGAACCACGGCTACGTGTTCCCGAACTATCTGGCGCTGCTGAAGAGTTACGGGTTGCGCGCCAAGGAGCCGGTGGTGCACCCGGCGCTGCGCCGCGCACCGGAGATCGGCCGCGCGTTCAAGCCGCGCGTGCGCGCCCGTTCGCTGAACGGCATGGGCTCGGTGCCGGTGCCGGCCGAGCCGCCGAAGGAGTAAGGACGTCGCCCTTGCATTCCGGCGCCGCCTGATCTCAATGCCTTCCGCATGAGCGATTTCATAGCCGCATTGCCGATGTACGACTGGCCGGAAAGGCATATGCCGTAAGGCTTTCAGGTGTCGTGTTGTACGAATGTCGTACCGGCTAGCCAAGAAAAACCCCGCCGAAGCGGGGTTCTCGTAGGATAGGGCAGGGCGTTCAGGCGCACTGCCGTCTAGGACACAACCCCGTCGCGCATAGCAGACACACTTTGCAATCCGCCTCGTCCGGCACCTTGAGGCTGCTGCCCAGGATAAGCCTGTCGCGGTTCGGATCCTCATAAGCGAACGATCGAACGCCATAGAGTTCCATACCTTTACCTGTCTTTGATCGGCACATGACCAGCGATGGCATCGGGTGGTCCCGGTGCGAGACGCAGGTGCCGACTTCGTAGGTGTATAGGTCGGCAGGCGGCGGGGCGGCTGGTCGGGCGCGGGTGGTGGGTCTTTCAAGGGTGGTGAGGGTCATGAGTTCGACTTTCGAGTTGGCTTGCTAAAGCCGTTCTCCGGTCGTGCGGCCGGCAGCCGGGAGTTAGCAACCCGCTCGAAACGGGTAGGACGCGTTTAAGCTTTCGCTCTGGACATTACGGCCTCTCCCGGCCATAACAGCCGAGTTAGGCCGCCCGCCAAGGCGTCCTGGTTGCGCCTCGATCCCGCCAAGGATCTTGCGCTTCATCCGGCGCCCGCCAAGGTGCCGAAGATATTCGAGTCCGGGTTGCTACACCCACCGGACACTTTCCGCCCGATTCGTGAAAAAATCAACACCCCACACGGGGGAGAGACGCGCGGCCGTTACCAACCAACCGCCCGCCCTGACCACGGAGCGCCGCAGTCGTTCACCGAACCACGCCCCGCGATCTCAGGACGCATTTGTTGATGTAGCGCAGGCAAGTCGGGCGGCAAGGATCGACTCCCGCCCGTGCCCGTGAGAGAGTGTCGTGGCGGAGGCTACAATGGCAACTTTTGTCGAGACACTTGCGGCAGCATCACAGGTACTTGGTGTCATCAAGGAACTGCGTGACATTGATAAGGGGTTGAGTCAGGGTGAACTCAAAGCACGCATGGCCGACCTTTATAGTTCCGTAGCCGATATTCGAATGGCTCTCGCGGATGCAAATGAGGAACTACGCGCGAAAGATCGAGAAATAGCCGAACTTAAGGCACGCTTTGAGCAAACATCGCAACTTGTCGAGTTTCGAGGATATCAGTACAAAGCAGGACCTGACGGAAAACCACGCGGCAAGCCCATGTGTCCTGTGTGCATGGGCGACGGAAAACACGTTCCGCTATCAAACATCCTAGATGTTATGCACCAATGCCCCAAGTGCCAAGGCAACTTTGGTCTGCTTCAGGAATTCCCCGGATGAAGAAGGATGAAGCTGAAAAGGCAATTCGTCACATGTGCGCTTTATGGGCAGGGGAATGCAACATCCCCATTGACCCGATGATTCCGCCAAGCTTTTCCGACTTTAAGACTTGGGCGGAGAAGAAGGGCTATGGCCAGTATTTCGAGTTTCGTTCTATAATGGGCGCGCGGCACGATGTAGAGCAGTGGTTCGATGAAGAGTTCAAGCAGACTTGGCGCAACTGACTGGAGGGAATGATGCCAGAGAGATTTGAAGCAGGAGTCCAGTATAACGATTGGAAAGGCACTGTTGCTGCGGACGAGGCCGACAATAAATCGATTCAAAGCTTTTTCCGCGAGCGATGTGGACTTGGAAAAGATTCTTATGTCGTCGGCATTCGCATGCACGAGCATACTTCTTCTCGCGGAATGTGGGTGCGAGCAATTGTGGCGGATGGTGAAGGGTTCGACGATGTCAATACGCAGATTACCGCGGAAGGAACGCTCCGATTCAAGGAATTTGATCTAGAACTGTCTTATGATGAGTTTTTCAAGCTCTTCAAGAGATTCAGTTTGGTACTTACAACGCCAAGCCTTAAGCTTGACGGGCGCGAATACGAAATAACTAATCCTTCGTTTTAACCCGCCAACCCCCGCGCCTCGTCGACGATCGACGCCTGCGCGGCCTACGCCGCCACGCCCATCATCATCGGACCACCGACTGCGCCGATGCGCCGCAATGGCTCGGATGGCGACGGCACCTTGCCCAGCAAATCCAGCCAGTACGCGATGACTTCGGCCTTGAAGCCGTCCGCCGTTATCGTCGTCAACACCACTTGGCCGCCGAGGGCCGGCCCACCATGGAATACCGGCTTGCTGCGGCACGCTTCGAACAGCCGCAAGGTAGACGGCACGAATGCCGCCTCCGCGTCGATGTCGATGCCGGTTGCCGCAACCTCGCTATCGTCTAGCGGAATGCCGGCGACGAAATCTGGGAGATCGGTTCGCCATTTCGCGCCTGCATCGATCTCGGCATGCCAATGAAACGCGCCGCGCGTCTCCGAAAATCCGGCTATGAAGAGATCCTGTTCCTTCGGCCAATTGCGGTTAGCGGCCATCTCCGAACGCAGGAACGCATTAAACTGGTCAAGCGCGCCGTCGACCGAACCTGCCGCAGAAGCCGCCATCAACCCCTGGCCGAAGTGCGCCAGCACCCCCATGTCGCCGCGTGACGTGAGTATGAGCGGAAGTTGTCCGGCCGGCTGCAGCTTGAGCATGACGGCCTGCGCCATGCCCGTCTGCGGATCCCACACGAGCGTGTCAGATAGGATTTCGACACGATCGGTAAAGCGGCGGCTTGCGTATACACTCATCGCCGCACCAACTTCGCGCCGGCAGACGTACCGACGGAGAAGCCGATATTGATCACGCCAGCTACCAAAGCCGAGCCACCGAAGAATGTGCCAGATACGGCGCCACCGATGCCGCCGGCTGCGATAATGCCGGGGAGTGCGAGTAGAGCTTGTGGCATTTTAGAAATCCCTAATTTGTGCTTCAGCCATGCGTTTCGGAAATGCTCGCTTGGCCTCTCGGTCGTACTGCCCGATGCCCTGACGCACAACGCGCACGGCGACACCCTGGCTTTCGGCTTGGATGGTCGGGCGGAACATGGGACCTTCCTCGCCAATGACGCGAAGGGTCACTTCCTGCGACGTTACTGCCCGCTGCGGGATGGCTGGCGTACTAATGCGCGGCATGGCACCAACAAGCCCACCATCGACTAAGTGCGGCACGCGGTCGGCGTTAATGGCATCGAGCAAAGCACCATGTTTTCTGACCATGGCCGAACGTGTGACATGCTCGCCATCACTAAGCATTGCGGGAATCTTGTCGCCTGTCGGCCCGCCCGGACCGCGGACCCTGCCACCACCGGCTAGCCGTAAGCCAGCCCACGGGTCGCTGCCCCCGCCGCCTAGTCCGCCCAGCAAAGCGCTAAGGATACTGCCGCCCAGCGAACCACCGCCACCCGTCCCGCCCGCCGTGGGGAACGCAGGCATAGATAGAAGTTGCTGCGCAACGTCGGCTAGGATCGCCACAAGCTCGCTGGCTTCGAGCTTCCCGTCGGCAAGGGCATTCGCAAGCGACTTAGCCGCACCCACGCCGATATCGGCCAGGCTTTCATAAGACGCCTGCAGGTCATCGATGGCGGCCTTATGCGCCTCGGCAGCTTCGATGGCCGGCGTATTGCCACTGCCGCTCCCGGAGAGGAATAGGTCTGCCTCGGCTGATCGCCGCTTGCGGTTTATGCCGTCATTGTCGTCGCCAAGGTCGCGGATGGCGATACCGATCTTCTCCGGGTTGCCGGATTCGATAGCCGCCACAATCCTGTCGGGCAGGCTGCCATAGTTATAGGCGACCGACGTTAGCGCGGCCTGCTGTTCCTCGCTAAACGACCGCCATACATCGCTGCCAATCGTGTTTTGGATAGCGCCTTGGAACTCCGCAATCCGCCGCGCAAGGTCGCGGTTGGCGCCCTCCAAAGACGTGACGGACTCTGCCGTGACCTTGCTAATGCGGCCAGCCGCGTCCGTCATAGTGTCCGAACCAAAGCCGACGCGGAAGTGGTTCACATCCCACTTGGCTTTGGAGATGAAGCCTTCGAACTTCTTTACCAGTTCCACCGCGGCGCTCTCGCCGACCTTCTTGCCCGCCTCATCCGCCTGCGCGTCGGCGAAGTAAGGATCGGTGCGCCGCGTCGGCGTTTCGCCCACTGTGTCGGGCAGTATGAATGCATCCTCGCCACGTGCGCGAGTAGCGCGGTCCTCCGCAATCGGTGTCTCGGACATGGCCTTATTCTCGGCTTGCCGCGCCTTCACCACGTCCATTATTCGGCGTTCGTTTTCGGCCAGGGCCTCGCTGTCGCGCTGAAGCTCCTGCCGTGCCGTACCGAAATCGGTTTCGCCAAAGCCTAGAACGCCGTCGCCCATGCCACGATCGCCACGTGCCTGGCGGGTGTCGATGTCGATGCGGCGGCGTTCTAATTCCAAGCGCTGCTTGCCAAGGTCAGCAAGGTCTTCGTTGATCGTGCTATCCATCCGCACTTCGAGCGGCTTGATACGGTCCAGCAGTCCGAGCACGTCGTCGAGGAACGAAATGACCTTCGGCTGCACCCAGCCGGCCACAGTCGCCGAGATGGCGTTGAATTTTTTATCGATCTCGTCGGCGCGCTTGATGACGTCGGCATCGAGCACCTGGCCCATGTCGTGCGCGGCTTTTATCTGCTTGCGGATGCCGGCTTCGCCCTGGCTTATGAGCTGGACGAATTTCTCGCCGCCAGTCCCGCCGAACACCTCATCAGCAATGCGTATCTGTGCGGCCTTGTCCAGTTGGCCAAGCTTACCGATGATCTCGGTAAAGAGTGCGGACGGGTCTTTCAGTTTCTCTTTCAGCGTGGTCGCGTCGTAGCCGAGACGCTGGAACGCCTCCGCGGAACTCCCGGCGCCCGTGGTTATGAATTCGTCGGCACGAAGGGCAAGCTCCTTCATGCCATCCGTGAGGGCGTCAACCTCGATGCGGTTGGCCTTAGCGACCGCGGCCAATTCCTGGAACGCAGTGGTCGACAAGCCGGCACGCTTCGCAGCATCACCGACCGACGCCACGCTCTTAGCGACTGCGCCAGCCGCCGCTGCAAGGCCGGTAAGTCCGCCCGCACCGCCAAGTAATCCAGCCCCGAAGTTCTTCAGCAGACCGCCTACACGGCCCGCTGCGCCGCCAATGTCGGCCTCCAGCCGGGCAGACATGCGCTTGCCGCGATCTTCTATTTTCGAGAAGTTATCATTCGCCGCCTTGGAGCCTTTGCGGAGTTCTTTCTCCAACTTGTCGACGCGCGCAATGACGTCGATCGCTAGGCGTTTAGATTCGGGATTGGCCATGTAATTCCTTAAACAAAATAGACTGCGTCATCGGGCGCGCTGTCATATGAAGAGCGGCCGGATGCACCCTGTTCTGCTCTCGACGCGCTCATGATGGCTGCCACGGCCGGATCAATGCGGTCTGCGGAGCGGGCTTTATTGGGGCGCCTATTGTCGGTCTGGTCCCGCATCATGACGGTGTTGCCTACCGCCCATCGCAACATGGGATTGCCGCCGTGGCATAGCCGCCGATTGAGGAACAAGTCCTCGAACGTGTCGACCGGCTTGGCGAAGTTCATCAACGTCTGCGGAAATGCCGCAACCGGGATGCCGCTGGCCTCTAGGTTTTCCATTAACTCGCGCGCAAGGGCGACGTCGAACACCACCTCTTGCACGTCAAACATGTCGCACAGTGCGCGTATGTGATCTTCAATAATCAGCCGATCGATGATGTCGCCAGGACAGGCAACCAGCCATCCCTGTTGCACCCATAATGGATACGGTGCGGAGTCATTGTCGGCACGCCTGCGCAACTGTGCTTCGGGACTGAAGCCGGTGACATGCAGTGCGAACTTATCGTCGTCCATCTCGATAGTGCAGGCGACGGCGCTAAGGTCGATGCGTTTGGATAGATCGACTGCGAGCCATGCCTTGCGTCCGCGTAGCGCCTCTAGGTCATAGGGCGTGGCGTTCTCGTCCCATATGGCCAAGTCCCATTCGGGGTTGGCCGCGCCGTCGAGCCAGACATTAAGGTGGAGTTGCCGGAACATCTCCCGATCGGCAGGCCGATGCTCCGCCTCCCGCACCATTTGGCGCATGCCGTCGATGTCGGGATATGGCGGGCTGCAGCTAAGGCCAGGATTAACGCGATGCCAAACGGCTTCGTCGCGCCAGTCCTCGTCGGCATCCGCCTCGAATAGTATTGGTAAAAATGCTTCGTCTACGATCTGCCCGGACGCCACCGCCTTGGCGTATTTGTACATATCATATGCAAGGTTCTCGTGGCCTACGCCTGCCGTTGTGGTGACGACAAGCAAACTGCCTGGCGTCTTAACCAGGCCGGTCTTAATAGCGTCCCACAGCCCGCGCTTCTTCCATGCGTGAAGCTCATCGACCAGAGCGAACACGGGCGTCCTGCCATGCGCCGTGGCCGCATCTGCAGACATGGCTCGGTACTGCGCGCTGGACCTTTTATGCGTTATGCGTGACTTGGTATCCTGAACCGCAAAGGCTTCTTCGGTGCGCGGGTGGGCGCCGATAATGCCGACCATCTCTTCCAACGCGATGCGCGCCTGGTCTCGGTCGACCGCGGCGCTGATCACCTGCGAACGCGGTATACGCTCCGGGCCAAGGTGTAGGAGTGCGAGTGTGGCGCCGAGTGTAGTCTTGCGGTTGCCGCGCGGGATTAGCGCGAAGACTGTCTTGATTTTCCTCGTGCCGTCCGGGGCGGTGTCGCCATAGACGCGGCGAATAATGCGCTCCTGCCAAGCATCAAGCTGAAATTGGCGGCTGGCGTGCCCCGACTTAGGGTGGCGCAAAGCCCTGATAAATCGGACGGCACGCTCACCCTTGCCATGGGGGTCTTGGATTTCACTTTGGTCGAATATCCAGTTGAGGTGTTTCGAAGTATCTGCGCCTGCCGTGTATCCGTCAGATGTCGCCAAGGGCGTCGTCTTCGTCATCTCCAACGGCGCCTCCCTTGTTTTTAGTGCGGCTTGCGGGCGTCAGCCCAAGCTCGCCGGCAAGCCGGGCAAGGGTGGCGTGGAACTCTTTGAGCATGGTGGTTTCTGGTCGGCGCTTCGTCTCGCCAGTGGGCGAAACCATCGTGAGTCCGTGTATGGCTATCGCCGCTTCGCAGTCGGCAATGTGCGAGACGATACGGCAGTATGCATCGACAATGGGAAGCTCGTGGCTGGCTATCTTACGCTGTGCGACAAGCACGCCGAGCACCTTGCGCCACTCCTTAGCAGCCCGCTCCGGCATGGCTTCAGGCACGTTAGGCACCTTGCTTAGCGCGCCGTCCAGCGCCCGGACTTCTGCCTTACGACCCCTGGCCAATTCGCGTACAGCGCAGTTCAAGGCCGCGCCGCCTTCCGATCTCTTTGACCTGGACAATGCCTAGGTGCGAGCCTTGATAGGCAACGCGGTCGGCCACGGTTACGCCGTCCAACCACCTTGTGCGGAACACCGTAGCGGTCTCGCTGGAGGCACCATATGCACGCTGGAATTCGTCGGTAGTCGCTTCGATAAGCTGCGCTCTCAGGGTCGCTACAGGCCCCCAATGGGCGACCGTGGCGCCATACTCGTTGACGACAGACGATGCGCGTTCCACCGCAATTGCACGGTCTAATCTACCCGCTCTCATAGGATCCCCACGGTGTCTTCGGCGATGGCATGGAACGTCAGAACGCCGTGCGAATGCTCGCCGGAAGGGTCGCGTAGATAGCGCGCGTCCTCGAAGTCGAAGACCAGGTCAAAGCCGTCGACCAAGCCCGTTACGTCACGCATCGCGCGCCTGACTTCTCCGGCGATCGACTTGCACTGGACGAAGCTGTCTTCCTTCGTCCAGACGTGGATGGTTAGGTAGACGTCGCTGCCGTCGACACAGTCCGCGGAATCGTCGACAACTTGCGCCTCGCCCAATACGATGCACGGCCATATCTCTGGCCGGCTATGCCGATCAAAGATGCTCTGCCCGTCGACCAGCGCTAAAAGGGCAGGCCGCGCAAGCATGGATTGGCGCGCAAGCTTCTGCGCTGCCAGGCTGGCTTCACTCACTCCAAGCCTCCTTTACGGCCTTGCTAATCGCGCGGTCGACACGCCGCCGGACACGCTTTTTCGTCGTGTTGACGGATGGCCAAAAGAACGGCTGCGCTTCGCCACCTTCGCCTTGACGTCCATACTCGGCGGCCAGCGAATAGTCGTATGGCCCGCGCTCGGTCTGCCTCGTAGTCGTCGGCCCGCCCGCCGTAACCGTGATGGACAACGGGTCCGGTCCCGGTTCCTTGCGGATGGAGTCCAGCAATTCTCCGCCGTCCTCGTCGTCCACGGGCGCCAGGTACTTCATACGCGCCACCATTTCGTCCGCGCCCTGTTGGAGCGCCTTGTCGATCACCTTGCGGGCGGCCTTCGGGATGGCGGCAAAGGCACGCTGGACGGAGATAAGGTCTCTACTCTTCGCCATCGATATACCCAAAACTGTAGGCTCGCCGCTCCGTTACGACGCTCCACACGCCTAGCGGTAGCTCGTTTACGGACACGCCGACGACGCTGGCCTCTCTGTTCTCGTAGTAGTGGGCGGCAAGCATCTTGACCGCGCCAACGATGTCGGCCGGTGCCCCGTCGGGAAACTCTGTCTCAATGACGTAGCCGAATAGGGACTCGAGATGCGCCTGCGCCGCATCAATTTGCTGGGTAATGAGGGCGTCGTCGTTGTCCAACGTCACGCCGAGGTGTGCTTTCTGCTCGTCAAGCGTGACGATAGCCATGGGTTCAAATTCCTATTTAAGGAGAATTGCGAATTGTTCGCGGCGGGTGGTCTCCCGTCACGAGGGCAAAGTTGCCGACCCGCCCCCGGTCGTGCGATGGTGGCGCGAGCGGAGGCCAACGATGGACCGAGACGAAGTAGTCAAAGTGCTAAAGAAAGCACTGAACGATGTTCAGGATTGCGAGGCCAACATAAAGCGCGGTAACGCTGACCGTGCTCTCTATGACATAGGTTTCGCGGAAGATAACATAAGAAAAGCATTGAAGGCGCTGAAAGACTAGCGACCAAACCCGCCTTCGGTCCTAATGTTCTTCCGACGATTGCAGGCACCGTTATACGGCTGCCAGTTGTTGCGATCCCAAAACAGTTTTATGTCGCCCTTCGGGGCAATGCGGTGGTCGACCATGTCTGCCGGCCTGCCGCAGCCGCATGCACACAGCGGGTCGCCTAGGGCCGCCAGATACGCCTTGCTCTCGCGTGCCCACTTGCTGTCGTAGCCACGACTAGCCGCGCTACCGCGTGCCACGTCGTTGGCCTGTTGGCGTTGCTTAGTTCGCGCCTGCTCATGGACGCAACGCATGCCTTTGGGCACGCTACACCCGCATGCGGTTATGCGATTGGGCATCAACACTCCCCGCTTACGCAGCGTTAGCTATTGGACTCGGATTGTGGTATAAGGGGCGTGGCGCGTCTGCCGGAATTCACCGGCCAGCCGTTTGTCCAGTCACCCCAAGTGAATGAGGTGAAATATGATCGAAACAGTCATCTACAGGAGTAATGGAAATGGAGATCGAAGATCTAGCTAGTATACTTGTTATAGTCCGTGCGGGCATTTCAGTAGCCCGTGGAATTGCAAACATATTCCAAAAGAAAGGAGTCAGAAAGAAAGCGAACAGAAAGCATTAGGTAAATTTAAGTTTGAGAGGGCGCTTCGGCGTCCTCTTTTTTTGAATCAACGAAAAGGCGGACGGTAGCGTCCCGCATACCGTCCGCATGATGCCTTCGCCGCTATAGGTTAACGGCTAGCGTCTGGACTTTGAGCAATTGTACGGCATTGAAGATCGTTTTGGGCGCCCGCATTGCTCTATCGTTGTTGGACAAGCCCGCTGATCCCTCGCTCTTGGAAGGCGAGTAATCGTGCCCGCATTATGACGCGCCCGATGGTGTTAAGCTACGGGTGCCAGATGCGGCATGCCGAGCTGGAATACGGCGCCGGCTGCAATGCTGGTTCCGCCCGTCTTGGTGATGACGGCCCGGAGATATCGCTTCTCTGCGATATATGCCTGCCGATAAACCGTGCTGGCAACCAGCGTGGCCGGCAGGGTGCCGATCTTGTCGGCGGTCGGAACCGTGACGAAATCGCCGTCCGTGGTTGTGTCGCTGTGCTCCATGGTGACCACGTAGTCGCCAGCGCCGACAATGGCGCCGGTGTTGACGATGAGCAGGGCCGAACCGTAACCCTTGGTGTCGACGGTCGATCCCTTGAGGGTCGCCGCCTGCACGGCCGGGACCAGGGAGGCCACGACGTTACTGTTCGAATAGCTGTCTTTCCGCATGGTGGCCTCCTTACGATGCCGCAATCTTGATGAACTTGATGGCGTTGAAATCGCCCGCGCCGCCGCCTACCCGTTTGTAGACATCGAAGATCACGCGGCCTTTGACCGTGAGTTCATCACGGTTGATGCGAACGCCCTGGCGATCGACGATGACGTAGCCCTGTCGGAAATCGCCGAAGGCGATCGGGAAGGTGTTCTCGCCGATGTCGGGCATGTTTTCGTCGATCTCGACACGGTAGCCGAGAAGCGGGTGCTCGACGCCCTCGATGAGGTTGCCGGTGGGTGCCCAGAGACGGCGGCCATTCTCGTCGACGATCGCCATAAGGCGCGCCGCCGTGGTCGAGTTCATCAGCCAGGTCGCGTTCGGCTTATAGGGCTTGCGCAACTTGGCCACGATGTTGATGCACGCCGTAACGAGGTTTGCATCGGTCGGCGCCGAAGCATGGCCGGCGGCGATGTACTGATAATTGCCCCAGGCGCGGGTGAAGTCCTTCGTGGCAAGCGTCGGATAGTCGAGCAGGCCGCGCGGCTTTCCTTCCACACCAT
The DNA here is from genome assembly GCF_040081985.1 of Mesorhizobium yinganensis. Classification (NCBI taxonomy): domain Bacteria; kingdom Pseudomonadati; phylum Pseudomonadota; class Alphaproteobacteria; order Hyphomicrobiales; family Phyllobacteriaceae; genus Mesorhizobium; species Mesorhizobium yinganensis. The sequence goes on along the minus strand of NZ_JBEBMH010000002.1, from coordinate 83,470 downwards.
CGCCTTCAAGGAATGCCTCGCCTTCGGTCTCTGCGAAGTCGTGGGTGGCATCGTTGACCAGCCAGGATGCAATGTCGGTGGCCGCGTCATCGAGTAGATGACGGGTAGCTGCCGGCGCCGCATAGAGTTCCGACACCGGGTAGCTATGCTTGATGAGTTCCGGACGGGCCGTGTCCTGCGGACGGCTGTCACGTTCGGACACCCACTGCGCACCACGCGCGCTCTTGGAATAGAAACGCTCGTATCGGTCGGTCGAGATCGTGACGACTTCGGCCAGGCCGCGAAGCGGCGATAGATCGGTCATCAAGTTGCGGATGGTCAGGTCGATAGTCGGCAGCACGAAATAGCCGCCGGCCGGGTCGCTGTCCGACGATGCCGCCTTGATCTCGGCGTCCAGTCCGGTGCGCATGAGCGAGATGAGCGCCTTGCGCTCGATTTCGATCTGCTCGTCATTGTCGGTCTTGGTGCCGGCCGGGCGGTTCAGCTTGGTCTCAAGCTTGTCGAGGCGATCAACAAGTTTGACATTGTCATTAGCCGCGGTCTTGGTCTCAATGACCTTAAGTCGATCGTCGACCGTCTTCTGAAGATCGGCGAGAGCCTTGGTGACGATGTTGGACGCGTCGTCTTCGTCGCCCTTGTACTCAAGGGCAGCGTTATGAAAATTCATGTAGTAGGATCCTAGTTTAGGTACGGAGGGCTTGCGCCGTCCTGTTGATAGCTGCCGCCAATTGAATCGCGCGAACGGCAGATTTTGCGCTGGTAACCCGCGCGCCGGGATGCATGGGGATCGTCACTAACGACGCCTCCAGCAATTCCAATTTAGAGATGCTGCGCCCGCCGCCCTTACGAGCGACATGCTTCCTAGTGATGAAGCCGATGCTTATGCCGCGTACGGCTCCAGACTTAACGAGGGCATGCACTTCGTCTGCACGCCGCACCTCACCGACTAACAAGCGCCCCTTAAGCCGTAGTCCATCGGCTGCCTCTACGGCCTCCGACCACGAGCCGAGCGGGTCGTTACCGTCGTGCCCAAAAAGCATAGGCAGGGGCAGGTTAGCGTCGGCAAAGGCGCCTTTTTCGATGACGTCGCCAACACGGTCGGGCGTGCCGAACGGCCACGCTAGCCCCTCGATTTCGCCGGTATCAGCCGCGGCGAACTTGGTTTCAATAAAGAGGCGTTCCACTATGCCGCAGCCTTCTGCTTAAAGCTGTCGAACTCTGCTTCATCATCCTCAATGCCCATCAACGCGGCGCGCAAAATCGTCTCTGCGAGGGCCGCGTAAGCAGCGTGCCCGTCGCGCTCGATGGCTGGCATGGGATTGAATAGTTTAGCGTCGTCGCCGTTGAGGTCGTGGCCAGCTAGGCGGGCTGCCTTGGCCATTTTCGCGAACATGGCCTCGTTCGGCGATGGCGTTTCGCCGGCATAGGCGAACGTCAATTCTATATCGTCGGCAGTCCATCCGCCCTTATGAAAGCGGCGCATTGCGGCATATGCCGAAGCGCCCATCTCCACGTCTTCCTGCTTGGCGCCCCACCGCATTGCGCGCTCCAACGCTGCGATGCGGTGGCGGCGTAGTTCAAAACGCCGCTTCTTTCCGTCGAAGGTCGCAGTCACATAGTTCACCGTCATGCGGCTTCTTTCTCAGGTTCGATATTGTCGTTATCCGGCGTGGGAGCCGCGGGTGTCGCGTCAGGCTGACTGCTGCCCGTGTTCGGGTTCGCATACTCATCGCCGCCCTCGCGCGGTTGCAGGCCAAGCCAGTTGCGGCCTTCGTTCGGCGAAATGGTGCGGCTGGTAATCAGGCCGTTGATGGCAGTCGCGCGCTCGGTCAAACTGCCTTGGCTGAAGTCGTCCAGGTCGAAGCGGAAGAAGTGGTCGGCGCGCTCTTCATCGGTCAGCAGCGCTCTATCGAGAGCCGACTCCACCGCCCGCATCCACGGCAACACGGTGGCGGTTAGATACTCTTTCGCGGCCTGGCTGTAGTTGCCCCATGTTGCTCTCTCAAGCACTCCCAGCATGTGCTGCGGAATGCCGAACGCTCTGGCAATTTCCGAGAGCTGGAACTTCCGAAGTTCTAGCAATTGAGCGTCGACGGACGTCATGGTCATTTGCTGCCAGGTCGCGCCGTCATAGAGGATGGCCGTCCGCCCGGCCTTCTCGGCGCCCCCAAATGCGGCTTTCCAGCCGGCGAGCATTTTCGTTACACCGGCCTCGCCGATCGCCTTCGGGCTACTGATCACGCCCCCCGGCCGGGCGCTCTGCTGCCAGAAGTTTACGACATAGGACTCCATCGTCTTGGCCGCCGTGATGGCGTCGGCAGCGAGAGATAGAGGACACCGCTGGAACGGCCCGCGGACGTGGATCGCGTTCGCAGAGGGGATGACCTTCCCGGAGATTCGGAAGATCGGTTCACCAGTCCCGTCGGAGCTATAGGCGACCGCGAGGATGCCGGAGTCGTAACGGATGATCTCGCGAACTTCACCGTTGACCTTATTGGCGTAGGCCAGGCCGCCCGCATCCTGCGACAAGGCCTGGACAACGAGGTCTCGGAGGAACTCGTATCCCGACGTCCATCCATTCACCTGGCCGCGCAGTAGCGCGAGAGCGGGGTGTTCGGGGACATCGACTTCCTCTTCGCCTACGCGTCGCTTGACGCTCAGGTGTGCCAGCGCCACCGACTCGGAAATGAGCTTGATAGCGTTTTGGACGGCGGGCACAGTGAATGCCTGAGCGCGACTAATAGTGCTGCAGCCACCCAAGCCGCCGCCGAGCAGCGCCAATAGTTCTTCGTCGGTTTGCAGGCTCTTCTGCTCTATCGGCGCCGGCTTAGTTTTGAATGGCCACACGCGGCGCCTCCAATTTTGAGATTACGTGATCGGCAATGTGGCCAATCCACAAACAGGTGACGCTCTCCGCATTCGATGCGGCCAGGTTGAAATCGCCTCGCACACGCCGCGGCTGGCCGTCCTCGATAACCAGGATCGTGTCGGCTTCCGGCGGGTCGTGCAGGGCTTGCTCCAGCACCCGGAGGGCTTCCGGCACGGCGAGGCCGGCGCGCTCCAACTTGCGGGCGTTGGCGATGATGGCGACGTCCCTAGGCGAAAACAGCCTGGCGCTGCCACGCTTGCCGCCTACGTGGTAGCGGTGCACCCAAACGTCTAATGTGTTGATCGGGACGCCGGCCGCACGGGCAGCGTCCTCGCGCGACAGGTCGCGCAAAGCGTAGCGCATGGCGCGCCTCTTTTCTTGCTAGTGTAAGTTTGATGAGGTTTAAAAAAAGCCGCGCGAGGCGGCTGGAGAACATTCTCTGCTACTACTACGGCTCCGGAGCAGGTTTGAGACCGCACCAAATGCCGTTCTGTCTACGTCGGGGCAGAAAGTGTAATGATTATGCTTCGCCCACTATTCCAAACTGGATAGATGGCGCGGGTGAGCGAGGGGTAATTTTCACACCCTCCTATTATACTCCCCACAGGAATGCCAAAAACCGCCATTTCGCAGAAAAATGTCTACGCCGGCCCGAAAAGCTCAATGAATTGGTGAGTTATCCACATTGGCCACAATATGTGGGTATCGGGCTGTTCCGTCTGTAGATTCGCTGTTTGTTCTGCTATGATCTCTTAGTCGATACGGTCGGCAGAAAGGAGGTGATGGAAATGGCCAAGTCATCCAAGATTGGACGCAACGCAGGTAGTGGACAGTTCACTACGGTGAAAACCGCAACGAACAAACCCGCTACCCATGTCGTAGAGACTATCAAGCGCAAGTAGGCTGACGCCTACGGAGACCGGGCGGACGGTTTGGCGACTCCCGCCCGGTTCTCTTTTCTTCGCATTGCCCTCGGGTTGCGGTCAAATCAATTCCACTAAGATAGTAACCAATCCAGCCGCGCATTCGGCTTCGGCTCCCGGAACGGCACGTCGATGGGTACGGCACGCCACGCCGCCTTCGCCTCGATCCGGTAGGCTTCCGCCCGTCGAGCCAGTACTGCTTCCCGGCTCGCCGCGGCTCGGCGCTCATCAACCAGGGCGTAGGCGCGAGGTATGGCATACAAGGCCGCACATAGCCGCCCGGCAGCCCACGCGGCTCGCTGGGCGCGAGTGGCGTAGGGTCCGCCCTTGCCCACGATCTCAAGCGGGACGCCCTCCACAAGCGCGCCGTGGGCGATTGCGGCTAGGTCGAGCAGGTCGGGGCGATTGGCGTCCGCGACGTACCGTGCCGCCGCCTGGCTGAGATCGAATACGACTTCGTGGGCGATGCCAATGACTGCCTGCCGAAAGTTCTTCCGGGCTTTGGCGTTCATGCTGCGGCCTCTTCCTGCTCTGCGCATCCGGCCGCATATGCCTTGGCTCGGGCTGCGGTGTCGGCTTCGTCTTTCGAGAAGGGCGACATTCGTACTCTGTCCAGGAATCGCGGCATGGGCGGCCGGGGCGGCTTCACAGGCGGCTTCCATTCATAGTCGAGGTCCGGTCCCCAAAACGCTCGTTGCACAGCGGCGGCGGACGGCGGCGGCTCGTATTCGAAGTCGGGGGCGAACTTACTCGGCATAACGCGCACAAAGCTTTTGCCTATCAGCTCGCTGGTATCGTCAGGGGCATCGATGCCGGCTGCTTCACATATACGGCGTAATGTCCGCTGGCCTTTCATCTGCTCGTCTTCATTCAAGGACTCGATGGTAACGGTGAATTCGTGGTTCTTCCCGTCGTCCTCCGTGAGGTCGAGGTGGAGCCACTTTGTGCCATCGTAATCGTCCAGGTACGCGTTCGATATCGTCACCGACTCGCGCCGTGGGTAGACCACGCCGTCGGTCGGCTTCGTATACGCCTTGGGCCTTGCCTTCGCCGGCCGGTCCTTCTTCTTCGCTATAGCGGCCTGCTTCGGGTCGACATACACCTCGGGGATATCCTCGTCGTAACGCTCTCCGGCCAGCCAGTTCGCGGGTGCCGGGATCCACTTTTTCTCGACAGGGTTGGCCGTGTAGTGGTCGGCCCAGGCGCCGGCCGCGATGATGATGCGCTCGGCCTTGTCGGCGTCGGGCGCCACCTTGGCCCATGCCGTCTTCGCCTTCGGCTTCTGGTACTTGCGCGGATATGCGCTCCAGAATTTTTCGAACGGGTCCCGTGGCGTCTCCGCGTCCGCTGCCGATAGGCACGCGGAAAGCGGCGCCGAAGGCGCGCCAAGGGTATTTTCATTCCTACTAACCTTTACGCCATGCCTTTCGGCAGGCTCAGGTAAGTAGGATTCGTTGCACATGGGTGGAACGCTAATCTCGCTAGCGTTCGAGTCATGTGGAACGCTAGTGTTCGACTCCTGTGGAACACTAGCGACAATGGCCTTAGAGTTCGACAGGGGTGAAACACTAGCCCAACTAGGAATGTATTCTGACGGTCGGGTGCCCTCGCCAATTATCTGCTGAAAATACCCCCACTCGACCAGTTCCCGGCATGCCTTGATGATGATGCCCTTGGACAGACCAGTCGCGGCTTCGATGAATCGCACCGACGCTCGGCCCCTGCCGTGCTTCTGCATGAAGCGCTCGATGATAACCCAGGCTACTTTGCCGTGGCGGCCAGTCGTGCGGCGATCGGTAAGGATGGTGCCGACACTCCACCATTGAGACAGGAGGCTGGCGGGCTTCGCCGTACGCGGCTCAGCTTCGGTCATGGGCTGCACCGCCGAGCGCGGCTGTCGCCGCCGCTGTAATCCGGGTAGCCAAGTCCGGGTGGAAGCTGGCGACGTGCTTGCCGCAAGAGTTGGGCGCGTATGTGCGCCACTGGCCGCTCTGCGACCGTTTCAACAGCAGGCCGAAAAGGCGAAGCTGCTCGTTAATCTCGACGTCGAAACGCGCTTCCGCGCCCGGTGCCTGCAGGCGCCGGATGGATAAAATCTTCAAGTGAGTGTTCCCTGATTTTCATAGGCAGAAGCGCCCGCGACTGCATTGCCGCGGGCGGTATCAGCGATTTAATCGCAGCTGGATTAGTGGCCGGATGAGCCGCCTATAACCCGCAAAATTTTGCGGAATTAGTCGTCTTCTTTAGAAGTAGAGATTTTTATCGCCGACTCCACAACTTCGGTGATTTCGCCCAAGAACTTATTGTAAAGAAAAAGGTGGCCGGCCTCTTGCGGGTCGTCTGCGCTAGTTGGGGTATACTCTTGTGCCAATTGAAGATGTGTAACGAGTAGTTCATAATTGAATTCCGGGACATCTCTTATGATTCTTTGTATAAGCATGCCAAGAAATTGCTTCTCGGCATTCTTCCACATCATAAAATAGTCGCTGACTTGCTCCAGTTCCGGCGCGGTCATGCTGCATTCCTCCGTTCAGCCATAATTTCATCGACCAGGGCGGCGAACGCGTCGAGTTCTTCCATGGTGAGTTGGTCGAGGTTCATGCGGCCCTCGCGCGCTCATTGTCGTTGCAATGCGCATAGACGCCCGTCCTGCGCTGGCCGGCGAGCCAGGCATCAAGGTCCGCGGCAAGGTAGCGGACGGCGCCGCCAACCTTTAGGTAAACCGGGCCTGTGCCCGACATTCTCGATTTGTTTAACCATGAGGCGGATAGGCCGATATAGTCCGCTGCAGCTTTGGTCGTGAGCATTTCGCCTCCTGCATAAATACAGGGTGCGACATTGCCCCTGTATTATTGATGGGTAAGTTTGAGGCACACGTGTCAAGCGCTATCCGAGTATAGGCGCGATTTTTCCGAGCCATTCCCAATTTGCCCACTTGTCGCCGGTCGCGCGCAGATGGCTATAGCGCTGCAAATTCTGCCATGACCGATGGCCTGACACGACCGCAACCTGTGGGATGGTCATCGACATTTCGAACAGCCGAGACACGCCCTCGTGCCTCAAGTCGTGAAACTTCAATCGCTTTTCGTCGGGCGTGTCTTTCGTATTGATGCCGACGACCTTGCAGGCTTCGCGGAACATCCAAGAGACGGTTTCGGAGTTGAACGGGAAAATCTCTTCGGCCACGCGCGGCATCGCCCGTACGATGCGCAGTGCTTCCGGCGGGAGGTCAACGTAGACGTCGTTTCCCGCCGCGCCGCCTGGATCCTTCATATCGCGCACGAGGATGCGGCTGTGGGCCTCATCAAGGTCGGGCCAGCGCAGGCGGGTGATTTCAGCCTGCCTTCGGGTCGAATACATCGCGAACGCAGTGACGTGCGCCATCGGCAAACTGTCCGCTTTCCGACCGCAAAAGAACGCCATCAACCTATTCATTTCATCGACAGTCGGTCGCCGGTCGCGGCGGTTCGATCGGCCCGTCAATTCGAGCTTGGACGCAACGGCGAGCGCGTCCTTCATCGCCATCTGGTCGAGCGAATAACCCCACGCCGGACGGGCAATTGTGAAGACACCCGATAAGAACAGCATGTAATTTGAAACCGTGCTGCGGTCCCGCGTCTCGGCGAGGTGTCGAGCAAGGGCAACGAGGTGTTCGGATCGGATTTGCGAACACCGCTTGGCGGCGAGATCGAAGCCCTTGAGCGTATTGAGCACTTGAAGTTTGGTTCTGCCGAGGCGCTTTGATTCGTTAATGTACCTGTCAATGACACCGGCGAGGGTAGGGTCGGTGCGCGTCGCATCGGTTAGCGTAGCCGGGTCCGAAAGTTGATCTTTGCGCAGTTTCCCCCACGATACCGCCTCGCGTCGATTGGGGAATGTCTTGTTCTCACGGTGCGCAATCTTGCCGTCGCGCTTGATCACAATCTGCGCCATAAAGGACGACTTGCCATCTTTTTTCTTGCGCTCAATGATGCTGGCCATTGGTACAACACGCCTCCGCCTCAGTACGACAATGTTGTACTCTAACGGAATAAACTTGGAAAGCACGGAATTGGCAGGATGAAATCGGATAACCTAAATGATTGAAATTGCTATCATATGACACATCGCGAAAAGACGTGGATAGCTGCCTTGCCGATGTATGACTGGCCGGAGGCCCGCGCCGAGGTCGATGCCGAGTGGGCGGCGATCCGGGCACGGCTGCTTGCGGCCGGTATCGACGCGCCGGAAAGGCTGGTGCGACGCAATGCCGACATGCCGGCTGTGCCGGGAGGCATCCGCAACGCGGCGGGGGCGGTGGTCGCACCGGACCCGGCGACGCTGCCGCCCGACCAACTCGATTTTCCGACCGTGTGGCGGCACCCGAGGCTGTTGTTCGGACAGGCGTGTTGGGGGCCGCTGGAACTCGGGCTGGCCGCGGATGTGCGCGTCATCGGCCAGCCGGATTATTCGGGCTATGAGGGCGGCGAGGGCGAGTATTATTCGAGCGCGCTGGTCATGCGGGTTGACGATGGGGGGCATGTTTCGAGCCCGGCAGACGGAAGACCGCTCCTTCCGCTCGACCTGATCCGCGGCAAGCGCCTCGCCTTCAACAGCGACGACTCCATGTCCGGCATCATCGCGTTGACACGCGACCTGGCGACGATGGACGAGAGCATCGATATTTTCTCCGAGCACATCGAGAGCGGCGGCCATCGCGATTCCATCGTCGCGGTGGCCGAGGGCGGGGCGGATTTCGCGGCCATCGACTGCCGAAGCTGGGCGCTGGCGCGGCGCTTCGAGCCGGCAGCAAAAGACGTCCGTGTCGTCGGCTGGACGGCAAGGCGAAAAGGTCTTCCTTATATCGCAGCTCTCGGCTCGCCGGTCGTGCGCTGGCCGATCTGACAAGGGCGCTACGCCGGCCACAGTGGTCTGTCCCCGTTGACCCGGCGCTCCGCGGCCGGGGCTCGACTCAGCCCTAAACCGTGGCTGCGTATAGTTGGGGGCATCGAACGGGACCGCCGAGGGAACGGCGGCGTGTGTTTCGCGTTACCGGCACATGCTCAATCTTGAGAGGAGCGTGCCATGTTCGATTCCACCTCTTGGATGCTGCTCATTGTGGCCGGCCCCGTGCTTCTCGCCGCCGCCATGGCCTACGCGCTGATCAAGCAGCAAAAGCTGACACCGGCTGAACGCAGCGAGTTGCGGGAGGCGGTGGGAGAATTATATGCGGACACCGAGGAGAACGATCAATGCCCGGTGCGCGTAGACACCGAAAGGCGCAGGAAGGAGCGCGATCCGCGCTCGCGACGCTTCGACAGGCTGGCCGGCACTATGCGGTGAGCGAAAGCGGATAAGCCGACAAAGTTTCGCTTCCCGTTGCGGTGACCAGCACCTGTTCCTCGATCTTGACACCCTCATGGCCGCCCAGGCGGCCGACATAACTTTCAACGCAAACCACCATGCCGGATTCCAGCACGCCGTCGGGCGTGTCCGCCGTCCAGTCGGAGGCATGCGGCAGGGTAGGATATTCGTCCGCCAAGCCAACGCCGTGATAAAGCACGCCATAGCGCGCCGGGTAGCAATCGGGCGGCGGCACTTTGGATTGTTCCACCAGTTGGCGGAACGACAGGCCCGGTCGGATCAATTCGATGTTGCAGGCGATCTGGTCGACGGCGATGGCATGAAGCTCGCGCTGTTCGGCAGACGGCTCGCCGTCGCCGCAGAGCCAAGTGCGCGAGAGATCGGCGCAAAATCCATAAGGACCGATCAGGTCGGTATCGAAAGCGATGAGGTCGCCCTGTTCGATTTTTCGCGACGAGCATTCCTGGAACCAAGGGTTCGTTCGCGGTCCGGAGGAGAGCAGCCGCGTCTCGATCCATTCACCGCCACGCGTGATATTGCCGCGATGCAATTCCGCCCAAAGCTCGTTTTCCGAAATACCGGGTTTCAGCGCCTTTTGCATTTCCGCCATCGCCGCCTCGCAGGCCACGATCGCCCGGCGCATAGCGAGGATTTCGTTGGGCGACTTGATCAGCCGGGCCTCTTCCATCACCGCTTCGCCGTTTTGGACGGAGATCCCGAGGTGGGCGAGTTCGGAAACACCTTCTGGGTTCAGATGGTCGACGGCGAGGCGTTTATTACCGCCACCATGCGCCTTGACGAGATCGGCGATCGGCCCCGCCCAGCGTTTGACGCGCTCGCCACTGAGTTCGCCGCCATAGAGGTACATCCACGATACCGCCGGCCGCACCTCATCAACGACGCCGGAATGGTCGGAAAGATGCTCGCAGGAGAAATAGTCGAACAGCACCACCGGGCCGTCGGTGGCGACGAAGCAGTGACGAGTCGGATTGTGAGCGACCCAGAGCTGCATGTTCGTGCTGTCGGTTGCGTAGCGGATGTTGACCGGATCGTAGAGCAGCATGCCGGCATAGTCGCGGCGCTTCAGTTCGGCGCGGATGCGCTCCAGCCGGTATCGTCGCATGGCCGGAAGGTCGGGCGCCGCGATTTTCGCCGCCGCCCATTCGGCTTCGGCGAGATCGCCATAGCCGAGGACGTGCTGGTTGAGTGCGGCGGCTTTTTGCCGGGCGGCGGCGCGCAGTGTCGCCTCCTCGTCGGGCAGGAAGGGCGCGATCTTGCGAGGGCGCACTTTACCCTCCCCCTTGTGGGGAGGGTCGCCCGCAGGGCGGGGTGGGGGTCTTTTGTCGCACGTAAATCATTCTACCCCCACCCCTGCCGGCTTTGCCGTCCGACCCTCCCCACAAGGGGGAGGGTAAAGTGTCACCCCCGCATCTTCTCGCCGGCCGGGTCGAAAAGTGGCTGCACATTGATACGCGCCGGGCGGCGGTGTCCGAGAATCTCGATCTCGAACATGCCTTCGCTCTCGTCCTCGGAGAGTTCGGCCGGCACATACCCTTGCGCCAGCGACTTCTCGACGAAGTGCGCGTATCCGCCCGACGTCACCCAGCCGACCACCGACCATTCGCCGTCATGGATGCCGCGCACGGCGGACGCGCCGGTGGCCGCCGTGGAGCCTCGCGCCTCCTTGCCTGTCGTGTCGAAACGCGGCGCGCCGAAGTCGTGGGTCTTGCCGACCGTGCCGAAATCCTTTCCGTTCACCTTGGCCCAGATCGGCTCGTCGCCCATGACGTCGGCATCGAGCGCTTCGACGACCAACGAGACCCGGCGCAGTTTCGGGCCGTCGGCCTTTTCCTTCGCGGCTGCCTCGCGGCCGATGAAGTCGTTCTTCTCCAGCCGGGTGAAACGCTCCATAGCTCCTTCGAACGGGCCGTAGATCGGCCTGAGTTCGCGGAACCAGGTCGGAAAATTCTTCTCCAGCCGCATGGAAAGGAGGGCGCGCATGCCGAAATCGACGATGCCGAATTCATGACCGGCGGCCTTGATCGCCGCATAGACCAGCCGCTGGTAGGCCGGCTGCATCCAGATCTCGTAGCCGAGGTCGCCGGTATAGGTCACGCGGTTGACCATACAGGGCGCGCCACCCACCGCCATCTCGCGGAAATCCATAAACTTGAAGGAGGCGGTCGAAACGTCGTCGTCGACCAGCTTTTGCAGCAGCGCCTGCGCCTTTGGCCCAGCGATCGAGAGGCCGACCAGTGTCTGGTCGAAGCGGTGGATTCTTACGCTGCCGTCCTTCGGCAGGTGTTTTTCGAACCAGCGCATATGGTATTTCTGCGCGGCTGACGAGCCGAAGATCATGAAGCGCTCGTCGCCGGCCCCCTTTGCACCAGCATTGGCGATGGTGAAGTCGCCGATCAGTTTTCCGAACTCGTTCAGCATCGGGGTCAGCACGATGCGGCCCTCCTTCGGCATGCGGTTCGTCATCAGGCGGTTCAAAAAGTCCTCGGAACCGCTGCCGCTGACTTCGTATTTGGCGAAGTTGGCGATCTCGGTGACGCCGACGCTCTCGCGCACGGCGCGTACTTCGTTGCCGATATGCTCGAAATCGTTGGAGCGGTGGAAGGAGACGATGTCCTTGGGCTCGGTACCCTTCGGCGCAAACCAAAGAGGGGTTTCGAGGCCCCAGGAATCGCCCATGACCGCGTTCTGCGCGACCATGATGTCGTAGAGCGGAGTCGTTTGTGCCGGCCTTGCGGCCGGGAGCTCTTCATTGGGGAAGCGGATGGAAAAACGGCGCGAATAGTTTTCGCGGACCTTTGCGTTGGTGTAGCGCAGGCTCGCCCATTCGCCCCAGCGCGCCACGTCCATGCCCCACACGTCGAAGCCGGGATCGCCATTGACCATCCAGTTCGACAGCGCCAGGCCGACGCCGCCGCCTTGCGAAAACCCGGCCATCACGCCGCAGGCCACCCAGAAATTGGTCAGGCCCTGCACCGGGCCGACCAGCGGGTTGCCGTCGGGCGCGAAGGTGAAGGGGCCGTTGATGATCTGCTTGATGCCGGCTTTTTCGATGCCCGGGAAATGCTTGAAGCCGATTTCGAGCGACGGCGCGATGCGGTCGAGGTCGGGCGGCAAGAGTTCGTGGCCGAAATCCCACGGCGTATTGACCGGCGACCACGGCTTGCAGGCCTTTTCATAGGTGCCGAGCAGGATGCCGTTTCGTTCCTGGCGGGTGTAGATCTCGCCCTTGAAGTCGAGCACGCCGACCATTTCGCGGCCGGTCTCCTTGTTGAACGCCTCGACCTCCGGCATCGGCTCGGTGAGCAGGTACATGTGCTCCATGGCCAGCACCGGAAGTTCGACGCCGACCATGCGACCGATCTCGCGCGCCCACAGGCCGCCGCAATTGACGACGTGCTCGGCGTGAACGACGCCCTGTTCGGTAATCACGTTCCAGGTGCCGTCCGGCTGTTGCGTCAGTTCCTTGACCGGGTTGCGCAGCACGATCTCGGCGCCGAGTTTTTTAGCCGCCTTGGAATAGGCGATGGTCGTGCCGGAGGGATCGAGATGGCCCTCGACCGGGTCCCACATGGCGCCGACGAAATTCGTCTCGTCCATCAGCGGGAACATCGCCTTGGCCTCGGACGGCGTGATCAGCTCGGTGTCCATGCCGAGATAGCGGCCTTTTGCGTGCGCCAGCCGCAGAAAGTCCATGCGCTCCGGCGTGTCGGCCATCATGACGCCGCCGGTGAGATGCAGCGAGCAGGACTGGCCGGAAATTTCTTCAAGCTCTTTGTAAAGCTGCACCGTATAGGCTTGGAGTTTCGCGACGTTCGGGTCGCCGTTCAGCGTATGGAAGCCGCCGGCGGCGTGCCAGGACGAGCCTGAGGTGAGCTCCGAGCGCTCGATCAGTATGATATCGGTCCAGCCGGCGCGGGCCAAGTGATAAAGCACCGAGCAGCCGACGACGCCACCGCCGATGACAACCGCTTTGACGTGGGATTTCATGAAGTTGGGTCCGTATTGAATTGAGAATGATAAAATGGTGGCTCAAAAATCCGTCGGCGCGCCGCCCTCGGCGCGGCGTTTTTCGACGAAGGCTTCGAGTTCCTCGCGGATGGCGGGGTCCATCCATGGCTCCTCATAGCTTGCCAGCCGGTCCTTCCAGACACGGTTGGCCTTTTCCATCGCGGTGGGAGAACCGGCTTCCGCCCAGGTCTCGAAATTGCGCCAGTCGGAAAGGATCGGCGAATAGAAGGCGGTCTTGTAGCGGTCCTGCGTGTGCTGGGTGCCGAAGAAATGGCCTCCGGGCCCGACCGAGAGGATGGCATCCACGGCCAGCGCATCCTCCGACAGGTCGAGCGGGGTCAAGAACTCCGCCACCATCTGCAACAGGTCGATGTCCAGGATCGTCTTCTCGTAGGAGCAGCGCAGGCCGCCTTCCAGCCAGCCGGCGCCGTGCAGCATGAAATTGCCGCCGGCCTGGATCGCACCCCATAGCGAAAACACGCTTTCATAAGCCGCCTGCGCGTCGACCGTGTTGGCGGCGCAGGTGTTTGAGGTGCGGTAGGGGATTTTATAGCGCCGCGCCAACTGCCCGCCGACAAGTTGCGCCTTCATGTATTCCGGCGTGCCGAAGGCCGGCGCGCCCGATTTCATGTCGACATTGGAGGTGAAGCCGCCGTAACCGACTGGCGCGCCCTTGCGCACCATCTGCGTGAAGGCGATGCCGGAAAGTGCCTCGGCGTTCTGCTGCACCAGCGCGCCGGCAATCGTCACAGGCGCCATTGCGCCTGACAGCGTGAACGGCGTGACGATCACCACCTGGCCGGCCGACGACATCTGGATGATGCCCTCCATCATCGGCACGTCGAGTTTCAGCGGCGAATTGGTGTTGATGATGGTGTAGACCGACGGTTCCTCCAGCAATTGCTCGCGCGAAATGCCGCGGGCGATGCGGGCGATCTCGATTCCGTCGACATTGCGCTCCCGCCCCAGCGAATAGATGTGAAACACCTTGTCGGTGAGCGTCGCGAGATCGCGGATGCATTCGAGGTGGCGCACCGAGGGGTGGATATCGATCGGCTCGACCGGATAGCCGCCGGTGGTGTTCAGGATGTTGTGCATCTGCGCCAGCCGCAAAAAATTGCGGAAGTCGCGCTGGTTGCCGGGGCGGCGGCCGCCGTCCATATCCGAGCAGTTTGGCGCCGAGGCCATCTGCGACAGCACAAGATTGTTGCCGCCGAAGCGAACATTGTGTGCCGGGTTGCGCGCGTGGATGGTGAATTCCGACGGCGCATGAGCGACCAGTTCCAGCATCATGTCGGCATCGAAACGCACGCGCTCGCTGCCCTCGCGCACGTCCGCGCCATGCTCCTTCATGATTTTTCGCGCGCCCTCGTGCAGCACGTCGACGCCGATCTCCTTCAGCACGCGTAGCGAGGCGAGGTGGATCGATTCCAGTTCGTCGTCGGAGATCAGCTTGGTCGGCTGGAACGGGATTTTCAGCTGGCGGAACGGCGGCTGCTCGAAGGCGGCGCTGCCGCCGGCGCGTTTGCCCGCCCGTCCGCCGCGGCGGGGACGCTCGGTTGCCACGGCCGGTTCCGCTGGCTGGACGGCTGCGTTCATGCTGGTCCTCACTCGTGCTATTCGGGCGGCATAATGGACCGGACGCCAACCTGCCATTGCGGAGGCGGCGACCCGTTGGACGAGGGAAGCGACATGACGTTAGGGACGGAGAAGAACAGTTACGACGTCGCCGTCGTCGGCCTCGGCGCTATGGGCAGCGCAGCGCTGTTCCATCTGGCGCGGCGCGGCGTGCGGGCCATCGGCACCGAGCAGTTCCAGCTGGGCCATGACCGCGGCTCGTCGCATGGCGAATCGCGAGCGATCCGGCTGGGCTATTTCGAGCACCCTTCCTATGTGCCGCTGGTGCGACGCGCCTATGAGAACTGGCGGGAACTGGAGCAGTTGACGGGCGAGACTGTGCTGACCGTCACCGGCATTCTGGAGGCCGGCAAGCCCGACGGCATGCTGGTCGCGGGTTCGCTCGAAGCCTGCCGATTGCACGGGCTGGACCACGAATTGCTCGATCCGGCCGAGGTCGCGCGCCGCTTTCCCGCCATCCGGCTCCCCGAAAACTATTCGGCCATGTTCCAGCCGCAGGGCGGCTTTGTACGTCCGGACCTCGCCAGCACCCTGCATCTGCGACTGGCGGAGGAGGCCGGCGCGGCGGTCCTCACGGACACAAAGGTTTTGGCGATCGAGCCGCGCGGGGAGGGCGTGCGCGTGGTGCTCGCCGACCGGGTGATCGAAGTCGGTTCGGTCATCGTCGCGGCCGGCCCATGGATTGCGGAACTCGTGCCGGAACTGAAGCCACAGCTGTTCCTGAACCGGATGGTGCTCACCTGGTACGAGCCGAAGCGGCCGGAACTGTTCGGGCTCGGGGCGCTTCCGGTGTTCGCCATTGAAGGAGAGGATGACTTCCTCTACGGCTTCCCGGATTTTGCCGGCCTCGGATTCAAATGCGCCTCGCACTTCGGCAGCGGCAGGTTGGCAACAGCCGACGACGCGCGCCAGGACGCCGGTCCCGCGGACGAGGCGCGAACGCGGCGGTTCCTGGAACGTTACCTGCCCGACGCAGCGGGGCGGCTGAAGGCGATGAAGACCTGCGTCTACACGATGACGCCGGACGAGGACTTTGTCATTGACTGCCTGCCGGAAGACCCGCGCATCGTCGTTGCCTCGCCGTGCTCGGGGCATGGGTTCAAGTTCGCCAGCGTCATTGGCGAAATCGTTGCGGATCTGGCCCTTGATGGCGAGACGCCGCATGACATTGGACGGTTCAGGATGAGGAGGTGGGGTTAGGGCAGTAGGGCAGTAGGGCAGTAGGGAGTGCTGGTCTGGGCATCTATCCGAGGTCGGTGGATAAAGACTCGGCCGCGACAACCCTTGACCGTTTTGCAACCGGGAGTTCCTCTTCTACTGCCCTACTGCCCTACTGCCCTACTGCCCTACTGCCCTACTGCCCTACTGCCCTACTGCCCTACTGCCCTACTGCCCTACTGCCCTACTGCCTTGCGCTCCTGGCAGGTCGAAATCGCCCGCCTGCCGCAGTGTGTTTTGCCACCCGCCATGGCAAGCAGCCGGTTCGTTGTTCTCCAAAGCGCCAGCCCAACCCATGACGGCAGAAAATCCGCCGACATCCGAACCCTCCGATATGCCCGTCGCGGCCATCGCCGGCATCATCGCGACCGTGGCTGTGTTTGCGATCAGCCAGGGGCTTAGCTATCCGCTGCTCAGCTTCATCCTGCAACGGCAAGGTCTGTCGCCGGCGATGATCGGCATATCGGCCGCCATGACGCCGCTCGGCTTCATCGTTTCGTCTTTCTTCATACCGGCCTTGTCGCGGCACTTCGGGGCGGCGCGGCTGGCGTTGGCCTGCGCGGCGTCGGCGGCCCTGTTGCTGGCTGCTATCGCCACGTGGCAGGACGTATGGGCGTGGTTTCCGTTGCGCTTTCTGATCGGCTTCGCCGCCAACCCGCTCTATGTGATCAGCGAGACGTGGATGATCGCCATGGCGCCACCTGCGAGGCGCGGCCGGCTGATGGGCATCTATGCGTCGGTCGTGTCGGCGGGTTTCGCCATCGGGCCGCTGACGCTGACCCTGGCCGGCACGGAAGGTTGGCCGCCCTTCCTCGTCGGCATCTCCGCCTTCGTGCTCTGCGGCGCGATCCTGTTGGCCGTGCTGCCGCGCATGCCCGAAATGCGGGACGAGAAGCAGCCGACCTCGGTCGCGGGTTTCGTGCTGGTCGCGCCGCTGCTGATGTTTGCGGTGTTCACCGCGGCCGCCTTCGAGCAGGCGCTGCTGGCGCTGTTTTCCGTCTATGGCGAGGCGCACGGCAGTTCGGAACAGAGGATTGCCACGCTGCTCACGGTTTTCATCGCCGGCAACGTCGTCCTGCAGATTCCGCTCGGCGCGTTGGCCGAGCGGCTTGGGGCGGATCGTGTCATGCTGCTCTGCGCATTGTTCGCGGCGGCCGGCTGCGCGCTGTTGCCGGTGCTGCTCCCCACGGTGCTGATCTGGCCGGTGACCTTCGTCTGGGGCGCCGTCGCCTTCGGGATCTACACGATGGGCCTGATCCAGCTTGGCGAGCACTTTTCCGGCGCGATGCTGATGACCGGCAACGCCGCCTTCGCGCTGGCGTGGGGCGCCGGCGGCATCGCCGGGCCGCCATTTACCGGTACGGTCATGGACCTGATCGGCGTGCAGGGACTGCCCCTTGCACTGGCCTTGCTGTGCGGCGCGCTGGCGGCGGGTATTGTTGCAAGCCTCTCGTCGCGGAGGAGCACGGCCGGTGATTGAGGCTGTCGAGCACGCCAAGACTGAGAGTCCCTTGAGATGGGGTGCGCTCTCTGGCGTCACGGCCGCTCTGGCGGTGTTCGGCGCCGCGCAAGGGTTGAGCTATCCGCTGTTCACGATCCTGATGCAGCGGCAAGGCATGTCGCCCACACTGATCGGGGTCTCCGCCGCGATGATGCCGCTGGGGCTCATCCTGTCGGCGTCGCTGGTGCCGGGCGCGGTGCGCCTCTTCGGCGCGCGTAACCTTGCCGTCGGCTGCGCTATCGCGGGCGCGCTGTGCTTCCTAGCCATCGGCGCGCTGCAGAATGAATTTGCTTGGTTCGCTATCCGCTTCCTGATCGGATTCGTCATCAATCCGCTTTATGTGCTGGGCGAGGTCTGGGCGCTGGCGCTGGCCCCACCCTCGCAACGCGGCCGCGTGATGGGCGTTTTCAATTCGCTGATGGGCGCGGGTTACGCGGTCGGACCGCTGGCGCTGACTTTGGTCGGCACGGAAGGCTGGGCGCCGTTCCTGATCGGGATCGCGGGTTTTGTATCCTGCGCAGTCGTCCTCGGGCTCGTATCCTCGTCCTTGGCAGGCTTCGAGGCGGACGAGGAACCGTCCGGCGGGTTCTTTTTCTTCATGCGCGCCGCGCCAGCATTGCTCACGGCTGTCTTGGTGTCGGCGGCGACACAGCAAAGCACCTATTCGCTGATGCCGGTGTTCGGAAGTTCGTTCGGGCTGGCCGCGGCGACACTGGCCGCGCTGATCACCGCCTTGTCGATCGGCAACATCGTGCTTCAGATTCCGCTAGGGCTTGCGGCGGAAAAGCTTGGCGCGCGCTCCATGATCATCTTCTGTGCGGTGGCGACCGGAACATGTGCGCTGCTGCTGGGCCAATTCATCCTCACGCCGTTCATCTGGCCGCTTCTCGTAGTCATGGGAGGGGTTGGCTACGGCGTTTACACGATGGCGCTGGTGGAACTCGGAAACCGTTTCAAGGGCTCGGCGCTGGTTGCCGGCAATGCCGCCTTCGCGCTGCTTTGGGGTCTTGGCGGCATCGTCGGGCCGCCGAGCGCCGGCGCCTTGATGCAGGGGATAGGACCCTTCGGCCTGCCGATCGTCATAGCCGGCCTGACCGGCCTGCTGGTGGCGCTGGCGATCTATCGGTCGGCGCGCAGGCGATGGGCTTGAACCTTCGCGGGAAGCTCGACTACAGTCCAACCATGTTCCGAAACCGGCACCGCAGCGATGGTCATGCCTCGACGCCGTCGAGCCGGACCATCCATGCCGAATTGCTGCGCCTATGCGCCCGCATCGGTTATTCGCCGCCTGGCTCGTCTCGCTGAATTCTCCCCGGCGCCCGCCGGATTGAATCAAGACGAGAGGGTAACCCGATGACTTATCAGAACTATTCGCTAAAACAGTTGCAGCAGATCGATGCCGCGCATCATCTGCATCCGTTCACCGACCACAAGGAACTGCGCGCCGCCGGCAGCCGCATGATCGTGCGCGCCGACGGGCCATTCATCTACGATTCCGAAGGCAATGAGATTTTGGACGGCATGGCCGGCCTGTGGTGCGTCAATGTCGGCTACGGGCGCGACGAACTCGCCGAAGCCGCCTACAGGCAGATGAAGGAACTGCCTTATTACAACGCCTTCTTCCGCTGCTCGACGCCGACGCCGATCCTGTTGGCGAAGAAGATTGCCGAACTCGCGCCGAAGGGCGTCAATCAGGTGTTCTTCGGCTCGTCCGGCTCGGAATCCAACGATACGGCGCTCCGCCTGGTGCGCCACTATTGGGCGCTGGAGGGCAAGCCCGAGAAGAACCGCATCATCTCGCGCAAGAACGCCTATCACGGCTCGACCATCGCCGGCACGTCGCTGGGCGGCATGGAGCTTATGCACGGGCAACTCGGCGGCGCGGTTCCCAACATCGTGCATGTCATGATGCCCTATGCCTTCGAGCTGGCGCTGCCCGGCGAGAGCGACCATGAATTCGGTCTGCGGGCGGCGAAGGCCGTCGAGGACGCCATTCTCGAAGCCGGCGCCGACAAGGTCGCCGCCTTCATCGGCGAGCCTGTGATGGGGGCGGGAGGCGTAAAAATACCGCCGGCGAGCTACTGGCCCGAGGTGCAGCGCATCTGCCGCAAATACGACGTGCTCCTGATGCTCGACGAGGTGATTACCGGCTATGGGCGCACCGGCAATTGGTTCGCCGCCGAGACCTACGGCATCGAGCCGGATACGATCACCACAGCCAAGGCGCTGACCTCCGGCTACCTGCCGCTGTCCGCCCTGCTGGTCGGCGACCGGATCGCCAGAACGCTCGAAGAGAAGGGCGGCGAGTTCCACCACGGCTATACCTATTCCGGACATCCGGTGGCCTGCGCGGTCGGTCTCGCCAATCTCGAGATCATCGAGCGGGAAGGGCTGGTCGAGCGGGTGCGCGAAGACACCGGGCCGTATTTCGCAAAGATGCTGCAGGAGAAGGTGGCGGACCATCCGCTGGTCGGCGAGGTGCGCAGCATCGGCCTGATGGGCGCCATCGAGATCGTCAAGGACAAGGCGACGCGCGAGCGTTTCCTGCCTGCCGGCAGCGCCGCGGTCGTCATCCGCGACCACGCGATCGCGCAGGGCATGATGATGCGAGCGACCGGCGACACGATGATCCTGTCGCCGCCGATCATGTGGACGCGCGACACGATTGATATGGCAGGCGACCGGATCGCGAAGGCCCTGGATCTTGCCTTCGCGGATTTGAGCAAGGCGAAGTAACCAGGCGCGGCGTTGCAATTCAACGGGGGCGGAGCTTCGGCTTCGCCCCGAAACATTTCAAATCGGAGAAAGTGGATGTCGGGCAAGGCGCTGGTGACTTTGGTGGAATACGAGATGGCAGACGCCGAGGTGCGGGCCGTCTATGACGACATCATGGAGACCCGAAAATCCGACTGGATCAACAATTTCTGGAAGGTGCTGGCGCATGACCCGGCTCTGCTCAAGCGCACGTGGGAATCGATCAAACAGGTGATGGCGCCCGGCGCGCTCGATCCGCTGACCAAGGAACTGATCTACATCGCCGTCTCGGCAACCAATGGCTGCGAATACTGCACCTATTCGCACACGGCCGGTGCGCGCGCCAAGGGCATGACCGAAGAGCAGTTCATGGAAGTGCTTTCGGTGGTCGGCATGGCCAATGAAACCAATCGGCTGGCCAATGCGTTGCGTCCTCCGGTCGATGTGCAATTCCAGCCACACGACTGATCGGACGTTCGACTTTCCGCTGTCTATCCAAACTATTGCAATCGATTCCGAAGCTTCTGGGGGATGTTCCATCATGGCAAGACGTCGCGCGGGAAATCTCCGCAATGCTGCCGAAGTGGCGTCCAACCTGATGCTGGCGCCGATGGTGATGTGGATGCGGATTCCGCTGCTTGCCAGTGAAACCAATGCCGGGGCGGGCGGCATAGAGACAATGAGGGCCGTAACCGAGAAAGGCATGGCGATGGCGCAAGGCATGGCCGCGGCGCAAGTGTCCGTGGCGGGCGCGGCCATGCGCTTCTGGCCCGAACTGCTGTCCGGCAGGACGCCGTCGATGCTGAACGGGGTGGCCGCCGAGCAGGCGATGCACGCGGCGCTGAAACCCGTGGGCAGGAGGGTCAAGGCTAACTATCGACGGTTGAGCGCGCGATCCAAGGGCACGTGACAGCGCGCCTGATAGTGGGTTCCGAGCGGAAGGGTTGGCGAACTGGAAAAACCGCGCCTTTCGATGGGCGAAAGGGCGCGGTCTTGCCAAAATACGCATGGCCTTCGCTACGCATTACACTGCGAAGATGACGGCTCCGGTACGCAATACCTGATCCGGAGCGTGAGAGCGGCTGCGATGACCGATCTGGGTTGTTTGTACCTGGATAGTCTTACCGCACGGTTAGCAAGAGCTTAAGCAAACCTAAACGCGCCTCTTTTCGACCTTAACAGAAGAGATTTCGCGATTACCCAACGTCACCGCGCAGCATGCGGATGATGCCGGAGAAATCGCTGCCGGCATGGCCGAGTCCCGAGAACAGCGCGTAGAGTTGCGCGGCCTGCGCGCCGAGCGGCGTGGCGACGCCGGAGGATTGCGCGGCCTCCTGCGCGAGCTTCAGATCCTTCAGCATCAGTGCCGCGGCGAAGCCGGGCTTGTAGTCGCGATTGGCCGGCGAACTGGGGACGGGGCCGGGCACCGGGCAATAGGTGGTCAACGACCAGCACTGGCCGGACGAAGTCGAGGCGACATCGAAAAGCGCCTGATGTGTCAGCCCGATCTTTTCGGCCAGCACGAAGGCTTCGGCGACGCCGATCATCGAGATGCCGAGCATCATGTTGTTGCAGATTTTCGCCGCCTGACCGGTGCCGGCCTCGCCGCAATGAACGATGCGACCGGCCATCGGCTTCAGCACAGGCTCGGCCTTGGTAAAGGCCTCGGCGCTGCCGCCCGCCATGAAGGTCAGCGTGCCGGCGACCGCGCCGCCGGTGCCGCCCGACACCGGGGCGTCGACTGAAAGCAGGCCCCGCCGCGCCGCGATACCGTGCGCCTTGCGCGCCGATTCGATGTCGATCGTCGAACTGTCGATCAGGAGCGCGCCGTCGGCGACGTTCGGCACGATGTCTTCATAGACCGAGACGACATGCTTGCCGGCCGGCAGCATGGTGATGACGATTTCGGCGTCCTTCACCGCCGCATGGGCGTTGGCCATGATGGCGACGCCGTGGTCCTTTGCCGTGGCGAGGTTTTCGGGGATCAGGTCAAACCCCTGTACCGCGTGCCCGGCCTTTACCAGATTGGCCGCCATCGGGTTGCCCATGTTGCCGAGGCCGATGAATGCGATGGTTGGCATGTGCGTGCTCCTGAATGGCGGTGGAAAGGGCAGTAGGGCAGTAGGGCAGTAGGGCAGTAGGGCAGTAGGGCAGTAGGGTTAGTCGTTCGAGAGCCTTCGGATCAGAAGGCGCAGCAATTTTCCGACGCTCTCACTGCTGGTTAGCAAGGGGCCGATTCCATCGCGCGATGCGATGCCTATGCGTTGTGCGATCAATAGATGCGTCTCCAGCTCTTTTAACGATCCTTGCGCGATCCTCAGGAACTGCTGATAGGAGCCAACATTTTCCCTGCCATATCCTTCGGCGATGTTGGCGGGAACGGACGTGGCCGCCCTACGAGCTTGCCTGGTTAACCCGTAGACTTCGTCCCTCGGCCAGTTGCTTGTCGTTTCGTACACGGCCACAGCCAAATCTATCGCCTGTTGCCAGACGACCAGGTCCCTGTAAGAATCGATCTTCTCGGGCATCCTTTTCCTACTGCCCTACTGCCCTACTGCCCTACTGCCCTACTGCCCTACTGCCCTAGATCTACTTCCCCACCAACGTCCTCGCCACGATCATCCGCATGATCTCATTGGTGCCTTCGAGAATTTGATGGACGCGCAGGTCGCGCACCAGTTTCTCGATGCCGTAGTCGTGGAGATAGCCGTAGCCGCCGTGGACCTGCAGCGCGTCGTTTGCCACCTGGAAGCCGATGTCGGTGACAAAGCGTTTTGCCATCGCCGACCATTTGCCGGCTTCTGGGCTTTTTGCATCGAGTTTTGACGCGGCGGCATAGAGGAAAATTCTTGCCGCCTGCAACTCCGTCTCCATGTCGGCCAGCTTGAACTGCAGCGCCTGGAACTCACGGATCGCCTTGCCGAATGCCTTTCGCTCGCCGGCATAGGCGACAGCCTTGTCCAGCGCCGACTGGGCGCCGCCGAGCGAGCAGGCGCCAATGTTAAGGCGTCCGCCGTCCAGTCCGGCCATGGCGATCGAAAATCCGGCGCCTTCCTCGGAGAGGCGATTTGCAACCGGCACGCGGCAATCCGAAAAAATCACCTGGCGGGTCGACTGCATGTGCCAACCCATCTTGTGCTCCAGCCCCCCGAAGGAGAGCCCCGGCGTGCCCTTCTCGACCACCAGCGTCGAGATGCCCTTCGGTCCATCGGCGCCGGTGCGGACCATGACGACGTAGACGTCACTGTCTCCTGCGCCGGAAATGAACTGTTTCGTACCGTTCAGCACATAGTGGTCGCCTTCACGAACGGCGCGTGTCTTCAGCGCCGCGGCATCGGAGCCGGAACCGGGCTCGGTGAGGCAATAGCTGGCGAGCCACTCCATGGTTGTCAGCTTCGGAAGGAAACGCTGGCGCTGTTCCTTGCTGCCGAACCGGTCGATCATCCAGGCGCCCATATTGTGGATGGAGATGAAGGAGGCGAAGCCCGGGCAGGCACGTGACAGCGCCTCGAAGACAAGCACGGCATCCAGGCGCTTCAGGCCGGAGCCGCCGACATCGTCGCGGACATAGATTCCGCCAAAGCCCAGCGGACCGGTCTCCCTGATCACGTCCGCCGGGAAATGCCGCTTGCTGTCCCAGTCGAGCGCGTTCGGCGCCACACGGTCGGCGGCAAAAGCCTCCGCCATCTCCTTGATGGCACGCTGATCCTCGGAAAGATCGAATTGCGTGGCGGCCGGATCGACTGCGGTGTCCATGGGCGTCCTCCCGACGTTTTTGGCTATGCCTCGGCCTCAATCTAGACCAATGATGCCGCCGCGCAAACCGGCCAGGCCGCGCATCGGTTGTGCGAAAATTATAGATCGAGGTTTGCGTGACTGCGACTGCTGCAAGGCTGCTCCAGGCTTTCCTGGGCTATCTGACCGAAATCTCGGATCGGCTGCCGCCGAGGTTTTTCGCGGCCTTGGATAATGCGATGGAGGAACGGGCGCTAACTCCGAATCGGCTGGCATGCCTTGGTCATCTCGACAGGATCGTCGAGATAGCGCCGACGCCGGGTGAAGCGTTGGCAACTGTTGTCGCAATGCAGCGCGACCAGTTCTGCTGGGGCCAGACCTACACGGCCGCCGATTTCGGCCAGAACTTCGTCGACAATTATGGCTGGCTCGAAGTTCTCGGCTCGCGCGGGCATTTTGTGCATGACGATATCGCGGCAGGATTCCTCATCCTCGGGCCGCACGCGCATTATCCCGATCACCATCACATTGCAGAAGAGATCTACGTTCCGCTGACCGGTGGCACCGAATGGCGCAAGGGCGTTGGTGATTTTGTGGTTCGCGAGGCAGGTGACATCATCCACCACCCGTCCAACGTCAATCACGCCATGCGGACCGGCGACGATCCACTGCTCGCCGTCTATCTGTGGCGCGGAGGGCCGCTGGCGCAGCGCTCGGTCATCGGCGAGGGACGCTGAGCATGGCACGTGCGATCATGCTTCAGGGAACCGGCTCGGATGTCGGCAAGACGGTGCTGGTCGCGGGGCTCTGCCGCGCGGCGCTAAGGCGCGGGCTGAAGGTAAAGCCGTTCAAGCCGCAGAACATGTCGAACAACGCCGCGGTGGCCGACATTCCCGGCGAGGCCGGTGGCGGCGAGATCGGCCGTGCGCAATGGCTGCAGGCGATTGCCTGCGGGGTCGCGCCCTCGGTGCACATGAACCCGGTGCTGCTGAAGCCGCAAAGCGACATCGGCTCGCAGATCATCGTTCAGGGAAAAATGTTCGGCCAGGCGAAGGCGCGGGACTACCAGGCACTGAAACCCAAGCTGATGGATGCCGTGATGGAGTCTTGGGCCAAGGTCGGGGAGGGTGCCGACCTCGTCATCGTCGAGGGCGCGGGCTCGCCGGCGGAGATCAACCTTCGGCCGCGCGACATCGCCAATATGGGCTTTGCGACGCGCGCCAACGTTCCGGTCGTCCTGGTCGGCGACATCGACCGCGGCGGGGTGATCGCGTCGGTGGCCGGCACGCATCTCATCCTGCCGGACGAAGACCGGAGAATGATTGCCGGTTATCTCATAAACAAGTTCCGCGGCGATGCCTCGCTGTTCGACGACGGAATCAAGGCGATCCAGGGTTTCACCGGCTGGCGCTGTTTTGGCGTCGTGCCTTGGCTGAAGGCGGCCGCAATGCTGCCGTCCGAGGATTCGGTCGTGCTCGAGAGGCTGGCGGCCGGCGAGCGGCGGGCTCTCAAGATCGCGGTGCCGATGCTGGCGCGCATCGCCAATTTCGACGATCTCGATCCGTTGAAGGCCGAGCCACAGGTGGAGGTCGTGTTCGTCCCGCCCGGCGAGCGGTTGCCGCAGGATGCCGGGTTGGTCGTCATCCCAGGCTCGAAATCGACGATTGGCGACCTGATCGAATTTCGCAAGAATGGCTGGGACGATGACCTTAAGGCTCACCGCCGGCGCGGCGGCCATGTGGTCGGCGTCTGCGGCGGGTTCCAGATGCTCGGCCACGTCGTGCGCGATCCAGATGGCATTGAGGGCAGCGTGCGTGAGACGCCGGGGCTCGGCCTGCTCGATATCGAGACAGTGATGGAGCCGGAAAAGACAGTGCGCAACGTGACCGCGCGGTCGCTCGCCTTCGATGCGCCGCTGTCCGGCTATGAGATCCATCTTGGCCGCACCTTTGGCCCGGATTGCCTGCGTCCTGCGACGCTGATCGGCGGTGTCGAGGATGGCGCGACCTCCGCCGACGGAAAAGTGTTCGGCACCTACATGCACGGATTGTTTCACGCCGACCTGTTCCGCACCCGCTTGCTGGAAAGTCTCGGCGTCAAGGGCGGCGGCATCGACTATCGCGCGGAGGTCGAGCGCGCACTGGACGACGTGGCTGCGGAACTGGAGAAGCGTCTCGACTGCGATGCGGTTTTTGCGTTGGCGCGGTAAGAACGGAAAAGTATCCGAGCCATAACGACTTGCGGAACGAAAGCATTGGCAGCAAGATAAGCTCGCACCGATTAGGGAGGGTTATTATGTCCGATAGTAAGAACCTCACGAATTTGAAGGCTGCTTATGCCGCTTGGGGCAAGAGCAAGTTGACGGCTAATGTCAGTCAGCTAGAGGCGCTTATGGCAGAGAATTTCCGTATTGCCAGCGTCGAACAGGCGACGCCAGGTTTAGAGTTTGCGATGGGTCGCATGGAGAAATCAGCTTCGGTTGCCTATCTCAATGGAATATTTGACGAATGGGAAATGGTTCACTTCACGCCGGAGACCTACGTAGAGCAAGGTGACAAAATCGCAATGTTCGGCAAATGTGCGTATAAGCACAAAATAACCGGTAGGAAGGCTGAGTGTCGCATTTCCAATCTATGGGAGTTTAAGGACGGCAAGGCCGTTTCTATGATCGATCTGTTCGATTCCGCCAAAGCGGTGGCAGCCGCCACCCCTTAGTCATCCGAGTTCGAGTAGGTTCGGCCCTTCTCCTCGAACCATTTTACGATGCCCTGCATGTTCGTCTCAAACCCGCCGGGCACGAAGACGTTGAAAGGGCCCGCCGGCTTGCCGGTGCGGTTGGCGAAGTCGTGGGTCGTGCCGGCCGGAATGAAGACGAATGAACCGCGCTGGGCGTCGATCCAGCGGTCGCCGACCATCACCAAGGCGGTGCCCTCGATGACGTAGAAAATCTCGTCATTGGCTTCGTGGCTGTGAGCGCCGGGGCCGGCGCAGTGGGGCTCGACCCACCATTCCGAGA
The DNA here is from genome assembly GCF_040081985.1 of Mesorhizobium yinganensis. Taxonomy (NCBI): domain Bacteria; kingdom Pseudomonadati; phylum Pseudomonadota; class Alphaproteobacteria; order Hyphomicrobiales; family Phyllobacteriaceae; genus Mesorhizobium; species Mesorhizobium yinganensis. The sequence continues at coordinate 56,444 of NZ_JBEBMH010000002.1, read as the reverse complement.
CCGAACAGCGGTTGCCGGTCTCGGCACCGTCCGCCTTGAAGACGGCACGCATCGCCGGCATGGCATAGCAGCGGCCCTCGCCGGGGCCGAGCACGATCGGGGTGACGGGAGCGGTCATAGCATTCACGCCTTGTCAGTCGGCTTGGGCCAATAGGTGCCGAAGGACCAGATATTGCTTTCCGGATCGACGCAGACGAAATCGCGGCTGCCATAGTCGCGGTCGGTCGGCTCCTCCAGGATTCCTGCGCCGGCGGCCTTGGCGCGGGCGTAGACGGCGTCCGTATCGTCGACGGCGACATAGACGCTCTTGCCGCCATTTTCGCCGGGTCCGCCAACCATCGCGCCGTACCGGTCGTCGCGCACGCTGCCGAGCATGATCATCGACGAGCCGAAGCTCATCTGCGCATGGGCGACGTGATCGCCGTCCATATATTTTGCGTGAACGGCAAAGCCGAAAGCCTCCTCCAGCCACTCGATCATCTTGGCGGCGTCGTGGTAGCGGAAAGTCGGGTAGATGCGGGGCGGTTCGATTGCCTTGTCGGTCATGTCTTTCTCCTGTGGCTCACCTGCTTTGGTAAGCCACGATGGGGCGCATCGGTTGCCGGGTCTTGAAGGAATGTAACGTCAGGCAAAATCCTCGGCCCGCCACGCTGCCGGCGAGAGGCCGGCCATTGCCTGGAACTCGCGGGTGAGATGCGCTTGGTCGGCGTAGCCGCAGCCGGCGGCGATGTCAGCCCAGCCTTCCCCGCCGGAGCGCGCCGCTGCCAGCGCACGGTTGAACCGTACGATACGGGCGATCGATTTCGGCCCAAGGCCGACCTCGGCGTTGAAGCGGTCGGCGAGGTGTTTTCTGCTCCAGCCGATGCGCGCTGCCAGCCGCGATATAGGCGCCCGGCCTCCAGAGATTTCGATATGGCCGAACACCTCGCGCACTTCCGCCGCCGGGGTTTTCGCGGCGTCGATACGGGCGGATACGAAGTCGATGACCAGTGCGAAGCGAGTCCGCCAGTCCGGTGCATTGCCGAGGCGCTCGCGCAACGCCGCACCTTCGTTGCCGAGCACGTCGTCCAGCAGCACCATGCGGTCGGCGAGTTCATGCATCGGCAGCTTGAAGAACCGCCGGGCGCCCAGCGGTGAAAAATCGATCTGCAGGCAGTGGGAAGCGCCGAAGGATTCGATCAGCACCGGACCGGCATAGAGGCCGGCTGCAAAGCTGGCGATGCGGTCGGCTTCGCTTGGCGCGCGACCGAGGCCGATGTAAAACGGCTCGCCGAAGCTGATGATCAGGGGAACGGTCAGCGAAGCGGTCTCGCGCGTGCGGATATGCCGGCGCGCCATTTCGCGGTAACCGACGATGCGCGTGACGATGCCGCGCAGCAGGCCGCCCGGACGGGTTTCGACCATCTCGAACGCGCCGACATCTGGCTGGATCGGCGAGGGCATGCGCTGAGGCTAGCAAGCCGGGGCGGATGCGTCAAAACAAAGCCGCCGGTCGCTTGGTCGGGCATGTACGGCCAGCCGTGATCGCGCCGCGCGGTCGCTACAGGCCACGCCTGCCGAAGCTTGCCGGCTTCGGCCGAGTGAGGCCCGCCGACCGGCGAACAACGGCTGGCGCCGACGCTTGCGGAGGCTCGACGTTGCGCTCCGCCTTCATGGCGCGGCTTTGGCGGGGCGACTCGTCTCTCAGTTCCGAGCCGTCGAGGAACGACACGTCGAGCGCCCGTCGCTGGCCGTAGCTGTTGCTGCCGCCCGTCCCGCTCAGGAAGCCGCATTCGACCAGTTGCCAGATGCCGCCGATGAACGGAATGAAGACGATCAGGAACCAGAAGCCTGATTTGTCGCGGTCATGATAGCGCTTCACCGTCGCTGCGACATTGATCCAGCAGCAAAAGACGAAAAGGACGAGGAAGGACAGCAGGAATGTCACGCCTTGCTCGCGTGCAAGCCTTCTGGCTGCATCCTCGCTCAATGACGACAGGCTGCTGCCAAGAGCGTAGGCGGAGCCAACCAGCAGCACGCCCACGATCAACTGTATCGACCACCATTGAAGACGGCCAAACCGGCCCTTTAGGCTGAAAAGATAATTCATCGCACACATCCCCGCGCAGATCGGCGACGATCAAACCCGAGGACTGCAAAGGATTCACTGAACAGAAGCCGATTCCGAGCAAGCAGAGCGGCATTTCGCAACCTACGGTAACCGCGAGGATAAAAGGATCGATAAGCTGAGCCTTTCCTGCTGTCGGTCTTGGCTGAGCCGTTGGCGGCCGCTCAAAATCCCAGCATGACCCGCAGCGGGTGGGTGGGATCGGCAAGCAGTCGGATGGCGAGCGCCACGCAGGTAACCACCAGCAGCGGTTTTATCAGCCGCGCGCCGATTCTTACCGCCAGCCCGGCGCCGAGGCGCGCCCCGAGGATCTGCATCGCCGCCATCATCAGCCCGATCTTCCAGCCGACGACGCCGGCCAGCGCGAAGACGGCGAAGCCGCCGACGTTCGATCCGAAATTGAGCAGCTTGGTGTGCGCCGTGGCCTTCAGCACGCCGCAGCCGGCGAGCGTCACGAAGGCGAGCATTAAAAAGGAGCCGGTGCCGGGGCCGAACACGCCGTCATAAAAACCCGATCGCCGGCACCACCATCAGCCCGAACAGGGCTTCAGCCGCTCGGAGCGGTCGACATCGTCCATGTTGGGCTTCAGCGCAAAGAAAAGTGCGATGGCGATCAGCACGAGGCAGCACGCTCGCGAGCACGGCGCCCAGCGCGCCACCTAGAAAGGCCGGCAGCGCCATCGGGGCCTGCTTTCGCAGATCGACCTGGCCTTTCGAGGCGTAAGCGAGCGTCGCGGCGCCTGTGCCGAACAGGCCTTGCAATTTGTTCGTGCCGAGCGCCTCGGCCGGCGAAAATCCAGCGAGCAGCAGCGCCGGCAAGGCGATCAGTCCACCGCCGCCGGCGATCGAATCGATGAAGCCGGCCGCGAACGCGGCGAAGGCGAGCAGCAGGGCGGTCTCGCTGGGAAGATCGAACAAGGCGGGGCTTTCAGTTGACTGTCTTCGGTCACGCGGCGGCAGTTTGCGCAAAGCGGATTTCGCGCTACGAAGAGAGCGGAGAGGCAGCCGTCGGCGGGGCGCTGTATATGTCGAACCCGGCCGCATGAATAGTCAGGGGAATTCGGGATGGCGCAGGGACTTCTGTCGCGGTTCAGGAACATGTTCGAGGGCGATCCCGGCGTGCGCAAGGTGGCGGACGACCCTACGCTGTCGGCCGAGTTGCTTCTGCTTTTCCGCATGATTCTCGCGGATGGCGAGGTCAGCGACAGCGAGATCAAGACGTTTCGCCGCATCTGCCGCGATGCCTTCGGTATCGGCGAGGAGAGCATTGACGGCGTCGTCGAGTTCCTCAACGATTTCGGCTACGAGACCAGCGGCCAGCAGGCGCTGGCATTGTTCCAGGACCTAGACATAGACCGCCGCAAACTTTTGGCGCGCCATATGGCCGACATCGCCAAGGCCGATTCGCGGCTGGCGGAGAAGGAAGTGCGGCTGCTGCGCCGCACGCTGGAGGTTCTGGGCCTCAGCCCGGTCGACGTGGTGCGCCCGCAGCCCTAGCGAATTTTGGGCATGGCGCGTCTTTTGCCGCTCACCCCTGCTCGCGCAGTTTGCGCGAGATCGCGCGTCTCAGGTCGGGCGCCGCATCGACCAGTGCCCTGGCCGCGTCCGATTGCGGATTGTCCAGCACGTGGGCGGTCGCGCCGCGCTCGACGATCCTGCCCTCGTGCATGACCAGCACGTCGTCGGTGATGGCGCGGGCGACCGTCAGGTCGTGCGTGATGAACAGGTAGGCGATGCCGAGCTTGCGGTTGAGGTCTGCGAAAAGGTCGAGGATCTGGGCGCGGATCGACACGTCGAGCGCCGAAACAGCCTCGTCCGCAACCACCAGTTTCGGCCGCGTGATGATGGCACGGGCGATCGACAGGCGCTGACGCTGACCGCCGGAGAATTCATGCGGATATTTCTGCATGTCGTGTGGCTTAAGCCCGACCTGATGCAGCGCATGCGCCACCAACTCGCGTCGCTTCAGCGGGTCGGGAGCGGGTTCAAGCAGCGACAGCGGCTCTGCGACCAGCCGCTCTACCCGGTGGCGTGGGTTGAACGAGCCGTAAGGGTCCTGGAACACCACTTGCATATTGCGCCGCGCCGTCCTCAGATCCGCCTCGCTTCGGCTGGTGATGTCCTCGCCCATGAAGCGGATCGTGCCCGACGTCACTTTGTCCAACGCCAGCACCAGCCGCGCCAGCGTCGACTTTCCACAGCCGGAGCGGCCGACCAGCGCTACTGAACGGCCCGGCGCGAGGCAGAACGATACATCGTCGACGGCGCGGAACATCGTTGGCTTGGCGAAGAGGGAATGGCGGTCGGCAGGGTAGTCGCGGGTGAGGGAAGTGACTTCGAGGAGGGGTGCGGCGCCGTCTCCCCCCTTGAGGGAGAGATGGCCTGAAGGGTCAGAGGGGGTTGCTGCGGCAGTGCGCCAACCTTCGGTGACCCCACCCCGGCTCGCCAGCTTCGCTTCGCTCAGCCGGATCGCCGACCCTCCCCCCAGGGGGGATGGTGAACGCCCCTCCGGCACATGCATCGAGGCCAGGGCGAGTTGCCGTGTATAAGGATGCTGCTGGGCGGCGAGTGTGCGCGCCGTCTCGCCGGTCTCCAGAATCTCGCCGCCGCGCATGATGGCGATCCGGTCGGACATTTCCGTCACCACGGCGAGGTCGTGAGAGATCAGCAGCAGGCCCATGCGGTTCTCGGCGACCAGTTCGCGCAGCAGCTCGAGAATCTGCGCCTGCAGCACGACATCCAGCGCCGTCGTCGGCTCGTCGGCGATCAGCAATTTCGGCTTTAGCGCGCAGGCGATGGCGATGACGACGCGCTGGCGCTGGCCGCCCGAAAGCTGGTGCGGATAACGCGACAGCGGAAATTTCTCCGCTGGCAGGCCGACGCGGTCGAGCATTATTCTCGCCCGCCCCTCGGCTTCGGCACGGCCGACACCGGCATGCCAGCGGATACCCTCCGCCACCTGCTCGCCGATGGTCTTCACCGGGTTCAGCGCCGTCATCGGCTCCTGGAACACCATGCCGATGTCGTTGCCGCGCAACCGGCACATCGCATCTTCGCCGGCACCAAGGATGTCGACACCGTTGAGTTTTATGCTGCCTATTGCCCGCGCGCCTTCCGGCAGCAGTTGCATGATTGCGAGCGCCGACATCGACTTGCCGGAGCCGGATTCGCCGACCAGTCCCAAAACCTCGCCGGGCTCGATCGCGAGATCGACGTCCTTCAGAATTTCCGTGTCGCCGATCGACAGCGACAGGTTCTCGATGGCAAGCAGGCTCATCGCCTCTGCCTCAGTTTCGGATCGAGCGCGTCGCTGACGCCGTCGCCGAGCAGGTTGAGGCCGAGCACGGTGACGATGATGGCAAGGCCAGGAAACAGCGCCAGCGACGGCATCACCATCATGCGCGTCTGCGCATCGAACAGCATTCGGCCCCAACTCGGCATCGGCGGCTGCGCGCCCAGCCCGACATAGGAAAGGCCCGCCTCGGCCAGAATACCTAGCGCGAACTGGATCGTACCCTGTACCAGCAGCATCGTCGCAATGTTGGGCAATATGTGCTCGACCGTGATGCGCGCCTTGCCCTTGCCTGCGGCGCGCGCCGCCAGGATGAATTCGCGCGGCCAGATGGCGAGCGCACCGGCCCGCGCCACGCGCGCAAACACCGGGATGTTGAAAATGCCGATGGCGATGATGGCGTTGACCGCGCCCGGCCCGAATACTGCGGTGATCATCACCGCCGACAGCAATGCAGGGAAGGCGAAGACGAGGTCGTTGAAACGCATGACGACCTCGTCCAGCCAGCCGCCGCGCGCCGCCGCGAGGCAGCCGAGCGGCACGCCGATGCCCATGCCGATGCCGACCGCGACCAGCGCCACGGCGATGGAGTTGCGCGAGCCGACCATGATCATCGACAGCACGTCGCGGCCGAACTGGTCGGTGCCGAAAAGATGCGTCGCCGACGGCGGCAACATGCGGTCGGCGACGACCAGTTTGGTCACGTCGTAAGGCGTCCAGAAGAAGGAGACCAGCGCCACCAATGCGACCAGTGCGGTGATGACGAAGCCAATGACGAAGGATCGGCTGGCTACGGCGCGGGCGAGGAAGGCGGAAAAGCCGTCATGCGCTGGGGTGGTGGAGAGTTCGGTCATGATTCGTCGGCCAGGCGAAGAGCGTGCGGCGCCGGCGCTCCACGACTGCCAAATGCCGCAAGAACACCCATCATCGCGCCCTCAGCCGTGGATCGACCAGTGCATAGGACAGGTCGACCAGCAGGTTGACCACGACGACGGTGGCGACCAGCAGCATCACCACGCCCTCCACCACGATCAGGTCGCGCTGTGTGATGGCCTGGAATACCAGCCGGCCGAGGCCTGGGAGATAAAACACGTTCTCGATGATGATGGTGCCAGCCAGCAGGAAGGAGAATTGCAAGCCGACGATGGTGAGCACGGGGATGAGCGCATTACGCAGCGCATGCCGCCACAGCACCGTGCCGAACGGCAGGCCCTTTGCGCGTGCGGTGCGGATATAGTCTTCACCAAGCACTTCGATCAGCGCCGAACGGGTGACGCGCGACAGGATCGCCGCCTGCGGCAGCGCCAAAGCGATGGCTGGCAGCAGCAGCGCCTTCAGTGCCGGCCAGATGCCGGCGCTCCAGCCGGGAAAGCCGCCCGCCGGCACGAGCCGCAGCCAGACGGCGAAGACGTAGATCAGCAGCAGTGCGAACCAGAAATTCGGGATGGCCACGCCCACTTGCGCAGCGCTCATCGACAGCGCATCGCCGGCGCGACCGCGCCGCTCGGCAGCGTACGCGCCGACCGGAATCGCAATGGCCACCGACAGGAGCAGCGAGATCAAGGCCAGCGGCAGCGAGACTGAGATTCGCTCTGTGATGAGGTCGATGACGGGGACGGAATAGGTGTAGGAGCGGCCGAAATCGAGCGTCGTCAACCCGCCGATCCAGTTGAAATAGCGGACGGGCAGCGGATGGTTCAGCCCCATCTGCTCGCGCAGCGCTTCGACTGCGTCAGGCGTCGCATTGATGCCGAGCATCAGCCGCGCCGGGTCGCCGGGCAAGACTTCCAGCACCGCGAAGACGACCAGCGAGGCGACCAGCAGCGTCACGATGGCAATCGAGAGGCGCTGGGCGAGGTAGGCGGTCATGGGAGCGCCAACGTTTCCCTCCCCCTTGAGGGGAGGGTGGCGAGCGCAGCGAGCCGGGAGGGGTCGCTGCGGCCATATTCGACGTTCATTCTTTGCGTCCCGCGCTGCCGCAATGACCCCACCCCGGCGCTTCGCGCCGACCCTCCCCTCAAGGGGGAGGGGGACCTCGTCGCTAGTCGACCCACTTGACCTTCGTCAAATCGTTGGCCTGGATCGGCGAGTTTTCCCACAGCCCCTCGACCTTGGCATCCCAGATGCCGATCTTCGGCAGCTCGAACAGGAATCCGTTGACGGCATCGTCGGCCAGGATCTTTTGCGCCTGCTGGTAGAGCGCGGTGCGCTTGGCGTCGTCGGCGGTGAGGTTCAGTTCCTCGATCACCTTGTCGAAGGCCGGGTTGTCATAGTTAAAATAATAGTCCTTGCGCGCGTAGATATCGATGTCGTTGGGCTCGGTGTGCGAGACGATCGACAGGTCGTAATTCTTGTCGGTGAAGACCTGGCTCAGCCAGTCGGCCCATTCGAGCGGGATGATCTCCAGATTGACGCCGATCTCGCGCAATTCGGATGCGATGATCTGGCCGCCGTCGCGGGCATAGGCCACTGGCGGCAGTTTCAGCGTCGCCGAGAATCCGTTCTCGAGACCGGCTTCCTTCAAAAGTTCCTTCGCCTTGGCGATGTCGTGCGGATAGGTGCCCGTCAGGTCGATATAGGCCTTGTTGGCAGGGGAGAAATGCGAGCCGATCGGCGTGCCGAGCCCGGACGAGGCGCCGTCTATGATCGCCTTGCGGTCTATCGCATGGGCGATGGCCTGGCGTACCTTCAACTGGTCGAAGGGCGGTTTCTTGTTGTTGGTGGCGAGGATGGTCTCGCCTTCGGTCGCGCCGATCACCACCTTGAAACGCGGATCGGCCTGCACCTGCGGCAGCGCGTCGCCGACATTCATGTTCGGGAAGGCCTGCACGTCGCCGGAAAGCAGCGCCGGGATCGCAGCCGCGGCATCCGGCACGATGCGGAACTCGGCGCGGTCGAGAAATGCCGGCTCGCCCCAGTAGTCGGGGTTCTTGACGATGGTGATCGCCGACCCCTTCGCCCAGTTGTCGAACTTGAACGGTCCGGTGCCGATCGGCTTTTCCTTGTTGGTCGCCGCACTTTCCGGCGCGACGATCACCGCGTCGCCCCAGCCCATATTGTAGAGGAATGCGCCCTGCGGGTTCTTCAGCGTCACCTTGACCGTTGCCGGGTCAACGACATCGACCGCCTCGATCGCGGCGAACAGGCCTTTTTGGGCGTTCGTCGAATCGGCCGCGCGGGCGCGGTCCAGCGAGAATTTTACGTCCTCGGCGTCGAAGGCGGAGCCATCATGGAATTTGACGTTCGTATGCAGCTTGAAGGTGTAGGTCTTGCCGTCCTCCGAAACCGTCCAGCTTTCGGCCAGTGCCGGAAGCACCTCGCCGGACGATCCGATGCGGGTCAGGCCCTCGAAGACGTTTGCGTAGAGCACCTCGTCGATGGCCGCCGCGGCACCTGCGGTCGGGTCGAGATGCGGCGGCTCCAGCGGCATGCCGAGCACGAGATCGGTGCGGGCCGCGAAAGCACCACTTGCGCTCAAGATCGTCAGCGTCGCCGCTGCGGCAAATGTCTTCCACGCTGTCATCGGCATTGCTCCCTTCGCCGGAAAAATTTTGCGGATAGAAGCCTGAATTCGGACCGGAGTAAATCGGCTTTCGGTTTGCCGGCCTGGCCGTGAAGGGAATGCGAATCCAATTTGCTGGCCCAAGAGGCTCTTCCGTTGCGCGCAGCGACAAAGGCATGCGGCGGCGATCTCGATGATCTATAAGCGCAGGCGAAGATGGAGGACCAGCCATGGATGCCGCAACGCTCAAGGCCCAGCAGGCGCCGTTGAAGAATGCCTATCGCGAGACGCCGGACGCGGCGCTGATCACGTTGCGCGCCAAGGGCTCGATCGACGACCAGGCGATCGCCTGCAAGGTCGAGACCGGCCGCGCCATCGCGGTGGCCGGCCTGCATCCGGCTACCGGCGGCAGCGGGCTGGAACTCTGCTCGGGCGACATGCTGCTGGAGGCGCTGGTCGCCTGTGCCGGTGTGACGCTGAAAGCCGTGGCGACAGCGCTGGAGTTCAAGCTTGCGGGCGCGACCGTCTCGGCGGAGGGCGACCTCGATTTCCGCGGCACGCTGGGCGTCGCCAAGGATGCGCCCGTCGGTTTCAGGGCGATCCGGCTGGCCTTCGACCTCGACACCGACGAGCCGCAGGAGCGCATCGATTCGCTGCTCAAGCTGACCGAGCGGTATTGCGTGGTGTTCCAGACGATCAATCAGCGGCCGGAACTATCGGTAACGGCAAGCCACGGCTAGCCAGCCTTGCCCCGCAGCAGCAGATCCAGCCCGATCGCCATGACCTGCGCCGACTGTACCATGTCGTCGATGCCCACCCATTCGTCCGGCCGGTGGGCCAGGTCGAGGATGCCGGGACCGTAGGCCACGCAGTCGTAGACATGGCCGATGCGCGCGATGTGCTTCTGGTCATACGTGCCGGGCGAGATGACATAGTCCGGCTCACGATCGAAGACGGCGCGGATGCCTTGCGCCAACGCTGAAGGCACCGGCTTGTCATGGTCCGTCATGATCGGGTGGACTTCCATGACGTCCTGGACGACGTAGTCGAATTTCGGCCGCTCGCGCTTCAGCCTTTCGAGGATGGACACCACTTCTTGCTTCACGTCGTGAAGATCCTCTTCCAGCAGGAAGCGCCGGTCGATGGTCAGCCGGCACGAATCCGGCACGTTGGGCGAGGGCAGGCCGGGTTTGAAGTCGTCGGTCTGGCCGCCATGCACGGAATTCAGGTTCAGCGTCGAGCGCCGTGCGCCCTCCGGCACCACCGGCATTTTTGTGCGCTTGCTGTCGAGCAGTGGGAACAGTTCAGCCTCGAAGGCGTCGAGCACGGCGCCCATGTGGCGCACCGCGCAGTCGCCGAGGAAGGGCATGGAGCCGTGCGCGATCTCGCCCTTTGTCTCGATCTCCGCCCACCAGACGCCGCGATGGCCGAGGCAGATGCGGTCCTTGTTCAACGGTTCGGGGATGATGACGTGGTCGACGCGCGGTTTTGAGAAAGATCCCTTCGATGCCAGATAGGCGACGCCGCCGAAGCCGCCCGACTCCTCATCGACCGTGCCGGAAATCTCGATGGCGCCGGCAAAATCCGGGTTGAGCTCGATATAGGCCTCGGCCGCGATGATGGCTGCCGCCAGCCCGCCTTTCATGTCGCATGCGCCGCGCCCGTAGACGCGCCCGTCCTTCACGACGCCGGCGAATGGGTCGACCGTCCAGTCATGGCCCGGTTCGACCACGTCGATATGGCCGTTGAAATGCACGGTCGGTCCGGGCGAACGGCCTTCGCGCCGCGCCACGACATTGGTGCGCGGATAGCGGTCCGAATCGCCCGGCGTGCCGACGCCCCGCACATAGTCGACGGCGAAGCCGCGCCGGCGCAGCCGCTCGCCCAGATATTCGGCGCAGGGCGTATAGGCCTCGCCCGGCGGATTTACCGTCGGAAAACGGATGAGGTCTATGGTGAGCGCAATAAGTTCGTCGCGGCGCGCGGCGACTGCGTCGATCAGTCCGTCGGTCATGAGCGGATTTGAGCAGGCAAGAAGGTGGTTTGGCAAGCGCCCGGCGACACAACCCAGGATGGGTCAATATTTTAACGAATAATCGCGAGGAATTGATCAAATGCGTGAAGTCACATTGGCAAATTGCTCAATCTCTTCATGCTAATCGTGCTCAGGCAATGAAAAGCGCGGTTGTGTCGTAGCTATCAGGGTGGGCTTTATGAGAAAGTCGGTATTGGTGGCCGCAGCGTTCTGCGGACTTCTTTTCAGCGGCATAAGCCAGAGTTTCGCGGCAAGTCTGGTGGCCCAGGTGGATGTCGCCAGCCAGACGATGACTGTCAGCAAGCACGGACGTGTCATCCACGTGTGGAAAGTTTCTACCGCGCGCAAAGGATATGTCACGCCGCGCGGCAGTTGGCGTCCAACCCGTCTGCACAAGATGTGGCGTTCACGCAAATACGACAATGCCCCGATGCCCTATTCGGTGTTCTACTATGGCGGCTACGCGGTCCACGGCACCGGAGCGGTGAAGTCGCTCGGCCGGCCTGCGTCGCACGGATGTGTGCGGCTGCAGACCGCGAATGCGGCGACCTTCTACTCGCTGGTGAAAGAGATCGGACCCGGAAATACCCGGATCATCGTCACCAACTGAACCGCGCGAGCGGACGCCAGCCGCCAGCGATCGTTGCAAACCACGCAATCGACCGGCGCTTTGCGCGGCATGGGGATAGGTCTACACAAATTTTGCTATGAATTGACGTTTTAGAGCATTTGCTTCCCCCGGCGTGACCGATAGAGATGGCTGCGATGATGACCAGCCAGGCCGCACGGGGCGCAAAAGATGCCGGCTAAGCCACGGGTTGCGCTTTCGGAACCCGTCTCCGACGAGGTCCGCAAGACCACCTGCTATATGTGCGCCTGCCGCTGCGGCATCGACGTGCACATCAAGGACGGAAAAATCCGTTACATCGAAGGCAACCGCGACCATCCGGTCAACCGCGGTGTGCTGTGTGCAAAGGGTTCGGCCGGCATCATGCAGCATTACGCTCCGGCCCGCCTCAAGGCGCCGCTGAAGCGCGTCGGGCCGCGCGGCTCCGGCGAGTTCAAGGAAATCTCCTGGGACGAGGTGCTGGAGACGGCGACGCGATGGCTGGGCGAAGTGCGCGAGCGCGATCCGAAGAAGCTTGCCTTTTTCACCGGCCGCGACCAGTCGCAGTCGCTGACTGGCTACTGGGCGCAGATGTACGGCACGCCGAACTATGCCGCGCATGGCGGCTTCTGCTCGGTCAACATGGCGGCGGCCGGCATCATGACCATCGGCGGCGCGTTCTGGGAATTCGGCGCGCCGGACTGGGACCGCACAAAACTGTTCGTGCTGTTCGGCGTGGCCGAGGACCATGATTCCAACCCGATCAAGATCGGCCTGTCGAAGCTGAAGAAGAACGGTGCGCGTTTCGTCTCGGTCAATCCGGTGCGCACGGGCTATTCAGCCATCGCCGACAACTGGATCGGCATCCGCCCCGGCACCGACGGGCTGCTGATCCTCTCGGTCATTCACGAATTGCTCAAAGCGCGAAAGATCGATGTCGACTACATCGTGCGCTACACCAATGCGACATGGCTGGTGATCGACCAGCCGGGTGCTGCCGACCACGGGCTGTTCGCGCGCGACGGCGAAGGAAAACCGCTCGTCTTCGAAAGCGTGACGGAGCGCGTGGTGTCGCTGGGCACACAAGGGGCACGGGCGGCTCTTTCGGGCCGCGTGGAGCTGCCGGATGGACGTTTTGCGCAGCCGGCCTTCCAACTCCTCGCTGAAAAATACCTTGATCCGCAATACGCGCCCGAGGCGGTCGCCGGCGAGACCGGTGTTGCGGCTGACGTGATCCGCGGGCTTGCCGCCGAGATCGCCCGCGTCGCTTTCGACGAGGCGATCTTCCTCGACCAGCCCTGGACCGATGTCGACGGCAGGCAGCATGACGGTTTTGTCGGCCGACCCGTCTCCTTCCACGCCATGCGCGGCATCTCCGCCCATTCCAACGGTTTTCAGACGGCGCGTGCGCTGCATCTTTTGCAAGTGCTGATCGGCGCCATCGACTGTCCCGGCGGGTTCCGCTTCGAGCCGCCTTATCCGAAGCCGGTCGCGGCGCATCCGACGCCGCATGGCAAGGCGGAGCATTTTGGCTCCAACAAACCTCTGTCCGGCCCGCATCTCGGCTTTCCGCGCGGGCCGGAGGATATGCTGATCGACAAGGACGGAAATCCGACCCGCATCGACAAGGCGTTTTCCTGGGACGCGCCGTTCTCGGCGCACGGCCTGATGCACATGGTGATCGCCAACGCCCATGCGGGCGATCCGTACCCCGTTGACTTGCTGTTCCTCTACATGGCCAACATGGCGTGGAACTCGTCGATGAATACCGGCGGCGTGATCAAGATGCTGGAAGACAAGGATCCGGCAACCGGCGAGTACCGCATCCCGAAAATCATCTATTCCGATGCCTATGCCTCCGAGATGGTCGCCTATGCCGACCTCGTGCTGCCGGACACGACCTATCTTGAGCGCCACGATTGCATCTCCATGCTTGACCGGCCGATCTCGGAGCCGGACGCAGTGCAGGACGCCATCCGCTGGCCGGTGGTCGAACCCGACCGCGACGTGCGCGGCTTCCAGTCCGTGCTGCTCGACCTCGGCGCGCGGCTGAAACTGCCGGCCTTCGCCGACAATCGCGGCAAGCCGATTTACGAAAATTATGCCGACTACATCGTCCGCCACGAGCGCCGGCCAGGCATCGGCCCGCTGGCCGGTTTTCGCGGCCGGGAAGGCGACCGCACCGGGCGCGGCGCCAGCAATCCGGATCAGTTGAAGCGCTACATCGAGAACGGTTCTTTTTTCTCGGCGCACATCCCGCTGGAGGCGCAATTCTTCAAGCACGCCAATAAGGCCTACCAGGATTTTGCGGTGCGCATGGGATTCTTCGATCAGCCGCAGCCGGTCATCTTCCAACTCTATCAGGAATCGCTGCAGAAATTTCGGCTGTCCGCCGAGGGCGTGCGTGAGCCGATCGCACCTGAAACGCACCGGGCGCGCATCCTCGAGACCTTCGATCCGCTGCCGATCTGGTACCGCCCCTTCGAGGAGGCGGCGGTCGACCGTGAACAATTCCCGTACCACGCGATCACACAGCGGCCGGCGGCCATGTACCATTCCTGGGGCTCGATGAACGCCTGGCTGCGCCAGATCCACACGCGCAACCCGCTCTACGTGCCGGGTCCGATCTGCGACGAGCATGGGCTCGGTGACGGCGACTGGGTGTGGGTCACCTCCAGCCACGGCCGTATAAAAGTCGAGATCAAACGCATGGAGGCGGTGAATTCCTCGACGATCTGGACCTGGAACGCAATCGGCAAGCGTGGCGGCGCCTGGGCGCTCGACCCGAAATCGCCGGAGGCCGAGCGCGGGTTCCTGATGAACCACCTCATCAACGAGCTTTTGCCGCCAAAGGGCGACGGGCTGCGCTGGTCGAACTCCGATCCGGTCACCGGACAGGCCGCCTGGTACGATCTGCGTGTGCGCATCGAGAAGGCCGAGGCGGGCATCGAAAGCCAGCCGCATTTCGCCTCGGTCGCCAAGTTGAGGCGGGGCGAGGATATTCCGGCCGAGTTGCGCTACGGGCAGGAGTGGGCGAAGTGATCCTGACTTGGCCGACCCCGAAGACAGCTACCCCCACCCCTAACTCCTCCCCACAAGGGGAAGGGGGATCGGCTTGCACTTCGGCCAGGCATCAATCGTCGGTGGTTTCGCGCGGCATTGCGGCCGCAAAGTCCCCCTACCCGTTGTGGGGAGGGGCTAGGGATGGGAGTAATTTCGGCTCTAGCCTTATCAAGGCCACCGCATGACCAGTCTGCCCGCAGAGCGCTCCGGCAAAAAGCTCGGGCTGGTTATCGATCTCGACGTCTGCGTCGGCTGCCATGCCTGCGTGGTCTCCTGCAAGGAGTGGAACACCGGCGGCTACGGCAACGCGCTCTCCGACCAGCAACCTTACGGGCCTGGCGTTTCCGGCACCTTCCTCAATCGCATCCACTCTTTCGAGGTCGTACCGGAAGGCGGCGAGGTGATCGGCGAGGCGGGCGAGGCGCGCATCGTGCATTTCCCCAAAAGCTGTCTGCATTGCGATGATGCGCCCTGCGTCACCGTCTGCCCGACCGGCGCGTCCTATAAGCGCGGCGAGGACGGCATCGTGCTGGTCGACGAGGACAAATGCATCGGCTGCGGCCTGTGCGCCTGGGCCTGTCCCTACGGCGCGCGCGAGATGGACCTTGCCGCAGGCGTCATGAAAAAATGCACGCTCTGCGTAGACCGCATCTACAACGAGACGCTCAAGGAGGTGGACCGCGTGCCCTCCTGCGTGCGGACATGCCCGGCCAATGCCCGGCATTTCGGCGACCTCGCCGATCCGGCCTCGGCGGTGTCGATCATGGTGGCCGAGCGCGGCGGCATGGACCTGATGCCGGAGCAGGGCACGCGCCCCGTCAACAAATATCTTCCCCCGCGTCCGCGAACGCCGCTGGCCGCAAGCGCCGGTGCGCTGCTTGCCGAAAACACCTCCGGCGCCAGCGGCTTCTTCGCCTGGCTCGACGGCATGCTGGACCGGATTTGATGCACTCGAATTGCCTTCCATCGGTTGCGAGCGCCAAGCTGGAACACCCCTCATCCGACCTCGCTTTGCTCGGCCACCTTCTCCCACAAGGGGAGAAGGGAGAGCGCCGCCGCTTCGTTTCAGCAAATCTCCGATGTCGACGATTTGCTGCAAGGTCGGCGCGAAACTCTCCCTTCTCCCCTTGTGGGAGAAGGTGGCCGAGCAAAGCGAGGTCGGATGAGGGGTGTTGGACGGGGCGAAACATCTAACCATGCACCCCGCCTTTTCCATCATCGTCTTCACCACGCTGTCCGGTCTCGGCTACGGCCTTGCCGCGATCCTCGGGCTTGGCGTCCTCGATCCTTCGGCACTGGCTACGAAACTCGCCTATCTCGGCGCGCTCGTGCTGATAGGGGCCGGCCTGATGTCCTCCACGCTCCATCTTGGCAACCCGCAGCGCGCATGGCGGGCGCTGTCACAATGGCGGTCGAGCTGGCTGTCGCGCGAGGGCGTCATGGCGCTGCTGACCTTCGTGCCGCTGCTCTGGTCGGCCTGGGCAACGGTGGTCGAAAGCCGATACATCCCATCAGCCGGCCTGCTCGGCACGGCCGGAGCGGCGCTCACGGTCTACTGCACCGGCATGATCTATGCCTCGCTCAGATCCGTGCAGGCATGGCATACGCCGCTGACGCCGCTCTGCTTCCTGCTGTTTGGCCTGTCGGGCGGACTGATCCTCGCAAGCCTGGCGGGTACGGCCGGGGGCGGCAATGGGTTGTGGCTGACACTCTCCGCCGTCGCCGCAACCCTCGTCGCCTGGATTGCCAAGACTGCTTGGCGTCGGCGCATGCTCACGCTACGGCCGCTGTCGACCCCGGAGACCGCAACCGGGCTTGGTTCGATCGGAAAAGTCCGCCTGTTCGAGCGGCCGCACATCAACGAAAACTATCTGACGCGGGAAATGGGATTTGTGATCGCCCGAAAGCACGCCGCGAAACTGGGGCGTATCTCATTCCTTGCGGGAGGGGTGCTGCCGGTACTTTTGTTGCTCGCGGCTGCTGCTTTCTCAGCCTTTCCAGTGGCCTCTGCCGCGATTATCGCCTGTGCCACGCTGCTCCACTATGCCGGCATATTCCTCGAACGCTGGCTGTTTTTCGCCGAGGCGCGCCATGCGGTGATGAACTATTACGGCGGGTAGGTCAGCCGACCAGCACCGGCTTGCGCGCGCCGAGTTTCTCGACTTTCCGGCCAAGCCTTCGACGGGCCGCAAGCTGCGCATCGCGTTCCGAGAACTTCTGCGGACCCCAGGGTGTCCAGATGACAGGGCTCGATTTTTCGACCTTTGGGCGCTTCAGCATCGGCTCCACCTTCGGATCACTGTCCATCAAAAGTCTCCGTCCACATGGTTAATGCACACTTAATGTTGCGTGCGTATTTCCAATGTGAACGGACGACTTCGCGACATGTTCCGACAAAAGCGGATCACGAGGCCGCGACCGGATGACCGACGCTATGAGGCGCGGGCGCGGCGATTCTTGCGGGTCAATTTCCAGCGTTTGTGAAACCACATCCACTGGCCGGGGTCCTCGCGAACCCAGCGCTCGACCACGTCGTTGAGCAATTGCGCGGTGGCTTGCGCGTCGATGCGGCCGTTCTCCAGCCTGGGCAGTTCCAGTTTCGGCTCGATGACCAGGCGAAAGCGGTTGCCGGGTAGGCGGATGCAGCGCGCCGGATAGACATCGCAGTCGTATTGGCGGGCGAGCTTGGGCAGCAGCGGGCTGGTCTCGCACGGCCGCCCGAAGAATGTCGTCGGCAGTCCGTGTCTAAATTTCTGGTCGACCAGCACGCCGATGGTGCCATTGTCGTCGAGAATCCTGGCCAGCATGAACGACACGCCGGCGCGCGAGGCGATCAGGTCGCCCATGGTCGAGCGCCGCGTCGAATTGATGTAGTCGGCGATGTAGGGATTGTTCGGCGGCCGGAACAGCGAAGTCACCTTCATGCCATAGGCGGCGCCGGCAATCGGGAGCAGCTCGAAATTGCCGAGATGTCCGGTGAACAATATGTGTGGTCGGTCCTCTTCCGCGATCTTCTTGAAGAGCGGTATGCCCTCGACCTCGACGCGGCCCGTACTCTCCGACTGCAGGTCGAAGTCGAACAACTGGTCGAGGAATACATATTCGGCCGCCAGCCGCGCCATGTTGCCCCACATGTCGACGGCGATGGTCTTGATCTCGTCCTCGCTTTTCTCCGGATAGGCCTTTCGCAAATTCTCCAGAGCCACTTGATGCCGGCCGACCAGCGGGCCGAGGCGGCGGGCGACGCGATCGGCAAAATTGATCGCCTTGTCGGCGGGCAGCAGCCTCAGCACGCGCATCAGCGTCAGCGACACCTGCGCGGTCAGCCAGTAGCCGGCCTGCGTCAGGAACCGCGAGAGGTGGTAGAGGCGGTCGCGCGACTTCATCCGACCCGCAGGATGATTTTTCCGAACACGTCGCGGGTTTCCATGCGCTTCAGCGCCGCATCGATCGACCCGAAATCGACCTCGGTGTCGATCACGGGCTTGACGACGCCGGCCGCCATTTTCTGCATGGCGTCGGCCATGTTCTGCATGCGGCAGCCGAACGAGCCGAAAATCTTGATCTGCTGCTGGAAGAGCTGCATCAGGTTCATCTGGGTGGAGACGCCCGAGGTCGAGCCGCAGGTGACGAGGCGGCCGCCGCGCTTGAGGCAGAGCATCGATCCCGCCCACGTGTCGGCGCCGACATGCTCGAACACCACGTCGACGCCTTTCTTCTTCGTCAGCTTGCGCACAACGCCTTCGAACCGGTCCTCGCGGTAGTTGATGACGTGGTCGGCGCCGAGCGCCGCCGCCTTCTCGACCTTATCGTTCGAGCCGACGGTGGTGATCACCGTGCATCCCATGCGTTTTGCAAGCTGGATCGCCGCCGAACCGATGCCGGAGCCGCCGGCATGGACCAGAATCGTCTCGCCGGGTTCCAGTTTCGCATTGTCGAATAGCATGTGCTCGACCGTGCCGAAGGTGACCGGTGCCACCGCCGCGCCCACGGCGTCGACGCCGGGCGGGGCAGGGACCAGCAGGCGCGCCGGCAGGTTGATCTTCTCCTGGGCAAAACCGTCGAGGTGGAAGCCATGCACGCCGCCGACGTGCTCGCAAAGATTGTCGCGGCCGCTCTTGCAGGCCTTGCATAGGCCGCAGGTGCGCGCGCCGTAGATCGACACCAGTTGGCCGGGCACGAGGCCTGCGACGCCTTGTCCGATCGCTTCTACTTCGCCGGACGCTTCCGCGCCGATGGTCAGCGGCAGCTTGCGCTTGGCAAACGCCATGCCGCGCCAGCCCCAGACGTCGATGTGGTTCAGGGCCACCGCCTTGATGCGCAGCGTCACCTCGCCGATGGCAGGCGGCGGCGGTTCCGCTATGTCCACCTCTTCCAGCCTGCGGTCTTCGATCAGTTGCAGCGCGCGCATTATTGGATGGTCCTTTGGGCGGGGATCGGTCCGCTTGAAAGTTTACGTCTCGTCGCACCCCCCTCTGTCCTGCCGGACATCTCCCCCTCAAGGGGGGAGATTGGCTGTGTCGCTTCCGCCGCTCTTCCTGCGACGGCGGCGATTGGCGAAAGCCAAGCGGTCGGAGCAATCTCCCCCCTTGAGGGGGAGATGTCCGGCAGGACAGAGGGGGGTGCGAAGAGGCGCAAACAGTAACCGCTCATAAAAGGTGAGCGTTCCGCCTAAACGGGTTCCCGCGTCATGACAAGGCAGGTGTTCTGCCCGCCGAAGCCGAACGAGTTCGAGATGACCGTCGAAACATCGGCCGAACGCTTGACGTTCGGCACCACGTCTAGGTCGATCGCCGGGTCGGGTATGTCGTGGTTGATCGTCGGCGGAATGACGCCTTCCAGCATGGTCATCAGCGAGAACGCCGCCTCGATGGCGCCGGCGGCCGACAGCGTGTGGCCGATCATCGACTTGTTGGACGAGATCGGGATTTTTTTCATCCGCTCGCCGAACACCGTCGACAGCGACAGATGCTCCATCTTGTCGTTTTCGGGCGTCGAGGTGCCGTGGGCGTTGACGTAGTCGATGCCGTCCTCGCTGAGTCCGGAGTCGGCTAAGGCTGCACGAACCGCTGCAATCGCCGGCGAGCCGTCGGGTTTTGAGCGAGTGCGGTGGAAATCGTCGGCGCGTTCGCCGCAGCCGGCCAGGATGCCCAGCACCTTCGCGCCGCGCGCCAATGCGCTTTCCAGCGATTCCAGCACGAGTGCCGCCGAACCCTCGGCCAGCACAAAACCGTCACGGTCCTTCGAAAACGGCTTTGATGCCTTTTCCGGAGCGTCATTCTGAGTCGACAGCGCCGACAGCAGCGAGAAGCGGATCAAGGCCTCGGCGGTTGCCGAGCCGTCGGCGCCGATCGAAAGCGCGCGGTCGCTCTCGCCCCGGCGGATCGCCTCGACGCCGAGCTGGATGGAGGTGGCGCCCGAGGCGCAAGCGGTCGACAGCGTGATCGGCAGTCCGCGTGCGCCGAACTTTTCCGACAGCCGGTCGGCGATCGAGCCGAACTGCGTGGTGTCGAAAATATCCAGCGACCTCAGCGCCCGCGCCGCGTCGGCGATGCGCTCATTGGCCGTCGCGCCCTTGCCGTCGTGGTAAAGCAGCATGCGGTCCTTCCAGTCGAGCTCGACCGGCGGCGAGGCCAGAAACAGTGGGCCGCCGAAATCGTCCAGGCTCAGCCCCGACTGGCCGACCGCTTCGGTCGCGGCGGTGTCGGCGAGCTCGAAGGTCAGCGGGCTGGCGCCCTTGTCGCTCGACTTCAGGAAATCGACGGTGCCGGCAATCTGCGTCTTCAGATGGTCGGTCGGAAACCGCGTGATCGTGTGGATGCCGGAGCGGCCGGAGGTCAGCGCCTCCCAATTGTCCGTCTTGCCCACGCCGAGCGAGGTCACGACGCCAATGCCGGTGACGGCCACCAGCGGCCTGCCGAGATGATCGGTAGTCTTGGTCATGGCTGAACCCTCAGTCGGCGGGCGCGATCAGCGCTGCGCCCTCGAAGATATGGTAGCCGACCGTGGTCGCCAATGCCCGCGTCGGTATTCCCACCGCCGGCCTTTCCATCGAGACATCGAAGGCCGGATAGGCCGCGCCCTTGTGCATGGCGAGCGCGGCAAGCGCCACCGCGAAGGGGAACTGCGCTTCCTTCATATGGCCCGTCCGCGTGCCGAAGCCACGCAGCGCGATATTCGGCAGGGCATCGAAAGCGGCCTTTTCGGCGGCGGTCGCGGCGTGCGCGCCGGATGCACCGGAGAGCGCCAGCAACTGCCCGTCGGGCGCCTTCAAGCGTCCCAGCATTTCTGAGATGCCGGCCTGAAAATCCTGCTTCGGACGCCGGATGCGCGCCGAGACCACGCTTTCGATCGTCGCATAGGGTTTTTTGCCCCGGCTCTCGGCATGTTCGCGCGATTCCAGCACCAGGAAAACGCCACCCGAGCCGGAGACCACGCCGCCGCCTTCCGAGCCGCCGCGCTGCCATACAGGTTTCCAAGGTGCCCGATGCAGATAGCCGCCGAGTTCGTAGCCCAAAAGCATGTCGGCGTTTTCGGCATTGAAGTCGCCGCCGACCAGCATGTGATCGGACTGGCCGGAGCGCACCCGCGCCACAGCCGTCTCCACCGCCGCGATACCGGCCCCTTCCTCGCCCATGAAGGTGCGCGACGAACCCGTCACCTTGTGGACGATGGAAATATTGCCGGCGAGCAGGTTGGAAAGCTGCGCGAGGAAAAGGGTAGGGCGGAGATCCGTGGTCAGCTTTTCATTGAGCAGGACCTCGCGGTCGTTGCGTGTCGCGGAAGCCTCGAGGATCGAGGCATCGACGGCCTCGTCGCGCTCGCCGCCGGCGGCCGCCACGACCATGTCCATCGAGGCGCACAGAGCCTCGTCGTTCTTCAGCCCGGCGTCGTCGAGCGCCAGCCCCGCCGCATAGACGCCC
The DNA here is from genome assembly GCF_040081985.1 of Mesorhizobium yinganensis. Classification (NCBI taxonomy): domain Bacteria; kingdom Pseudomonadati; phylum Pseudomonadota; class Alphaproteobacteria; order Hyphomicrobiales; family Phyllobacteriaceae; genus Mesorhizobium; species Mesorhizobium yinganensis. Next base: position 34,915 of record NZ_JBEBMH010000002.1, on the reverse strand, counting down.
AGCCGCTGCCAGGTCTCCATCTGCCGCTGGTCGCCGCGCTTCGGAATCTGCAGGTTCCAGTCGATCGCCGGCAGCGGGTGCACCGAATAGGGCGGAAAACGCTCCGCGTCGACGATCGGCTCAGCCACCTCGTCGTTCAGCGCGCGCCAATGCGCGTCCAGTCCTTCGCCAAGGCAGGAGACCAGTCCGATGCCGGTGATGACGACGTCGCGCGCGCTCATGTCAGCCTGTCGACTGGAAATCCTGGGCTGGGCAAGGCCGGCTCAGCCCGCGGCCTTCGCGGCAACCAGGCCGTCGATCTTGGCGCAAAGATTCTTCATGACGAAATAGTCGTCAGTCGAAGCCTTGCCGTCATTGACTTCCTGCGTCCACTTCTCAAGCGGCACCTTGATGCCGAATTCCTTGTCGATGGCGAAGACGATGTCGAGGAAATCCAGGCTGTCGATGCCGAGATCGTCGATCGTGTGGCTCTCCGGCGTGATCTTGTCGCGGTCGATCTCGCTGGTCTCGGCGATGATGTTCGCGACTTTGTCGAATGTCGTGGACAAGGGGAAATCCTTGAAAAGAGTGCGGAGTCGCGCGGCTGCCCGCCACACGCAAGTTTGCCGCTGTCTAATCGGTTTTGGTGGGAAGGAAAAGGGGGGCGCGAATTGCGACGGCTCCGGAGCATCGGGGAAATCGCCGGCCTCTTGGCCCGACTTTCGGACAAAACACGGCGGGACCCGGTCTTCGATAATCATAAAAAATGGAAACCTGCGTCTTGCGCAAGTGGTTGGAGAATCATGCGGTTCATATGGGTAGGATCGAAGCGCTGTGATTTTGCGACGGGAAAGACACAACCGTTGACATGTAGAAAAAACATCGCGGTTGGTCTATTATTCTAACGTTGCGTGTAGCGTCTGAAGGCGAAGAGACATTTTCATTCGCTGATCTATCGTTCCGCCGGGCGGACAATGGACAGCGTGCTTAAAGTTAATGTTTGGCTATGCGGCTGCGGAGGGCGCAGCTTTGGTGGACCCGTTCATTCTTCGTTCGATGGAGCGCATTATCGCTGTGATTATCGGCGGCCTTGCGATCTATTTCGGATACCGGCTTTTCCTGAGTATTCCTGATCAGAGATCAGATGGGCGTGCCGAGATTTCACTCTCCAAGGATCGTCGGCTGCTCGTTTCGCGCGTTGGACCGGGAACTTTCTTTGCGCTGTTCGGTACCGCCGTGTTGGTTGCCTCCTACGCCTTTCCCGTAAAGATTGGGAATAATTCCGGCCTGAGTACGCAGGATGTAGCGCGACAACTTGTTCCTGACGAAACAGGCCCGCTGCCACCAAGGCCGATCAACTTCGATGAGCTGAGCCAATCTCTGGCTTTCCTGAAGGATCTCGAGGCTCGCCAGCTTGCCGCGGCATCCGAAGCAGACCGTGATCAGGTCAACAGGCGTTTCCGGGCGGTGAAACTCGCCTTGATGGGACGGGCTTGGCAAAGCGAATGGGGCGATCCTACGGAATTTGAGATCTGGCTCAATGAAACCGACAGGCCGCGGCGTCCGGAGTTCGAAAGGGCGTTGGCGATCATGGAGGGCAGCGGGTGAGCCATGCGCCGTCTCGCGATACTCGGCATAGTGCTGGTCCTGCTAGGTGAAGGCAAGGCAAGCGCCGAAATGTATGACAGCACCGTGCTGGCCGCGGAACGGCAGCGGCTGGTGGCTAGGCTTACCGATCTCGATCGCGTGCTGACATTGCCTGTCTATCTGCCGCCCGACGCTGGCTGGCTTTCCGGTGTCAGCATTTCCATCCCCAATGTGGCGCCGAACGGTGACCCGATGGGCTTCATGTCGGAAAACGGCGTGGTTATCATGCCTCTGACCGGTCTGAAGTTCATCGAAGACCTGACCATGGCCTATGCTTGGCGCTACAGCCGGGGCCAGACGCTCGAACCCTTCGACGAATACCTCGCCATGTTGCGATGGAAGCCCGAGGCCGAGTGGCCGGGCGGGGTTTACAGCGACCCCCTAAAAACATTTGGCGTGCCGCCTGGCGCATGGGATCAGGATCAACGCCTTGCCGGCCTCGGTACATCCCTGCGCAACGAGGCCTGGGCCTTTATCCTCGCCCATGAACTCGCCCACGTCTACTACAGCCACCCCGGTAATAGTGTTCCCCCTAAGCAGGTTCAGGCAAACGAGCGCCAAGCCGACGCATTCGCGCTGGATTTGCTAGAGCGCACGGAGACTATCCCGATGGGCGCCATTCTATATTTCCAGGCGACCGTGGCCTTTTATGCCAGCCGCGTCGACCTGCCCAGCGACCGCGCCTATGCCGTCTGGCAGCGCGAGCAGGCGACACACCCGGTGAATTCGCAGCGCCTGTTGACGATTGCCCGGCATCTGCAATTGGAGGCTAAGCGCCAATCGGGCGCTACCCGCGCCGAAGTGCTTAGCTTTATCGGCAACCGGCTCGAACAATTCGCCACCGATCTCGACGATCCGGCAATGCAGCAACTGGTCGCGCGGCGTGCAATCTTCGGCAATCCGGCCGATCTGAAGGATCGCTGACATGATCCATCGCGCATTTCTACTCGCCTTCGTGATGCAGACGGCAGGCGTGACGGAATCCGCCGCGCAGCAGTCCCAGGGATGCTTTGCAGGAACCGACGCTGCCGGCGCCCCTGCACGAATGATTCTACAGGCCGAACGTGTCGGCGAGTCCTTCGAGGTGTGGGGCCAGATCTCCTCACGAACCATTGGGGTCATGCAGATCAAAGCGGACGGATGGTCGGGAGCCGGACGGCTGTTTCGCGGCCACGAGTATGAGTCCGGCGCGCTTTTCATCCGTATCACCAACTATTCAGCGCAGGGATTTGTGCTGGAAGTTCAGGATTATGGACGATTTCCGTTCAGTGCCGTTCCCTGCTGACCAAACCGTTCGGATCAAACTGGGACCGTCACCACCGGCTTCGGCATCGAAGGACAGGCCGCCCCTTGCGAGGCGGCCTGCCTTGGTCAGTCGCGAAGCTTCACGAGGTCGTTGAGCAACCCGCCTGTGCCGTTGTGCACGGTCAGCCGCTCGACCTTGCCGGCGATGGTCTCCAGCGCCTCGAGCTCCTTCAAGCGCAGCATGACCGGGTTCTCGGCCATCACCTTCGCCGTGTTGAGCAGCGAACGTGTCGCGTTCGTCTCCTCGCGTCGGCGGATGACGTTGGCCTCGGCCTGCTTCTCGGCCGCGACCACCCGGTTCAGGATGTCGCGCATCTCGCCCGGCAGGATCACATCCTTGAGCGTGATCTCGGACACCTCGACACCGATCTCGGCCATGTCGGCCCGCACCTTGCCGGCCGCTTCGGCGTCCACCGTCACCTTCTGTTCGAGGATCTGGTCGAGCGTCATCGCGCCGAGCGCCTTGCGGAACGCATACTGCAGCGCGCGGTAGAAGGCTTCCGAGAAATCCTTCACCGCGGTCACCGCCTTGACCGGGTCGACGACGCGGTATTCGGCCGAGATGTTGACGCGGATCGTCACACGATCCCTGGTCAGCATCTCCTGGCCGGCCACGTCGAGCGACTGCCGCTTCAGGTCGACGACCTTCATCTGCACCATGCGGCCGACATTCCAGAAGGCGTGCACGCCGGCGGCGAGCACCTTCACGAAGGCGCCCTCGACGAAGAGCAGGCCCGCCTGGCCGTCCACCACCGGATGCACCGTCATCATCTCGGTCTTGCGTGCCTGGCCGAGACGCCGCATCAGCGCCGGCTCGACGGCCAGATCGTTGCCGACCTCGACGATCGTGCCCGTCCACGGGCCGGTCACGGTCCAGACCACCAGCTTGCGGTCCGGGCCGAGCACGGCGTGAAGCTGGCCGTCGCGCTCGACGACGGCCACTTCCGTGCGTCCGGTGCGGAACACGGTCAGGTGGCGCTTCGCCACGTCCGGGAGCTTTTCGAACAAGGCCTTCTCGTAGGGCGAGGTGAATTCCGAGTTCTTCAGGTCGTGGCGCGCGATCTCCAGACGGTTGCCCCGGTTGGCCAGCGAATGCTCGCCCGGCTCGAGGATCGTCTTGATCTCACCCTTGTAGAGGGCGATGGCGCGTTCGTTTTCCTTCACGAGGACGCGCTGGCGTCCAAGCATCTTTTCGAGAATGGTCATCATGTTCGTCACTCCTGTCGGGCATGGCTAGGTCATGCTTCGAAAGTCCTTTCGTTTTCTCGTTTCACGTTCCCGGGCAGAAAGATCCGGGGACTGGTGGCGTCGCGCGCGGCGGATCGTCGGGAGAGGGCGTCGAAGCGTCCTGGCGGGCGCGGGCGGCCAAACCACCCTTGCCGGTCAAGGCGCGTCTTCGCCGTCACCGCGGATCTGGCCGCACGCAACGGCTTCGGATCGTCCGTCCGGTCCTGCCCGTGGGCAAAGCCGTGCTTCGAATCGTCGGCATTCCAGTCCCCGGACCGTCGTTCAGATAGACACCGTGACAAGGTGCTGCTGGTTTTTCAGGCCAACAAGGAGAAGGATTCGAACCTTCGACAATCAGATTACAAGTCTGATGCTCTACCGTCTGAGCTATCCGTGGTGCAGCAAAGGGACTCGAACCCCCGACCCCCGGACTTTTGGTCCGGTGCTCTTCCTCTGAGCTATGCCGCGCTTTCCGACCTCCGAAGCGGCGCCATACACAGGGAGGCAGAACCACCTGCGCGGGCGGAGCAAAAAGCTCCAGCCGTTGTGCTCGCTCCGGCTTTCGTGACCGGGAGCGCGCCTATAGACCCTGCGACGGGTTGTCGCAAGCGGCATTGTTGTGGCAATTTCACGGCTTCTTCGGGTGGTTGTATTTCGGCAACATCCGCCGGCGCTGTTCATGCGCAATCAGTTGAACACGATGCGCCCGAGCACATGCAGGCGCTCGCCATCGGGCCGCACGATGATCGCCTCGCCCTCTCTGGCTGAAACCCCGGCCAGTGCCTGAATATCTTCCGCATTGGTGACCATCACCAGATTGTCGGAGCCGGCGAAACCGGTGATCACATCCATGATCGCCTTCAGTTGCGCCGCCTTTTCCCGTTCGTCCTGCTTCGGCGGATCGAGTGGCTCGAAAATCTCCGGCTCAGCCTCGAAGGCGAGACGCGCCGTGTCCAGGCAGCGGCAGTAGCGGCTGGAGAGCACGCGCTCCACGGGTGCGGCGCGCGCCGCGAACAGCGCGCCGATTTTTCGCGCCTGCTGTTTTCCACGCTCCGAAAGATTGCGCTGGGTGGCGCATTTCTCGATGTCGAAATTGGCGGGTTCCGCCCCGCCGCCGGCCATCGCATGACGCAACAGCACAACATACCCACCCTCGCGCAGCAATGCCCAGCCGGCCTCCGTCGCGACCGCCGGCCCGGCAAACAGCAATAGCATCAGCGCGGCAAACAAACGAAGCATCCATCCTCCCAGTCCTGTTTCCCGATATAGGGACGTCAAAGCCTCTGCAAAAACAAGGCTCGCGGCCGGCCCGCCTGTTCGGGACCCCGGCGTTGCGATGCGCCGAAACCTCGCCTATCAAGGCCAAAGCCTTTTTCCCCGGCCGGTTCCGCGCCACGCTCCGCCCTCCGTTCACGAAAAAATGTCCCCGCTCATCGAAACCGTGCTGTTCATCTTCGGCCTCGTGGCGCTGGGCTACCTTGCCGGCGCCACCGGCTATCTCAAGATCCAGACCGGCGACGCGCTCTCGGAATTCGCCGTCGGCGTGGCGCTGCCGCTGCTTCTGTTCCGCACCATGGTGTCAGCCGATTTTCACGGCTCGGCGCCATGGGGGCTGTGGGGCGTCTATTTTTCGGCCGTCATCGTCGCCTGGACGGCGGGCCACCTGGTGACGACGCGCGTCTTCGGCCGCGATTCCAAGGCCGGCGTGGTTGGCGGAGTCTCCTCGGCTTTTTCCAATCTCGTGCTGCTCGGCATCCCTTTCACGCTGGGCGTGTTCGGACAGCAGGGCTTTGAGGAACTGTCGCTGCTGATCTCGATCCATCTGCCGACCATGTTGATGGCCTCGATCATCGTCTTCCAATTCGTCAGCCGGCGTGACGGCGAGCCCATGCATCCGCTGATCATCCTGCGCGATTTCCTGCGAAAGGTTTTCACCAACCCGCTCATCCTCGGCATTTTCGGCGGGCTTCTGTGGCGGCTGACCGGCCTCGACATGCCGGCCCTTGCGATGCGTTTTGTCGACGCGCTGGCGGGCATCGCAGCGCCGCTGGCGCTTTTCGCCATGGGGCTGGGGCTGAATAAATTCGGCATTTCCGGCAACGTCAGGCCGGCGCTGGCGCTCTCGGCGCTCAAATTGGTCCTGATGCCGGCGGCGGCCCTCGCATTTGTCTGGCTGGCCGGCCTGCCGCCGCTGACCGCCAAGATCGCAGTTGCCGCCGCGGCGCTGCCGTCCGGCATCAATTCGTACCTGATCGCTATGCAGTTCGGCACCGGCCAGGCGCTGGCCTCCAACCAGATGACCATCGCCACCGCGCTCGCCGCCGTCACCATGACGGCATGGATGGCGGTGCTGCAAATGGTGTTCGGCTAGCCCGGCCCCGCTCGCGACGCAATGCGGCGGCCGGCGGTCGATTATGCTTTCAGGGCGCCGGCCAGGCCTCTCGTCTGCTCCAGCTTGCTTCGGAAGTTGGCGCGATGCGGATCATGCTCCACGGCGCGCTCCAGGCACTTGATCGCCGCGCGCAGACTTTTCTTGCCCGCATAGATTCGGCCGAGCGCGTAATGAGAGAGGCCGAAGCCCGGCCATTGCGCCAGTATATCCTTGTGAAGGGCGACCGCGCCGGTCAGGTCGCCTGCCTTCTCGGTGGCGAGTGCCAGAAGCAGACGCGCCTCGCGCGAGTTCGAATGCAGCGCAATGGCCTGCCGCAAGACCGGGAGCGCTTGCTTGGCCTTGTGCCGTTGAAGCAACGCCTTACCGAGAAGCATCGTGGCAAATTCCGATGTCGGATAGATTTCGACAGCCTTGCGCGCCAGGCTTTCAAGATCATGCCAACGCTTCTCCTTGTCGGCGCAGTAGGCCGCATAGAGCGCTTCGGGAAATCCGGACCTAAGCCCCTCGCCGGCGTTGGAAACCTCGGGCAGCGGCCCATCATCCAGCAAGGCATCGAAAAGCGGGTCCAGTTTCCCGCGGTTGCGCAGGTGCGAAGGCGGCCCGTGTCCGACGCCGCGCAAGGTCACGGTTTCCACCATCGGCAGGTCGGCGATATGCGCCGCCGCCGCCAGGTCCACCGGCTCGCTCTCTCCCGCATAGACGACGATCCGCTGCTTGGCCTTCGCCACGAGCGGACGAAAATCGGAAAACTCGGGGACGAAATCCCGCACCATCAGGCTCTGGACATGGCCCCATGGGAAGTGGAGATGGGTTTCGAAGCCAAGAGCCAGCACGCGCGCCCCGAGCGGCACGCCGTAAATGAGGGCGCCGGACCCTCCCATCGACCCGCCGCACGTATAGATGTCGGTCGCGCCGAGCGCGTCAGCCCAGTTGCGGAATGCATCCACCGTCGCGCTGTAGGAATCCCCAAGTCCGGGGATGCCGTTGACATACCATTCGTTGCGGCCGTTGTTTACCAGGATGACGTTGGTGCCGATCCTTTGCCCCATGTTCCACCAGTGGAACTGGTTGTCCTGGACGCTTGACCCGGAAAAGAAGATAGCGAGCTTGTTCGAATCGCGAGGGATGACGCGATAACGCGGATGTTCGGTCGGTCCTGGCTTCTTTCGCATCTACGATTGACGAGTCCCTTGTCGTTTTCCGTGGTTCATACCGATGAAATGCAAATGAGGCTAGATCGTGTGACCGGCTGCTTTCTTGGCCGCTGGCGAGCCCCATGCCCGCCAGGCGTGGTGCGCCAAGCGGACGATTATCGCGCCGCCGCGGGTGTAGCCGCCACGTAAATTACACAGCTTTGCTGGCGACGCCTCGCATTGTTGTTAAAGTGCTGCATTCTGTCGCGTCGCCGTTTATTGAACGTGGAGGCTTTGACTGCCGGCTTGGAAAGCGGGTTGCAAAGCGGGAGGAAACGGCGGCGAAGTATCTGCATGCTGATCGTGATTCCAAAGACAATTGCAGCGGCACAGTGCCGGTTTTTCGAGGAGAAGGCCCAATGACGACGAGACGGAAAAGCTACCTCTGGACGGGCGTTTTGGCCGGCCTCGCGCTGGCCGGCTGCCAGGGCTCTCCCGGTACGGGCGCTTCCGCGGCGACGGGGCAGGTCGTGTCTGCGGGCCAGATGCCCGACTTCTGCCGGCAGCAGTTCGCCAATCAGACGGGCGTGAGCCTTGGGGAGATTTCGACCGACAATCCCGTCGCCGGGGCTGGCGGAACGACGATCAGGGGCTCTTGGACGTTGCCGAACGACGACGACACGGCAGGGACGTTTGAATGCCGTTTTGGACCCAATGGTGCATTTATCAGCGCAAACCAAATCTGAGCCGCCACGCTTGTCATGACCTTTCGGCGGGCGCTCCCGTGAGCCGCCCGCCGACGGGTGTTTTTTCCTTGCTTACTTTGCCATTGCCGCCCTTGCGGCTTCGATCTTCTCCTTCACGGAGTCGAGGTTGAAGCTGGCGCCTTTTTGCATCGGCGGGAATTCGATGGCTGTTTCAGCGAGCTTTGCCACTTCCTGCTGGACGAACACGAAGCGCCAGAACTGATACATGAACCATTCGTTGAAATATCCCTGCGCGCCGTCCAGGGTCCCATTGGCCGGCGTTCCCAGCCGTTCGAAGGGGTCGAGGCGCAGGTTGGTGATCGACGGCGCGTCGACGGCCTGCTTGGCGCCGAGCCAGCCGTCGGGTTGCTCGATGAACCGGTATTTGTAGTCGTCGATGCGCACCGCGCCCAACGTGCTCTCGCCGAAATAGAAGATTTCATGCCGGGCCGAGGGTCCCTTGCCCGTGAGCAGGGCCGTCTGGTCGTAGCCGTCGAGATGGTTCTTGTAGGTGCGGTCGCCGATCTTCTTGCCCTTCAGCAACTCCGCCTTGATGTTCGGATTGCCGGCGGCGGTCACGAAGGTCGGAAGCCAGTCGAGACCCGAGACGATGCCGTTCTCGACCTTGCCGGCTGGTATCTTGCCGGGCCAGCGGATGAAAGCCGGAACGCGGAACCCGCCTTCATAGATCGTTCCCTTCTGGCCCCGGAACGGCGTGTTGCCTCCATCCGGCCAGGTGAAGGTCTCGGTGCCGTTGTCGGTGGTGAACAGGACGATGGTGTTGTCGTCGACGCCCAAATCCTTGAGCTTCTGCATCACGAGGCCGACATCGTCGTCGAGCTGAGCCATGCCGGCTTCCTGCAGCGACCAGCCATTCTCGGAGTTGCGCATCGCCTCGTATTTCGGCGACAGGTGGGTTACGACGTGCATGCGCGTCGGGTTGAGCCACAGGAAGAAGGGCTTGTTGTCGGCCTTGGCTTTTTCCACGAACTTCAAGGCGAGGTCGCGAATCTCGTCGTCCACCGTTTCCATCCGCTTGGGATAAAGGGTCCCGGCGTCTTCGATCTTCTGCTTGCCCACCTTGCCCCAGCGCGGATCGACCGTCGGATCGTCGGTCGTCGTCGCCCAACTGTGCAGCATGTTGCGCGGCCCGACCTTGTCCAGCAGGTCCTGGGGGTAGTTGGGATGCGCGGGGTCTTCCATCGCGTCAAGGTGGTACAGGTAACCGAAGAACTCGTCGAAGCCGTGGACGGTGGGCAGGAACTCGTTGAGATCGCCAAGATGGTTCTTGCCGAACTGGCCGGTGGCGTAACCCATGTCCTTGAGGGCGGTCGCCAGCGTCATCGCTTCGGCGGGAATGCCTGTCGTGGCGCCCGCCTGGCCGACGGTCGTCATGCCGGTTCGGATCGGCAGCTCGCCGGTGATGAAGTTTGCGCGGCCCGCCGTGCAGCTCGCCTCGGCATAATAGTCGGTGAACAGCATGCCCTCGGCGGCGATCTTGTCGAGGTTGGGCGTCCGGCCGGCCATCATGCCGCGGTGGTAGGCGCCTATGTTCCACATGCCGATGTCGTCGCCCATGATGACGACGATGTTGGGTGGCTTGTCCTGGGCCTGCGCCGTGGCAAGGCCGCCAAAGGTCAAAGCAGTGCCGAGCAGTAAACTGCCTAAAACGCTACTGATCATTGGAAACCCCTCCCTGAGGTTTTTTCGGGTCGAGATCAGACAATTCTACTACGATTGCAGCATTGTCTCGTGGCCTGTGTTCGAGGCTGTCGACGACAATAGTCTATTCCCCAAGTAAGGAGGCCACCAGGGCTGTTTTGAGAAAAATAATATGACCCGTTTATTCAATTTTCGATCTAAATCAACAATTGAGACTAAGGATGGGCGCCTTAGGTCTGCCGCCAAATTTCCGGGGCCGGCTATCGCGCGATAGCCACGGGTTGGCGTGACTTCTGGGTTTGGCCATGCGTCGGTTTCTGGGCGTTTTCGCAGGATTGCCGGCGCCACATTGTCGCGGGGCATCGCTTGCAGATCCCATTTCCCAGCCGTGCCTGGCGGCTTCGTCTGTGTGGCCCTATTTCTCCAGGACGCGCGCCAATTGATCCCTTGCCGTTGGAGCGCTAAGACGGCGGCGCCATTCAGGACAGACGTCCTAGCAACCCGAACTCGTGCGTTCCGCCGGTGAACGCCCAGGGAGAGAAAAAAGATGCTCCAGAAGACCAGCCATTTCATGCGGCAGGCGAATTTCATCGGCGGCGAATGGGTGCAGGCGGATTCCGGCGCCACCGTCGATGTCACCAACCCGGCGACCGGGCTTGTCATCGGCACCGTGCCGAAGTCCGGCAAGGCGGAGACGCGCCGCGCCATCGAGGCGGCCGACGCGGCGTTCCAGTCCTGGAAGAAGACCTCTGTGCTGGAGCGCCACAAGCTTCTGCGCAAACTGCACGACGCGATCATGGACAACCAACAGCCCCTGGCGGAACTGCTCACCATGGAGCAGGGCAAGTCGCTCGCCGAGGCCAAGGGCGAGATCGGGATTTCCGCCGCTTACGTGCTGTGGTTCGCGGAAGAAGGCCGCCGCGTCTATGGCGACGTCGTGCCATCGCCGTGGGGCGACCGCCGCATCCTTGTCACCAAGGAGCCGACTGGGGTGATTGCCGCGATCACCCCGTGGAATTTCCCGTCCTCGATGCTGTCGCGAAAGATCGCGCCGGCGCTGGCTGCCGGTTGCACGGCGGTGATCAAGCCGGCCTCGCAGACGCCCTATTCGGGCCTGGCCTGGGGTGCGCTGTGCGAGGAAGCCGGCTTCCCCAAGGGCACGGTCAACATCGTAACCGGTTCCGCGGGCGAGATCGGCGACGAGATCTGCGCCAACCCGCTGATCAAGAAGATCACCTTCACCGGCTCGACCGAGGTCGGCAAGATGCTGATGGCCAAGGCCGCCTCGACGGTCAAGAAAGTGTCGATGGAACTCGGCGGCAATGCGCCGTTCCTGGTCTTCGACGACGCCGACATTTCGCGCGCCGTCGAGGGCGCGATGGTGGCGAAATACCGCAATTCCGGCCAGACCTGCGTGTGCACCAACCGCTTTTTCGTGCAGGCCGGCGTCTATGACGCCTTCGTCGAGAAGTTTTCGGAGGCCAGCAGCAAGCTGAAGATCGGAGCCGGTCTGGAGGAAGGCACGCAGCAGGGTCCGCTGATCGACGAAAAGGCGGTCGAGAAGGTCGAGGAGTTCGTCGCCGATGCGAAAGCCAAGGGCGGCAAGGTCGTCACCGGCGGCAAGCGCCATGCGCTCGGCGGCTCGTTCTTCGAGCCTACGGTCATTGCCGATGCCACGCCCGACATGATGTTCATGAAGGAAGAGATTTTTGGACCGGTCGCCCCGGTGTTCAAGTTCGAGACCGAGGAAGAGGGCATAAAGCTGGCCAATGACACCGAGTTCGGCCTTGCCTCCTATTTCTACACCGGCAGCCTCGGCCGCGCCTTCCGGGTCATGGAAGGCCTGAAATACGGCATGGTCGGCGTCAACGAAGGTCTGATCACCACGGTCGAGGCGCCGTTCGGCGGGGTAAAGGAATCCGGCATCGGTCGGGAGGGCGGCCACCAGGGCATCGAAGACTATCTCGACACCAAATATGTCTGCATCGGTGGTCTCGGCCTCTGATCACCGACAAAGGCGAGGCTGAAGGGGAGGCAGCGGCGCGATGGGTTCTGGTCAGGTTTTCGGCAACACCGCGACGGGCGAACCCGTCCGTCGCCTGATGATCGAGGGCGGCGGGCTGACGGCCAGCATATTGTCCTGGGGGGCCATCCTCCAGGACCTGCGCCTTGAGGGTCATGACGCACCGCTCACGCTCGGGTTCGAGCGCTTCGACGACTATCTGACGTTTCCCAACTATTTCGGCGCGGTCGTCGGCCGCCACGCCAACCGCATTCGCAACGGCCGCTTCAGCATCGACGGTAAAAACTACGCCGTCGATCCCGGGCATCCCGAAAAGCACGGGCTGCATGGCGGGCCCGACGGTTACGCGCGCCGCAACTGGACGATCGAGGATTCCGGCTCGGATTTCGTCACGCTCACGCTCGCCGACCCGGACGGCTCGATGGGTTTTCCGGGCAGGCTGGAGGCCCGCTGCACCTATCGGCTGAACGGGGAGGGCGCGCTGTCGCTCGAACTCACCGCGACCGCTGACCAGCCGACGCTTTGCAACCTTACCAGCCACGCCTATTTCAACCTCGACGACGGCGGCGAGACCGACACACGCGCTCACCGTCTGGCGGTCTTTGCCGATGCCTACCTGCCTGTCGACGAACAACTGATCCCGACCGGCGAGGTCCGGCCGGTCGCCGGGACCGAGTTCGATTTTCGTGAACTGCGTCCCATCCGTCCCATGCCGAAAGCCGATCTCGTCCGCTACGACAACAATTTTTGTCTTTCGGCAGCCCGGCGCGACTTGACCCTCGCCGCCCGCGCGCAGGGAGCGGCGTCAGGCGTAGAGATGGAAGTCTGGACGACGGAGCCGGGGGTGCAGTTCTACGCCGGCCATTATGTCGATCTTGAAGCGATCGGCCTCGGCGGCCGCCGCTACGGCCCATTCTCCAGCTTCTGCCTGGAAGCACAGACCTGGCCCGACTCCCCCAACCATCCACATTTTCCGCAGGCGGTCCTGCGACCCGGCGAGATCTATCGGCACGTAACGGAGTTCCGGTTCCGGCGGGGATAGACGAACGGTCGGTCTCGGATTCCGTCGAGACTAACGTCTCCGGACGATTTGGTATTTGATTGTTCCGTCCGTAAATTCCAGCCGTTCCAGCGGGACTTTTGTTCCGGCCGGAAGCGGCAGCAGGACCGAGTCGTGGACCATTATCGTTTCGGCGCTATGATCCAGTTTGACGATGAACCGCGTGCCGTGATCGGATAGTGCGGAGACGATTTCACCGGTCGGATACGTTGCCGTCACAGCTACACCGCGATCGTGGCTCCGATCCATGGCGTAGATCAGAAATATAACGCCTGCGAGGAGCAGGACTCCGACCAGGGGCTTCTTCAACCGATGCATCGAGCACGCCAATAAATTGTACCCGGCCCAGATGTAGGAAGCCCTCTCTTTGGATGCCATCCGTTCGTGTCCGATAAATCTTGGCTCGGCTGGCGAGATCTACGAACGCAAAGGAGTTCTGATCGAAGAAGCTGGTGGCGACGAACTCCGGGGCCGAAAAAACGCCTCCCCGCGACCCGCTGGCAGCGAAAACACCGGTGGCGTCACGTTCAAAAGGGATCCGCGTCAGCGCAAACGCAAATTTGTTCCGCGCTTTTTCGACAAGCCTTTGAACGAGCAGAATTTTCCGAACATGACGGAGACACCAGCTGCGGCAGGGGCTGCCCGCAATGGCAGGTCCCGAGACCGTCCTTGTCTCGACCGCCATGACGAATTACGTCTATAATTCAGTCGTTTGCCGCTATCCGTTGAATGCAGCCCGCAGCACGTCGAACGGCGCCAGCGCCCCGCGCACCTGGATGACCGCGCCGGCGACCCGATGTGCCCGGACGGACGCCTGCATCGGTGTGTCTCCTGCAAGCCTGGCGGCCAGATAGGCGCCGTTGAAACTATCGCCGGCCCCCGTCGTGTCGACCGGTTTTGCCACCGAACTCGCCGGCGACGGGTGCAGGAGATCGTCGTGCGCGATCAAGGCTTCGGCCTCGCCGTTCTTCACCACGATTTCGGAAACATCAAGATTTTTCAATCGTTTGGCGGTGCGTTCGGGCGTGCCGTCTCCGAACAGCATCTGCTCGTCGGGGAAGGTCGGCAGCGCGATGTCGGTGGTCGCCAGCGCCTCTGCGATCGCCTGCCGGGCAGCCCCGGCATCCGGCCAAAGCCGCGGGCGGTAGTTCGGATCGAAGGCGATAAGCGCGCCCTTGGCCCGCGCCGCCGCCAATCTGTCGAAAAGCACCCAGCGCGCTTCATTCGACAGAATTGCCAATGTAATTCCGGAAAAGTACACAAGTTCCCGGTTTTCAAGGCTTTTTTGCAAGGCTTCCGGGTCTTTCGCCAGTTGCCGCGCGGCCGCGTCGGAGCGCCAGTATGTGAAGGAACGCTCGGCGCCGGTCAGCGTGATCGCATAAAGCCCGGGCCGTGCTCCAGGGATGACCGGGCTTGCGGCGATGCCGATCCCGTTGTCGCGAAAGAACTCTATCTGCTTGATTGAAAAGGGATCGTCGCCGAAAGCCGAGATATAATCGGCCGGCTGACCGGCGTCGGTGAGCGCCCGCAGCGTCCATAGCGTGTTGAACGTGTCGCCTGCATAACCCATGCGCCACTGGTCACCGTCCTGGCCGGAAAGCTCCAGCATGCATTCGCCGACAGACGCAATTCCTCGAGCCAAGTCCGTCCTCCCAAGTCGCCGGAATTACTGACCTTTTGCCACTCCGCTTTGCCCTCGGCAACCCGGCGCGGGCCGCGGCTTCCCGTTTTGCCCACAAAGCCCTAAATTCGCCGCGAAACCGCCTTTGGAACAATTCCCATGCGCAAAATTCCCTGGGGGATGATCGTCGTCCCGATACTCGCCGTCATCGCCATCTTCTGCTTTGCCCAGATTTACCTGACGGCGCCACGGCACGACATTCCCGATGTCGCCCGCGCCAAGCGCACCGAGAACAAACGCTTCGTCGCCAGCATCGCGCCGGAAGGCGGCGAGCCGAAGGTTGGGCCGCTAAGTTCTTGGATTCTCACGGTGCGCTTCCCGAACGGCCATCCGGTGCGCGACGCTGCCATCTCGGTCGACGGTGGCATGCCCGACCACAGTCACGGGCTGCCGACGAAACCGACGGTCACGGCCGATCTTGGCGAGGGGCATTACCGTGTCGAGGGCCTGAAGTTCACCATGCCTGGCGTCTGGGTGCTGAAGTTCGACATTTCGATCAAGGGCGAGAAGGATGAGGCCGTGTTCAACGTTGTTCTCTAGAGTGTGCTCTGGATGAAGAACCATGTGCCGCCGCCTTGCCCTTCTGCTCGCATTCGGGTTTTTAGCGCTGCCTGCAGGCTGCGACGGGCCGGATTTCTCCGAGCCTGAGAAAGCGACCATCGCTTCGCTGTCGCTTTCCGCCTTGAAGCCGCTGCCGCCCGACCCGACCAACAAATATGCCGACAAGCCCGGTCCGGCTGCCTTCGGAGCAACGCTGTTCTTCGAGCAGCGGCTGTCACGCGACGGCAATGTCGCATGTTCGACCTGCCACATGATCGACCGGCAGTTCCAGGACGACCGTCCCTTCGGCGTCGGCGTCGGCGAATCGAACCGGCGCACCATGCCGCTGGCCGGTGTAGCCTACGGCCCGTGGTTCTTCTGGGATGGCCGCCGCGACAGCCTTTGGGCCCAGGCGCTGACGCCGCTCGAGGACCAGAACGAACATGCCGGCACACGCACGGCCTATGCGCATCTGATGGTGCGCGAATTCAAGACCCGCTACGAGCGCATTTTCGGGCCTTTGCCGGATGTTTCGGCGCTGCCGGCGTCGGCCGGGCCGCTCGGTACGGCGGCCGAGCAGGCGGCATGGGCGGCTATGGCTGCGGACCAACGCGAAAAAGTCGACACAGTCTTCGCCAATATCGGCAAGGCCATTGCCGCCTTCGAGCGCACGATCACGCATGCGCCGACCCGCTTCGACCGGTTTGCCAACGCCGTTGGAGCCGGACAGACGCCCGAGACGGATGCGGCCTTTTCGGACGAGGAGGCGCTTGGCCTGAAACTGTTCATCGGCAAGGCGCGCTGCTCGACCTGCCACAATGGCCCTCGCTTCACCGACGAGAGTTTCCACAACACCGGTGTGCCGCCGGTCGACAGCAAGCCTCCGGACCTTGGGCGCCAGACAGGCGTCAGTGAGGTGCTCGCCGACCCGTTCAACTGCTTCGGGCGCTTTCGTGATGGCGGTGAACAAGCCTGCGGCGAACTGCGGCATATCGTGCGGGATGGTCCGGAACTGCGCCGTGCCTACAAGACGCCGTCACTGCGCGGTGTCGCCGACCGTCCGCCCTACATGCATACCGGTCAATTCGCGACGCTGGAGGACGTGGTTGCTCACTATGCAGCCGCCCCGCGGCCGGTCGAGGGCACGTCGGAACTGCAGCCGTTGCGGCTTTCGGATCGCGAAAAGGCCGCTCTGGTGGCGTTTTTGCGGACGCTGTCGGAATAGCTGAGGAACACGCCGAACCAAGCAGGTTCGGCAATCCGCCCCAATGCCTTGAGGCCAAAGGATTGCCGGCATCGAAAGGTCTTTTTTGGCGTGGCTTGCGCCACGCCCGCTCAAGGCTTGGCGCGTTCGAAGATGAAAAGCACGTGACCCGAACCACTCGCGGTGTCAAAGGCGGCGGGCCGATCCGCATCGAGGTTCGCGGAATTGTCGCATATGCTCAGCGTGTCTTCATCGAATGCGTAGATGCCCTGCCAGGTGGCACCTGCTGCGCCGCCTTCGACGTTGACGAAATCGATGGAAGCGGGGTTAGCGGCTGGATCGATGCTGGTCGTGCCGGCAAAGATGATTTGCCCGCCGCTCGACTGGATCTGAAAGTTGGCGCCATCAAAGGTCAGCCGATGGCCGACCAAATTCTCCGCCGGCTTGCCTTCGGACAGGACCTTGGTAGCTACCCATGTGCCCTGCAGGGAATCGGCCGCACCAGCGAATCCCGTCAATCCAAAAGCCGCCACCGCGATTGCTAGCCGGAGCGACACTAGCAAGAAGCTACGTCGGTTGAGTTTCTTGAAATCGCGGCGCATGTCTAATCTCCTTTTTCGACGCCTCGTTCGGCTGAAGCGATGCCGTGGATAGCTATTACGACGCCAACCGTGGCTGCTGCTAGTTGACGCATACCGGCTCCCGCAGGGCGTCCCTACGCGCGCGCCATCTACCGGTCCTTCACCGTCTCCATTGCCACGAATGTCGAGGTCTGCGCGACATGCGGCAGGGCGGAGATGCGTTCGCCGAGCACGCGGCGGTAGGCCGCGATATCGCGGGTGCGGACTTTCAGCAGATAGTCGAAGCTCGCCGCCATCATGTGGCACTGCTCGATCTCCGGCACCGCCTGGACCGCACGGTTGAATTCGGCGAGCGCCAGTGAGCGTGTGTCTGACAGTTTGACCTGCACGAAGGCGACATGGCCTTCGCCCATGCGCTCGCGATCGATGACGGCCGAGTAGCCGCGAATAAAGCCGTCCTTTTCGAGCCGCCGTACCCGCGCCTGCACCGGCGTCTTGGACAGGCCGACCACTGCCGCCAATTCGCTGGACGACAGCCGCGCGTCGCGCGACAGGGCCGCAAGAATGTTTCGGTCGATGCGATCCAATTGATCCATGAAAGCCTTATTTAAAGTCCATTCGCTTATTTGATGGCTCAAAGGCTAGCGCGTTTGACCCACTAGAGCCACCAATTTGGTGCGTGGAAAAATCTGCGTCATGATAGCTGTGCATCCTGTCTCCAATTTCATCGTCCGCCACCCATGGGATCGCCATGACCGCGCTTTTGCTCGACAAGCTCCGCAGCAATATCCGTGAAAACTATCTGCCCGACGAGGACGAGGCGCTGGCCCGGCTGGTCAAGGCGGCCGACCTGTCGCCGGAGCAGCGCAAGGCGATTTCCGCGCGCGCCGCCGAACTGGTGCGGGCGGTACGCGCCTCTTCCGACCCCCGGCTGATGGAGGTTTTTCTCTCCGCCTACGGCCTGTCGACCAAGGAGGGCGTGGCGCTGATGTGCCTGGCCGAGGCGTTGCTGCGCGTGCCCGACACCCAGACCATGGACGATCTGATCCAGGACAAGATCGCGCCGCATGACTGGTCGGCGCATTCCGGCGAGTCCAGCTCGATCTTCGTCAATGCCTCGACCTGGGCGCTCATGCTCACCGGCCGCGTGCTGGACGACGCCGACGACGGCATCGCCGGTACGCTGCGCTCGATGGTGCGCCGGTTGGGCGAGCCTGTCATCCGCCGCGCCGTGTCCGCCGCCATGCGCGAGATGGGCGATCAGTTCGTGCTCGGCCGCACCATCGACGAGGCGGTGCGGCGCGGCGGCGACATGCTGGAAAAGGGTTATCTCTATTCCTACGACATGCTGGGCGAGGCCGCCCGCACCGAGGCGGACGCTCTGCGCTATCTCAAGGCTTATGCCGACGCCATCTCGTCGCTGAACAGCGGCACCGACGGTCCCGATATCCGTACCAATCCCGGCATCTCGGTAAAACTCTCGGCGATCCATCCGCGCTACGAGCAGGCGCAGCGCGAGACCATGCTGCCTGTCATGAGCGATCGGCTGTTGTCCCTGGCGCTGGCGGCTGCCCATGCGCGCATGGGCCTCAACATCGACGCCGAGGAGGCCGATCGGCTCGACCTGTCGCTCGACGTGATCAGCCAAGTGCTGGCCGATCCGCGGCTGGCGGAGTGGGACGGATTCGGCGTGGTCGTGCAGGCTTACGGCCCGCGCGCGGCCTTCGTCATCGACTGGCTTTACGCGCTGGCGCAGAGGCTGGACCGCACCATCATGGTGCGGCTGGTCAAGGGCGCCTATTGGGACACCGAGATCAAGCGGGCGCAGGTACTGGGGCTTTCCGGCTATCCCGTCTTCACGCGAAAAGTGAATACCGACGTTTCCTACATCGCCTGCGCCAAAAAGCTGCTTTCGATGACCGACCGCATCTATCCGCAATTCGCCACGCACAATGCGCATACCGTTGCCGCCATCCTGCGAATGGCGCCCGACCGCGAGAAATTCGAGTTCCAGCGGCTGCACGGCATGGGCGAAGCGCTGCACGAGACCGTGCGCAAGGCGGAAGGCACGCGCTGCCGCATCTACGCGCCGGTCGGCGCGCATTCCGACCTTTTGGCCTATCTGGTCCGCAGGCTGCTGGAGAACGGCGCCAACTCCTCCTTCGTGCACCAAGTCACCGATGAGGACGTGCCGCCGGAGGAGATTGCGCGCGATCCGTTCGCGGTGGTCGAGAACCAGGGTCCGGCCGCCAATCCGGCGATTGCAAAACCAGCAGCGATTTTCGGCGCGGGCAGGCGCAACGCGCAGGGGTGGGACGTCAGCGACGCTGTGACGCTGGGAAGGATCAGCGAGGCGAGGGCGGCTTTCGCGAGTCCCGAGCGTTGGACCGCCGGACCGGCGCCCAAGGCGGCGGGCTATGGTTCGAAACGTGCGGTGACGAATCCGGCAAAGCCGTCGGACGTGGTCGGCGCGGTCACCGAGGCCAGCGCCAAGCAGGTAGCCGCCGCTGTTAAGGCTGCCGTGAGTGCGCAGCCGGCTTGGGCGAAGCGGCCCGTCGGCGAGCGCGCGGCTGCACTGGAGCGCGCCGCCGACCTTTATGAGGCGAATGCGGCCGAGTTCTTCGCGCTATGCACGCGCGAGGCGGGCAAGACGCTTGCTGACGGCGTGGCGGAAGTGCGCGAGGCCGTGGACTTCCTGCGCTACTACGCCGCCGAGGCGGCCAGGGTTGAACCCGGCACCGAGGCGCGGGGCGTCATCGCCTGCATCTCGCCATGGAATTTTCCGCTGGCGATCTTTTCCGGGCAGGTCGCTGCCGCGCTGGTCACCGGCAATGCGGTGGTCGCCAAGCCCGCCGAGCAGACGCCGCTGATCGCCGCTCGCGCCGTCGACCTGCTGCACCGGGCCGGTGTGCCGGTGGAGGTGTTGCACTTGCTGCCGGGCGACGGGCCGTCGGTCGGTGCACCGCTGACCGCCGATCCGCGCATCGCCGGCGTCTGCTTCACCGGCTCGACCGAGGTTGCGAAGCTGATCGAAAAGCAGCTTGCCGAGACGGCGGCGCCCGATGCCATGCTGATCGCCGAGACCGGCGGCCTGAACGCGATGATCGTCGATTCCACCGCCCTGCCGGAACAGGCGGTGCGCGACATTCTTGCCTCGTCGTTCCAGAGCGCCGGCCAGCGCTGCTCGGCGCTGCGCGTCCTCTACGTCCAGAAGGACGTGGAGAAAAAGATGCTGGAGATGCTGGAGGGCGCGCTGAAGGCGCTGAAGGTCGGCGATCCCTGGCAGATATCGACCGACGTTGGGCCGGTCATCGACGACGAGGCGCGGCAGTCGATCCTTGGCTACTGCAAGGATATGGAGGGCAAGGGAAAACTGATCGCAAAAATCGACGCGCCGACCGAGGGCCGCTTCGTCGCTCCGCACATTTTCCGTGTGTCGGGCATCGACGAGATGAAGAGGGAAGTGTTCGGCCCGGTGCTGCATGTCGCCACCTTCGGGGCGGACGATATCGACCAGGTGATTTCGTCGATCAACCGCAAGGGTTATGGCCTGACCTTCGGCCTGCACACACGCATCGAGGCGCGGGTGCAGCACATCGTCGACGGCGTGCATGCCGGCAACATCTACGTTAACCGCAATCAGATCGGCGCGGTGGTCGGCTCGCAGCCTTTCGGCGGCGAGGGGCTTTCCGGCACCGGACCCAAGGCCGGCGGCCCGCATTATCTCCGCCGGTTCCGCAAGTCGGCCGAAGCGGGAGCCGAACTCGGCGAGGGTCACAAGGTGACGGCCACCGAACTCGCCGACGCGCTGCCCGATGCGGGCGGGGGCGGGTGGTCGACGCGCACCGACCGCGTGCCGGCGCTGCGCAAGGTTCTGCGCGGCAAGGCGTCCGAGGCGATTGCGGCCGCCGCCGCGACCGAGTTTGGTCCCGTCGACCTGCCCGGCCCGACCGGCGAGGCGAATACGCTGACGCTTCATCCGCGCGGAAAGGTGCTCTGCCTGGGGCCGGACGGCGAGACGCTGCTTGCCCAGGCGGTGCAGGCGCTCGCCGCCGGCAATGCAGTGCTGGCGGTGGCGCCGGGAGCGCCGGCCGCCTTGCAGCCGCTCATCGGTAAGGGGTTTCCGCTGGCGGTGATCGACGGCCGGCCCGATCCGGTCGAATCGCGGGCACTTGGCGTCGACGCCGTCGCCTTTTCCGGGACGCCGGATGCGATGCGCATCGTCCGCAAGGTACTGGCCGACCATCCCGGTCCCATTGTGCCGCTGATCAGCGAGGTGCTGAATCCGGCCGCCTACGCGCATGAGCGCTCGGTCTGTGTCGACACCACGGCAGCGGGCGGCAATGCGAGCTTGTTGGCAGGAGCGGGATAAGGACCGTCGTCGAATTCATGCTGCGCGGGGCTGTTCGGGTGTAAGGAGTTGCGACCTGCACCTCAAGGAGATTTCATGTCCAGTCCCTCGCCGACAATCGAAAGCCGCTTCATCGACGCCGCCGGCGTTCGCCTGCATTACCTCGCCGCTGGAAAGGGCGAACCGGTCGTCCTGTTGCATGGCTATGCGCAGAACAGCCATATGTGGCGGCCGCTGATCGCCGAACTGGCGAAGACCAATTTGGTCATCGCGCCGGACCTGCGTGGCTTCGGCCAGTCGGCCAGGCCGGAGGCCGGTTACGACAAGAAGACCATGGCCGGCGACATCCACGCTCTCGTCGCGGCGCTGGGGCTGGGCAAGGTGCGGCTCGCCGGCCACGATATCGGGCTGATGATCGCCTATGCCTACGCCGCGCAATATCCGGCCGAGATCGAGCGCATCGTGCTGATGGACGCGTTTCTGCCCGGCGTCGGCGACTGGACGAATGTCTGGCTGCTGCGCGACCTCTGGCATTTCCATTTCTACGGCAAGACGCCGCTGGCGCTGGTCGCGGGTCGCGAGCGCATCTATTTCGAGCATTTCTGGAACGATTTCGCCGCCGATCCCGAGCATTCCGTCTCCGAAAGCGACCGGCAGTTCTATGCAGCGTCCTACGCCCAGCCGGGCGCGATGCGTGCCGGCTTCGAGGTATTCCGCGCCTTCGAGCAGGACGGCAAGGATTTTGCCGGTTTCGCCAAGACGAAACTGGCGATGCCGATGCTGGTGCTGACCGGCGAAAAGGCTTCTGGCGAATTCCTGATCGAGCAGGGCAGGCTCGTTGCCGGTAACGTCGAGGGCGTCGTGGTCAAAGGCTCCGGCCATTGGCTGATCGACGAAGCGCCGGACCAGGTCATCTCCAGGCTGGTCGAGTTCCTTGGACATTGAAGCGTGGCATACGAAGTTGCCTTAGGTTTCTTCGGGAATGCAGCCGAAGCGCAGCAGGTTGCCGTGCGGGTCGTGGATATAGAATTCTTTCATGTTCCAGGGCCGCACGGTGAACGGCGTCAGGCCCGGCACGTTGCGATCCGAGAACTCGGCGTGCAGCCGGGAGACTTCGCCGCCCCGGATGTAGCAGGAAGAGACCTTCGGCAGGTCGCGGTCCGGCGTCAGCCAGAAATGGATTTCGATCTCGCCGCGCCGAACGATCAGATAGGCGTCCATGTCCGGTGTGACCGTCTCGAAGCCGAGACGGTCGCGATAGAAGGCCCGGCTTTCCGCTATGTCCGGCGATGGCAGGATCGGGATCGAACGCGCGGGATCGGAGCCGGGCTGCATCGTCAGGCTCCCTCGACGACCGAAAAACCCTCGAACTGAGGGTGGCCGATGTAGAGCGGCTTGTTCTGGCCGGCGTTGCGGTGAGCGGCGCGGAAGTTTTCCGACTTCGTCCAGGCGATGAAATCGTCCTGGCTCGCCCAAACCGTGTGCGAGGCGAACAGCGTGTAGCCCTCCGTTTCGTTCACCGGGCCGCGCAGGAGGTGGAATTCGCGAAACCCCTTCATCTCGCCGAGGGTCGAGTCGCGGCCCTTCCAGACGTCCTCGAACGCCTGTTCCGACCCTTGCTGCACCTTGAAGCGGTTCATGGCTATGTACATGGCTGTGTTCCTCTGTTGCCTGTCAGGATTTAGCGCCGCGCGGCGCTTCTTGGACCCGGTCTTGCCGGAAAGCGGATAACGCCTTCGGGCAGATCGGCGGATGCCGGCGCGGCCGGATTGGGGCCAGCCTGCATATGCGTGGTGGCACGATGGTGCGCAAGCTCCTCGACGTTCGGGCAGGCGGCAAGGCTCGCGCGGCGCTCGAGCAGGTCGAGCAGGTCGAGCATTTTGGCGTTGAGGCCGTCGCCGCGATGCGCGGCCAGCCTGTGAAGGCGCAGAAAGTTCAATCTCTTGGCTCCTTGTGAAGCGTGAGACAGCAAGTGCTTCGTCCCGACTTGCCGGGCGTTCAAAATTGTCCGACGCTCAAACGGGGCAGGGCGAAGCCGTGTTCCGGCCGCGTATCCCTGGGTGGGAATCGGCGGTCAAACGCCGAAAGCGATTTTGGCCTTGGTGCCGGGCGCCAGTTGCCGCATGCAGGCGGCGGGGTCGACGCCCTTGCCGGCGCAGTCGGTGGCGCGGTTGACCAGCACGCGGCTGATCTTCGCGCAGTCGAGTCCGGGCAGGTCGAAACGGGTCACCTTGGTCTTGCCGGCCGGAAGTTCCTTGAAGTCGAGCACGGTCAGCGTATCGACCACGCCCACCTCGTTGAACAGGGCGATCTCGAAGGCTGCCTTGGAAAGTTCGGCGCCGAGCCCGTTGGTGACGACGAAGGTCAGCCGGCAGCCTTTTTGCGATGGCTGCGCGGCGTTCAGTTCCAGCGATAGAGCAGGTTTTGCGGCCTGCTCCTGTGCGCCGGCACTGCCCTCGGCGACGGCAAGCGCCGCCGCCAGGAACAGAATTTTCGCTGCAGTCGAACGTGCCAAGCTCAGCCTCCGAAACGCATGGTTGCTGCGAGCTTCACCGACACGCCAGGCTCGTAGAGCGGGGTGGTGGTCGTGCCGTTCAGCGGGTTGACGTATTGTTCGTCGAAGAGGTTGTCCACGCGGAAATCCATGCGGAAATCCTCGTTGGGCTGATAGCTGGCGAACAGATTCACCAGCGTATAGTCGTCCGCGGTCGGGTTGCCCTTCGGCTTGCCATTGTATTGGACCTCGCCGCCCACGGTCAGCTTGTCTTCGAGGAAGCGGAAGCCGATCTGGCCGGTGACCTGCGAGGAGGGGATTGTGGAGAGATCTTCGCGCTCGCCCGAGTAGGATACCGTGTAGCCCTGAATGATCGAGGCCGTCAGGCCGGCAAAGCCCCAGCCGGCATCATAGACGCTCTCGAATTCGAAACCCTCGATCTTGGCGTTTGCGAAGTTTTGATACTGTGAACAGATCGGGATCACGCCGGGGCCGGGCACGAACGGGCAGCCGCTGGTCGGATCGAAAGGCGACAGAGTGGCGAGGCCGATATAGTCGTCGATGTCGTTGTTGTAGTAGGCCGCCTTGGCGCGCAACCGGTCATCCGCCTGGATCAGCCCGTCCTGAGCGTAGTTGATGCCGAATTCCACGGTGTGGGCGGTCTCGGGTTGCAGATCCGGATTGGGCAGGAAGGGGAACACGACGCCATTGGGATGCAGGCCGCTGATCAGCGTTTCCGACAATGACGGCGCGCGGTAGCCCTCGGCGTAGGTGCCGTAGAACTGCAAGCCTTCGAGCCCTATGCTTTCGAACGGAGAGACGCCCACGGTGATGCGCGGTGAAAGCCGGTCGCCTGACACGTTGACGTCGTCATCGTCGAGTTTGTAGCTGTCGTAACGCAGAGCGCCGATGATCTCCAGCCACTCGTAGGTGAGCTTCTCCTGGATGTAGGCGCCGCCGAGGCGGCGCTTGCCCGAAGGCGTGAACAGATCGTCGCCGCCTTCCGGGCTGCTCGTCACGACATCATCCGTCACCCAGTCGCCGCCATAGGTCAGTTCATGCGCGATCACGCCTGTCTCGAAGCGCGACGTGTTCCAGAGGTCGATGCCGTAGGTATCGAGATCGTAGCCGGTCTTGGAACCCTTCGGAATGATGATCGGCTGGCCGGTCACCGAGCTGAAACGGGTCACGTTCTGCCCGTAGGTCTGGTCGAGGGTGGCGATGTTGGCCGACAGGTTGACGTGCAGATCGAGCCAGCTCCTGTCGTCATCCGTGATGTTGTAGCGGCCCGTAAAGGTGTTCTGGTCCTGGTCGACGTCGTAGACGTCCGAGCCTTCGGTCCAGTTTTGCTTTTCGCCGACCCAACCGAGTTTCAACTCGCTGTTCTCGGTCGGACGAATGGTGCTCTTCATCATTCCGGCCAGAATGTCGAAGCCGGTGCCGGAGACGTCGTTGCCATCGCCGTCCTTGTAGTCGTTGAAATTGCGGTAGACGATGTTGCCGAGCACGTCGACGGCATCGTTGAATTTGTAGGCACCGGTGGCGCTGGTGGTAAAGCCTTCGCCATTGGTATCGTAGCGGGCCGTCGTCGATGCGGCCCAGGTCTCGTCCGGGCGCAGGAAGTCTTCGGCGTCCTTGGTCTCGTAGAACACGACGCCGCCGATGGCGCCCGAACCGTAGGTGTTGGCGACCGGGCCGCGAATCACGTCGACCTGCTGAACGAGTTCCGGATCAATGAAGAAGACCGATTGGGTGCCGTGGCCGGAGCGCTGGAAATTCTGGCGGGCGCCGTCGACGATGACCGCGACTCGGCCGAAATCCTGCAGGCCGCGAATATTGATGCTGGTTGCGCCGCGCTTGGCGTCCGTCTGGGCGGCGACACCCGGGACGCCGAAGAAGAGATCGCCGGGCGTCACGGCCATGCGGCGCTCAATCTGTGCCTGATCCACATGGCTGACCGATGCCAGCGTATCGATTGCCGATTCGCCGGTCCTGCTGACGATCGTGATCTGGTCGAGGACCGTATTGCCTGCGGCATTGACCGTGCCTTCCTCCGGCTTGTTCTCGCCTTGCTGTTCGGTGGCTGAAGCCTGTTCCTGGGTCGGCACCAGAGGCTTTTGTTCCTGCGCCAGGGCCGATCCCCCGATCAGCGCCATCGACGCCACGCCGGCGAGCAGCGCGATCCTTCTTTTCAGCGGCCGGGCATCAACCCCGCGCCCATTTTGCCGATTGTCGTGCCCCAAGCCGACAGCCCCCATGTCCCTACTCCTGCATGCGTCTGAAAAAAATGCGGGCTGGCGGGAGGCTGGCTGGCATTTTGGTGTTACCCGTCAAATATGTTGACTTGTTTTGTCCGGTATTGCACTCCCTATAAAACATGATATTTTAAGTCAAGATAACAGGCGGCAAATTCCGGGCAACCGGCCAAGCGGTATCAACGGCGACAGAGAGGGTCGATCGAGATGAACACGCACAATCCCAATGCTTTCTTCCGCGCGCGTCCTTACCCCACCGAGGGCGTGCAACGCCCCGAATTCCGGCGTCCGGCGGCAGTTCGCACCCTGACCAGCCAGTCGCTCTTCCAGGGCGAGTTCGAGATCGGTATCGATCACGGCGGGTCGCTCTACCGGCTGAAGATCACCCGGCAGGGCAAGCTTATTCTCAACAAATAGGTTGGACATGGATCAGCAGGTGAAGCCGACGCCGGAGCAAATCCGGCGGGCGCGGGACGACAATTCGAAGATGCGCGAGCGCGATCTTGCGATTCAGCTCGGTATCTCCGAGGCGGAACTGGTGGCCGCGCATTGCGGCCAGGGCGTCGTGCGTATCGAGCCGCGCGTCAACGACCTGCTAATTGGTCTCGAATCGGTGGGCGAGGTCATGGCGCTGACGCGCAATGACAGCGCTGTGCACGAGAAGATCGGCGTCTATGACAAGGTCTTTCCGGGCGAGCACAGCGCCATGGTTCTGGGCGCCGACATCGACCTCAGGATTTTCCCCGGCATGTGGAAACACGGATTCGCTGTCGAGAAACGCGACGGTGACGAAATCCGGCGCAGCCTGCAATTCTTCGACGCGGCCGGCGAGGCCGTGCACAAGGTGCATTTGCGGCCTGCCTCAAACCTTTATGCCTACCAGAAGCTGGTTGCCTCGCTGGAATCGCCGGACCAATCTCCGACGGTCGACATCGAGACCGGCGAGGCGAAGGTGGAGGCCGACGACGAGGGCGTCTCGCCGGACGTGCTGCGCGAGCGCTGGAACAGCCTGACCGACACGCACCAATTCTTCGGCATGCTGCGCTCGTTGAAAATCAGCCGCCGCCGCGCCATGCGGCTTGCGGGTCCCGATCTCGCCTGGCAGCTTGACGGCGACGCGGTGGCCGCGCTGATGAATCTCGCGGCGCAGGATGCGGTCCCGATCATGTGTTTCGTCGGCAGCCGCGGCTGCATCCAGATCCATTCCGGGCCGATCGCCTCGGCCAAGCCGATGGGGCCGTGGATCAACGTTCTCGACGAGACTTTTCATCTGCATCTGCGCCTCGACCACATCCGCGAGACCTGGGCGGTGCGCAAGCCGACCAAGGACGGGCACGTAACCTCCGTCGAGGCGTATGACGGCGAGGGCAGGCTGATCATCCAGTTCTTCGGCAAGCGCCATGAAGGCGAGGGCGAGCGCGAGGACTGGCGCTTCCTGGCCGAGCATCTTCCCCCGCATTCCCTGTTCCACCGCCGCGTGAAAGTTTGACATGACATCGTTCCGACTTGGCGGTTTGCCGCTGCGCCGCCTGCTCGCCGCCGTGGTATTCACGGCGGCCGCGTCCGTTTCAGCGCAGGCCACGGAAGGCGTCAGTGTTTTCCCTGATCCCAGCCGTATCGTCGCCGTCGGCGGCTCGATCACCGAGATCGTCTTTGCGCTGGGCGAGGAGAAGCGGCTGGTCGCTCGCGATTCGACCAGCGTCTATCCCGAGGCCGCCTTCAGCCTGCCCGATGTCGGCTACATGCGGGCGCTTTCGCCGGAGGGCGTGCTGTCGGTAAAGCCCAGCGCCATCCTGGCGCTGCAGGGCAGCGGCCCCAAGGAAGCGGTCGACGTGCTGAAGAAGGCCAGCGTTCCCTATATCGAGGTGCCCGACCATTTCGGCCACCAGGGCATCGTCGACAAGATCGTCATCGTCGGCAAAGCGATCGGCGCCGATGACAAGGCGGCAGAGCTTGCCGCCAAGGTCGACGCCGACCTGAAGGCGGCGGAAGACCTCACCGCCAATATCGCCGAGCGCAAGCGCGTGCTGTTCGTGCTCAGCGTGCAGGACGGCAAGATTCTTGGCTCCGGTGCAGACACGGCGGCGGACGGCATCATCAAGATGGCGGGCGGCGTCAATGCCATCCAGGGTTTTTCGGGCTATCGCCCACTCTCCGACGAGGCGATCATCACCGCCAAACCCGACCTCGTCCTGATGATGAGCCGCGGCGGCGATGAAGATCATGCGGCGACCGAGGCGCAGCTATTCTCACTGCCGGCAATCCAGTCGACGCCGGCCGGCGAGAAGCGAAGCTTCGTGCGCATGGGCGGAGCCTATCTGCTCGGCTTCGGGCCGCGCACCGCCGATGCGGTCCGTGATCTCGCCGCGGAGCTGTACGGCGACGCGATCAAGCAATAGGCATGCGGGAATGTCCGTGTTCAGCGATGCTGCCGCTGCCGTGAACCCTTCTGTTCGAGCCGCCGGCGACCGCTCGCAGCGCGCCCAATTGGTGCTGGTCCTGCTTTGCGTCGCACTGCTACTCACGGCGGCGTTCGGTGCGTCCTCAGGCGCCTCGGATGCATCGGCTTTTGCCGTGCTGAAGGACTGGCTGCTGCAAGGGGCGGGCGGCGACGTGCTCACCGAGCGCGACCGCATCATCATCTACGACATCCGTCTGCCGCGTGTCGCCATGGGCGTCATGGTCGGCGCGGGGCTGGCGGTGTCCGGCGCTGTCATGCAGGGGCTGTTCCGCAATCCGCTTGCCGATCCCGGCATCGTCGGCGTCTCCGCCGGTGCCAGCCTGGGCGCCGTGTCGGTGATCGTGCTGGGCACGACAGTGCTTGCGCCGGTGACGGCGCTGCTCGGCATCTATGCCCTGCCGCTGGCGGCCTTCATCGGCAGCCTCGTGGTGACGATGGTGCTCTACAAGGTGGCGACGCGGCGCGGCCAGACCTCGATCGCCACCATGCTGCTCGCCGGCATCGCGCTCGGCGCCATGGCGACAGCGCTGACGGGCCTGCTGATCTTCATGGCGGACGACCGTCAATTGCGCGACCTGACTTTCTGGTCGCTGGGGTCGCTCGCCGGCGCGACGTGGACGAAGGTTTTCGCGGCGGGCAGCATCGTGGCGACCGCGCTCGCCGTCTCGCCTTTCTTCGCGCGTGGGCTAAATGCGCTGGCGCTCGGAGAATCCAGCGCCGCCTATCTCGGCGTGCCGGTGCAGCGGTTGAAATACGCCGCTATCCTCATGGTCTCGGCGGCGACCGGCGCCTCGGTGGCTGTCAGCGGCGGCATTGCGTTCGTGGGCATCATCGTTCCGCATCTGCTGCGCCTGCTGATCGGACCCGACAACCGCTACCTGCTGCCGTGCTCGGCGCTGCTCGGCGCCTGCCTGCTGCTGCTCGCCGATGCGCTGAGCCGCACCATCGTCGCGCCGGCGGAACTGCCGATCGGTATCATCACGGCCGCGGCGGGCGGTCCCTTCTTCCTATGGATCCTGCTGCGCAAGCG
The DNA here is from genome assembly GCF_040081985.1 of Mesorhizobium yinganensis. Taxonomy (NCBI): domain Bacteria; kingdom Pseudomonadati; phylum Pseudomonadota; class Alphaproteobacteria; order Hyphomicrobiales; family Phyllobacteriaceae; genus Mesorhizobium; species Mesorhizobium yinganensis. The sequence goes on along the minus strand of NZ_JBEBMH010000002.1, from coordinate 5,144 downwards.
CGGCGTGCTCGATCTCTGAGTGGAGGACAGGATGATCGAAGCAAAGGACGTCGCGGTCTCGATCGGCAGCGCACGCATCGTCGAGGGCGTGGATTTTCGCACCCGGCCGGGGGAGATAACCGCAATTGTCGGACCGAACGGATCCGGCAAGACGACTTTCCTGAAAGCCTTGACCGGCGACTTGCCCTATCGCGGCAGCATCACGCTGGACGGGCGCGAGATTGCCGGCATGACGCCGCGCGAGGCGGCGGGCTTGCGGGCCGTGCTGCCGCAGTCGACGCAACTCGCCTTTCCGTTCACGGTACGCGAGATCGTGCGCCTCGGTCTGATGGGCGGCCGTTCGGGAACGCTCGCGGGAGAAGCCGAGCGGCTACCGGAGCGCGCGCTGGCCAAGGTCGACCTCGCCGGCTTCGGCGGGCGATTTTATCAAGAGCTTTCGGGCGGCGAACAGCAGCGCGTGCAGCTTGCCCGCGTGCTCTGCCAGGTCTGGGTGCCGGTTCTCGAAGGGCGGCCGCGTTATCTCTTCCTCGACGAGCCGGTCTCCAGCCTCGACATAAAACACCAGTTGGTCATCATGGACATTGCCCGTGACTATGCCCGAAGGGGCGGAGGCGTGGTCGCTATCCTGCACGACCTCAACCTGACGGCGATGTATGCGGACTGCGTCTTCGTCATGCATCGCGGCCGTGTCGCGGCTTCGGGCGGACCGCGCGACGTGCTCAGCGACGAACTGATCGAAAGCGTCTTCGACTGCCGGCTGAGGGTAGGGGCGCTGCCTGCAGGCAATGTCCCCTTCGTCCTGCCGCAGTCGGTGGCTGTGTAGCGATCAGGCGGCCGGCGCTCGGACCGGCGCCAGCGCCTCGATACCGAGCAGCGAGCGGACGTTGCTGCGCGACTTCACCAGATCGGCGATCGTATGACGTTCCAGCACGGCGAAGAAGGCGTTCAGCGCCTCGCGCAGTGCCGCATTCAGCGCGCAGCTGTCGATCAGAGGACATTCGGCCGCGTCGTTCTCGAAACATTCCGCCATGGCAAAACTCTCCTCGGTGACGCGAACGACGTCGAAGAGGTTGATCTTGTCGGCCGGGCGCCCGAGCCGCACGCCGCCATTCCTGCCGCGCACCGTCTCGACGAGGCCGTTTTCGACCAGCGGCTGCAGGATCTTAAAGAGGAAGAGTTCCGAGACCGTGTAGGCCTCGGCGATCTCGGGGATGCGGCTCAGCCGTCCCTCATTGGCCGCGCAATACATCAGGATGCGCATGGCGTAGTTGGTCTGGCGTGTCAGTCGCATGGTCGCTCCTTCCGCGCACGCGTTCGTCGGCTGAATATGGCCTATAGTTTGGAATAATTCCAGACAAGAGACTCAATTACTTGAATTTTTTGATCATGTTTTCCATTCCAGGCAGGCTGGCCAGCTTCGCCGATGTTGAGCACCGATATGTGCTCGCCGCACAGGGCAGGCGCGGCAACGCTTTCAATCAAATTTGGGACTGGCTGGGAACATGACATGGGTCATATCCTGGCTCGGACAACCGAGGCCCTGAGAACAAAAAGCCCGGGTCGAACCCGGGCTCTGAAGTCGTCGGTCTGGACCGAGCTTACGCTCCCTCGTCCTCTTCGGAAGCCGGATCGAAGAAATTGTCCGGCCGCGCGTTTTCGTTGATGTCGTCTCCGTAGATGGCCTCGGCCGTGGTCAGCGTCTCGCCCTTCGACTGGCGCTCGGCCTCTTCCTCGGAGCGGGCGATGTTCAGCGTCACCGTGACCTCGACTTCCGGATGCAGCGCGATCGCCACATTGGTGAGGCCGATGGTCTTGATCGGCTGGTTGAGCTCGACCTGGTTGCGGGCGACGGTATAGCCGCCGGCGGTCAGCAGGTCGGCGATGTCGCGGGTCGACACCGAACCGTAGAGCTGGCCGGTCTCGCCGGCCGAGCGCACGACGATGAAGCTCTTGCCGTCGAGCGTCTCGGCGATCGCCGTGGCTTCCGACTTGCGCTCGAGGTTGCGGGCTTCGAGCTGGGCGCGCTGGCCCTCGAACTTCTTCTTGTTGCCTTCGTTGGCGCGCAGCGCCTTGCCCTGCGGCAGCAGGAAGTTGCGGGCGAAACCGTCCTTGACCTTGACGGTGTCGCCCATCTGGCCGAGGCGGGAAATGCGTTCGAGAAGAATGACTTCCATCTCTCTGTTCCTTTTCTGGTGCCGCGCGTGCGCGGCGGTTTCGGAAACGGATCAGGAAGCGGGTCGACGGCTCGGCCGAAAGAGGTCGCTGTCCTGCCCGTGTCGGCAGTTAGGGGTCTTTTGGGCCCCAACTCGGGATTTTCATTTTTCACCCGCCGCGCCCGTCGCAGAGGGGCCGCTGGGGACAGTTTGCTTTTTCCGCTTGCGCCAAGGCCTCGTCGGCCATCGCCTTCTTGCGGGAAAGTAAACTGCCCCCAGCGTCTAACTTAGCGCACCAGATATGGCAGCAGGCCGAGGAAGCGGGCGCGCTTGATCGCCTGGGCGAGTTCGCGCTGCTTCTTCTGGCTAACGGCGGTGATGCGGCTCGGCACGATCTTGCCGCGCTCGGAAATGTAGCGCTGCAGCAGGCGCACGTCCTTGTAGTCGATCTTCGGGGCGTTGGCGCCGGAGAACGGGCAGGTCTTGCGGCGGCGATGGAACGGACGCCGGGTCGGGATCTGGTTGATGTCGACCATCATGCGGCTCCTTCAACATTTTCGCGCGGACGGCGCGGGCGGTCCTCGCGGTCGCCGAAGCTGCGCGGGCCACGGTCGCCGCGGTCACGGTCACCGAAGCTGCGCGGGCCACGATCGCCGCGGTCGCGGTCGCCGAAACCGCCGCGTTCGCTGCGCTCTTCGCGCTTCTGCAGCATGGCCGACTGGCCTTCCTCGTGCTTGTCGACCTTGACGGTCAGGAAACGCAGGATGTCTTCCGAGAGGCCCTGCTGGCGCTCCATCTCGTTCAGCGCGGCCGGCGGGCAGTTCAGGTCCATCAGCGTGTAGTAGGCTTTCCGGTTCTTCTTGATCCGGTAGGTGAGGGACTTCAGTCCCCAGTTCTCCACCCGGCCGACGGAGCCTCCGTTGGCAGCGATCACGCCCTTGTAGTGCTCCACAAGCGCGTCGACCTGCTGCTGCGAGAGGTCCTGGCGGGCAAGGAACACATGTTCGTAAAGAGCCATTGTGCTTTTGCCTTTCTTCAACACTCTGCCCGGCACCGGCGGCTAAGCCTCTGCAACCTGTCTTGATCCTTCGGGGGCCGATGGCCGCCTCAGGAGAAGAAAGGAGCATGGACGGTCGGAGAGCGGAGACACGGGAGGCTGAAGGCTTTCTTCGCCTTCGAACGGAGGTTTTGAAAACCTCCGGCCCTCCGTTCAGCCCCCAGCCGGGACCGGCAGAAGCGCGCTCTATACAGGATTTCGGCTGCGGCGCAAGGTTGGATGCGCGAATGACGTCAACTTTGATGCGCTCGTTTGCCTTGTTGTGCGGGCAAGAGCGGACACGCAGGCGATTGTCTAGAATTTCCCCCGGTCTCGCAATCCCCCGTTAAGCCTGCACGCAACCGGTTGCCGGCGTGTTCTGATTTTCAACCGAATTTTCACGCCGGCATCGGCAGTTTGCACGCCTGTGGTTGTCTGGGGTCAGAAATGTTCAAACGGTTCCTGCGGTCGACGTCCGGCAATTTTGCGCTGACATTGGCGGTGGTGTCGCCCGCTGCACTTTTTGCTGTCGGTTTTGCCATCGACATCACCAATTTGATGTCGGCGAAGTCGGATCTGCAGGCCTCGCTCGATGCGGCGGTGATGGCCGCTTCCCGCGTCGGCGCGACCGATGTCTCGCGGAAAGACACGTTCGACCGTTTCTTCGCCTCGAATATCGCCGGCAAACAGTTGCTGCGCGATCCGACGGCCACCATCAACGTCAATGAGACGATCGTCGACATCCGCAACGAGGCGACCGCGACATCGCATGTCGACCTGAAATTCATAGGGCTTTTCGGGGCCGATCCGCTGATCAAGGTGACGGCGGTGGCCTTCGAATCGCGCAAGAACGTCGAGGTCGCGCTGGTGCTGGACAATACTGGTTCGATGAACGACGGGAGTGAAAAAAACAACAGGATCTGGGATTTGCGCGAGGCCGCCAGCGAACTGGTCAAGGCATTAAAAGGTATGCAAGGCAACGACAGTTCCGGTCGCACGGTGCGGGCCGCGCTTGTGCCGTTTGTGACGGCGGTCAATGTGAACGGCAAGGGATTCAAGGATAGCTGGATCGACAAAACGGGTAAGAACCCAAGAAACGGCGAGCGCTTCAACACCATAAATGGCAGCGCGGCCGACCATCTTCTTATGTTCAAACGCCTTGGAGTTGACTGGGGCGGCTGCGTTGAGGCGCGGGAGGGTTCGCTCAATCTCAGTGACGACGTGCCAGATTTGAACAATCCGAAGACGCTGTTCGTACCCTATTTCGCTCCAGATGAACCAGGCGTTGAGAAAACAGACCTCGCAAAGAGCAATGACGGCTCACAATTCAACAATTCGTATTTACGGGATGGTACGGATAGCAAGGCTACCAAGGGAGGTAACAAGGAAGACAATAGAATTGTAGAGGCACAAAAAGCGGAGCTAATGAACGTCGTCAAATACAACCTGCCCGGTGGTACCCCTCGCAGCATAAAAGACGACCTGCAGCCCACCGCCACCTTTACCAAGAAAACAGAGCACAAGGTTCTCGCTACCGGTCCAAACCGCTCGTGTCCGACGCCAATCGCCCCGTTGACGGAAGACCTCGATTCCTTGCTTGTTGAGATCGGGAAGATGCGGGCTTGGGCGGGCTCAGGCACCAATGTCTCTGAAGGCATGGCCTGGGGGCGGAGGGTTTTGTCACCGGGAGAGCCTTACGCGGAAGGTCAACCGTTCAAGGATAAAAATGTCAGCAAGTGGGTCGTGCTGTTTACCGACGGTGCTGTGACCCCTTTGATGTCGACCAGATGAGGCTAGAGTCCGGACCGCAAGAAGGACCGGACAATGAAGCGATCGAGGTTTTCAGAAGAACAGATCATCGCGGTGTTGCGCGAGCAGGAGGCGGGAGTTCCCACGGCCGATGTCTGCCGCAAACACGGGATCAGCAGCGCAACTTTCTATGCCTGGAAGGCGAG